>URPA01000017.1 GCA_900549545.1 uncultured Eubacteriales bacterium
GCAGCAAGACAGCTCCCCCGTAGGGGGCGCCAAGATGCTGCGGTGCAGAGTTTTATAACCTCCAGTTCGCCGGGGAGATTATGAACGTAATTCTACATGGAGAAGCACCTGCCGAAAAGAAATCATAATTTCTTTTCGGCAGGTACTTTTTACTTATTTATATTGCTGTGGGGTCAACCGGTGCTTTTTCAGAAACCGGGCGCGCAACTGCTCAGCTTTGCGCACTCCAGCCCATGGTACACTCCGCCTCTCCTGTGGCTTCATCCGTCTGCTCCGCCGATACTGAAAAGCCCTCGCGGAGATAGAACGAAACGGCGCGCTCGTTTCTTTTATATACGCTCAAAGACAGAGCGTCATGCGTCTGCTTCACGTGGTCCAAAAGCTGCTTGCCGATGCCACGGGAGCGGCAGCTTTTATCCACGAAAAGCCCCGCGATATAGTCTCCGGCGAGGCCGATAAAGCCCTGTATGCCAGTTTCAAGCTCATACACCCAGACTTCCGCCTGCGCAATCTGTGAGCGCACCGGATCAAAGTTTGACTGCCAATACTCCGCAGGAATAAAGGCGTGCGCGTCAAGGTTTGCGCTGAGCCAAATCCGCATAACCGGTTCAATATCCGCTTTTTGAAATTTACGAATCATGCTCATTTCCTCCAATACACGGCATTTATAGCAAGAGGCATCAAGATAATCTTGATGCCTCTTGACTATACACACGCTGAAAACTATCAGTCCTGGCAGTGCTCGCAGTCGTGGATCTGGAACTCGTCAGCGTTATAGGCAATGCCGTTCTTGTCGTAATAATCCTTGACGGCGGCGCGGACGGCCTCCTCGGCGAGGACGGAGCAGTGGATCTTGTGGGCGGGCAGACCGTCCAGAGCCTCAACAACAGCCTGATTGGAGAGCTTGAGCGCCTCCTCAATGGGCTTGCCCTTTATAAGCTCGGTCGCCATGGAGCTGGTGGCGATGGCGCTGCCGCAGCCGAAGGTGTTGAACTTGCAGTCGGTAATGACGCCGTCGTCCACCTTTATATACATACGCATAATGTCGCCGCACTTGGCGTTGCCGACCTCGCCGATACCGTCAGCGTCCTCAAGCTTGCCGACGTTGCGGGGATTCTGAAAATGATCCATAACCTTATCACTATAAAGTGCCATAATAATTTCCTCCTGTTATATATTTGAGATTGAATTTATCAGATGAGGTGGGGGCGCTGGCCTTTTTCCAGCTCGTCCCACACGGGGGACATGTTGCGAAGGTACTCAACCACCTTGGGGACAACGTCAATAATGTGGTCGATCTGTTCCATGGTGTTATACTCGCCGATGGAGAGGCGCAGGGAGCCGTGGGCAACCTCATGGGGCAGGCCGAGGCTCAGCAGCACATGGCTGGGGTCGAGCGAGCCGGAGGTGCAGGCGCTGCCGGAAGAGGCGCAGATGCCGTTTGCGTCGAGCATGAGCAGCAGGGATTCGCCCTCGATGCCCTCAAAGCACATATTCACAGTGCCGGGGACATGATGCTCGAGGCTGCCGTTAATCTTGCTGTGGGGAATCTTGCTCAGCTCGGCAAAGAGCTTGTCGCGCATGGGGATGATCTTGGCGGTGTTGGCCTCCATATTATCGCAGGACTCCTTGAGCGCCGCGGCGAGAGCAACAATCCCGGCGACGTTCTCGGTACCGGCACGGCGGCCGCGCTCCTGCGCGCCGCCCTCGATAAGATTGAAGAGGGGAATGTTCTTCTTCACGTACAGCACGCCCACGCCCTTGGGAGCGTGGAACTTGTGCCCGGACATGGAGAGCATATCAATATTCATCGTGCCGACGTTGATGGGCATATGGCCGGCGGCCTGAACGGCGTCGGTGTGGAAGGGGATGCCCTTCTCGCGGCAGAGAGCGCCGATCTCGGTGATGGGCTGGACGGTGCCAATCTCGTTATTGGCAAACATGATGGTGACAAGGCAGGTGTCCTCCCGGATGGCGGCGGCGACATCCTCAAGGCGGACAACACCGTCCGCATGGACGTCAAGCAGCGTGACCTCATAGCCCTCTTTCTCGAGCTTCTTGAGAGTGTGCAGCACGGCGTGGTGCTCAAACTTGGTGGAGATAAGGTGCTTCTTGCCCTTGCGCGCGCCGACCTTCGCAGCGGAGAGAATAGCCTGATTGTCGGCCTCGCTGCCGCCGGAGGTGAAGTAAATCTCCTTGGGCTCCGCGCCAATGCAGTCGGCAACAGTCTTGCGGGCGGCGGCCAGAGCCTCGGTCGCGTGCTGGGCAAAGCCGTAGAGACTGGAGGGGTTGCCGTACTCGGTGGTGAGGTAGGGGAGCATGGCGTCCAGCGCGGTCTTGCTGACGCTGGTGGTCGCCGCGTTATCTGCGTAAACAAACATCGTAATTTAGTCCTTTCGTGTGAATTATATAGTACAAAATTTATTTCCTATTATTTCAATGGGAATTATAGCACAGGGAAGAAATTTGTCAAGTGCTCAATGTGCAGGCCTTGCCTTTGAATTAAGTTTTCCATTTTTCGCCTGTGAGCAGGTCGTTGAGCGTCACGGTGTCAAGGTAGGCGTTGGTAATGTCATCCAGCTCCTTCCACATGGGGATGGTCATGCAGGCACCGGCGTGCTCACAGCTGATGCTGCCCGCCTTTATGCAGGCGACGGGAGCAAGATTATCCTCAATGCAGCGCAGGATATCGCCCACGGAATATTCCTCCGGGCCGCGGCTGAGCTTATAGCCGCCCTCCTTGCCGCGTGTGCTCTCAACGAGCTCCGCTTTTTTCAGGCTGCTGACTATCATCTCGAGATATTTCATCGAATAACCCTGCCTGTCGGCAATGGTTTTCAGGGAGATGAAGCCATCCTCCCGGTGCTGGGCCAAATCAAGCATCACTTGCAGAGCGTAGCGCCCCTTGCTGGTAACATTCATCAAATCACCGTCCTTTTTTGCAGCGCTAATTCCTACATGCTCAATCTACCATAAAATCAGTAGGAATTAAAGAGGCATATGCAAAAAAGGTCTGCATTTGCTGTGCAAAATTTGCACCGCCAAGGTGCAAATTAGGGCTTGCTTTATTTCGCTAATGTGTTATTATAACAGCGTGATAAACAATTCCGAATGGAGGACACAAAAATGAAAAAGATAATTGCAATGCTTCTTGCGTTAGTTATGGTGTTCGCGCTGTGCGCCTGCGGCGGCAGCCCTGCCCCCAGCGCCGCCCCTTCCGACGAGCCTTCGGCTCAGCCCGAAGCTCCCGCCGATGAGCCCGCCGCCGAGAGCGACCTCGCCTATGTTCAGTCTCAGGGCAAGCTGATAGTCGGCATCACCGATTTTGCCCCCATGGACTACAAGGATGACAGCGGCGAGTGGATCGGCTTTGACGCTGACATGGCGAAGGCCTTTGCCGAGTCCATCGGCGTGGAGGCTGAGTTTATCGAGATCGCCTGGGATAACAAGATCATGGAGCTTGAGGCCAAGGCCATTGACGCCGTGTGGAACGGCATGACCCTCACCCCCGAGGTCACCAATTCCATGGCCTGCACCAGCGCCTACTGCAATAACGCTCAGGTCGTTGTCGTCAATGCCGATGTTGCCGACCAGTATCAGGATATTGAGAGCCTCGCGGGTCTGAGCTTCGCGGTTGAGGCCGGTTCTGCCGGTGAAGCCGCCGCGACAGAGAACGGGCTTGATTTCATCGCCGTTGAGAGCCAGGCCGCCGCGCTCATGGAGGTCGCAGCCGGCACTTCCGACGCCTGCATCATCGACCTGCTGATGGCGGGCGCTATGATTGGCGAGGGCACCAGCTATCCCGACATGGCCTACACCGTTGAGCTTACCAGCGAGGAATACGGCGCGGGCTTCCGCCAGGGCAGCGACCTTGCCGCGGCTCTGGATGCGTTCTTCGACGCGGCCTATGCTGATGGCAGCATGATGGAGATCGCAAACCAGTACGGTGTGCAGGAGTCCATCATCGCCCGGTAAAAAGCCCGGATTCACAAAGTAAATATTCTGCCTCCGGCGGATTTCTCCGCCGGAGGCGTCCCGCTGTATAAAAGCGGTAATACTTAATTTGCGAGGTCTGTCCATGTTTCAAACCGTTATCGCTTCACTCAATCAGGGCTTTGTAAAGTCCCTTGAAATATTCGCCCTTACGCTGCTGGGCGCGGTGCCGCTGGGATTTCTGATAGCCTTTGGCAGCATGAGCCGGGCAAGGGTCCTCCGTTACCCAATCCGCGGGCTTATCTGGGTCATCCGCGGAACGCCCCTTATGCTCCAGCTTCTTATTATATATTATGGCCCCGGTATGCTGCTGGGCAGCAACTGGTGGGGCAGCGGCAGCGCCGGGCGCTTTACGGCGGCCATGGTGGCCTTCATCCTCAACTACGCCTGCTATTTTTCGGAGATTTTCCGCAGCGGCATTGAGGGTGTGCCAAAGGGGCAGCGCGAGGCCGGGCAGGTGCTTGGCATGACCAACACGCAGATCTTCTTCAAGGTCACGCTTTTGCAGGTGATAAAGCGTATCGTCCCGCCAATGGCAAATGAGACGATAACGCTCGTGAAGGACACCTCCCTTGTGCGCGTTATCGCCGTGTACGAGCTTATGTGGGACGGGCAGGCGTTTATAAAGTCCGCCGGCATGATCTGGCCGCTGTTCTTTACAGGTGTGTACTATCTGCTCTTCAACGGAATTTTGACGCTGCTCTTCGGCTGGATAGAGAAGAAGCTTGACTATTTCAAGGTGTAAGGAGGGGAAGAGATGGCTTTGCTGGAGGTTAACAACTTAAGAAAGAGCTTCGGCTCGCTTCAGGTGCTCAAGGGCATCAGCTTCTCCATGGAAAAAGGGGAGACGCTGTCGATAATCGGCCCGTCCGGCGGCGGCAAGACAACGCTGCTGCGCTGCCTGAATTTCCTTGAAATACCCGACGGCGGCACTATATCCGTCTCAGGGGAGCGGCTTTTCGACGCGGCGGACGAAAGAACCCTATCCGAGCGGGAGATACGCCGCAACCGCCTGCATTTCGGGCTGGTGTTCCAGAATTTCAATCTGTTTCCTCAGTACACCGCGCTTGAAAATGTGGCCATCGCGCCGAAGCTTCAGGCAAAGGAGCGGCCGGACTACAAGCAGAACCAGCGGGAGATAAACGCCGCGATTGAGAAAAACGCGCAGGCGCTTTTAGACCGCGTCGGCCTGCGGGAGAAGAGGGATTTTTACCCCCATCAGCTCTCCGGCGGGCAGCAGCAGCGCGTGGCCATCGCGCGGGCGCTGGCCCTGACGCCGGAGGTGCTGTTCTTTGACGAACCGACCTCTGCCCTCGACCCAGAGCTTACCGGAGAGGTGCTGGCGGTGATAAAGCGCCTTGCGAGTGAGGACATGACCATGGTGGTCGTCACGCATGAGATGGGCTTTGCCGAGGCGGTTTCGGACAAGGTGCTGTTTATTGACGGCGGCCTTATCGCCGAGCAGGGCAGCCCCGAGCAGGTTATGAAAAACCCCATAAATGAGCGCACAAGGCAGTTTTTGCGGGGATACGAGAAAAAGTAAAGATGAGAACCGGCGGGGATTTTCCCCGCCGGTTGTTTGCGTGAGGCGCAAGTGCTTGGATGCGTTCAAGAATATCGGGCTCTGACCTCCACTTTTCTTTTGTCCCGTCAAAAGAAAAGTGGAGAGAAAAGAAAACGCGGCTCAAGGGAGAGGTTTCTCCCTTGAGAATCTCTCTCCGGTGGTGAAATGTACATATCACTTCTTAGCTCGCCCTTAGTCGTAACTGCTGGTTTACCTCGATTGTTACCTTTAATCAATTCGTTTCTGCATGCCGCGAATCATCTTTACAAGGCTCGGCTCAGTGGGGATTAGAGGGGTGCAGTTCAAGTGCTTTCTGCTTAACATTTTGCGCCATCTCTTGGCGCCCCCTGAGGGGGAGCTGGCACGGCGCAGCCGTGACTGAAGGGGAGTACGCCTATCTTGCCACAGTGCAAGCCCCCCTATCGTCAATTCGCTTCGCGTCTTGACACTTCCCCCGGAGGGGGGAGCAAGTGAGGCGCAGTACAAATCCTACTCCCTTGCACCTATGCCGATATAACTAACAGCGCACCGCAGAGCGATGCGCTGTTTAATCACTTTCTTACTTCGCGACGGCGTCCTTCAGGGCCTTGCCGACCTTGAAAGAGGCAACGCGGGTAGCGGCAATCTGAATCTCCTTGCCGGTCTTGGGGTCACGGCCGGTGCGGGCGGCGCGCTCCTTGACATCGAAAGCGCCGAAGCCGACGAGCTGAACCTTGTCGCCGTTGACGAGGGTCTCGGTGATAGCATCAAACACTGCGTTGACAGCCTTCTCGCTGTCCTTCTTGGAAAGCTCTGCCTTGGCGGCAACAGCATTAATGAGTTCTGCCTTATTCATCTTTATTTCTCCTTTTGATATATAATGCGGCACGGGGCCATTTTTAATGAGTTTTCCCCGAAACGGGCGGAATTACTCATTTTTTTCGCGCGCCGCTGGTCTGCAAGCGCAACGCGATTAATTTACCACATATCACCGCGTTTATCAAGTATATTTTTGCCAAAATCGGGGCTTTTTTCAATTCATGTGCAGCAGCCTTGCAATCTTCTTCCCGCCGGGGATAAGCTCCATGTCGGCGGCGGTTATGGCGCGGCTGCTGATGGCGGCAATCATGTACACCGCCACGGCGACGCCCATAGCGAGCACGAGGCATACGAGCAGGCTGAGCCGCCCCGTATCGCCGATAAACTTGGAGCCAAGCCCGTACACCGCCCAGGCGCAGGCGCCCATTATTATGCTGCACAGCATGGGCTTGCCGCAGATTGTGCCGAGGCGGGGGTTTTTATCCAGCACCTTACACATGAACACAAAGTTCATTACCGCCATGACAACATAGCTCACGAGCGTACCGATAGGTGCGCCGTAGATGTTGATGTCGGGGTCCGCCACCAGAAACCAGTTGATGACTATCTTCACAACGCCGCCGGTTATCATGGAATACATCGGCAAAAGCTCCTTGCCGAAGGCCTGAAGCACGGCGTTTTCCATAAGCACTATGCACACGAAGAAGGACGCGACGCCCATTATCGCCAGCAGCGCGGGGCCGGAGGCGTGGCTCGTGGGATAAATGATGCGCATTATCGGCGCAGAGAGCACCGCAAGGCCCACGCCCATCGGCATGGACAGCACCGAGGCGATGCGCATGGAGTCCTCGGATATCTTGGTCGCCCCGTCGTTCTCGCCGCGGACCATGGCGGCGGCAATGGCGGGCACAACAGATATAGTCATCGGCGTTATTATGGCGGCGGGCAGGTTAAAGATGGTCTGCGCCTTGCCATAGACGCCATAGAGGGTCTGGGCGCTTTCCAGGCTGTACCCTGCCGCGCTCTGGAGCCGCCCCATGCAGAGGCTTGAATCCACAAGGTTCAAAAGCGCGAGCACGCTTGAGCCGAGGGCGATTGGTATGCCGATGCGCAGAAGCCTGCGCAGAATATGCCTGTTGCTGTCAGGCACATCGTCAGCGGTGGGGTCCTCCTTATAGTTGCGCCGCTTGTAGGCCCACATGTATATAAGCGCCGCGAGGGAGCCCATTGTCACGCCGAAGATAGCCCCGGCAGAGCCCATGGCCTTGCCAAGGCCCATGTTCATGGCGATGTAGGCCAGCACAAGGCCCACAACAACCTTGACCAGCACCTCGAGCACCTGACCCACAGTTGTTGGAATCATGTTGCCGCAGCCCTGGCAGTACCCGCGGTAGGCCGACACGAGGCACACCAGCAGCACGGCCGGTGCCATGGCACGGATGCTCATGGCGGTGGGCGGGTTGTGGAGAATGGACGTCGCCATCCACTCGGGCAGCAGCAGCATTATCGCCGTGCAGAAAAGGCCGATCCAGAAAAACAGCCGCCAGGCAACCGTGAAGGTCCTGCGCACCTGCATGGGCCGCCCCTCGGCGTTTGCCTCAGAGATAAGCCGCGAGAGCGCTATGGGCAGGCCCGCCGTCGCAAGGGAGAGGAACACATTGTAGATATTATAGGTCGCGAGAAACATGGAATATCCATCGTCGCCGATGATATTCCCGATGGGCATCTTGTAGAGGAAGCCCAATATCTTCATTATTACCACGCCCACGGCGAGTATCGCCGCGCCGTGCAGATAATTCTGGCTCTTACTCTCCGACATTGAGTCCTTCCTCCTTCTTTCAGTCAGTTTAATATACGCCCGCGCATGTGAAAATACAAGCGTTTTTAGCGGGCTGCGGGAAATTTAAGCCAAGCAGCGCGCATCATATCTTGGCTCCCCCTCTGGGGGAGCTGGCGCGAAGCGCCTGAGAGGGCTCTTTTACTGCCCCAAAATCTTCCTTGCGACGAACACGCCGCTGGCGGAGGCGTGGGACAGGGAGTGGGTCACGCCGGAGCAGTCGCCGATGACATAGAGGCCCTTGCTCTTGGTCTCAAGATTGTTGTCGATCTCCACTTCCATGTTGTAAAACTTGACCTCAACGCCGTAGAGCAGGGTGTCGTCATTGGCGGTGCCGGGAGCTATCTTATCAAGCGCGTAGATCATCTCGATTATGCCGTCGAGTATGCGCTTGGGGATAACAAGGCTCAGATCGCCGGGGGTAGCGGCGAGCGTCGGGGTAACAAAGCTCTCCTGAATGCGCCGCTCGGTGCTGCGTCTGCCGCGCACCAGATCGCCGAAGCGCTGGACGATAACACCGCCGCCGAGCATATTGGAAAGGCGGGCAATGCTCTCGCCGTAGCCGTTGGAGTCCTTGAACGGCTCAGAGAAGTGCTTGCTGACAAGCAGGGCGAAGTTTGTGTTCTCGGTGTGCTTGGCGGGGTCCTCGTAGCTGTGGCCGTTGACGGTGACGATGCCGTTGGTGTTCTCGTTGACGACGACGCCGCGCGGGTTCATGCAGAAGGTGCGCACCATGTCCTCAAACTTCTCCGTGCGGTAGACTATCTTGCTCTCATAAAGCTCGTCTGTCAGGTGGGAGAATACCTCCGCCGGAAGCTCCACGCGCACGCCGATGTCCACGCGGTTTGATTTGGTGGGTATATCCAGCCCCGCGCACACACCCTCCATCCACTTGCTGCCGCTTCTGCCGACGGAGATGACGCAGTTTTTGCAGGTGTAGGTCGTGTCGGCGCAGTTGACCTTATAGCCGCCCTCGGTGCGCTCAACAGTGTTCACGGCGGTGTTGAAGAAAAAGTCCACCTTGTCCTTGAGCTCATCATAGATGTTGCCAAGGACTATGTAGTTGATATCCGTTCCCAGATGGCGGACCTGCGCGTCGAGCAGGTGCAGGCCGTTTTCAAGGCAGGTGCGCTTTATCTTGGTGTTGGCGGTGGAATAGAGCTTGGTGCCTTCGCCGCCGTGGCTGAGGTTTATCTCGTCCACATAGCGCATAAGGTCAATGGCCTCCTGCTTGCCGACATACTCATAGAGTGTGCCGCCGAACTGATTGGTTATGTTATATTTCCCGTCCGAAAACGCGCCCGCTCCGCCGAAGCCGCTCATGATATTGCACACCGGGCACTTTATGCAGGATTTCACCTTTTTCCCGTCGATGGGGCACTTTCTCTTATCAAGCGCCTTGCCAAGCTCGAACACGGCGACCTTCAGGCCCTTGTTTTCCTTTGTAAGCTCATAGGCGGTGAAAATGCCGCCGGGGCCCGCGCCCACTATAATTACATCATAATCCATGTTGTTCTTCCTTTCAAAGAAAATGCCCGCCAGTCGATCCTTTGGGAATCCACGGGCAGGCCCTCATGTAAATATCCTTAACTAAATTTAGCATACCCCAGCAGCTCTGTCAAGTGAACAGAATGTAAAAACGCTTGCAATATCGGCGCTTTGGCAGCATATTCTTATCATAAGCGCGCAAAAGAAAAACCACATTCCCCTGCTGGGGGAATGTGGTTTTAGTTGATTTGGTTTCAGCTTTGAATCAGGCCTTGCGAACCTTATCCATGTGGCGGGTGAGGTCGAGCATCTTGCAGCTGAAGCCCCACTCGTTGAGTTCGCTACTTCGTATCGCCCTCCGCTCGCTTCGCTCGCCCGCACCAAGCCATAAGCCCGGAAACGCAGTGCTTTCTTTTGCCTGTCATTGTTCCCTTGTCATCTTATGGAGCAATATTATTTTGTTTTTGTTGTCGTACCAAGTGCGGCAACTTTTTTCACATCTATTATACAGTACTAAGTGTTAACGATACAAGCCCCCTGACCCTTTTTGTACATCTTTGAGCATCTTGAAGCATCTTTGGAACACCTTGGAGCGTCTTGGAACATGATAAAGCATCAAATAAACATCTCTGAGCATTTTTTAATTCTCCAAGAGCAAAAAACAAAGAAGAAAAAATACAAAAAGTGTGTAACCCCACAATTATATTGTGCATATGCCATGCTATTATATAGCCACGATAAAGGAAGGGGCAAAACAAAAACCCTTCCAAACAAAATTTAGGATGGCTACAAAATAGCCAGAAAGGAATTGATACTATGTCTAATCGTACTACTTCTGTCCGCTTCACCCTCAACTTCCCCGGCAAGACCATCGCCGGCACTCAGGCCAGTTTCGACATGGCTGGCAAGGGTACTGGTGCTGTGTATAATGAGCTTATCGCTCTGATGGCGAAGCACCCCGATTTCGGCTTTGAAGTCAAGAAGCCCAAGCAGCCCACCAAGACCAAGCAGACCTATAAAGGAATGGATATCCCCTTTATCCGCGACTTCCTTTTGGCGACGGGCGATACTGCTACTCTCAAAATTATTGACGATACTATCGCCTTTGCAAAAAAAGAAGGTATTAGCGCATATCCCCATGCAAAGCATAAGTTCTTCGAGGTTTATGAGCACTTTGATTATGCCGTTGCTAAGAAGAGAGTCAAGGCGTATCGAAATAGGCAGCTTGACGCAAAGGTTGCGGAGTATGCGGCGAAAATGGAGGCGGCAAAAAACACCGCCTCCACCGAGGAGAACGAGCCTGACCTCCCCAATGCGGCCTAATCCAACAGAACAAATAATGTGAAAAGGAGATATAAAAATGAAAAGCTATAAGTTTGATATTGTCAGCCAGACCCTCACGATGACCGCCGCTTTTGCCGAAGCTGCGAGCGACCCCACCAGTGCAGAATACAAGTTGGTGCGTAAGTTTCAGCGTGATTTCCCCAATCTTCGCATTGACCGCAAGACCCACACAACCCCCACCCGCTACCGCAATAACGACGGCAGCATCACCGCCCGCAATAAGCATAACGGCCTCACCTATGAGCGTATGGAGTGTTTTATTATCGCTATGTCCCCCAAAGACGATACGGACTACCTTGAAGCGTTCTATGATGTGCGCGATAAGGCCGAGAAAATGTGTGCCTCCCCCTATTCCACAGTCAGCAAATGGTTTATGCGCCAATTTCCCAAGTTCCGCACGAACCCGCTCTTTTATATCGACCACCAGCCGGATATTATCGACTTCTCCGAGGTTCTGGAACGGGCGAAGAAAAAGCCCGTTCAGACCACGACAGAGGAAAGCGCATAAGGCAATTTTAATCCACGTTATTAACAGTATAAATAAAGATTTCTATTATGGTGTTAATAGCATGGTTAGAAAGGGCGTAATGGCAACGTTGGAATGCAGAATGTATTCCGCTCCTGAAATGTGGGCATATTTGGGCGTAAAAAACAACGCAAAAGCTAAAGAGAAACTGAACAGGTATGATGTAGTCTATTTCCTGAATGGAACAGGGGGAAACGCCAGCTTCAATATAACAGCTATACACGACCCGTTCAGACTGTATTGCGTGTTCGATATGGGATTTAACCCAAATCTTGACTTTAGAAAACTCCGCAATTACTTATTCTTCCTTTTGGGGGATGAAGAATACTGCTGGCTTCCTGATGAAGCGATGGAGGCATATATGCGGAGTAATGGTTATCCCATATCCCGTCAAACGATTGCCAGCTATCGGGAAAAGCTGGAAAGCCTTGGTTATATTCACGGCGGGGACTTTATTTACTACCGTGTTTATCGGGATGAAAATGACTGTCAGCGTCACCAACAGATAGAGAAAGAAGAATATAGCCGTGCGTGGCATCTCTACTGGGATAAGCGAAATAATGAAGGATGGGACAGTGAAGCAGCCTTTGCCTATATGTATAGTTCGTTCGGCGGTGTCCCACGAAAACAGGCAGCCCCAGAGAAAAACGCGCTCCATCTGGAAGAACTGAATTATTTGCTTGACCTTGTTTCGACCTCTATAATGAAAGAAGTCTCTGTTTAGCTATTTGCAGAACAGAGGCTTTTTTTATCCACGCAATTAACAGTGTAAAATATATCCCCTTTTTATAGTGTTAATAGCGTGGATTAAAATTTTTTTGTCAAACATGATTAAGAGAATTACCGCAGTTCTCAAACTATAATGGCAGGAACAGTATTTGCCCCCTTTGGGGGCTTTTGCCCGTAATGAATAACTCACCCCTATCGGGGCGGTTATTCATTACGCCTCACGCACATAAATGTGCGTTCGATTAGTAATTTAAGAAAGACGGTGATTACCATAGATACAATACCAGACTTGCCGAATGAAGAATGGCGACCAATAGAGGGCTATAAGGGAAAATACTTAGTCAGTAATATGGGGCGCGTGAAAAGCCTCAAACATACCAACGCCCGCTTGTTGACCGCCTTTGCAAACAATAAGGGCTATTTGCGCGTCTGCCTTTGCCGGGATGGTTAGGGCAGACATTTTCTTGTCAGCCGTTTAGTGGCGGCTGCGTTCTGCGGGAATGACGACCCAGAGAACAAGACGACCATAGACCATATTGACGGAGACAAGAAAAATAACATGGCGGATAACCTTTGTTGGTTGAGCCTGAAAGACAATGTTAGAAAGGAGTGGCATTAGAATGATGACCGTATTTGAGAAGATAAAGCGTGCCATGTCAGGCACAGACCCATACGAAAATTTACAGGCGGCGAGATCGGATATTTTGAGACAGTTTGCCCCCAGACCCGATGAACCCAGCCAAATTATATTCAGCGTGGAGGTTAAGAAGAAATGAGCCAGCGAGAGAAAGACCGCAAGAAGAAGCAATAGGAAAGCACTTTAGAAAAGATGGTTTTTGACATTATCGAAAAAAGCACTGAGCAGGCATTGAAGCAAGCCCTTGATGAACTCTTTAAGGACTGGCAATAAATAGACGGAGGATGGCTTAACCGCTATCCTCCGTTGTTTTTCGTTATGCTCCGTTATCTCTGTGTTTTGTAAAATGTTCAGGGGCGTTTTATCCGTGTTCTGGATTATTCTTTCTCTTGGATTATTGAGAGGCCACGCTAAAACGGGATAGGGCGATGATTTTTGAAAAATCCCATATATACCCCGGCATACACCTGTCAGCGAAAGGGTAGATGGAATATCGCTGACAAAATCAAGGCATTTACCCGCCGTTTTCATGCCTCTGCGAGCGCTTAACCGCTGTCCGCGAAACCAACTGTTTTACTGAACACCCCCGGACGGCTCTTTGACATACTCCATAATGTCCCCCGGCTGACAATCGAGGATTTCACACAAGGTCATAATGGTATCAACATTTACGCTCTTATTCTTTGTAAGGCTGTCCACCGTCTTAGGATTAAGTTTGTAGGTAGTCCGCAAATCCACCTTTTTGATGTTCTTTTCTTTCATACGCTCAAATAACTTTGCGTAAGACACAGGCATAGCAAATCACTCTCCCTTTGTACCATTTATTATACACGCAATGCAAGCAATCGTCAAGCGAAAATGTACCAAAAACTATACAAATATTATGTTCCAATTTTGGTACATTCGCCAATAGACAAGCTGTACCTTTTTTGGTACAATATAGACAGTTAAAGAGAGCAAGCCAAGGCAGACGGAATAGGCAGCAGCCGAAACAAGAAGGCCAGATAAGAGCGAGACGGGATAAGAAATTCTCCAGAAGTCGAGTGATAAACTTAATGCCCATCGCCACTTGCCAGACTACATATGATAAGGAGATAAAGACCATGAGCAGAAACGAACTGATTAACAAAATCGAGGCTCTGAACGAGTGGGAGTCCCTGATGGAAGAAGCCAGAAGCGAAGCCGAAGCGATACGCGACAGTATCAAGGCTGAAATGCTGGAACGCGAAACCGAAGAACTGACCGCTGGCAAGTATATTATCCGCTGGACGCCGGTTCTCTCCAACCGCTTTGACAGCACGGCCTTTAAGAAGCTCTATGGTGAACTCTACAAGAACTTCACCAAGCAGACCGCCAGCCGCCGCTTCTCTATCTCCTGCTAATGGTAAAACGCTCCACGGGCAAGATAAAGCCCGTGGAGCGAGAAAGGAAACAGCTATGATTTACGGATATGCGCGATGCTCTACTAACGAGGATAAACAGGATATACAGCGTCAGGTGCGGGAGCTGAAACAGGCCGGGGCAGAGCAGATATTCCTTGAATACGAACACGGCGACAGCGTGGTAAAGGAACAGCTCGCCTCTCTGCTGGAACAGGCACAGGCAGGGGACACGATACTGACCTTGGAGGTATCACGCCTTGCCCGCAGCACAAAGCAGCTCTGTGACATTATAGAGCGCGTCAGGGAGGAGCGCTTGCGGCTCTCCATCGTCGGCAGTATCAATGTCGATTGCACAAATGGGGAGCTTGACCCCATGACAAACGCCTTTATCCAAATGTCCGGCGTGTTCGCTGAGCTGGAACTGCGTATTATCCGGGAGCGTGTGCGCTCAGGTATGCGCAACGCCAAGGCAAAGGGGAAGCAGATCGGGCGGCCGCAGATTACCGTGGATAACCTTCCTTCTGGATTTCTCCGGCACTACCCCGCCTACAAGAGCGGACACCTCAATATCAGCGAATTGGCAAGAGTTTGTGATTTAAGCAGAACGACGATCTACAAATACATTGACCTTTTGGAAGGGTAAAAATGGAGCGGGCAGTTTGATTGCCCGCTCCATATCGTTTAGCCTGTTTTTTTGTATTCCCAATCGCCGGAAGTAAGTTTGTTGGTAATTGGATTATAGTGGTATACAGTCCAGCCATCTTCGCCAATACTTTTTGCCTTGACTTCAAATCCAGATACTTCCCATGTTCCAACATCAATACTTACAACATTACCGGAACTATCTGCCATTATGGACGAATATTCTCCATTCGCCCCAAATGTCTCAACTTGATTACAATATGAACTATATTTGTTTAGATAAACCGGGCCGCCCGTCCATACGCCAATCACGCTACTTTTTACCGTAAGCAACAAACATCCCCATTATGAGCAATGCTCCCACAAGAATTATGGCAGTCGCAATCAACGCTGCCTTTTTGGAATTGTTATTCTTTACCTGTTTCATAATCAAATCCACCAAATCAGATTTTTGTTAGTAATTCTGCTTTTTTCTCGTTGTATTCTTCTTCAGAAAGAATACCTTTTTCTTTCAGTTCTGCCAACTTCTCAATCTTTTCCAATGCGTTATCATCCCGCTGGCTTTTTTGTGTAGATGTAGAGACTGCCATTTCTTTTGTTTTATCTACTGCTCGTGTAATTACATCGGGAACGGTATTTGCCGAGCTACCATCACCGTATTGTGCGGTATTATCAAAAGCAAGGATTATCTGGAAAATGAAGGGGAGAAATAGCATACCCATAGCAAATCCTGTGCTTTTGTGAAAGGCATAGGCCCAATCAATGTATAGTTTGATTATAAAGTAGATGTTATACAGAGGAATCAGCATACACAGGAACTTCCAACCATTTCCATACAGTTCTTCACATAGGATATAGTTGTTATAAAGGGGAACAACCCCCTCCCATCCTTGCCGACCCATTTTTTTGAAAATCATCCAATTTGCGACTAAGGATATTACCGCTACTATAAGGCTAACAATCATCTAAAAATGCTCTCCTTTGGCTAATTTTTATTATCTATGCTCTTCCAAGTAGTCCAGCCATTCACCTTTTGTACATTCAGCACCTAACCCCTTATGAATTAGGCTAAGTGTTCCATCTTCATAAATTGGCTCAAACTCATGTGTAGCAAGAACTTCACCTTTAGAATCAAGAGAATATGCGGTTATTTTCTTTTTATTACCAGTTATAACCCCAGCAACTGCTTTTTCTTCTCGTCAAATTCTTCCTGAGAGATAATACCGCTATCAAGCAAGTTTTTGAATTTACTTAGTTCGTCGGCAACGGAGAACCCTCCGACTGATGTATTGTTCCCAGCCCTGACTTCTTGAACCTTTTTATCTATGAAGTCATATATTTTCTTCATATCATCCCTATCAGCCTCGGGAAAGTAGATGATATTATTTGCTGAATTATACCCTCCCGCAAACTCAAATTTAATTTTTCCTGCTGCAAAAGAAGTAGGTTCTCCAAATTCGAGCGAGGAAATATTAGTGTAGTACAGCTTTTTTTCTTCTTCGAATATGCTTTTTGAAATTAGGGTATTTAGAACATTTGAGCGCTGTCCAATGACAAAATAATCGTCATAAACTGTAATAGTGTTAATTGCTGTCGAACACTTCAATATTGAGTGATCATTTTCATCTTTTGGAGCATTCTTTATCTGCTCGTTCAAAGCATTATAAACGGCTTCGCCATTTTTCAAAATAGAAAACTGATAGATTTTTGAAGCTGAAAGGATATTTAAAGTAGCATTTCCATTAACTGCAACAACTTTATAAATTGATCCTATCGGTAAATCGACTACTTTCCCTAATCCGGTTTTCCCGTATACCCGCTTATCTGTAACTGTTAGTTCTGCTCTACTAAGTCCTGAGAATACACCTTTTATAATTACTTTTTCTTCCATTTCCCTTACCTCTCTTTCATTTTTTATTTTCACCACGCTCTTTTCGGGAAAATAAAAAGTGCGTAGCCCCAAATGAGACTACGCACGAAAAACGCAGAGCCTCATTTGTTATACTTTCGCATCGTGGCTGCTGCCAAGGCAGCCATCGTTTTCGTCGAAAAGCTTTGTTTCTCCTTAGGCTACTTTACCTTTTCAAATGTAGCAGCGCCGTACCAATCAAGACTGTCTTTTTCAGCGTCATAAGTGAATACATCTGTTCCGCCGCTTTCAAAGGAACAATTTACTTCATTTCCATTCATCTCAAATGTTCCAACGCTGACATCAGCGCCCGGGAGACCATCACCTATAGTCAACTTGAAATTATTCTGGGAGAATTCCAGCTTTAAAGTGCCGCCGGCAGCTACATATGTGCCATTGGGCTTTCCGCTGCCCGCGCAAGCCGATAAACTAAAAACCAGCACCAGCGCAAGCACTAATGCAACAATTTTTTTCATTTTTCTTGACCCTCCGTCTCTGATTCATTGGCTGCTTCCTCGGATTCCTCGACCGACTCTACGACTTCTGCAATGGGCTTCTCTGCCGGGGTTTCCGGCCGCGCGGCCTGTGCACATTCAGCGTATTGGACGCCAAAGAAACAGAGCATGAACAGCCCGCCTGCTATAAGAAGGATTCCGCTGACATTTTTCAGAAGCACAGCGATCTCGCGCAGATTTGCGGCGGCAGTAGTGCTTGCTTCGGCAGCTTCAGCGGCATTATTCGTCACATATGTATAGAAATCCGCGCCGAATGTCGCATAGCCGGAATCATATTTATAGGGTGCGCCAAAGACGGTAAAACTATTGCCGCCCATAGCACCTGTCATCACCAGAATACCCATGAGCACAGCCAGCAGCCCAGCTATCATACCGATGTACACGAAAAGTTTTTTGCTCATTTTCTTTTTCATTTGTTTTCTCCTATCTGTTTGTATTACAAGTTGATATTATTTACCATTCATAATGTAGCATATTTTGCTTGTTTCTGTCAATCTATAATTATATATAGATTGCGAGGTGGAGCAAATGAAAAATGAACCCCTGATTATTAAGAAACGGGGCGAGGATGGCAACCGTGTTATCTCCGTGCGGATCAAAGAGGACACTTTGACCGCGCTGGACAAGCTGTCGGCGGAGACAAATTACTCCCGTAACGAACTGATCAATCTTATCCTCGCGCATGGATTAGAGAACATCGAAATACAGTGATTTCAGGCAGGGCACTTCCTGCCTTTTTCTTTTGCTCTTGGTATGATACAATGCGGATAAGGGGCTGATGGAATGAGAATTACAAGAAATGTGCGGGAGTTTACCGCAGGAGAGCGCCAATTTTTGCTGTACCACTATCTGCTGACGCACACCAGCAAGACGAAAGTTGCCAGCTATTCAGCAATCATGGATTTCCTCTTGGACTGTGAAATACAGATTTCGGATAATACGCTGTATAATGACCTGAACACGCTGAAAAACATAGAGACTTTCAATCTTGATGTAGAATATGATTTCAGCAAAAAGGGCTATTGCGTCAATAATCCCCCATTTGAACCATACGAAATACGCCTGATAGCCCACAGCATACAAGCCTCCAAATTTATCACGCAGACCAAAGCGCGGGAACTGACCGCCAAGATAAAGACCCTTACAGATCGCTATACCGCCGCCAGCCTCAACAGTGATGCTTTTGTCTTTGAGCGTATTCACAGTCAGAATGACAGCGCCATACCCTACATAGAGCGTCTGTATCAGGCCATAGCGGAGAACAGCCAAATCAAATTCAAACGCTTTACCTATACGCCCGATAATGACAGCCCCAAGACCTATTCAAAGAACGGGCAATTATTGACCGTAAGCCCCTATAAGCTGATATGGCATAATGGTAATTTGTATCTCTTGGCTTATGTGGGCGGCAAGCGCAACCGCCTTGACTATTTCCGCGTGGACAGATTGGAGAACATCACAAAGCCTCTTGGTATTCCGCGCGAGGGCGAGAAGAAATACCAAGAGTATGAAAAGAAGCTAAAGCGCGTCAAGGTTTTTGATATGGTGATGGGGACGGAATACAATGTAAAAATGCGGTTCAAAAACGGAATTGCCGCCGCTGTTATAGATAAGTTTGGCAAGGACATTATGATGATGCCTGACGGGGATGATTGCTTTATCACCACGCAGGGCATAGATGTAAATGCGGCGTTTTTTGCTTGGATGGCAATGTTCGGCGGCGGGGCAAGGATATTAGAGCCGCCCGCTGTCGTGGAGCGTATGAAGAAATTCTTGGATAACGCCGCTAAGGTGTATAAAGATGATGGAGAGATGTAAAAAATCTCTCCATCATGTTCTTAGATGTTAAAAGATGTTCCTTAGATGTTCAAAGACATTCAAAGATGTTCCTCACAGATTGGCTAAAACCCCTGTTTTACGGGCGGAGGTCAAAATCTGGTCGTCCCGTACCGCTTCCAAATATCGCTGTGTAATACCCACACTTTCGTGCCCCAAGAGGCGGCTTAAACTATATAGGTCAAGGCCGTTCTTTAATTCCTGATGGGCAAATGTATGGCGGCAAGTATGCGGCGATACCCTGACAAGCGGATTGATACCGATTTCCGTTGCGGCCTTTTTCATAAATCTGTTTACAGCCTCCGGGGTCAGTCGTTTCCCGTTTTTGCTCAAAAAATAATAGTCCTCTGCTTCCCTGCGCGCAAAATACCTGTCCCGCGCCCTGTCATATTTTATCAGCCATTTGCTGACGATGGCATTTTGCGGTACAACCCGCTCTTTGCGCCCTTTGCCGTAGACATTGAAATAGCCCTGTCGTATCTGTGAGGGCTTCATATCAATAATTTCGCTAATCCGTAAGCCAGTGTCGAATAACATCATAAGCATAAGACGATTTCTAATACTCAAATAATCGTTCCCGTCATAGTATTTAACCATCCTGACTATTTCATCGTCCGAAAATGTGTGTATCAATACTTTTGGCTCTTTGACATACTTGACCCTCTTGGTTATCAATTCCGGGGTATAGCCCTCCTCATACGCATACCGACAAAGCACTTTGACCGCTTTCAGCAAATCATTCACATAGGCGGGCTTGTGCTTTTTATTTTGGAGCATGAGCACATACTGCTTGATGTGGATGGGGCGCAAATCGTCCAAGACCTCCACGCCCTGCGCGTCTTTCAAATAGCGGACGAAATAGCCCAACTGTTTTTCATACTTGCGGATGGTTCGCGGGGCAAGGTTGCGTACCTGACAGTCAAAGATAAATTCCTGAACAATGCTTTTCATGAACATAAATAAAAACCTCTTTCCGCTCCAAACTATGGCACGGAAAGAGGTATGAAAGACATTTTGCGTGGTATGACCGTTTTCGTACCTGACGATGTTTTTCGTACCAGACCACCAAAATTGCGGATTTCGTACGAGGCGAAAAAAGTACCCGAAAGACGGGCTTTCGGGTACTTTTAACAGGTTTTATAAACTCTCTCAGGCCTTGCGGACCTTGTCCATATGGCGGGTGAGGTCGAGCATCTTGCAGGAGAAGCCCCACTCGTTGTCGTACCATGCCATGAGCTTGACAAAGTTGTCGTTCAGGGCGAGGCCGGCCTTGGAGTCAAAGATGGAGGTATGAGCGTCGGTACGGAAATCGGAGGAGACGACCTCTTCATCAACGTACTCGAGAACACCCTTCATGGGGCCCTCGGAAGCGGCCTTCATGGCGGCGCAGATCTCATCGTAGGTGGCGCCCTTCTCAAGGCGGACAGTCAGGTCAACGATGGAGACATCGCCGGCGGGGATACGCATGGAGGTACCGGTGAGCTTGCCCTTGAGCTCGGGGATGACCTTGCCGACAGCCTTTGCAGCGCCGGTGGAGGTGGGGATGATATTGTCATAAACGGAGCGGCCCAGACGCCAGTTCTTCTTGGAGAAGCCGTCAACAACAGCCTGAGTGGCGGTGGAAGCGTGGACGGTGGTCATCAGACCCTCGACAATGCCGAAGTTGTCGTTAAGAACCTTCGCCATGGGAGCGAGGCAGTTGGTGGTGCAGGAAGCGTTGGAGACAAACTGCATATCGGCGGTGTACTTCTCGAGGTTAACGCCGCAGACGAACATGGGGGTATCGTCCTTTGCAGGGCCGGACATGACGACGACCTTTGCGCCGGCATCGATATGGGGCTGAGCAGCCTCCTTGGTGAGGAAACGGCCGGTGCACTCGAGAACATACTCTACACCCAGCTCACCCCAGGGCAGCAGGGCGGGATCACGATACTTGTCATCGGAAAGGACCTTGACAGTCTTGCCGTCGACAGTGAGAGTGCTGGCCTCATCGTCAGCAACGATGCTGCCGTCAAAACGACCGTGAACGGTGTCATACTTGGCAGAGTAAGCAAGCTGGCTGGCGGGATGACCCGGAGCGTTGATGGCAACGACCTCGATATCATCAGACTTGATGGCAGCTCTGAAAGCCAGAGAACCGATGCGGCCGAAACCGTTAATACCAACTTTGATCATTGAAACATCCTCCAATAAATTAAAATTGCAAAACAATCTATGTGCAGGCTCCATAAAGAAGCATCACATTGTGTTTACTGTCTAAATAATAACATATAATATCAACAAAAATCAATATCGAAAGCTATGGATTTTGTACAAAAATGTGCTGAAAATTTCGACTTTTTGCCCCTTTTTTTAACTCTCATATTGTGTATTTTGTCGATTGTTGGTAAAATCAGCTTATTATCTGACATATCGGACATCTGAAAGGAGCTTATTTAATGACAACAGACATTCTGGCGCTGACCGAAGAGGCAGCGCTGCTCCTGCGACAAGGGAAAATATCTTTTGCAAACACCTCCGCAAAGAGCCTGTTCGGCGATGACTGCGTGGGCAAAAGCGCCCAGACCCTGCTGGGCGCGGACATTGCCGGCACCCAGGCCAATTCATTCATCGCCGGTATAAATCTGGGCGGAGCCAGCCGCATCGCCCGGGTTTCGCGCGTTGACAGCGGAAAGGTTGTTTTCATCTCCAGAGCCGAATCCACGCCTGAGGCTCTCAACGAGCCTTTTCTTTACGCGCTGCGCAGCGGGCTTATGAACATGGGCCTGTCGGCGGATATGCTGCGCCAATGGGCGGAGGAGCACGGGCAGAGCGAGCTACTGCCCGCGATAGCGGGGTTGACCCGCAGTCAGTACGCCCTTGCAAGAACCGCCCAAAACGCCTCCATGCTCTTAAACTCTGAGGAGCAGGGCATTGACGGGGAGAAGTATATGCTCAATCTCTCCTCCCTGTTCTCGGAGCTGCTTGAGGCGGTGGGCCATCTCGTCTCCGGTGTGGAGCTGCGCGTCAATCTCGGTGCGGATATTGCCGCGCCCGTGGCCCCGGTTCTTATCCGGCGGCTGCTGCTCAATCTCCTCTCCAACTCTCTGACCCACGCCAAAGGCCTTGACCAGATAGGCGTGCGCCTGTCGGAGACGCCCGGAAGCGTCATTCTCTCCGTAAACGACAACGGCGGCGGCATTGAGCCGGAAAAGCTGCCCACGGTGTTTGACCGCTACCGCCACGATTTCACCCTGCGGGACATGGGCGGCGGCGCGGGCATCGGCCTCTCCGTCTGCCGGAGGATAGCGGAGCTGCACGGCGGCGCGCTGCTGCTTGAAAGCCGCCCCGGCTTTGGAACGACCGTGCGCGTCTCCATAAGCAAAACCAGCCCACACATCTCCATGCGCAGTCCGGGCTCCTGGGGCAGCCTCAACCACGATGTGCTCATCGGCCTTGCAAACTGCCTGCCGCAGGACTGCTACGGCGTGAAGTATATGGATTAACCTGAAAGCAAAGGCTTTGCCTTTGCTTTCAAAAAGGGGTTTCACTCCGAACCGCGCATTTTTGCCCAGCGTGGGAGGGCAAAAATGCACTCTCTCCGTGCAAAGTGTTTTTCCCGAGGTACATGCCCCCGGGAAAAACTTATTTTATCCGAACCGAAGCCCAGCGCCAGCGGGTTCGGTTCGGAGAGGAAGATGACGCTGATGGATATGTAGCTTTCACCATGCTTGGCGGAAGCGAAATGTAATCTGCGTCATCTGACGAGCGGTTGGCGAACTCAGTGAGACTTTGTTTACAATCTCAAAAAACGATGCAGGCAAAAACCTGCATCGTTTTTTATGCCGTCTGCTGCAAGATTGAGAAAATAAAAATATCTCCCGCGTCCATTGTGGGCGTGGCAAGGCGCAGCGGCTTGTCTTTTCGCACTAAAAAACGCGTCTGCTCACTCAGCAAATCGACATACGGGGCTTCTCTGCTGCTCATGGGTGCACTGGTTTCTATCATCACGGATTCAGATGACATTATCAGCACCCTTACCTCTAAATCCAAGCAGCCGCCGCATGAAATAACATCGCCGGTTTTCACTTCACAGGTCTTGGTCTGCCCGGTCGGTACAAAGTCTTTTTCCCCCGCCCAGTCCGTTTGTTCAATCACAAGCTGCACGGTTTCAGGCGGCCTTAAGGTCAGGCCGACAGCCGCCAGCGCCATCAAAGCCACAGCGGCAAGTATGCAAATTATTCGTTTCATCGTTATTCCCTTTCGCTTTTCCCTATCCCACGCGGGGTATTTCAGAGCGAAAATATTACAAACTTGCACCGTTCAATGCCTCCCCTGCGTAAGGCTGCGCCCGCAGGCGCGTTTCGGAGCGCAACCGCCGAAGGCGGCTCTTAGCGCGTAGATGGAGGTGGTTTGCGGATTGCGCAAACCGGAGGGGTCGTTACCAACGCAAAGCTTAGCTTTAGTGCTCAGGACATCGTGCATTTTCAATCCCTCAGGCGCTCCGCGCCAGCTCCCTTTACACAAGGGAGCCTTGAATTGGCTCAGATTTTGGGTAAAAGCATTAACCCTGCACCGCACAATTCTTGCTTCCCCCTCTGGGTGAAGTGTCGAGACGCAAAGCGGCTTGACGATAGGGGGGGAGAATGTCTTGCACCGGTTTGAGTTAAAGCAAGGCGCTCTCCTTTTGTCTTGGTGCGCAGTCTTACCTCAGCACCTTCCCCAGCACGCGCAGGGGAAGCTCCGGGGATATTATAATATCGCTGTATTCGGGGTTGAGCGAATGGAGCGCAAGCCCCTCGCCGCGGACGACAAGCTGCTTTAAATAAGCGCTGCCGTCATAGAGGAAAATGCCTATCTCTCCGGTCATCAGGCTGCGCTGCTGGCGCACCCAGACGGTCTGCCCGTCGTGAAACTCCGGCTCCATGCTGTTGCCGGCAACACGCACGCCGAAGTTCGAGCCCTCGGGCACCTCCGCGCCGACCTCTATCATCTCATAATCCTCGCCGTCCAAAAACTGCCCTGTACCGGCGGAGACGGCCAGCGAGTATAGCGGCAGGCAGCGCAGCGGCACCGGTTCCTCCTTTATCGGCGAATAGCGCCCGCTCTCGCGCAGAAGCTGCACATAATCAAGCGCCTTGCGCCGCCCCTCCTCATTGAGCCCGGCGAGGACACCCTCGCCCCCGCCCATGAACGCGCCCCGGATATCCTCAATCTCAAGAATGCGGCACAGGGCCAGAAACTGGGCGGCATTGGGCATGGTGGAGCCGTTTTCCCACTTGGAAACGGCCTGATTCGTCACGGGAACGCCCGCACGGGTCAAAATCCGGGCAAGCTCCGCCTGATTATAGCCCCGCTCCCTGCGGCGGGCTGAAATTATCGCGCCAATATCCATTATCTCTCTCCCGATGAGTGTTTTTTCTTCATTATACATGACATTGAGAGACTTTGCAAGGTGTTTTTATCTTATTTGGATATACTCGGTGCTAATTTTTGCTATTCAAAGGCTCACCTGCGTAAGGGGAGCTGGCAGCGTAAGCTGACTGAGGGGTCGTGAATGCACGATGTTTTTAGTAAAAAGCTAATCGCAGCACTGGTAACAACCCCTCCGGTTTGCGCAATCCGCAAACCACCTCCCCTTACGCAGGGGAGGCGCTGGAATGGCGCAATTATAGCATAAATGCAAAATTTACCCCTCCGGCGATGTGCCGGAGGGGATTGGTTCATATAGTCACGGTAAACTTGCTGCCCTTGCCGGGGGTGCTCTCCACGGTGGCGGTGCCACCGTGAAACTCGCTTATCTCCTTTACCATGGCAAGGCCCAGGCCGCTGCTGCCCTCACTGTCGCGGGCGACATCCGCCTGCCAGAAGCGCTGCCATATCTTGTCCTGGTCCTCCGGGGCGATGCCGATGCCGTCATCCTCCACCTCAAGAACGGCCTTATCGCCATCCTGCCGCAGGCTGAGCCGGACATGGCCGCCATCCCTGCCGTATTTATAGGCGTTTTGCAGGAGATTTTGTATAACGCGGGACATGAGAGACGGGTTATAGCTCGCGCGGACGCCCGGCTCGATATACTTTTCAAAGCTGATGCCGCGCCTGTCCGCAGGGATAAACTCTCCTGCGCATGCCTCCACGAACTCGCTCAAGCCGTCCTTGCGCATGGGGTATCGGTCGGTGCCCTGCTGCATACGGGTAAGCCCCAGCAGATGCTGCACAAGCTCGGACATACCCTTACCCTGCTCCTCGATAACATTAATTGAAGAGAGAAAATCCTCCTTCGTTTCGCACTTGCGCTTTGCGCGGCTGCACTCGGCGAGGATGACGGTTATGGGCGTGCGCAGCTCGTGGGATGCGTCGGAGGCAAACTGCCGCTCGGTGTTGAACGACTGCTCAAGCCGCTCAAACATCCGGTCAAAAGCATCACTGAGCCTTCGCATCTCCGTCGGCCCGCGGCGCATGGCGACGCGCTGGGTCAGGTCCCCGCCGTCGGAAATGGAGTTTGCGGCGGAGACAATGTTCTCCATTGGCTTGAAGGCCTTGCACGCGATGAGCCAGCCGCCGCCGAGCGCAAGAATCAGGATAGAGGGCAACAGAATACAGGTGAGGACAATAATGGTGTGCATAAGGCCGGAGCGGTCAGCCGCGGAGATGATGCCGCGCACCCACAGGCCGACAATGTCCATATCCACATATTCATCAAAGACGTAGTATTCCTGCCCGTCGATCTCAACCGAGCGGACAAGATTTCTCTCAAAGGGCAGGTCAACGCGCAGCTCCTGCGGGCAGGCGGAGAACTCCAGCTCCCCATCGTCCCGGTAAAAGGAGCTGTACACGCCGCGCTTGTAGACATCCAGATCATCCCACTCGAAGCGCCCGCGGTCAAACTCCACATCCCCGGCGTTTCTCATGACGACCTTCACAAGCTGCTCCACCGGGTCATCGGACATGGCGGAGCCGTTCATGACCAGAACGAAAACCAGCAATATCGCCGAGAGGATAAGCACCATCAGCGCAAACCACAGCGTCACACGCAGCTTTGCAGACATTAAATCACTCCTTCAAAACCCAGCCGGAGCCCCAGACCGTGTGGATGAGCTTTTTTTCAAAGCCCGTGTCCATCTTCTTGCGCAGGTAGCCCACGTACACATCCACTATATTTGTCCCGCCCTCGTAGTCATAGTTCCAGAGGTTATCCTCAATCATCTCGCGCGAGAGGACAACGCCGCGGTTGCGCATCATATATTCAAGCAGGGAAAATTCCTTGGCCGTGAGGTCGATGCTCTTCCCGGCGCGCGTGACGCTCTTTGAGGCGGTGTCGATAGTGAGGTCGGCAAGCGTATAGACGTTGGAGCGGTTGCCGGTGTACTTTCGCGTCATTACGCGGACAACGGCCATAAGCTCGGAAAAATCAAAGGGCTTGACAAGATAATAGTCGCCCCCGCTCTCGAGCCCCTCCACCTTGTCACTGACGCTGTCGCGCGCGGTCAGAAACAGCACCGGGGTGCTGTCCCCCTCCTCACGCAGGCGGCGCACCATATCAAGGCCGTTGAGCTTTGGCATGTTTATATCCAGAATTATCACATCATAGCTCGCCGCGCGGGCATAATCCAGCCCGTCCAGCCCGTTAAAGCAGCTGTCAACGCTGTAACCCTCGTCCTCCATGGCCTCGCTTATTATGCGGTTGAGGTTTTTTTCGTCCTCGACTACCAGTATTCTCATGGCTCTCCCCCGTTTTATTTTTTATGATTAAATCTTAAATTCAAAAACTAAGAGAATCTTTAATTATTTTCTTATAAATTCAGCATACAATGCAGACACAATAACTTGAACAGAGGTGGATATAATGAAAAAATCTCTCAAGACCTTTATAATTATCCTCGTGGTAGTCGTCGTCATCGGGCTTTGCATCGGGGGCTATTTCATATGGCGGCATAACAATATGTACATCGGCAAGGATGCGGCCATTGACATCGCCATAAGTGACGCCGGGCTCAATCCCGCGCTGGTCTATGACATAGACACGGAGTTTGAGCATATCCGCGGCCACGCCTGGTACGATGTGGATTTTCAGGACCACGGCATGGAATATGACTATGTGATAGACGCCGTGGACGGCACTATCCTCAGCAGCTCCGCCCAGCCGGATTAAAGATCAAATGCGATAAGCATCTTTCTCCCCCAAGCGTCCGCCGGGAAACCGGCGGACGCTTTTTTTATGCCATACAGGGTACCCAAACGAAGCCCGGCAAAGCGGGTTCATCTGACGCTACATTGTCAATTGCTTAAGCACGCGCTTTCTGCCAAAGCCGTAGTAATAGCACAGCAGCAGCGTGCTGCACAGCATCCAGCCCATGGGGTAGCCCATGGCGATGGCGCGGATGCCTCCCGAGAGACGGTAGGCGATGAAAAGATATATCTGCCGGAACACAACGAAGGAGCCGAGGGTTATATACATCGAGCTCTTGGTGTCCCCCGCGCCGCGCAGCGCCCCCAGATACACCTGATTGATGGCGAAGGCGAGGTAGAAGGGCGAGACCATGCGCATGAACAATGTGCCAAACTGCACGACCTCCGCCTCGCTGTTAAAGAGCCTCGTAAGCCACGGGGCAAAGATAACAAGCGGCACAAGCATGCACACCGTGAAGCTCAAGCCCATTACAAGGCCGTATTTCGGGGCTTTATGCGCCCGGTCGAGCTTCCCCGCGCCGAGATTCTGCCCCACAAAGGTGCTGATGGCGATGGAGAGAGACATCATGGGCAGCATGACAAAGGAGTCAATTTTATTATAGGCCGTCCAGCCCGCCATGCAGGCGCTTTCAAAGCGGTTTATGTACGACTGGACAAAGATGTTTGAAAAGGCGGTGATCGCAAGCTGCAAGGCCGAGGGTATGCCTATCTCACATATCTTGCGCAGGATGCTGCCGGTGATTTTGATTCTTGTAAGCTCCACGCGGTAGGCGGTCTTTGCCCGGGAGAGCAGCAGCATGACCATGATTGCGGACAGGGCCTGCGAGATTATGGTAGCAGCGGCGGCGCCGGCAATGCCCATCCTGAAGTTGCGCACGAGGACGATATCCAGAACCGTGTTCATGACGGCGGAGAATATGAGGAAATACAGCGGGCGCGTGGAATCGCCCACAGCACGCAGGATGCCCGCGCCGATATTATACAGCAGCAGGCCCGACACGCCCCAGAAGTAGATACGCAGGTACTCAACCGCCTCCGGCAGGACATCGGCCGGGGTGTCCATCAGGCGGAGCATCGCGGGGGTGAGCGTAACGCCCATGGCGGTGATGATGACGCAGAGAATAAGCGTCATGCCGATGGTGGTCTGAACCGAGGAGTGGAGCTTTTCCTCGTCCTTGGCCCCGTAAAACTGGGATATGACCACACCGGCACCGCCGGAGAGCCCGCCGAAGAGCCCGATGAGGGCGTTGATTATCGGCCCCGTGCAGCCGACCGCGGCCAAAGCCTGGCGACTGACGTAGTTGCCGACGATGATTGAGTCCACCGTGTTATATAGCTGCTGAAAAACATTGCCTATCAGCAGGGGGATTGAAAATGAAATGAGCAGTTTAACAATGCTGCCGTCGGTCATATCCGTGTCCCGGCGGCGCAGAGAAGCAGCCATAACGCTGTCACCTCCGAAAAGTATGTCATACATTAGAAATTATATGCGTTCCGCCCAGCTTTGTCAATTTTCCGCACGAAAAACAAAATCACGACCCGGCGTAAGCGGTCGTGATTTTGAAAGGAATTTCATTGAAAAAGGGTCGCAGCAAACTGCGTTTGCTGCGACCCTTTTTCACACCGCACCCGGCTTGCCGAGCATGCGGAACATGTTCTTTTTATACGCCTCGACACCGGGCTGGTCAAAGGGGTTGACTCTGGACATATACCCGGAGACGGCGCAGGCGACCTCGAAGAAGGTGACGATGGCGGCAAAGCCCTCCTCGTCACGGCGCTCGCACTCGAGCACGAGGTTCGGCACACCGCCGGAGACGTGCGCGTCACGCACAGCGTCCGCCGCGACGCGGCAGATATCCGCCATGTCGCGTCCGGCGAGGTAGTTAAGCCCGTCAGCGTTTTCAGGCTCAGCGGGGAAGGGATAGCTGCGGCGGCTCTCCTTGAAGCGCACAACGCTCTCCATGAGGTTTCTGGGCCCGGCCTGAATGAACTGGCCCATGGAGTGCAGGTCGGCTGTAAACTCAACGGAGGCGGGGAAGATGCCCTTGCCGTCCTTGCCCTCGCTCTCGCCGTAGAGCTGCTTCCACCACTCTGCCATGAACCGGAAGCTCGGCTCATAGCAGGCGAGGATCTCAACGCTGTAACCCTTGCTGTAAAGGTGCTGTCTCGCGGCGGCGTACTGGATGGCGGGGTTATCGTCCTCACAGCGCAGCAGCGCCTCAAGCTCCTTCTCGGCGGCGTCGATAACGCGGCGCACATCAATGCCCGCGACGGCCATGGGCAGCAGGCCCACAGCGCTGAGCACGCTAAAGCGCCCGCCCACATCGTCCGGCACAACAAAGCTCTGCCAGCCGTGCGCGTCGGCGAGGGTTTTCAGAACGCCCCTGTGCGCGTCGGTGGTAGCGAAGATATGCTCGTCCGCCTTGTCGCCGTACTTCTCCGAGAGCAACTCCCGGAAGATGCGGAAGGCGGCCGCCGGCTCAAGGGTGGTGCCGGATTTGGAGATGACGTTCACATCAAAATCAAGCCCGGAGAGCGCGTCAAGCGTGTCGCACAGAGCGTCGGCGGACAGGCCGTTGCCCACGAAGAAAATCTTCGGGTCGTCCTTGCCGCCGTAGGGCTTCAAAAGCTCAATTGCGCCGCGAGCGCCGAGATAAGAGCCGCCGATGCCGATGACGACCAGCGCGTCGGAGCGTGAACGGATGGTCTCCGCCGCCTTGACGATGCTCTCAAGCTCCGTCTCCTTCATGCGGCTGGGAAGCTCCGTCCAGCCGGTGAAATCAGCGCCAAGGCCGCTTTTCTCGGTCAGGGTGCGGTGGCAGAGCTTTGCAAGCTCAATATCCGGCCCCGCGCCGGTGAAAAAGCTCTTTGCTCCGGACATGTCTACCTTTATCATATTTATCTCCATTCTGCCGCATACCGGCAGCACAAAAAAGAACAAAAATCTCCACATGCGGCTGAATGGAGATTTTCGGCATGTGCCGCGGTTGCCGCTTTTGCGGCGAGCGGCACGCCGTTTTTAATATATTTAGTGTGCTTGCACACTAACCTCCTGATATATGGGAAATTTGGGAATATTTCTCTTTTAATAATATACCATACATTCTACATATTTCAAGCCGTGGTTGAAAGAAATGGCTTGCCGGAGGTATAATCAGTTTACTAAACTGGGAGTTGTAGCGACAACGGCTTTTTTTTTTTTTTTTTTTTT
>URPA01000018.1 GCA_900549545.1 uncultured Eubacteriales bacterium
ATTTTCCTACTTAGGGGGCTTTTTGTCTATTGTCCGTTTTTACTGGTTCGGTTCACTTCCGTGGGGACATTTTTATAAAACAAAACATGCGAACCGTTTTCGGCCCGCATGTTTTTGTTACATTGTCACCCGCAGCACACGTTTTTCAACTCCGGTGGTATCGAGAATTGAGGTGAGATACTGGCCAAAAAACGGTACATCGGAGTTGTTGATAAGCTCCATCGCTTTGTCAAACTGCGCGGGGTCGAAGCTCTCCCCGGCAAAATAGAGGGTGTTTGCCTTGGCAAAAGCGTCGGCAATGAGCGCTTTTTCGTCGGCGGAGAGGGGAGCGTCCTCAAGGCGGCTGTCTGCCTTGAGGCGCGAGGTGTATTCGTAATACTCCGTCGCATAGGCGGCGAAATCCTCAAGCTCCGCCGTCAGCTGTCCGTTTGCCCGGAGCCAGCCCGACACATCGACCTGCCGCACGGCGTAATCGACGCCCGTGCCGTCATATGTAAGCTCCCCGTACTGAATCGGCGGCATCTCGAGGGAGGAGGTTACGATCTCAGTGATACCGTTTTCGGCTTTTACGCTCTGGATATGTATATGCCCGCTGAGAATGAGCCTGACCTTGTATTTTTCCATCAGCGCCTGGAGCTTATCGGCGTTTAACAGCTGATAGCCGAAGCTGAGCAGGGGATTGTGCGCAAAGAGATTCTGGTGGCAGACCGCTATAACATCCGCGCCCTGCCTTTTGGCGGTCTTGAGCTCGGCTTTTATCCAGTCGAGCGTCCCGTCCTTCAAAAAGCCGCTGCCGCCGCAGTTAGCGTCGAGCATCAAAATCTTCAAATCATCGCTCGCGCGGTAGATATAGCTGAAGGAGCTCTCGTCCCGGCTCTCGGCCTGGTCCCGCCCAAAGGGGCTGTACAGCTCAAAAAACTGCTGGGAAGTGAGTGCGTCCACCAGCTCATAATCCTCGCCGACATATTTTATGGCAAACTCCCGCCCCGCATCGTGGTTGCCGGGGATGACAAGGACCTGAATCCCGGCCTCCTGCACGCGCTCAAGCTTCTCAATAAAATCCCTGTGGCTCTGCACGGCGCCGTTGAGCGTCATGTCCCCGCCCAAGACCAGCAGGTCGGGCTGCTTTTCAATGACCTCGGCGAAAAAGGCCTCGTTTATTTCCTCGGAATATTCGATGCACTTCCCGTCTCCCTGGGCGACGGCCTCTTTGAAGAGCGGCCCGCCGTCTGTAAGCTCCGGGGAGAGATAATGGTTGTCGGTGGCGAAAATGATGGAGACAGGCTCCGCCTCCCTGCCGCCGCAGCCGGAGAGACAGCCGAGCGTCAGGCAGAGGGCAACGATTATCAGCAAAGCTCTTTTCAAAATATCCTACTCCTTGCATGGTTTTTATTGATGATACAACATATTCCGGGAAAAAACAATGTCAAATAATAAGCAAAAGGCGAAAATCTTAAAAATGCTTTAAATTTTTGTAATATATCTTTACCTTTAAGCTCTTTTGCGTTATACTCTTTCAAAAGAAATTTTCCTGAAGGTGAAAAAATGAAAGGCAAAGAAATAGTGCGCTTTTTGAAATTCATGCTCTTTTCAATCAGCGCCGGGCTTATAGAAATGGCGGTTTTCGCGCTCATGAACGAGCTGACGCCGCTGAGCTATTGGCCCTGTTATCTCACGGCGCTGCTGCTCTCTGTGCTGTGGAACTTTACCCTAAACCGGAGGTTTACCTTCCGCTCGGCCGCCAATGTTCCGGTGGCGATGATGAAGGTGCTGGCCTATTACGCGGTGTTCACCCCCGCGACGACTCTGCTGGGGCACTATCTGGCTGACGTGCTGGGCTGGAACGAATATCTGGTGACGGGCATAAACATGGTGCTCAATTTCTCCACGGAGTTTTTATATCAGCGCTTCTTCGTCTTTGGCAAGACCATCGACAGCAAACCGAAAAAGCAAAAATGAACAGCAAAACTCCCTGCCTGCCGGCAGGGAGTTTTTAATTACGTCTTTCTATACAGAGTGTAACCGCATTTGCATTTGATGTGTATCTTGCCTTTGCCCTTGGGGACGCGGATCATCGTGCCGCAGCCGGGGCATTTATAAAACTTATAGCTCTTGCGCTGACGCCAGCGCTCCCTCGCGTCGAGCCGCTTCTGCCTGCGCTGGGCGCAGAGCCTTGCAAAGGCCAGATTTTCCGCCTCGCGCCGGTCAAGCCTGCGGGAGAAAGCCCGCACAAAGCTGTATATCAGCAGCGCCGCACCTATCCACAGCGCAATCGAGGAGAGCACCGCCACAAGCGCGCCGCTGAAAAAGCGCAGCAGCAGCGCCATGAGAATAAACGACGCCCCGTACCAGAACAGGTATTTGGAAAACTCGTCCATACCCTGCCTGCCGGCGAAAAACCCTTTACCTTTGTTCACCTTAATGCCCCCTTGTCCGTCTGTATACGATTTTAGGAAGCGAAAATGAATATGTCAAGTCCGGCGGCGAATAATTTACAGTTACTTAACTTAGGCGCGCTGCAAAATCAAGCTTTGCAGCGCGCCTGATGATATTTAACCTGCGGCCAAATGATATACGTTTACAGCGGGTGATATCGCCCCCTTAGGGGGCGGTTAAGGTGTCCCTGCGGGATGATTTGAAATATTTGAGGCTGCCGCAAAAGCTTTCAAATTACTTTACTCTCTCGTATTCGCAGCTGCTGCGGATGTTGCCGGTGCTGTCGTACTTGAGGTAGGCGATATGGTCAACAACGGATATGGCGGCATAGTAGGTGTAGGTCCCGTCATTATAGATAAAGCTTGTGCCGTCCTCACCCACGGGCAGGTCCACGGTAAAGGACTCCGTCCCCGTGCCGCTCAGGCGCAGGATAATGCTGTCCCCGTCGAGAATAATGGCGCTTTCAAAGCTCTTGCAGGCCTCGTTGCTGCCTACGGTCATGGGCAGAACCGTCGCGTCACCGGAATGGAGCACCCAGCTGTCGCAATAGGGCTTGTATTTATCCAGCAGCTCCATCCAGTGCTCCCGGTCGGGGAAGTCCTCCTCATAGGCGGTGAGCCAGTCATAGGCGGCGTAGAGTCTGCCATCGCGGCAGAGCTCAAAAAACTCGCGCGTGTAGTCAATGGCATAGGCTATCTTCTCGGGGTATTCCGCCGCGTCCTTATAATTGCCGAGGCTCTCGAAAAGCTCAGTCAAAGCGTCAGAGAGGGGCAGCGCGTCGTCAGGCGGGGCCACATCAAGGCAGACATCCGCCGCGTCCTGACCGCAGGCGGCGTTGAGGTCAGCTATCACCTCAGCGCCCAGCTTGAGCGCGGCCTCCTTGGAGATGTAGAAAAGAGTGGGGCTGTCAGTCTCGGTGCTGATAACGGCGCTTATATTGCGGATATCGTACCTGCCGATAAAGTTATACAGGGCCACTGCCTTGCGGTACAGGGCCTCCTGCTCCATCTCGGCGCTGTCGGAAAAGTCCCCCAGCTCATGGAAGGCATCCCTTGCGCGCAGGTAGCTGCCGCTGTCCAGAAGGGCGGCGGCGCTGTCATAAAACTCCTGCGACTGGGCCTGAATGTAGTCGGAAATCGCGCTTTTGCACATCTCTATGCGCTCGGCGCTGTCCTTGTAGCCCTCAAGGGCTGTGAAGCGGTCAATCGCGGCGTTATACAAAAGCAGCAGCACCGGCGTCTCCTCAGCGGCGGAGCGGCTTATCCCGGCGGCGGTCAGCGCGGACGCATCCTCCGCGGCGGCGCTTTCCATGATGTATACCGCCTCCATGTAGGGCACGTTTTTCTCCGCCTGCTGGGCGCTGTCCCGATAGTCCCCCAGCGCGATAAAGGCCTCCTTTGCCCCCTCAAAATCGTGCGAGTTCATGAGGGCGACGGCGCTCTGGTAGCTCCGGCTTAATTCCAGCGCCTTGGGCACGGTCAGCGCGGCCGCGACTATAAGCGCGATAATGGGCAGAAGAATCGCCGCGGTTATGGCGCGCTTTTTCTTTTTCGCCTTGGCCTCGGCGGCCTCGATCTCCGCCTGCTCCTGCTCGAGCTTCACTCTCTCGGCGCATTCCGTGCGCAGGGAGGCCAGATTGATGCTCTGCTGTGCCTTGAGCGAGCGGCGGCACTGGTGGCACTTGGCCTCACCCGCGTAGTTCACCGCGCCGCAGTTGCAAAACCAGATCTCCCCAAGGCTGAGCGGAGCATACTTGCAGTCCGCCCCATAGCGCACGCGGTACTGATTGGCAAGCTCCGCGTCGCCATAGTCCTCCTCAAGGGTCTTGAGCTCCTTTATTGGTGCCCATTCGCCCTCGCAGGTCCAGACGCTGTCATCGGCAAATAAAACCTCACCCACCGCGACGCTGAAGGCGCGGGCGGCGGCGTCCGGAAGGACAATGGCAGCATTGCGGCCAAACTCCCCATCCCGCGTGATGTTGAGGTTCTGGTATGTATATTTCACAGGCTGGCCGAGGGCCTTCCCGGCGGCGTCAAGCATCGTCACCGTCACGGTGACGGCGCTTATGGCCTTTTCGCTTATGCTGCGGTATTTTATCTGCGCAAGCAGATTGCCGCCGTAGCTGTCCTGAAGCAGGGCCCCCGCCAAAATCAGCAGGGGAGCGCCCTTTGTGTACAGGTTGCGCTCAGCGGAAAACAGCCGCTTAAATCTCTCTGCCATAGTTTATCCCCCTCCGAATATTCAGAGCTCCGGCAGCTCGTCGCTTATCAAAACGGACATCTGCTGGCCGCCTCTGTCGGGCAGGGAGGCGATGAGAATATACCCCGCGAAGGTCAGCAGAAAGGCCAGCCAGAAATACTTTTTCTGCCCCCAGCCCTTGGCGGAGGCGGCCTTGAAAAACTCCATGGCCACAAAAGCGTCAATGGCGAGCAGCAGGGCGGCCGCCAGTATTATCAGGATAACAAGCACAAATGAAGGCATATTCCAACACCCCTGTCAACTGTTTTATGTAAATCAAGGACAGTATATCACAGGTGTCGACAAGTTTCAATGATTATGCTTGAACCTTTTTGGATATAGTGATAAAATAAATTGAAAAAATAGGCAGGAGGACAGCGAAAATGATTGCGATAGGTTCTGACCACGGCGGATTCGCCCTTAAACAGGCGGTTATGAAGCATCTGAGCGACAGGGGCCTTGAATATAAGGATTTCGGCACATATTCCGAGGAGAGCTGCGACTATCCCGAGTACGGCAGGGCGGTGGCCCTCGCGGTGGCCTCCGGCGAGTGTGAGCGGGGCATTGCCATCTGCGGCACGGGGATAGGCATATCCATCGCCGCCAACAAGGTTCCCGGCATCCGCGCGGCATTGTGCGGGGACTGCTTTTCCGCCGAGGCTACGAGAGAGCATAACGACGCGAATGTCCTGGCCCTGGGCGCGCGTGTCGTGGGCGAGGGGCTTGCCCTCAAGATAGTGGACACTTTTTTGGACACGCCATTTTCAAACGATGAGCGCCATGTGCGGCGCATAGCCAAGATAGAGGGCTGAGGTATCCGTCAGCCCGCTTAAAAGGAGAAAACATTGGCAAGAAACAGTGAATTTTACAAGGGCCGGCGCAAAAAACGCAACTACGCGCTGGTGCCCTTTGCGATACTGCTGATATTGGTGACGCTTGTAGTCGTCGCCTTTTACGGCACACAGAAATACGCGGTCATATCTGACGACGGCGTGACGGTAAGGCTTCCCATTGACGGGGAGGAGGATGCCGGGCCGCTGGATACTGACGGCAGCGTTGTGCAGGAGTTTGCGCCGGTTGAGCTGGATGTGGTGTTTGACCCGCCGGACTATTCCCGCGTTGAGGTCAGCGCCGGGGAAAATTCCCAGCCTATAAGGGCAATCTACCTTGCGGCGGAGGACTTGAGCGAGGAGAACATCAACGCCGCGGCGGACAGGCTTTCAAGCGGCAACGCCCTGCTTCTGGAGATGAAGCCCAGAAACGGCCTTCTGATGTGGAACTCGAGCACAACGGCCGCCCTCAACTATGCCCTGCGCGCGGATTCGGACGTGGTCAACGCCATACCGCGCATCGTTTCGGAGCTTAAGGAGCGGGGGATATACCTTGCCGCACAGATAAGCTGCTGCCTGGACGAGGCATATGCCACCCGCAGCACGGGGGTCGCTCTCTGCCATGTGAGCGGCTGGAACTATACCGACAAGGAGGGCACCTGGCTTGACCCGTACAACCCCAATGTGCGCAGCTATGTGATTGACCTTGCCAATGAGCTCTATGACATTGGCTTTGACGAGGTTATTCTGGCCGACGTGATGCACCCGGTGTTTGAGCTGAAGGAGGGCGAGCAGGCGCCGGAAATGATGTACACCCGGCAGATGTCCACCGACCCCACCCCTGTAAACGCAGTCTGCGGCTTCGCGGTCTATGTCGCGCAGGAGCTTGCCGACAGGGGGGATAAGCTGCTGTCTATTTACTGCAACTCCCGCACCGCCCTTGCCAAGGCCGACACTGCCAACGGGCAGGATGCGGCACTGTTCATGAAGATATACGACAGGGTGTATTTCCCGACCGACAGGTACACCTATCCCTTCAATGTGCAGGATATGGAAAACAGTGTGCCCGTGGGCTCGGTGTATGACAGGCTGGTCCCGGTCGTGGTCAACTACCTGCCTGCCGATAACAGCTCATGGGTCTATATCGAGGAGCCGGAGGAAGAATAATGTACGAACTCAATCAGATAACCGATAGAAGCTATTATATCAACTGCCCGGCGAAGATAGGCGTTTTCAAGCTGACGGATAATGAGGTCTGCCTTATTGACAGCGGCAACGACAAGGACGCCGGCCGCCGCGTGCGCAAGATTCTCGACGAGCAGGGCTGGAAGCTCGGCTGCATCGTCAACACCCACTCAAATGCCGACCATATCGGCGGCAACAAATATCTCCAGCAGAATACCGGCTGCCGCATCTTTGCCGACGGGATAGAGACTGCCTTTACCCGCTACCCGATGCTCGAGCCGTCCTTTCTCTATGGCGGCTATCCCAGCAAGGACCTGCGGCACAAGTTCCTGCTCGCGCAGGAGAGCGCGGCGGAGGATATCACTTCCACGGATTTTCCCAAGGGGCTGGAGGTCATCCCACTGCGCGGGCACTTTTTCCACATGATTGGCCTGCGCACGGCGGACAATGTTGTGTTTCTGGCCGACTGCATAAGCAGCGCGGCAACTCTTGACAAGTACAAGATTGGCTTTATTTACGATGTCCCCGCCTATCTTGAGACGCTCGACCGGGTTGAGAATATGGAGGCGGAGCTGTTCGTCCCCGCCCATGCCGAGGCGGCGAAGGACATAAAGGAACTTGTCCGCCTCAACAGGGAGACGGTGCTCTCCATCGCGGATAAGATTCTTGAGCTGCTCAAAACGCCCATGAACCCGGAGGAGCTTTTGAAGGCGCTCTTTGACGAGTATCAGCTCGTGATGAATTTTGAGCAGTATGTGCTGGTGGGCAGCACCCTGCGCTCTTACCTCTCGTGGCTCTATGACAGCGGGAAGATTTCCCCGAGCTTCGATGGCAATATGCTAAAATGGCGCGCTATTTGATTTTTCTTGCTTTTCCCGGCGGCTTTTGACAAAATTTCCCCCCCTGACATGAGTATACTTGACTCATGTCAAGGGGGTGTTTTTTTTGAAGAAATTCCTGAAAAAGCTCTTGAAAAACCTGATAATAACGGCTTTCCTGCTCGGGGGCGCCCTTGTGATAAGCTCATTTACATATGCCGAGGATGCCCCGCCGCCGGACTATCTTGCCGCAATGACCATGGCCGCCCGCGAGGGGGACCTTGACGCCGGGCGCGCCGCCGCGCGGGAGCGCAACGCCTATATCGACGAGCACCAGACCGGTGAGACGAAGATTTGTTTTGACGATTTGTATCTTCTCGCCCAGTTTATCAGCGCCGAGGCAGGCAGTGACTGGCTCAGCGATGAGATGCGCCTTTGCGTGGGCGAGGTGGCGCTAAACCGCGTCCAGTCCCAGGCTTATCCCAGCAGCCTGAGGCGAGTCATTTTCCAGCGGGGAGAGTTTAACTGCTGTCACAACCTGCATTTTAAGGAGATTGTCCCCAGCCGGGACTGCGTTTCGGCGGCGCTGCGCCTGCTGCTGGGCGAGCGGATGCTGGACGAGAGCGTAACCTACTATGGCCCTGAGCCGCAGGGCGAGATTTACAACACCTTTGTCGACAAGGTGCTGGGCTATACATATTTCTGCCGCGCGGAGGATGGGGGAGAGTGAGTTAGTGCCCGAGAAATTGGAAGTTGTAAGTCTCTGCTAACTTCCTTGCCTCCCTCTGACGAGGGAGGTGGATTCGCCGTAAGGCGAAGACGGAGGGAGAGAATACTACCACTCAGTCTCGTCAGAACAGGCTCATGCCGCTCTGCTTCCCGCTGGCGCGAAAAGCTGCCGCTATATTTCCCTGTTCTTCCTCTCAAAATTGAACCCGCTACACTGGGCTTCAATTTTGTTTTAGATTGCTGACAGCTCCCCTGACAAGGGGAGCCTTGACGCAGAGCAAATAGTTAGACAACTCCCCATTTATCGCATTGACTTTATCGCACCCGCCGGATTCACTCAAATGCTTTCAACGCGAAAGCTAAATCATACCTACCACCGGCTTTACAAAGGACTTTCCGCTGTGATATACTGGTAAAAAACCAATTTTCGGCGGTGAAAAGAGTGAAAAACAAGCTGTTTTCCATGGATGAGGTGCTCTCTGAATTTCACGATGGGCAGTGCATCTTCTTTGGCGATATGCAGGGCGCGATGACCGCGCAGGAGATAATTGACGGGCTGGTTCAAAAGGGCGTGAAGAACATCACGGCCATTGCGCTCGACTCCGGGCAGCCACAAATGGGCATAGGCAAGCTGGTTGAAAACCGGCAGATAAGCCGCATACTGACCTCCCATATCGGGCTCAACCCGTATAGCCGGGAGCAGATGCTCTCCGGTGAGCTTGAGGTGGAATTTGTCCCGCAGGGGACCTTTGCCGAGCGGGTACGCGCCGGGGGATACGGGCTTGGCGGCGTGCTGACAAAGACAGGGCTGGGCACATCCTTTGCCGAGGGGAAGCCGGTTATAAATGTTGACGGGCAGGACTTCCTGCTCGAAAAGCCCATCCATGGGGATATCGCCCTCTTGAAGGCCACCCGCGCCGACAGGGCGGGCAACCTCCAGTTTCGGCGCACAAGCATCTGCTGTCAGGACTATATGGCCATGGCGGCGGATCTGGTGATAGTCGAGGTTGAAGAGCTTGTGGAGATTGGCGCGCTCGACCCGGACGAGATTGACGTCCCCGGGGCGCTGGTGGATATGCTATACCTCCGCCAGGGGGAGAAGCGCCCGCTGCCGCTCTCGTGGCAAAGGCTCAAGGCCGAGCAGGAAGGGGGCGAGGGCTGATGGCGTACACCGGAAGAGAGCTTATAGCCTCCCGCTGCGCAAAGTTTTTTGAGGACGGGGCGCTTATTAACCTCGGCATCGGCATCCCGCTGCTTTGCGCAAAGCACATCCCCGAGGGGGTGGACATTTTCTTGCAGGCCGAGATAGGCACCATCGGCTACCGCAGCGCCGAAAGCCCTGACGAGTGGGACATTGACGTGGCGGATGCCGGGGCAAAGCCCGCGGTTATTCTGCCGGGCGGCTGCGTTGTGCCGCATGACAAGTCCTTCGGCCTTATCCGGGGCGGGCACATCGGCTGCACCGTGCTGGGTGCGCTTCAGGTTGACGCGGAGGGCAACCTCGCAAACTGGATAATCCCCGGCAAGCTCGCCCCAGGCATGGGCGGAGCTATGGATCTCTGCGCGGGCGTGAAGAAAATAATCGTCGCGACCGAGCACTGCGATAAGACAGGGCGGTCAAAAATTCTCAAGCGCTGCACTCTGCCGCTCACGGGGGCTCACTGCGTGACCGACATTGTCACCGAGCGCTGCTATTTCAAGGTAAAGGATAAGGGCCTTGTTCTCATGGAGCTTGCCCCCGGCTACACTGTGGAGGACATCCGCGCCTGCACCGAGGCGGATTTCACCCTCGCGGAGCATATCGGAATAATGGAATAAAAACACAAAGTGCGGGTCGAAAGACCCGCACAAAAAAATTTTCAACATTTTTGCAAAGCATGCTTGACAAAATATGCAAAGCGTACTATACTAAAAATGCAAAGTCGACTTAGCAAAATGGGAGTACATCTATGAAAACAAAAATAAAAGAGCTGCGGAAAGCGAATAAGCTCTCTCAGGAGGAGCTGGCCGACGCCGTGGGCACGACCCGCCAGACCATAACCTCCATCGAGGTGGGCAAATACACGGCCTCTCTGCCCCTTGCGTATAAAATTGCGCGGTATTTCGGGCTTAGCATCGAGGAAGTGTTCGACTTTTCGGATGTCGAATAATGGAGGACAAAAAATGCAGGAATACAGGGAAAAACTGAAAAAAGAGATAACAATCAATGCCATTGGCGCCGCGCTGCTTTTGACGGTGCAGGTTCTGGCGTGGTTGGGCATTATACAGCCCGTCGCCGCCGGGGAGCGCTTCCAGAATTTTTGGAACGGCTTCATAGCCGGGCTTGGCTTTGGCATAATGGCGCTTTTGATTGTTGGCATAATAATTGATGCCCGCGCCATCAAAAACGAGCAGCGGCTTAAAAAGCTGTATATCAAATGGAACGATGAGCGCACAAAAGCCATCTGTGACAAAGCCCGCAGCACCGCCGCGAATATCTTTCTGCTGGCCATGCTGCCCATCACCGTCATCGGCGGCTATTTCAGCGTGACGGTGTTTTTCTCCCTGCTTGGCTCGGTGCTGTTTTTGGCCGTGATGACGAACATCCTAAAGCTGTATTACAAGAAGACGATGTGAGCATATAATAATCTCCCTCGGCGAAGCCGAGGGAGATTATTATATGCTTTATTTTTTGCTCTTGATGTACTTGTCGATGCTCTTTGCGCCGGTTTTGCCTGCGCCCATGGCGAGGATAACGGTCGCGGCGCCTGTGGCAGCGTCGCCGCCGCAGAACACGCCCTCGCGGGAGGTGCAGCCGTTCTCGTCGGTCTCAATGCCGCCCTTGCGGGTTATGTTGAGGTTCGGCGTGGTGGAGCGAATCAGCGGGTTGGGGCTTGTGCCGATGGCGATAATGACAGCGTCCACAGGCAGGACCCAGTTGCTGCCCTCCACGGGCACGGGGCTGCGGCGGCCTCTGGCGTCCGGCTCGCCAAGCTCCTGCTTTATAAGCTCAATCCCGGTGACATGGCCTTCCTCGTCGCCCACGATGGAGGCGGGGTTGTTGAGCAGCATGAACTCGATACCCTCGGCCTCGGCATGCTCGACCTCCTCCAGACGGGCGGGGAGCTCGTCCTTGCCGCGGCGATAGGTGATGTACACATGCTCAGCGCCCAGGCGCTTTGCGACACGGGAAGCGTCCATCGCGACATTGCCGCCGCCGACGACCGCCACATTGTGCAGCTTCTTTATGGGCGTGTCATAATCGTCCCTATACGCCTTCATGAGGTTCGTGCGGGTAAGGATCTCATTGGCGGAGTAGACACCCAGCAGGTTCTCGCCGGGAATGTGCAGGAACTGGGGCAGACCCGCGCCGGAGCCAATGTACACGGCCTCAAACCCGTCCTCAAACAGCTCATCAACGGTCATGGCCTTGCCGATAACGGCGTTGTTGACGATCTTGACGCCCATCTTCTGGAGATTTTCAATCTCAACGGCGACAATCTCCTTCGGCAGACGAAACTGCGGAATACCATAGACCAGCACGCCGCCGGACTTGTGGAAGGCTTCAAAAATGGTCACGTCATAGCCCATCTTGCGCAGGTCACCCGCGCAGGTCAGGCCGGAGGGGCCGGAGCCGATAACGGCAATCTTATGCCCGTTGGATGCGGGGACTTCGGGGTCGGGCTTATTCTCCTTGGCGTTGTGGTAGTCGGCCACAAAGCGCTCAAGGCGGCCAATGCCGACGCTCTCGCCCTTGATGCCGCGCACGCACTTGCTCTCGCACTGCTTCTCCTGCGGGCAGACGCGGCCGCAGACGGCGGGCAGGGAGTTTGTGGAGGTGATGATATCGTAGGCCGCGTCAAAATCACCCTCGGCGACCTTGGCGATAAACTCAGGAATACGCACGGAGACGGGGCAGCCGGTGCGGCAGAGGGAGTTTTTGCAGTTGAGGCAGCGCTTTGCCTCGTCCATCGCCATCTCCGGGGTGTAGCCCAGAGCGACCTCGTCAAAATTGCCGGCGCGGACTATGGGGTCCTGCTCGGGCATGGGGTTTTTCTGCATTTTCATATTAGCCATTGCGCTTACCTCCCGTCATTTTGCAGATATGCTGCGCGGCAGCGTCCTGCTCGTCCTTATAAAACGCGGCGCGCTTGATGAGAGAATCAAAATCAACCTCGTGAGCGTCAAAGTCCGGCCCGTCAACGCAGGCAAATTTCGTCTCCCCGCCAACGATGACGCGGCAGCCGCCGCACATGCCGGTGCCGTCGACCATAATGGGGTCGAGGGAGATGATGGTCTTTATCCCGTAGGGGCGGGTAACGTCCGCGAGGAACTTCATCATAATGTCAGGCCCGATGGCAATAACGCGGTCAAACTGGGGCTTACCCTCGGCGATGTTGGCGTCAATCTCCTGCTGGAGGTACTTGGTGGTAAAGCCCTGCTCGCCATAGCTGCCATCGTCAGTGCAGATGATGAGCTTGTCGGAGGCGGCCTTCAGCTCCTCAGGCAGGATGACGATATCCTTGCTTCTGAAGCCCGCGATAAAGGTGACCTCAATGCCCTTCTTGTGCATCTCCTTTGCGATGGGGTAGGCAATCGCGCAGCCGACGCCGCCGCCGACAACGCAGACCTTCTTGAGCCCGTCCATCTCGGTGGCTTTGCCGAGGGGGCCGACAAAATCGCTTATATAGTCGCCCTCGTCAACAGTGTGCAGCATTCTGGTGGTGCGCCCGGCGGCCTGCACCATAACGGTGACGGTGCCCTTTTCTCTGTCCCAGCCCGCGACGGAGACGGGGACGCGCTCGCCCTGCTCGTCAAGGCGGAAGATGACAAACTGACCGGCCTGCGCGTGGCGCGCGACCAGCGGGGCCTCGATCTCAAACAGGCAGATGGTCTTTGCCTCGTTCAAGAACTGCTTTTTAACAACTTTGTACATTAAAACACCTCATATAATGTATTTTGCGTTTCATCAAGCTTCATTGTACATTAGCTGGAGAGCAATGTCAAACCTTATCGCCGTTATTTTTATCACGTTTGGTGCAGCTTTGTTTACAGCCGGCGCAGTCGCCGGAGCAGCCGGAGCAGCTCCCACCGCTCTTGCGGATGCGGATGATGGCCAGCACCGCCGCGGCGGCGATTATGGCGATGAGAAGAATATCCGCCCAGCTCACAGCAGCGCTCCTATGTGATAGGCGATGAACGCGCAAATCCACGCCACGCCGCACTGCATTATAACAACGCCGATGGTTTTTATCCTGCTTCCAAGCTCCCGCTTAATTGTCGCCACCGCGGCGACGCAGGGAGTGTACAGCAGCGTGAACACCAGAAAGCTCACCGCGCTCAGGGGCGTGAACACCGTGTGCAGCGCGCCGCCAAGCTCCGCCATGCTCGTTCCGAGCAGCACCGCGAGCGTGGAGACAACGGCCTCCTTCGCGGTGAAGCCGGAGATGAGCGCTGTGACCATGCGCCAGTCACCAAAGCCGAGGGGCGCGAAGATGGGCGCAATAAACTGCCCCACCAGAGCGAGGAGGCTGTCCGCGCTGTCGGTGACGACATTGAGGCGTGTGTCAAAGGTCTGCAAGAACCAGATAATAATGGTCGCGACGAATATAACGGTGAACGCGCGCTCGATAAAATCCTTCGCCTTATCCCACAGCAGCAGGCCCACACTTTTAGCGGACGGCATGCGGTAGTTCGGAAGCTCCATTACGAAGGGGACAGGCTGCCCGCGAAAGGCGGTGCCCTTGAGGATAAGCGCGACGATTATGCCCACGACCATACCCGTCACATAGAGGGCAATCATGGCAAGAGCGCTGTGCTCAGGGAAAAACGCGGCGGAGAACACCGCGTAGATGGGTATCTTGGCAGAGCAGCTCATGTACGGCGTGAGCAGGATGGTCATCTTCCGGTCACGGTCGGAGGAGACGGTCCTCGTCGCCATAATTGCGGGGACAGAGCAGCCAAAGCCAATGAGCATCGGCACAAAGCTCCGCCCGGAGAGGCCGATTTTTCTCAAAAGCCTGTCCATAACGAAGGCGACGCGCGCCATGTACCCCGTGTCCTCAAGGATGGAGAGGAAGAAAAACAGCGTCACGATTATGGGCAGGAAGGACAGGACACTCCCCACCCCGGCGAAGATGCCGTCTATTATAAGACTGTGCACCACCGGGTTTATCCCGTATGCCGTCAGCCCCGCGTCAACAATCAGCGCGAGCTTGTCTATCCCAAGGCTGAGTAGGTCAGACAGCCCCTGGCCTATTACATTAAATGTAAGGTAGAACACCAGCAGCATTATCGCGAGAAACACGGGGATCGCCGTGTACTTGCCGGTGAGGAGCTTGTCCATCGTGACGGAGCGGGCGTGCTCGCGGCTCTCATGCGGCTTTACCACCGACTGGGCGACGACGCCCTCAATAAAGCGGTAGCGCATATCGGCGATGGCGGCGTTGCGGTCAAGCCCGGATTCACTCTCCATTTGCACGATGCAGTGCTCCAGCAGCTCCTTTTCGTTCTGATCAAGCTCCAGCAGCTTTTCAAGCTCCTCATCGCCCTCAATGAGCTTGAGGGTGCAGAAGCGGGAGGGCAGGCCCGCGCGCTCGGCGTGGTCCTGGATAAGATGTATTACTGCGTGGATGCAGCGATGGACAGGGGAGCTGTCCTCGCAAAAGTCCGTCACCTTTGGGAGCGTCTTGCTGCGGGCGACCTCCACGGCCTTGTCCGCAAGCTCGGACACACCCTCGCCCTTGACGGCGCTTATCGGCACGACGGGCACACCCATCGCCGCGCTGAGCTTCTGCACGTCAACAGAGCCGCCGTTTGCGTGCATCTCGTCCATCATATTGAGCGCGAGCACCGTCGGTATGCGCAGCTCAAGAAGCTGCAAGGTCAGATAGAGGTTTCGCTCGATATTCGTTGCGTCGGCAATGTTGATGATGCCGTCGGGCTTGTTGTTGAGTATAAAATCGCGGGAGACTATCTCCTCCTGCGTGTAGGGGCGCAGGGAATATATCCCCGGCAGGTCGACCACCGAGCAGTCCTTTCTTCCCAGCATCTCGCCGATCTTCTGGTCGACCGTCACACCCGGGAAATTGCCGACGTGCTGGTTGGAGCCGGTGAGGGCGTTGAAGAGCGTGGTTTTGCCGCAGTTCTGGTTTCCGGCCAATGCAAAAATCATTTGCCCTGTACCTCCGCTTCCACCTGAATCTGCTTTGCGTCCTCCACCCGGAGGGTCAGCTCATAGCCGCGGACGCTTATCTGTATAGGGTCGCCCATGGGCGCGATCTTGCGCAGAGTCACCCTCGTGTGGGGGATAAGCCCCATATCCAAAAGCCTGCACCGCAGAGGGCCCGCACCGCCGACAACGGTGATGGTCCCGCTCTGCCCCAGGCTCAGCTCATCTAAAGTCATATCCACAACCTCTTTTCTATAAAACCAGCGCTATTTTACCACAGCATTTTCCGATATTCAACAAAAAAGGTATTCAACAAAAAGGGCAAGCGATGAACAAATCGGCGAGAGTAGATTGCGAGAGAATTTGTGTTCCGGCGGTGCTTCAGGTGATTTGTCCATCGTTTGTCCAGAATCAATTTTTTTGCTGCTCAACATAGCGCTGAACGTAATCGGCAAAGCGGCGCACGGCGGGGCCGGCCTTCTGCCCGGCGGGGATGGCCATGCCGATAACGCGCTTGGCCTCCGGAATGAGCGGGAGCTTCAAAAGCCGGTCATTCCTGCCGCGCAGCAGCAGCTCCGGCATGATGCTCATGCCGAGGCCCTGCTCCACCATGGCGATAATGGCATAGTCGTCCTTGGTGTAAAAGCGCACGTTGGGCTTGACCCCGGCCATGTCAAGGGCGCGCTTCGCGTCATGGTCGGAGCTTTGCAGCAGGCTTATAAACGGCTCCGTCTCGCACTCGACAAGCGGGAACTTCGGGTAGCTCTTAAAGCGGCTGTCCTCCGGCAAAATGGCCAGCAGCCTGTCCTCCATCAGCGGGATGCACTCTATATCCAGCTCACAGGGGAGGTTCACAAAGCCGAGGTCGATGCTCCCGTCGGAGAGCCACTGCTCAACATCGTGATAGTCGCCATTGAAGAGGCTGAACTCCACGTTGGGATAGTCCCCCTGAAATTCCTTGAGCACAGCGGGCAGCCAGTGCACGGCGACGGAGGTGAAGGCTCCCAGCCGCACCATGCCGCAGTCAAGCCCGCGGATGGCGGCGGCGGTCTGGTTGAGCCGCTCCATGCCGGAGAGCAGGTCTCGCACGGCGGGGAGCAGCCGCTCCCCCTCGGCGGTGAGGCTAACACCGGCCCTGCCGCGCTTTATAACCGCGAAGCCAAGCTCCGCTTCCAATGCGTCAATGCTGTGCGTCACGGCGGACTGGGTGCAGCCGAGCCGCTGCGCCGCCCGTGTAAGGCTGCCCTGCTCGATAACGCAGGAGAGCACCTGATATTTTGAAAAGCTGTTCTGAGCCATAGTATGCTCCTTTATGAAAATAATTCATCTTGACATGAGTAAAATTATAGCTGTTTATATTATAGCGGGAAAAATTTATTTTTCAAGTAAAAATCCCTGCTCTGCCCTTTGCGGGGAAATTTTTTCTGCGCTATAATCCAAACATCAAAGCAAAAGTAAATGAAAAGAGGACAAAACCATGTCAAGCGGAACTGTTTTTATCGTCATAGCCATTGTGCTCTACCTTGCCGGTATGCTGGCCGTCGGCTTCTTCTACTCCAAGCGCAACGAGAGCTCCACCGATTTCTATCTCGGCGGCAGGAAGCTCGGCCCCTTTGTGGTGGCGCTGAGCACGGAGGCCTCGGACATGAGCGGGTGGCTTTTGATGGGTGTTCCCGGCCTTGCCTACTTCTGCGGCCTTGCCGACGCGACATGGACGGTCATCGGCCTTGCCGTGGGCACTTATCTCAACTGGCTCATCGTTGCAAAGCGCCTGCGCAAGTATTCCGCTGTGGTCGACGCCATAACCATACCCGATTTCTTCGCCCACCGCTACCGCGACAACAGCGGCTTTATCGAGGGCATCGCCGCTATAATCATCATTGTTTTCTTCGTGCCCTACACCGCCTCCGGCTTTGCCGCCTGCGGCAAGCTCTTCACCAATCTTTTTGACATGAATTATATAACCGCCATGGTTATAAGCGCCGCTGTCATCGTGGCCTACTGCGTCATGGGCGGCTTCATGGCGGCCTCCGTCACAAGCTTCATTCAGAGCATGGTAATGACCGTCGCGCTGGTCATTATCCTCATCTTCGGCATAAACACCGCCGGCGGCTGGAGCGCCGTTGTGGAAAACGCCCGCTCCGTGCCCGGATATCTGAGCCTCACAGCAAGCACCAATATTTTTGCCACCGAGCCGGGGAAATATGGCTTTTTGTCCATAGTTTCAACGCTCGCCTGGGGCCTTGGCTACTGCGGCATGCCCCATATCCTCAACCACTTCATGGCCATTAAGGACGGCGAGAAGCTCACTACCTCCCGCCGCGTGGGCACCACCTGGGTCGTCGTGTCCATGGCATTTGCCATCACCGCCGGCATCGTTGGCTTTGCCGTGAGCAAAACCGGCGCCATCGGCACCTTTGAGAGCAATTCCTCCGCCGAGGCTATCCTCGTGAGCATTGCCGCTCTCCTGAGCCAGAACGGCGTTCTGCCCGCACTGCTGGCAGGTCTTGTGCTGGCGGGTATCCTCGCCTCCACCATGTCCACCGCAGACGCGCAGCTGCTCGCCGCCGCCTCCAGCATTTCACACAATATCCTGCGCGGCGTGTTCCATCTCAAGCTCACGAACAAGCAGGAGATGCTTATCGCGCGCATCACCGTGCTGATTGTCGCCGCGATGGGTCTTGTCCTCGCCCGCGACCCGAACAGCTCGGTGTTCGGCATCGTGTCCTTCGCCTGGGCGGGCTTCGGCGCCTCCTTCGGCCCGCTGATGCTCTTCTCCCTGTTCTGGAAGCGCACTAACCGCGCGGGTGCCATCTCCGGCCTCATCTGCGGCGGCGCAATGGTCTTTATCTGGAAGTATCTTGTCCGTCCTCTCGGCGGCGCGTGGAATATCTATGAGCTGCTCCCCGCCTTCATCGTCGGCAGCCTCGCCATCGTCATTGTGAGCCTCTGCACCAAGGCCCCCGATGAGGAGATCGTGGCTGAGTTCGAGAGCGTGTGATATATAAAAATATCCTTCAGCCAACGCTGAGGGATATTTTTATAGTTGCAAAACGGCAATAACATATTCGTATGAAGTTGGAAATTATACTTAAATCTTGGCTCTCCCTCTGGGAGAGCTGGCGCGAAGCGCCTGAGAGGGCAAAAAACATGACCATACCAAAAGATAATAGTCAATTAGAGAATGCCCGACAGCTTCGCCGGGAAATGACGCCCCATGAGCGAAAGCTATGGTATCTTTTTCTCCGCAAATATCCGGTAAAAATTTATAAACAGCGAATCATCGGCAGATATATCGCAGACTTTTATTGTGCATCTGCCCGACTGGTCATTGAAGTGGATGGCTCGCAGCATTTTGAGCCGCAGGGAATGGATTATGATTCTGAGCGCTCCAAATTTTTGGAGACGCTCGGCTTGAAGGTTTTGCGGTTTTCCAATCGGGAGATTGACAGAGAATTTCAAAGTGTGTGTACGCAAATCGACCTTACCATTCAAAAGCGCCTGCAAAGCCCTCTCAGTCACCTTCGGTGACAGCTCTCCCTGAGGGAGAGCCAAGAATGTTTGCGTAGAGGTATAAAAAACGGAACGTGTCGATACTGACACGTTCCGTTAACTGTTTTCTTACTCATACCTTATATTCATTTTAAAAATCGGGTGGTCGCTTTCGCCGGATATGTACCACAGGCCGTTATCGTGCCCCCAGTGAAGCTCCATCGCCGCGCCGCGCGGCAGCTCCGCAATAAACGACGTGCGCACCTCCACGGGCTTAAGGCCCGCCGTCTCCTTGGCGATGCTGTTTTCCGCCGCGTCGTAGTAGTGGGTGTTGTTGAGATGGCCGTTTTCGTCAACAAACTCCTCCGGCACCTCAAAGCCGCATTTTCCGCTTACGGGCAGCTTCTTAACGAGGGAGGACATCTGAAGCTCGGGGTCGTTGGGGTCGCCCTGCATGGAAAGCCCGAATTGGTCGGGGTTTACCATCCTGCGCGTGTCCATATCGACCATCGCCCACAGCGCGCCGCCGCAGGCAAGCTCCTCGCCGCCGGTGGAGAAAAGCTTGTAGTAGCGGGGGAACATCCCGTGCTTGGTGTCGCCGATCCAGGTGCTGACTATTACGCGCTCGCCGGGGGCCGGCAGGCGGTTTATCTTCGCGAAGTGGCGCACGACGACCCATATAAGATTATCCTTCCACAAGCGCTCAGGGCTCCTGCCCAGCTCCTCACAGTGCACGGCGGAGATATCCTGAAAAATCTGGAACAGAGCGCTAAGGCCCGTCCTGCTGGTATAATAATCAAATTCCCGGGAACAAATCACAGTAGACACCTTCTGATAAAATTCGGAGCAAGCGCAATGCTTGCTCGGACAAATGAAATGATATATTGCTGAGGCAATATGATATATCCTGACGGATATGATATATTCGGCTACGCCGAATGTGAAATAAAATAAATCCCCTCATACGCCGCAGCGTATATCATAGCGCAAGCTATCTCATATTTGCGGAGCAAATATATCACAAATCCCGTTAGGGATTTATTTCATTGAAAAAAGCACGCCTAAGCGTGCTTTTTTCATGGTGGACGATACAAGACTCGAACTTGTGACCTCCCGCACGTCAAGCGGATGCGCTACCAGCTGCGCCAATCGTCCATCAGCGTTAGCTATATTACTCCAAGTTGCGCAATTTGTCAAGATGTTTTTTCAATATTTGCAAAGAAGCAAAAAGAAAAAAATGAACCCTCGGTTGAGGGTTCATTTTTTCTCGCGTCATAATCAGTTGCGGCAGTAGACGAAGAACTGAGTCTTTACACCGAAGACCTCACAGGTGACGGTGCAGCCGCCGGAATCCTTGCCGGCGATGATCTCAATTATGCAGGAGCCATCGTCCTGAGGCTCAAGCTTGAGCAGGGATTCATCGTCGCAGCTCCAGACATAATCACTGGGCTGGGCAAGGCCAACGGGATAAGTTGCCGCTGTGACCTGCATCTTCACCATGTCGGGATCGCTCAGCTTCAGCGTGGGCGAGTAGTCCTTATTGTCCTCAAAGCCCAGCTTTCTGGTGATGTAATAGCAGTCAACTCTCTCAATGGTGGGCGTCGGCGTGGGCGTCGGCGTCGGTGCGAGATCAATGCTCGGCATAACATCTTCCGTTGCGGGGGGCGGAGTTACCTTCGAGTTATTGGAAGGCCCGTCCGCGCCGTTAAGGCTGGTGGACACCATGACGATAACCGCGAGGATAACCGCAACAACCAGTATCAAGCCGAAAATCATCTGCCATTTGGTGTTGGTTTCGGCGCGTTCATATGAAGCCGTGCCCTTGACCGTGCTTGCGGTGGGGGCGGGAGTGCGCCCGCTCTGCGTGACTCTCCGCGTCCCGCAATTGGGGCAGCGGCTGCGCATAGAGGAATAAACTTCCCCGCAGCGGCGGCACTTGACTTCAGGAATCATGCTCATACAAGTTCCTCCATTCCAAAGTGAATAGAAAATGGGTATTAAACTACTCATAGATAATACACTTTATTTGGCTTTTCGTCAAGTCTTGCACCACGTAAAGCCCCGCATTTTGGGCGATTTTTGGCAGAAATTCCCCACTTTGGCGTCAAAATTCCCGTTATTCATCTGTTTTGACCCTTTATTCGCGCCCTCATTTAGAAAATCTTTGAGCGTTTTTGGTGAATTTGACGAGGGCTAAAAATGAATATTTCCCGAAAAACGTGCTCCATTCCCCACCTAAAGCCCCACCGGACGGGGTAAAACAGGGCAGTTTTACCGGGGGCTTAACCCACCCGGAGGCCTGTGCTGAGCCTCCCGGCGGCGTGTATAAAAAAGTGCGGCATGGCTGGACACAGAGCGGCAGACGGCGGCTTTTGCTCTGCACGATGCGTTTTTTGACACCTGATGGACTTTCCCGTCAGTGTCTTTACAAAAGCAGAATAATGTAGTGAAATTTAAGCGTCTTCAATGATATTTGACATTGACAATTTTTTCCCACTGGCGCATAATGAAATACAGGAAGCAAACACAAAAATTCAAGGAAAGAAGGGAAGCAATGAGAGATCTGAAGCATCTGATTTTCTTTGAGCAGCTGTTGCAGGAGGCGAACAACGCCCTCGTGCGGCAGGCATGCGAGCAGGGGCAGCTGGCGCTGGCGTACAACTGCTCGTACATACCTGAGCCGCTGCTCGATGTGGAGGGCTGCTTCGCGCTGCGGCTGCGGGCGCCCCAGTGCACAAACCCGGACATGGCGACCTATTACATGACCAACCGCTCATGCCCGTACTCCAAGAGCATCCTCGAGCGCGCCTTTGAAGGCGGGTATAATTTCATTGACGCGCTTTTAGGCCAGGAGTGCTGCACCACCATGAACCGCACCGAGCAGTATTTTGAATACTGCAAGCTCATCCCCAAGGAGAAGTTCTTCGTGTCGTATATGGATATGCCCCTCAAAAAGGGCGAGTGGTACGACGGGTATTTTCTCCGCCAGATTCAGAAAAAGATAATCGAGCCGCTGGAAAAGACCTATGGGGTGGATTTTTCCGAGGAGAAGATTCGCGCCGCGCTCGAGCGGCACAATGAAATCTGCCGTATCATTACCGAAATCGGCAATTTCCGCAAGCTTGATAACCCGCCCATCACCGGGTACGAGTTCCATGTTGTTCAGCTTGTGTCCCTTGTGTGCCCGAAGGCGCTCATCCTGCCCTACCTGCGCGAGACGCTGGAGGAGCTGCGCACCCGCGAGCCGGAGGAGAAGCCCACATACCGCGCCCGCGTCATGATAGCCGGCTCCGAGGTCGACGACCCGGAGTTTACAAAGCTGCTGGAGAGCTGCGGCGCGCTCGTCGTCGCGGACAGATACTGCTTCGGCTCCCTGCCCGGCAGACAGGAGATTATTATAAAAGAGGGCCAGAGCGCGCTGGAGGCCATCGCCGAGTATTACCATGAGGCAAACCAGTGCCCCCGCTCCATGGGCAGCGACGCCATCAAGGAGCGCAAGCGCTTTATTTACGACATTGCCAAAGACTATAAGGCCGAGGGCGTTATTATCGAGAGCATGAAATTCTGCGAGTATTGGGGCTATGAGCGGGCACAGGCCGCCCAGTGGCTGACCGACGGGTTTTCCCTGCCCGGGACGATACCCGTCTGCCAGATAGAAAAGGACTACTCCAACGCCGCCACCGGCCAGCTCCGCACCAGATTTCAGGCTTTTGTGGAATCGCTTGAGATAAAGCGCATTCAGGCGGAAAGGTGAGGTGAAGGATATGTGGAAAAGAAAAATCGGCCTCAAGCAGCAGTATGGCTCGCTCAAGCATTTTCTCAAGGGCGATGAACCCTGCCACTATATCGGCCAGCGCTATATAGAGGGCACCAATATCCTTGCCCGCCGTGAGTGGCGCGGCGTCAAGGACACCGGCGTCGCCTTCGGCCACTGGCTGATGACCTGGGTCAAGATGGGCAGCCTCGTCGCGCGTGACCCCGTGCGCATACTCAAGGCCTTCTGGAACTACCGCTGGCTCAGCGCGTATCTCGTCTCCCCGGCCATGATCGACAGATGGATAGAGGGTGACAGGGGCATAACCCTCAAGGCCGACCTTATGGTTGTCGACTGCATGATCTCCGACTCCGTGCAGACCCTGTGGGAGTCGCTGAGAGCTGACCGCAAGCTTGGCGAGACAAAATGGTCTGACGATACCGTCGCCTTTGACTATACCCTGCCGAAGCATCTTATCTTCGGCTTCCCCGGCAAATACGCCATCAACATGCAGCAGCACGCCGCCTTCATGGTGCCGCTTATGCGCAAGGAGCTGGGCTCATACTATGTTGACCAGGCTGTCAGCGTGGGCATACCCGGCGATATGTGCACCCTGCCTCTGGTGGAGACCGGCGTCGCCATGGATAAGGAATATCCCGATATCGGCAACTTCTGGATGACCACCAACAACCCCTGCGACGCGAACATGATGGACAACAACGCCATGTACCGCGAGCTGAGCGCCAACGGCAAAAAGGCTGTTCACCCGCTGACCACGCCTCTGATGTACGATGACCCCACCACCAAGGAGCTGGGTGTGCACGAGATAGAGGAGGCCATAAGCTTCATGGAGGAGCAGTTCGGCCAGAAGCTGGACTGGGACGCCCTCAAAAAGCACCTCGCCGCGACCAACAAGTTCAATCAGGAGGAGATAGAGCGCTGGGATATCTACGCCACCACAAACAGCGGCGTTCTCAACCCCGTCTGCATGGCGATGTGGAGGATATATTTCTACCAGCAGGGCGCGACGAAGTATTTCGCCGAGACCTCCGAGAAGGTCAACAAGCTCTTTTACGAGGCTGTCGAGCGCAAGCTCAACACCTTCCCCAAGGCCCGCCACAGGGCAATCGCCTGGAGCTGCGGCTCTACATACTACTGCTACGCAAGCCTCTGGCTGTATAACGCGTGGGGCATACTCTGCGTCAACAATATGGACTCGCTCACCGGGCACAACCTTATCGACCTTGACGATAAGGAGACCATGCTCGAGGATATTGCCGACTGGTATTCCCATACACCCATGCGCACCCACACTGTTGGCGGCAACCGCCACCTGATGCAGATGTGGGAGACCGCGGAGAAGTTTAACTGCGACACCATCATCATGTATGACGATGTGGGCTGCAAGGGCATGGCCGGTGCTCAGGGCCTTATTGAGGAGGAGATGAACAAGCACCGCGACCGCTTCAACATCATCTGGATGCCGCACTCCCTGATGGACCCGCGCATCGTGCCCAATGCCGAGGCGCGCAAGGCCGTCAACGAGTACATGTTCAATGTGCTGCATGAGGAGCCGGTCGACCCCACGCTCATCGACTTCGATGATACCATGGGCTGGTAAGAAAGGGAGGATCAAATGAAGGTTATAGGCAAAGCTCTGGCGATAGGTGCTGCCGCAGTTGGCGGGCTTTTCGCGGTGTACTATTTCAATCTGGATATGAAGCTGATGAGATATGTCATTCTCCCGTTTCTTGATAAGCACCATGATTCCGTCAAGCGGGAGCACCTGATTTGAGGAGGGCGGAGTATGCAGGTTAATCCGAATATTATTCCCCGGGCCCTGACCGAGGAGGAAAAGTCCCTGCGCAAGCAGGATGTGTTTGATAGCTTCGCGACCTACCTCTGCTTCTGCCCAAAGTGCGGCTATGTGGATAAGACCAACATGTATCTCATGCGGGCCGAGTCGAGAGTCAGAAAGCTGCACGAGGACGGGCAGGCCTGCCCTGTGTGCGGCGCAAAGGACTGGGAGCTGGGCTACCCCCAGAACAGCAAAACCGGCTTTGTAAGACGGTGAAACCCCAAGACGCAAATCTGCCCGGCACTTGACACAGCGCCGGGCAGAGAGTATAATGTTTACAGAAAAGGGTACTGCGACAAGCGGTTAGCCCTGATTAGTTTGGATAGCTTAGTCTAAGCTCAAGCATACCGTCACCGTGCAGGGTGGCGGTTTTGCTTTTTAACTCTGACTGTGATTGTATATCCGAAGATATGTATCGTCAGTGTTATAGGCATATGCCTCACCTCCTTTTCGGAGATGTGGCTAACCGCCTGCCGTTGTGCAGTACCCCGGTGCTTATGCACCGATGACAGGATAGCACATGAATTTATAAAACGCAACATAAAACGCGAAAAATCCCCGTTTTGCGGGGATTTTTCGTGTTTTATCCCAATATGCTCTGCACCGATTCCTCCGCGAACTGGCGGGTATAGAGCCGGTAGTACGCGCCGCGCGCGGACATGAGCTCGTCATGCCGTCCGCGCTCGACGATCTTGCCGTCGTTGACGACGAGGATGATATCGGCGTTACGCACGGTGGAGAGCCGGTGGGCGATGACAATGGAGGTCCGCCCGCGGATGACCTTGTCAATAGCGGATTGTATCTTCTGCTCGGTAATCGTGTCCACCGAGGCAGTCGCCTCATCCAAAACGAGGATTTTCGGCTTTGCGAGTATCGCCCTTGCAAAGGAAATGAGCTGCTTTTCGCCGGTGGAGAGCATGTCCCCACCCTCGCCGACGTCGGTATCGAGGCCGTTTTCAAGCCTGCTGACCACATCCTTTGCCGAGACAAGCTCCAGCGCCGCGTCAATCTCCGCGTCGGTGGCGTCGGGATTTGCGTAGAGCAGGTTCTGCCGCACCGTGCCGGAGAAGAGCTGCGGCGTTTGCAGCACATAGCCGATGCCCGAGTGCAGCCAGAGCTGGGAGCGCTCGCGCAGATCGCGCCCGTCCACCAGCACCGCGCCGGAGCTTGGCTCATAGAAGCGGCAGACGAGGTTTACAAGCGTGGATTTGCCCGCCCCCGTCTCGCCCACAATGGCGACATTCGTGCCAAAGGGGATGTTGAGATTGAAATGCTCCAGGATATATTCGTCCCCGTCGGGGTACTTGAAGCTCACGTCGCGAAACTCAATGTCGCCGCGCAGCTCCTCCCAGTTCTCGCGCTTGGGCTCGAAGCAGTCGCCGTATATCGCGGTGACCGCCTCCGTGTCAGTCACGTCGGACTGAGTTTCCAGCAGTCTTGAATAGCGCTCGATGTTGACCTGCGTTGTAATGAGGCTGGATATAGCGTCTACAACCCAGCGCACCGGCTCCATCATGCCCATGGCGTAGGACATGAACATGGAGAAGGTGCCCACCTGATGCTCGGCGAGTATGCCGCCGCGCCAGAGAACGATGGCGAGAGCCAGAGACGACGCAAGGTGCATCGTCGCGGCGAAGGCGCCCTGCAAATGCGCGGTCTTGACGACCTTGCCGCGGTATTGCTCCGTCTCGGCGGTGAACTCTTTTTCAACCGTGTCCTCAATTACAAGAGACTTGATGGTCTTCGCCCCGGTGATGCCCTGATTGAAGCTGCCGGTTATGCGGGAGTTTATCTCGCGCACCTGGCGGTTAACGCGGATGAGCTTGCCCTGAAAGAGGCTGAAAAGCGCCACAATGAGTGGGATAATGAGCGTTATCGGCAGGGCGAGGGAGGCGTTTATGCTGAACATGACCACCACCGCGCCGATAATGAAGCTGAAGTTCCACACGGTGTCCATCAGCGTCCACGAGACAAGCGCACCGATGCGTGAGGTGTCGCTTATGACCCTTGCGTGGATGTAGCCCACGCTGTTTTGGTTGAAGTAGGAAAAAGAGAGAGTCTGCAAGTGCGAGAAGGCGGCGTTTCGCATGTCCATATCGACGCCGACCTCCACCTTCATCGCGCGCATACAGCAGAGGTAATTGGCGAGCGCTGTTAGCAGAATCGTCATCAGGTACACGCCGATGAATACCGGCAGGGACCTGAGGCTGCCGCTTTCAATGAAGGTGTCGAGAGCGTAGCGCTGGAAAAGCGGCGTGAATATATCCATGCAGCTTCCGACAAGCCCGCAGATGACCATGATGATAAGCTCCGCCTTGTACTTTGCCAGAAACGGCCTAAGCTTGCCCACGCCGAAAAAGGGCAGGCTCTTGTGCTCTTGATTTTTCATATGCCGCCCTCCTCCGCGCCAGACTGGAGGCGGCAGATCTGCCCGTAGATGCCGCCGGCGGCCTTGAGCTGCTCATGGCTGCCCGCCTCGGCAATGCGCCCCTTGTCAAGCACTATTATCATGTCCGCCTTGGAAAGCGTGCTGATCCTGTGAGAGATGAGCACGATGCTCGCCGTGCCGAAGCGCTTTTCAAGCTCGGCGCGTATCTTCGCGTCCGTCTCGGTGTCCACGGCGGAAAGGGAATCGTCAAAAATCATGATGGGCTTTGAGCCGACCAGCACCCGCGCGATAGCCACGCGCTGCTTCTGCCCGCCGGAGAGGGTCACACCCCGCTCACCAACGAAGGTGTCGTAGCCCTTGGAAAAGCCTTCGATAGTCTCGTCAAGGCAGGCCGCGGCCGCCGCCTGCCGGATGCGCTCCGGCCCAGCGCCCGGCTCGGCGATAGCTATATTCTCCGCGATGCTGCGCGAGAAGAGAAACGGTTCCTGCAAAACCATGCCGATGTTCCGGCGCAGATAGGGTGTGCTGATGTCGCGGATATCCACCCCGCCGATGGTGATGCGCCCCTGCCCTGGGGAGAGCTCATAGAGCTTGTCCAGCAGCAGGGCAATGGTGCTCTTGCCGCTGCCCGTGCCGCCGAGGATGCCGAGTGTTGTGCCGGATTTTATGGTGAAGCTCACATTCTTGAGTATCGGCGCGCCGTCATCGTAGCCGAAGGACACGTTTTCAAAGCAAATGTCCCCGTCAAGCGGCGGGGTCAGCGCTTTTTCGCTGGGCTGCTCCTCCGGGCAGGACATTATATACGCCACGCGCCCGAGGGAGACCCCGGCCTTGCTCATCTCGGCTATCATCCTGCCGAGCATACGCACGGGCCAGACCATCATTGTCGTGTAGGATACTCACCGGAGCTGAGCGTCCCGCCGATGCACATTATCGAGCCAAAGACCACCGAGAGCAAAATCATAATGCCGGAGAGAATGTCACCCACCGACCAATACACGCTCAGCGGGCGGGCGAGCCTCATCCAGAGCCCGGTGTAATACTTGTTCTGCGCCTCAAAGCGGTCTCGCTCGTAGCGTTCCTTGCCGAAGGCGCGCACGACCCGTACCCCAGTCAGGTTTTCCTGCGCCATGTCGGAGAGGATGCCCTCGTTCTCGTCACAGGCGAGAAAGGCCTTGCCTATCTTGCTGTGGAACACAAAGGACATCACAATGATTATCGGCACGGGGATCATCACAATGCCCGTGAGCTGCGGGTTCATGCCCAGCATGAACGCGATAGAGAGCGCCAGCAGCACGATAATGCGGAAAATGGAGCTCATCTGCTCAGAGATGAAGTTTTTCACCGTGTCAATGTCCGAGGTGCAGCGCTGGATAATATCGCCGGTGCGGTGCTTCATGTGCCATGAGAAGGGCAGACGCTCAATGTGGGAGAAAAGGCCGTCTCTCATGCTCTTGACAAAGCCCTCCGCCGCCAGCGTGTTGCACAGGCGAAAGGCATACTGGCTGCCCGCACGGATAAGCGCGACGATCAACAGCCCGATTGCCATTATCCAGATGTGCTCTCCCAGATACGGAAAGCCGCCGAGCCTTTCGACCAGCGCCATAACCGGGCGCGGATAATCCGCGGGCAGGCCGCCCAGCGCGTTATCCACCGCCGCGCGGATAATCTGCGGGCTGAGCATATCCGCCAGCGCTACCAGCGCCGAGCAGAGCATAGCCGTAAAAAAGCTCAGCCTGCTGCCCTTGGTAAAGCGCGCGATAAGCTCCCGCTCCTCACGTTTTTTCTGTTTTTTGATAGTATCTTCCATGTTTTTTCGTCCTAAAAGAAGTCTGCGCAAAAGTATATCACAGTGAAATTAAACTGTCAAAAAAGCCTCGCAATCGCGGCGATAATGGCACAGCAGACAAAGCCCGCCGCCGTTGGCAGCAGCGCCGCGACGATAGTCCATTTAAGGCTGCCCGTCTCCTTCTTCACGGTCAGAAGCGTTGTGGAGCAGGGCCAGTGCATCACCGTGAATATCAGCATACAGAGCGCCGTCACCCATGACCAGCCGTTTTGCAGCAGCAGGACTTTGACGGAGGAGAGCGCCCCAAGCTCCGTAAGGCTGCCGCCGGAGGTGTAAATCATGATGATAATCGGAAAGACTATCTCATTTGCGGGAAAGCCCAGGATGAACGCCAGCAGGATAACCCCGTCAAGCCCCATAAAGCGCCCGAGTGGGTCGAGGAATGACGAGAGCAGCGCGATAAGGCTCTGCCCGCCGACGCTTACATTGGCGCAGACCCATAGCAGCGCCCCGGCGGGCGCGGCCACCGCCGCCGCTCTGCCGAGGACGAAGAGCGTCCTGTCAAAAACAGAGCTTATGATGACTCTGCCTATCTGCGGCCTGCGGTAGGGCGGCAGCTCCAGTATAAACGAGGAGGGGCTGCCCTTTAATATTGTCGCGGAGAGCAGGCGCGTTGCCAGAAGGCTTGCCGCAATGCTGAAGGCGATAAGCCCCGTCAGCCCCAAAGCGGAGAGTATGCCCGCGCCGCTGCCCGCCGCCGAGCCGATGAAAAACATCGTCAGCAGGGCGATGAGCGTCGGGAAGCGCCCGTTACAGGGGACAAAGGCATTAGTCAGCACCGCGAGCAGCCGCTCCCGCTCAGAGTCAATGATCCGGCAGCCCACCACCCCCGCCGCGTTGCAGCCGAAACCCATGCACATGGTCAGTGCCTGTTTACCGCAGGCATTTGCTTTTTGAAAACAGTGATCCAGATTAAATGCAACGCGTGGAAGATAGCCAAAGTCTTCCAGCAGGGTAAAGAGAGGGAAAAAAATCGCCATTGGCGGGAGCATAACCGAAACGACCCAGGCAAGGACACGATAAACACCCAGGACCAGCATATCATGAAGCCACTGAGGAGCGTGCAAAAAGACAAAAAAGTCGCTGAGCCTTTCCTGAAACCAGAATAGGAGGTTTGAGAGTAAAGCGGAAGGATAGTTTGCTCCGGTGATGGTGAGCCAGAATACCAGAAAGAGTAGAAGCAGCATAACCGGTATCCCTGTTTTAGGG
>URPA01000019.1 GCA_900549545.1 uncultured Eubacteriales bacterium
TTGCATATTGTCTCTTTTTATTTTCGGTGTTGCACTTCACATTATAACCTGCCCACCTCCCTCGTCAGAGGGAGGCAAGGAAGTGAGCAAAGGTTTACAACTTCCCATTTATCGGGCTGTCATCCATTGGCAGGTGACTGCCTGCTTTGGATAATTTGACAAATAGTCTGACAAAACAGCTTTCAGCAACACCAATTTAAAAAGGAAGCCCTGTGGGGCAAACGCACGAATTTGCATAGTGACAGGGGGCGTGCATTCTGGTATAATACTTTTACGGACGATGAATTATTTGTTGAGAGAGGTATACATATGAACGACTATATTATTGCAACTTCCTCCACCTCCGACCTGACGCGGGATTATCTTGAAGGGCATGACATTCCCTTTGTCAGCTACACCTACACCATTGGCGATAAGCTCTTTGAGGATGACTGCCGGGAGGACAGCCGCCAGAAGGTTTACGAGGGCATGCGCGCCGGTGACCGGCTCAAAACCTCGATGATAAACGAGTTTGTGTATTACGACTTTTTCAAGTCCCTGCTCGACACCGGCAAGGATGTCATCTATCTTGACATGTCCCAGAAGATGTCTGTCTCCTTCGTTAACGCAAACAAGGCGGCCGATATGATCCGCCCCGAGTACCCCGAGCGGCGGCTGTATGTGATGGACACGCTCTGCATCTCCGGCGGCCTCGGCCTGCTGGTGGAGAACATGGTCCGCCGCAAGGAAGCGGGCATGAGCTTTGACGAGGTCATCAAGTGGGGAGAGGATAACAAGCTGAAAATCGCCCACCGCTTCACGGTGGATGACCTGAACTACCTCAAGGAGGGCGGCCGCGTCTCCAATGCCGCGGCGCTGGTCGGCTCGCTGCTTTCCGTAAAGCCCGTGCTCTATGTCCCCGATAGGGGCACGCTCGATGTGGCGCAGAAGGTGCGCGGGCGCAAAAAGGCCCTCGCCGCCATTCTTGACGGCATCAAGCACGACCTTGAGCAGGTGGACACCAATGGCCTTGAGATGCACATTCTTCAGGCCGACTGCCGCGCCGACGCGGAGTTTGTGCGTGATGAGGTGAAGAAGGCCTTCCCCGATATGGGCGAGATAAGCATTACAAGCCTCGGCGTCGTCATCGGCGCGCACTGCGGCCCCGGCCTGCTGACAGTGTTCTATCTCTGCAATGGCCGCCAGCCCATGTAATATAGGTAAAATCGACAAGAAAGCCCTGCACCATCCGGTGCAGGGCTTTCTTGCGTTTATTCAGTGGAATTACTCGTATTCGGTGGAATTACTCGGCAGGGCTGAACTCGTCCTTACCGGCGCCGCAGAGCTCGCAGGCGAAATCATCGGGAAGGTCTTCCCACTTCACGCCGGCGGCGTCCTCATCGTACTCCCAGCCGCAGAGGTTGCAGACATACTTCATGTTAATTTCCTCCTCAGAATTATTTTTAAGTGCGGGCGGGGGAAACCCCGCCCGTTATATTGCCTTATTACTTGCCGAAGTAACGGTCCAGCAGGCCCTGGAAAGCCTTGCCGTGGCGGGCCTCGTCGCGGGCCATCTCATGGACGGTGTCATGGATAGCGTCGAGGTTATACTTCTTTGCAAGCTTTGCAAGCTCGAACTTGCCTGCGGTGGCGCCGTTCTCGGCCTCAACGCGCATGGCGAGGTTCTTCTTGGTGCTGTCGGTGACGACTTCGCCCAGAAGCTCGGCAAACTTGGCGGCGTGCTCGGCCTCCTCAAGGCCGGCCTTCTCCCAGTACATGCCGATTTCGGGATAACCCTCGCGGTGGGCAACTCTCGCCATGGCGAGATACATGCCGACCTCGGTGCACTCACCCTCGAAGTTGGCCTTAAGACCGGCAATGATCTCAGCCTTGACCTCCTCGGGGACATCAGCGCCAAACTGCTTGCCAACGCCGACAACGTGCTCGGCGGCCCAGGTCATATCGCTCTTCTGCTCGGTGAACTTGGAGCCGGGAACCTTGCACTGGGGGCAGAACTCAGGGGGAGTATCGCCTTCATGAACATAACCGCATACGGGGCAGACCCACTTTTTCATAATAATACCTCCAAAATTTCATATGTAAAATTTATTTTTATTGCCCTTTTCGGGGCAGTAAAAGCTGTTTAGTTGGAACACTCGCGGCACAATCCGCTGATGTTCAGCGCCACGCGCTCGGCGGCGCAGTCGATATCCCCGGCAAGCTCACCGGCAAGAGCGTTCACGCTCTCGGGAAGCTCCATATCCATCACGCGCCCGCAGCGGCGGCAGATAAAATGAGCGTGCGGGTCGGTGCGCCCGTCAAAGCGGTCCTGCCCTGCCACATGGGCGACGCACTGCGCAAGCCCCTCCTCCTGCAAGACGGAGAGGTTGCGGTACACCGTGCCGAGGCTCAGCTCCGGATAATCGGGCTTGAGCTGCCTGTAAAGCTCATCGACCGAGGGATGTTCTTTTGTCGCGGCAAGAGCGCCAAGCACCGCCGTGCGCTTCCTGCTGTTTTTTCTTCTAATATCCATACGCATTTAATTTCAGTAATAATTCCTAATTTCTGGCTTATTTATATCATATCCCTGCAATTTTGTAAAGAGAAAATTTTGTGAATTTTCTTTGTACGAGTTTTTTGCACAGACTTCCGTCACTCCCCTTGCCTCGCCTTGTCGCAACAAGGAGAGGTGGCTTGACGCGAAGCGGCAAGACGGAGAGGATACCCCCTTGCACTGTATATTCTTGCACCATGTACAGATTGCACGCTTCGCGCAGGATACCCTCTCAGGCGCTCCGCGCCAGCTCTCCCAGTGGGAGAGCCAAGAGGCGGCTGAAAATTTGCCACGCATGCGTACTATTCCTCCCCTGTCTCCACCAGCTCCGCGAGGGCGGGGGCGGCGGCGTTGCCGAAAAGGCGGATGGCGGCCAGTGCCTCCTGCAAGGTGTTGCCGTTGCTGCCGACCTCAATTATCATCGAGCCGGGGGTCAGATGCTGGTTATAGCGCTGCTGCACGAGGGACACCGGGCGCATGAGCGTGGGGTGCGCCTCCGAAACTCTCTGCTGCAAATAGAGCGCGAGGGATAAGTTCGTCTGCCAGTTCGGATGCTCAAGGCCGGAGGCGTCGGTCCCCACAAGGAGCATCACCTGACTTGCGCAGACGCCCTGCTCCTCGGCAACCGTCTTATACACCACGCCGTCCGCGCCGAGCGCGTCCCGGTGCAGGTCGATGACCATGGCGATGTCCGGATACTGCTCAAGATACTCCTCGATGGCGGCACCCGAGCGGGTATAGGAGCCGGTATAGCTCGGGTAGTCGTATATCTCCCGGTCGTGGATGACCTTCAGCCCCGCCTCCTCGAAAATTTTCGTCAGCTCATCGCCCACGCGCACTATGTTATAACGCGTGTCGGAGGTTCGGCTGTTGTCCTCCGCGTCATAGCGGTCAAGCCCCGCCTGGGTGTAGGCCTCGCTCCCGTGGGTGTGGATGATGAGAATCTGCGGCCCCTCCGCTGGGAGGCTCAGCTGCGGGCCGTCTGCCAGAATGGCGCTTATATCCGGGCTGTAATCCGTCTCGTTTTTTATGCTCAGCCCGCCCTGTATGGTCGTCTCCTGTGCCTCCTCCGCCCCGCTGTCAAGCACAGCGGAGAGCGTCGCCGTGCTGGGCTTCGGCGTCTCTGGCGCGGGCTCGGGCATTGGCTCCGGGCTTGGCTGCTCCGTTTCCAGCGCGACAGCCGGGGCCGCCGGGGCGGGTGATACTGTGTCGGTATAGGTCACACCCTGCATGCGCCCCGCCTCGATACGCTCATAGAGCGCCGTCTCCAGCCGCTCATATACACCCAGCGCCGAGAGCATATATACCCCCAGCGCGGTGAGCCCTATCACCGCAAGCCGTTTCGCCGCTTTTATCTCCATTGCACTCCCCCCTGCGTCAGATGAAATGAAAACCGCTCCGCTTCCGCCAAGCGTGGCGAAATCTCCGCTTTTTTCATTCCATCTTCCTTTTCCGAATCGAACCCGCTCCGCTGGGCTTCGCTTCGGTTTGTTACTGTCAAATGAAAACCGCTCCGCTTTCGCCGTCTGCTTAAGCAATCTTATGCTTTGTCCGCGCAGTATATTCCCGCGATGAGGATTTACAATTTTCGCAGTCTTTGATATAATTAAAAATTAGCAAAACCCACCATTAACTACAACAGGAGAGATATCATGAACTTTTCATACAGACCCAAGGGAGTCTGCTCCCAGAATATGGACATTGAGATCGAGGACGGCAAGGTCACGGGCCTCAAGGTCATGGGCGGCTGCTCCGGCAACCTTCAGGGCATAGCCAAGCTCATTGAGGGCATGGAGGTCGACGAGGTCATAAACCGCCTTGAGGGCATCCGCTGCGGCTTCAAAAAGACCTCCTGCCCCGACCAGCTCGCCAAGGCTCTGCGGCAGATAAAGGAAGAGCTGTGAGCTCAAAGCCGCGCCGTATCCTCGCCGCGCTCTGCCTCTGCTTTCTTCTTGCCGCCTGCGGCAGGGAGGAGGCCGCCGCCCCCAGCCCCACGCCGGAGCCTTCCGCGCCCATTCCCCTGCCCATCGCGCGGCCTGAGGCGGAATACCCCAGCGTCCCCGTGTATTTTGACGGACTTTTGAGCGCAAGGGGCTACCTCCATAACGGCGTTATCTTCATCTCCCCGCAGCCGCTCTGCGACTATTACGGGCTTGAGCTTACGGAGCGGACAGAGGGCGACAGCGCCGTGCTGACCATCGGCGGAGTGGAGCTGTTGGCAAAGCTCGGGCAGGGCTATATGGCCATGGACGGGCGCTATCTCTACACGCCTGAGGACTATATAATTGTCGACGGCCATGTGTGCCTCCCCTGTGACGCGGCGGGGCGCATCTTCGGCATCAGCCTCACAGCGGCGGAGGACCTCTCCCGCGCTGACGGGGAGCTGACCGCCCTGCGCCTCTTGCAGGGCGGGGAGGATTATTACGCCACCCACTACCCGCAGGAGGATGTGTACTGGCTCTCCCGAATCATCTATGCCGAGACGAGGGATCAGCCCATGGCGGGGCTTATCGGCGTGGGTAATGTGGTCTATAACCGCTTAAACAGTGACGATTTTCCCGACACGGTGTTTGATGTTATCTTCGATCGGAAGCACACTGTGCAGTTCGACCCCGCCGCCACCGGCGGCGTGCTGGGTGAGCCGGATGAGCGCTCGGTAATCGCGGCGTATCTCTGCTTTGAGGGCTACAATACCGTGGGAGACAGCCTCTATTTCGTCAATCCCGACAAGGGCGACAGCGGCTGGTTCGAGCAGGCGCTGGAGCCGGTCATCTCCCTCGGCGACCATGATTTTTATAAATAACAGTGGAGCTAACTATGCTTGAAGAAATTTTGAAGGACGGCTTTGCCGCGCTCAATATCAGCCCCGACGCTGCCGCTTATGAGCGCTACCGGGTCTATTTTGAATATCTCGAGGAGATGAACAAGGTCATGAACCTGACCGCCATTTCCGGCGAGGAGGATGTCGCGCGCATGCATTTTCTTGACTGCGCGGCGCTCCTTGGTTTTGCGGCGCTTCGCGGCAAGCGCGTTATCGACATTGGCAGCGGCGCGGGCTTTCCCGGTCTGGCGCTGAAAATTGCCTGCCCGGAGATGGACATCACCCTTCTTGACAGTCTCGATAAACGCATCGGCTTTCTCAAAAACCTCACCGAAAAGTTAGGGCTTTCAGGCGTCGAGTGCGTGCATATGCGGGCGGAGGAGGCCCCGGCTGAATACCGACAGAGCTTTGATTTTGCCCTGTCGCGCGCCGTTGCGCGGCTGTCGGTTCTCTCGGAGCTGTGCCTGCCGTTTGTGAAAAAGGGCGGGTATTTCATCGCCATGAAGGGGCCCGACTGCACTGATGAGCTTAACGAGGCCAAGCGCGCCATCGCCCTTCTGGGCGGTGAGATTGCGGGTGTTGAAAACTACACCATCCCCGGCACGGATATTACCCACTCGGCTGTCATCATCCGCAAGGTGAAGGACAGCCCTGCCCGCTATCCCCGCCGCTGGGCGCAGATAAAAAAACAGCCGCTGTAAGAGGCTGGAAGGTGTGGACAAGATGAGGCAAAAAGGGAATTTTTTTGAGCGCCTGCCATATTTTTTCAGGCTGCTTTTCTGTATATATATCGTTCTTGCGATACTGTGCGCCTATGTCTTTGACAGTCCGGACAGCTACCGGGCCTTTGCTCCGCTGTCCTGCTCTAACGCGGTTGTCATCCTGCCGGCGCTGCTTCTTTTGGCCTGCGCGCTGTTTTTCACTCTGCGCGAGAGCCGCTCCCGGCGCGCTCCTATGTCCGACAGGCGGTTTTATCTCGTAATTTCCGCCGTGTTTCTCGCCGTGTTCGCGGCCCAGCTTTTTATTGTTGACCACATCTGGATAAACACCGGCTGGGATGTGCGCACTATAATGGACGCGGCCTATGAGCTTGTGACTCAGCCCGAGCTGGGTGCGCAGAGCCTCTATTACCTGAGCGTCTATCCCAACAACCTCATTGTTGTTTACCTCTCCGCGCTTATGTTCAAGGCAGGCATGGTAATTTTCCCGCGCAATCCCTATCTTTTCAACTTCATCTGCTCGGCGTTCTCGGTCTGCGTCTCGGTGTATTTAGCGGTGCTGTGCGTGTATAAGCTCTCCGGCAGTCGGCGCCTTACCGTTGCCGGAATTGTCATCGGCGTTCCGCTCATTGCCCTCTCCCCGTGGATAGTTATCCCATATACCGATACTTTTGGGATGATTTTCCCTGCTGCCACTCTGTTCTGCCTTGTTTTCTGCCGTAAAAAGTACCTCAAGTTTGGCGTTGCGGCGGCGCTGTGCGCGCTGGGTTATCAGATAAAGCCCACAAACATTATCCCGCTTATAGCGCTGGTTCTGGTGGGCGGCTGTTATCTGCTGGGCGACGCCGTACGGCACAGGCCATGGCTGCGCCGGGCGGGAGCGGCTGTCCTCGCGCTGCTTATCGGCGCGGGCATAACGTTTGGCGCGGCTGCGCTTATAAAGAGCGATGACGCCACCGTGCTCGACGCCGATGAGCAAACGCCCCTGTCGCACTTTCTCAACATGGGCTTCAACCGCTCCTCTCATGGTATGTTCAGCTATGAGGATGTTCTCTTTTCCGCTACATTTTCCGATGTCGCGTCCAGAAGTCAGGCCAATTTTGAAAGCTTCAGGGCGCGCGTTTCCGACATGGGAATCGTCGGCCTTGCGCGGCATTTTGCGCAGAAAACCGTCTCCAATTATAATGACGGGACCTTCAGCTGGGGCCGCGAGGGCGGATTTTACGACTATGTGCCGCCGGAGCGCGGCGCGCTTGACGGTGCGCTGCGCGGCTTCTATTATAACCACGGCGAAAATTACGGCAGCTTTGCCTTTATTGAGCAATGCCTGTGGCTGCTGGTGCTCCTATGCCTCTGCTTCAATGCCCTCCCCGGCGGCGGCAGGGGTGCGGATTACGTGTCCATGTGCCTGATGGGTCAGTCCCTGTTTCTGCTGCTCTTTGAATGCAGAGCCCGGTATCTGTATATGTTCTCCCCGCTCTTTGTTGTCATGGCCTGTCTTGGGCTAAAGAACGCAGCGGGGCTGATAAATCGTCTTAAAATGAAAAAAGCAAGCCGATAACGGCTTGCTTTTTTCATCCTCTTATCAGCTTCTCCAGCTCTTCCGGCGTGTCCGCTATGTTCTGCGCCCCGGCAGCGATGAGCTGCTCCGGGTCGCGAAAGCCCCAGCTGACAGATATGCAGGCCATGCCCGCGTTTTTCGCCGTCTGGATATCCACCTCACTGTCGCCGACATACACACAGTCGGCGATATCCTCCCCCAGCGCCTTTGCGGCGGCCAGCACCGCGTCCGGGTTCGGCTTGCGGCGGACGGTCGCGCTCTCGCCCACCGCCGCCTCCAAAAGCCCCGGGAAATGCTCCCGCGCCAGCTTCTTCACGGCAGCGTCACCCTTGTTGGATATTATCGCGAGCTTCACCCCATCGGCACGGAGCCGCTCCATCATGGGGACAATGCCCTCGTATGGCCGGGTATTTATGCTGCAATGGCTGTCGTAGTAGGGCAAGTAAAAGGCCAGCACCCGCTCCGCCGTTTCATCGTCCGCACACTCGGGCAGGCACCCGCGGATAAGCCGCGCCGCGCCGTTTCCAAGGCTCGCGCGCACTCTCGCCCGGCTCACCGCCGGCAGAGAAAACTCCTCAAAGCTGCGGTTCACCGCCGCGTGCAGATCGCTAAGCGTATCAAGCACCGTCCCGTCCATATCCAGAAGCACCGCTCTGTATCCCACAACATTGACCCCCTATGATTCTTGATGTATAATAATATAATCAAGAACTTTTTGACTATATTATTATCGGTTTTTATTCGAGGCGGGCCTTGCCCCCTCGAGCTCCCCCGCTGCCCTGTTTTTATGACATTGCAGCAGAGATAGTAATTGCTTTACAGACTGTTATCCATTATACATCAGCAAGTCAATAAGGAGAAAACCTATGATCATAAAACGCTGCGTTGCCGCGCTTTTTGCGGCGGCGCTGTGCCTGAGCCTGTGCGCCTGCGGCGGAACGGAAGCGGAAATGCGGGATAATTCTGAGGCGATAAGCCTCTGGTATGTCTCTGACGCCCCGGTGCAGGAGCTGCTCACGTTGGCGGAGGAATACGCCGAAGAAAACGGAAAGGAATTCATCCTTGCCCGGAGCTTTGAGGATGAGGCAAGCCTTGCCGCCGCGCTCGACAGCGCAAGGCCCGACCTGCTGCTCTGCTCCCTGCAAAGGGCGGCGGAGCTGTATGACCGCGGCCTTCTGCGGGACATTTCGAGCGCCATGACCGCCGCGCCGGGGTACACTGATGACATCTCCGCACTCTGTGCCGGGGCAGGCGCAAGCGTCTTTCCCATTGGATCGGAGGTCGAGCTTTTGTACACCGCCCCCGGTCTTTTTGATGACGGCGCGCCGGATACCATGGCGGAGCTGCTGACACTCGCTGCAAATTACGGGCGCGATACCGGCCTGCCCTTTTTCACAGCGGACAGCTTCGGGGATCTCATATATCAGTCCATGCTCTCACAGGACGAGGAGCTGCACGGGGTGCGGGAAAAGGATATAAACAGCAAAGCGTATGTAAGCGCGTATAACGCCCTTGCCGAGGCAGCATTTTCCGGCGGAGCAGCCGTGACGGAATACGGCGCGCGGGAGCTGGTGGACAGCGGATATCTCCCCTGCGCCGCCGCCCGCTCCTCGAGTCTTGTGGGCCTGAGCGCCGATGCCGATATAAGTCTTCTGCCCTCGGCGGGGAACCGCCGCCTTGCCGACTGTCTGTGCCTCGCCGTGACCGCGCCGGAGGGCAGGCCAACCGGGCGCATAGCCCGCTTTATGAGCTGGCTTTCGGAGCCGGGGCGCATGAGCTCTCTCGCATTAAACAGCGGCCTTGTCCCCGCCGTGGAGGATGCGTCCCCCATGGGCGAGAGCAGCCTCGCCGCCGCGCTTATGGAGCTTTATAACAGCTTTGAGCTGCACATTCCTGACTCCGGCGCTGACTATCTGACTAACCGCGCGGAGTATGAGAAGCAGCTGCGCGAGGCGCTGAAATCCTTGCAATAGCGGCGTTTGTGTGTTATTATTTGTCGAGATATATAAAGAAAGGAACTCCCATTTATGAACACTGAAACATACAGACCCCGCCGCAAACTGCGCGTTCTTGTGCCTGTAATCATCGTCGCGGTCATCGTGGTCATTCTCCTGCTCTCTTCGGTGGCGACGATACCCACCGGGCACACCGGCGTCGTCACCACCTTCGGCTCGGTCGAGGATTATACCTTTGATTCCGGTGTGCACTTCAAGCTCCCCTGGCAGAAGGTCGTCATGATGGATAACCGCATCCAGAAGCAGACGGTCAACCTCTCCTGCTTCTCCTCGGATATTCAGGAGGTCTCCATGACCTACACCGTCAACTACCAGATAAACAAGGCCAACGCTCAGAATATATATAAAAACATCGGCACGGATTATTATAACACCGTCATCATCCCCTGCATCACCGAGTCCACCAAGGTCATCACCGCCAAATATTCCGCCGAAGACCTTGTCAGTGAGCGCACGAACCTCGCCTCCGCCATTGAAGAGGAGCTGACGAGCAAGCTGGCCCTTTTCAATGTGGAGCTTGTGAGCACCTCCATTGAGGATATGGACTTTACAGACGCGTTTACCAACGCCGTTGAGGAAAAGCAGGTCGCCCAGCAGAACAAGCTTCGCGCCGAGACCGAGGCCGAGCGCCTGAAGATAGAGGCGGAGGCTGAGGCCGAAGTCAAGCGCATTGAGGCGCAGGCGGAGGCGGACGCAAAGCTCATTCAGGCCGAGGCGGAGGCTGAGGCAAACCGCAAGGTCGCCGAGTCCCTGACCGAGGAGATTCTGCGCAACAAGATGCTCGACACCTGGAACGGGGAGCTTCCCCTTGTGACCGACGGCAGCGGCAGCTTGATAAATATTCCTTTGGATCAACTTAATTAAAAATACAGGAGGCCATTATGGAAGGATTCAGAGTGCTCGAAATAAAAAAGAGCGTGTTTGAAAACAACGATAAGGAGGCGGACCTGCTCCGCCAGCAGCTCAAGAAGGACAAAACCTTCCTGCTCAATCTCATGAGCTCCCCCGGCTCCGGCAAGACCACCACTCTCAAAGCCACCATTGCCGCGCTCAAGGACGAGTTTTCCATCGGCGTCATGGAGGCTGATATTGACTCCGATGTCGACGCTGCCACCATCGAAAAGACCGGTGCGAAGGTCATTCAGCTCCACACCGGCGGCATGTGCCATCTTGACGCGGGCATGACCCGGCAGGGGCTTGAGGGTCTCGGCGTTGACGGCGTGGACTTTGCCATTCTTGAAAACGTCGGCAACCTTGTCTGCCCCGCGGAGTTTGACACCGGTGCCGTCAAAAACGCGATGATCCTCTCCGTTCCCGAGGGGGACGACAAGCCCCTCAAGTACCCGCTGATGTTCTCCATCTGCGATGTGCTGCTCATAAACAAGATTGACGTCCTGCCCTATTTTGACTTCGACCTTGAGGCCTGCGAGCGCTATGTCCGCAAGCTCAACCCTAACATCAAGATAATCCCCTTCTCCGCCAGAAACGGTGACGGTGTTGAAGAGTGGGCCAACTGGCTGCGCGAGCAGATCAACGCTTGGATAAAGTGAAATCTGAGCCCAAGCCGACAAAAACCGCCCCGCGTAAGCATGGGGCGGTTTTGATCGCCCTGTTTGCGGCTGTGCTTATCGCGCTCCCGGCCGCAGCTTATTTTCTGGGCGTTCCCATGCGGTATTCGGCCGCCCGCGCCGCGCTCGACCGGGGCGACTATGAGCGGGCCGAAAGTCTTTTCTCAGGGCTCGACTATAAGGACAGCGCTGAGCTTTCAAAGCAGTGCGTCTATCTCCGTGCGGCAGACCTGTTCTCTGCCGGCGAATATGCCGAAGCCGAGACACTTTTTGCATCCCTTGGCGCGTATGGGGACAGCGCTGAGCAACTTTTGCGCTGTGAATACGCTCTTGCCATGGAACTTTTTGACAGCGGCGACTACATCTCCGCCCTGAGCGCCTTTGAAGCTCTTGACTACGGCGACAGCGCAGATAAAGCCGAGCTCTGCCGAAGCGCGATACATGACGAGGCCTATGCCGCCATGCGCCGCTGCCAGTTTGACACGGCGCAGGAGCTTTTGAGCCATATCTCCGGCTATACTGACAGCGACGATATGTCCGCGTACTGCGCCCGCCGCCTCTCGGCGGAGGCCGGGCACGGTGAGAATATCTACATCCGCCCCGACACGTTTCTGGAACAATACAACTCCGGGGCCTTATACGGCTTTGATTCGGGGCTTATTTTTGTCCCGGATACCTGTGATGAGAATACGGGTATGCTCGTTCTCTATCCCGGCGGCGACGGTGACTTCTTTCTTGATGTTGCCTCCATGCTCTACTATCTGGAGAAATACGAGCCCCAGAGCATCATCGTTTTCTTCTACACCTCCGGCTCATGGTTTATTGAAGAGCGCAGCCAGAACACGCTTAATATCTGTGAGCATGTGGCCATGGAATGCAGCGTGTGCGGGTATGAGGTCAATCTTATCGGCATCAGCAACGGTGCCTATGCGGCGCTGCACGGAGCCGCGCAATTTTATACTCTGGGCGGCATCAAGGTACAGCGCGTCGCTGTGATGGACGCCGGCCTGGATTGGGAGTTTGAGCCGCAGCTCGACGAAACCGAGCGGGCCGTCATAGCGCAAAACGACTGCAAAATCTATCTGTTTGAGCAGCCCGATGTGCGCCTTGAGCACGAGCCCATCCGCCTCATGGTTGAAGACGGCATGGATGTCACCATGGTCTATTGCAAAAAGCGTGACCACGAGGCCATCTCCCGCAACGCCTTCAGGTATGGCGTTCTCTCCTGGTGTCAGGGCGAGCTTGGCTTGCTTGACAGCGAAGAATACACCATTTCCCCCATCACCGCCGATGAGCTTGAGGAGTATAGAGTCCGCAGCGCGGGCTGACGCCCGTCAAGACGAAAAGAGGAAAAAGCGGCTAAATTAGCCGTCGACGGGCGGTATGGGTTCGACTCCCGTCTGCTTATACGACTGGATAGAGTGTTGCCGTCATATATGACATAGCTCAAGCGCAAAGTCACGCAACTTGGCTCTCCCCTTGGCTGCGCCCGCAGGAGAGCCAAGGGATTGTGCAAATTTTCAATACAGCACAACCCCCGGCGGCCCAAAAATTTGGGCTGCCGGGGGTTGCTATATATTACTTTTCCTCATTCTTTCCGTACATCCTCGCGATGGCGGACTGGGCGCATTTTACGAAACGGCGCACCTTTTTATCGTTTTGCTTGCGCTCGCCATAGATTATGCCGAGCGAGCGCCACGCGGGCGGGTCGAGCGGCACAGTGCGGACATTCTCCGTCATGTCGCGCATGATAAGGTCGGACAAGATGCTGACGCCCAGCCCGTGCTCCACCATGGAGACGATGCCGCCATCGTCAAGATTCGTATACCTTATGGCGGGGCGCACCCTGCCGACGCTCAGGGCGAACAGCGGCAGAATGTCCAGGTCAAAGCCCGCCGAGGGCATCAGAAACTCCTGTCCGTCAAATCTTTGCATGGGGAAGCTGTCCATTTTCTCCCATGAGCCGGGGAGCACGGCCAGAAGCGCGTCGTCCATCAGGGGGACCCAGTTGACGCCCTGACACAGCGCCTCCTGATAGCTGGCAAGGGCGCAGTCAAACTCATCACCCTTTACCCCGTCATAAATCTCCGTAATGGGGCAGACGTTGATGTTTACATCCGTGTCCGGGCAGTTGCGGCGAAACTCCGCCAGAATGGAAGGCAGCCACTGCCGCGTGATGCTCGAATACGTCCCGAGGCGCAGAGTGGAAAAGTCCCTCATGCGCAGCTTGTCCGCGCTGCTCTCGAGCGTGGCGGCGGCATCCACCAAAGCGCGCATATGCGGCAGCAGCTCCTGCCCCGCCGGGGACAGGTGCACCCCGTTCTTGCTGCGCACCAGCAGATTGAGCCCAAGTTCCGACTCCAAGGTATTCATCATGTGTGTTAGCCCCGACTGCGTATAGCCCAGCTCCGACGCCGCGGAGGTGAGGCTGCCCTTTTCAATGGCCGTCAGCAGGGCGCTTATCTTCTTTACATCCATATTGTTAAATATTTCTCTTTCTTATGACTCCCGGTTATCCATTAGAAAAACTTATTACATCCATAATAATGTAGTGTTTGGTAAATTGCAAGTGAAATGTTATAATAAACTTACTTTAAACCAAAAGTATTTACGGCGCAGATAATTTTCAGCAGAGATTTTTAGGTTTTCCGGCTTGAGTTTCGCCGTAGATACGCTCAGGAGCTTGCGGGGGCGTAGTATTTGGGGCTGCGATTTCCGCATTTTTTGGTTATAAGGAAATCAAAATGAAAAGAAGGAGAAATTTATGGAGAACAATCGCAGTTCATGGGGAAGTAATTTAGGCTTCCTGCTTGCCGCAATCGGTTCTGCCGTTGGCCTCGGCAACATCTGGGGCTTCCCGTACAAAATGGGTAAGAGCGGCGGCTTTACCTTCCTGATCGTTTACCTGCTGCTGGCAGTCTTCGTTGGCATGATAATCATGGTCAGTGAGCTGGCCCTCGGCCGTAAGACCGGCACCAACCCCATTGCAGCGTACAAAAAGGCTTCCAAGAAATTCGCATGGATAGGCTGGCTTGCCGTTTTGGCTCCCTTCCTTATCATGAGCTTCTATTCTGTCCTTGGCGGCTACTGCATCCAGTATATGTCCCTGAACCTTGCCGAGCTGAGCTTTGGTCTGAGCAGCATCTTCGGCGGCGCTATCACCGGCGGTGCCACCTTCAGCGCCATGCTCACCAACCCCTTCGGCTGCATCGTGTTCACACTTCTGTTCATGATAATCTGCATGCTCATCGTTCAGGGTGGTGTTGAGAGCGGCATCGAGAAGTTCAACAAGGTCGGTATGCCCGCCCTGTTCGTGATGCTCGTCATCGTCATCATCCGCGCCCTGACCCTGCCCCACGCTGTTGAGGGTCTTAAGTTCATGTTCGTTCCCGGCTACGCTGTGGCGGGCGGCTTTATCGAGGAAGCACCCGACTTCATCAGCGTCCTCGGCACTGCCGGTGGTCAGATGTTCTTCTCCCTGTCCCTTGCAATGGGCGCTATGATCACCTACGGCTCTTACCTTGACAAGAAAGAGAATCTGGTCAAGAACTCCGCCGTCATCGTTGTCGCCGATACCATCGTCGCTCTGATGGCCGGTCTCGCCGTTATCCCCGCCGCCGTTGCCAACGGCCTTGCAAGCGGCCTCGCTCCCAATGAGCTGGTTCTGAACGGGCCCAAGCTTCTCTTTGTCACCATGCAGGATGTTTTCTCCAACATGGGCGCCGCTGGTCCTCTGTTCGGCGTTATCTTCTACCTGCTGGTTCTGCTTGCCGCCATCTCCTCCGCCATCTCCCTGATGGAAGTCGTCTCTGCCTACTTCATTGACAAGGCAGTTGCCAAGGGCAAGCCCGCAAACCGCAAAAAGACCGTTCTCTGGGTCTCCGTCGCCATCATGATTGAGGCTATTCTGGTCGCTGTCTGCGGTCTCGGCTCCAACGGCATCGCCCCGTCCGACATTCTCGGTCTCACCGGCGGCGACTACTACATGATGTTCATCGACTGCTGGCTCGACTTCTTTGACTTCATCGCTGAAGGTCTTGCAATGCCCATTGGCGCTATGCTCATGGCGCTGTGCATTGGTGGTGAGCTTAAGCCCGACTACATACTGGCTGAGGTTCATAACGGTGAACACTCCGCGTTCTTTGACAAATTCTATCGCTTCTGCATTTACTTCATCGTTCCCGTTGTCATGGCCTTCGTTCTGGCCGGCATGCTCATCGACAACCTGACCTGCGCCGCCAACGCCGCCTACATCAAGCCCGTTTGCTACGGTGTATCCGCTGCGCTCTGCGTTGTCTTCTATCTCGTTGGATACCTTGGCAACAAAAAGGCCGCCTAAACAGTCACCTAACATTCACTCCAAATAAAAGCAACTCCCCCGAAAGCCGCGGTTTGCACCGCGGCTTTCTCTATTGGGGGATGGTATATTGCAATAGAGTTTAGCCAACTTTCTCTTGCTGTCAAGAGAAAGTTGCAAAGAGAAGCACTTAGGAGGGGAAGATTGCGTCAAAAGAAGCTAACTGCATTTCATTTCCCGTTAGCACGGAAAATTACATATCCGTTAGCTCCTTTTTCCTTTCAAAATCATGACCCGGCATAGCCGGGTCATGATTTTGTATAAACGACAAGTAAAAAATCTCTCTAATTGAAACGAGTAAAGAGGAGTGCCTCTTTACAATCTCCCGTGCAGGGCAAAACATTCAACGCTGAATTAAACTCATTGCGAGTTTAGGAATATAAGTGCCAAAATTTGCGCCATTCCCTTGGCTCTCCCTCTGGCTGCGCCCGCAGGCGCGTTTCGGAGCGCAACCGCCGCAAGGCGGCTCTTAGCGCGGAGATGAGAGCTGGCGGCGAAGCCGCCTGAGAGGGTATGCGCTGCAATCTTCACAAAAACTGCCGCATATCCTGCGCGAGGCCGCTCTCCAAACTTATCAGCCGCTTGGCGATGCCCTTGGAGCTCTCGTCCGCGGCGGCGTACTGGTTGAGGTAGCGGCTGAGGGACTTGACGCCCATGTTGCAGCCGTCGGTCATGAGGCTTGCGATGCTGCTGTCCTGCTCATCCATGCCGAGCCTTACCTCGGTTTTGAGTTGCGCCATCTTCTCGGCGATGAAATTGGGCTGTTTTCCCTCGTCGCCGTAGCGGTGGAGCTGGCGCTGAAGCTCGCGGTCAAGGCTCATATGCTCGTCCTTGCAGGTTTTGAGCAACCGGCGCAGGTCGGTGCAATGCGCCTTGTCCAGCACATCGTCAATGGATTTTACGCCCATTTTTATCCCCGCGTCGCACTCTCTGAGCAGCTTTATAGTGTCGTCGTGTATCATGGCAAAATCTCCTTGGAAGTTTTTATTCAAATCCAAGTATGTGGAATTTTGCCTGGAATATTCGCAAAAAATGACCGCTCGAAAGCGGTCATTTTCCTCATTTTATATTCGTTATCACCCAATCATCCTGCCGGAGATAGCTTGTGTCAGTGTTCTCCTCGCTCTCGGGGACGGCGGCGGACCAGATGACGTGCCCCGCCTCGTCCAGCGCGGAAATTTCAAGCCCGCGCAGGTCGGTGAGGCCGAAGTCCGCGCCGAAAAGCAGCACCCGCTCGCCCGCTTTGAACGGCGTCTCGTCGGCGTTCATAAGGCCGCCGCTCCTGCCGGGAAGGGAATATTCTATCCGGCTGATATTCTCTGCGCCGATGGTGATGAAAAACTCCATGCTATGCCCGTAACCCTCGCTCGTGAAGGCGGCAAGCTCCCCGTCCGCGCCGTGAAAGCTTATCTTGCCCATGTTGCCGATGCGGTCAAAGGCCATGGCGGCGCAGTCTTCAAAATCCCTTTCGCCGCTGCCGGAGAGATAGACCATCAGCTCGTAAGGCTCGCTCTCGGTCTGGAGCTTTATTGAGGAATACGCCCAGCCCTCGGGATAGGGCAGGCTCTGGGCAATGCCGCTCACCGCCGGGGCATCGCCGATATACTCGACCGTGGACGGGATGCGCACCTGAACATTCTCGACATTCAGATATACATCAATGTCCTCGTCCGCGGGATTTTGCACACTTACGCCGATTTCCACCCACGCGCCCTTCTCCGCCTCCATGCGCACCGGCATACCGGGCGTCAGGTACTGCGACTCATCATAGGCCGTCTCCGTCTGGGCGTACACGGGGCGAAGCTGCACCAGTGTATCGCCAAGACCCTCCCCGGCGCTTACAATAATGTGCCCCTTCGTGGGGCATATCTGCGTATCGGAGTAGACAATCTCCTCCTCGCTTCCGGCGGGGATAGTTATGCGCAGGGTATAATTGTCCCGCTCCGGATTTGTAAGGAAGCACAGCGCCATGCCCGCGCAGACGATGAGCGCCGCCAGAAGCACCCAAAATCCGGGCTTTTTATAGTTCATCACGCTTTTCACCCGCTCCTTTATGCCGACCTCGCCGAATGCCAGCGGGCAGGGGGCCATGGCTCGGGGCCTGACGCTGCACGTCAGCAGCGCCTGAGTGTAATCCGCGCGCTGTTCACCATTGAGCGCCCTGATGACCCTCTCGTCACAGGCAAGCTCAATATCCCGGCAGAAAAACACGTACCCCAGCCACACCAGCGGGTTGAACCAGTGCAGCGCCAGCAGCAGAAAGCCCAGCGGCTTCCACCAGTGGTCCCGGCGGCTGATATGCGCCCGCTCATGGGCGAGGACCTGCTCCATGTCCTGCTCGCTCAGGCCAAAGGGCAGGTAAATTTTCGGCTTGAAAACGCCCAGCACAAAGGGCGTTGCCGCGTTCTCGCTCTGATAGACGTTGCCCCTAAGCGGTATCGCGGTGCTCAGCCGGTGCCGCAGGCGCAGATAGCTCACGGCGGTGTAGATTAGCATCACCGCGACGCCCGCGAGCCAGATATGCGCGCAGACCGTGACAACCACCTGAAGCGGGTTGACACTCGCCCCGACCGCCGGAGACAGAGAGCCGCTGATAACCGGGTTGACAGCGGCGTTTACCGCGTCAATGCCGCTGTCGATAAGCGGCGTGCGCGCCATTTCGATGTCGGCAGGCACTGTCTGCGCACTGGGCACGAGGCTGAATGCGCTCTCTATCGAAATCGGCAGAGCAAGGCGCAGCCCGGCAAGCCCCCACATCAGGATGTTGACCCACTTCGGCGCGCGTCTGGGCACAAGGCGCAGCACCAGCACCGCCAAAATCAGCCAGGAGGCGGATATGCTCATGTTGAGAATCTTCAAAAACAGCGCGTTCATCCTTGCCCTCCTCTGCGGATGCAGTCAATCATCCGCTGCACCTCGTCAAGCTCCTTGTCAGTGAGCTTCTGCTGCCGCGTAAAGGCGGCGAGGAAGGCCGGGACGGAGCCTTCAAAGCGCTTTTCCACCAGCTCTCCAATTTCCCCTGCCTGCGCCTCGTCCTTTGAGACGATGGAGGTTATTGTCCCGTTCTCGTTTTTCAGTACGCCCCGCTCGGCAAGGCGCTTTATCACCGTGTAGGTCGTCGTGCGCTTCCATTCAAGCTGCTCATTGCACAGCCGCGCAAGCTCCGCCGCCGTCACCGGCTCATGCTCCCACATGATGAGGCAAAAGCGGTATTCGCACTCGTGAATTTTAGGTGTGTTCATAGAAATCTCCATTCTGCTTTGCTTGCCGCTTCGCGGCAAGCAAAGCACGCCACAACAAAATCTCCTCTGTCTAATGGTGTAGACCAATTGTAGTCTACACCATTAGACAGAGGATGTCAAGATGGAAATTATGGCAGCTATGAAAGGCGGGACAGATGGTATCTGCTCCATCTGTCCCGCCGGTTCAAATCGCTGTTATTGTTTTTCCTTTCTTCTGCGCCATGTACATACCATCAGCGCAGCAATACCAGCGCCGGAAATGGCCAGCAATGTCAGCCAGAGCGGAAGCTCCGCGCTGTCGCCTGTTTCGGTCAGCCCCGAGGGGGCGGGCGGGATCACGATGTCCTCCGGGGGCTGCGGATCATCATCCGAGCTGTCCAAAAGCCACTGGGCGGTGAGCTTCAGATCTGCACCCATGACAATCTCGCTCTCCGGCTGGTAAATATTTCCATCCTCGTCCTTCCAGCCGTCGAAAGCATATCCGCTCCGCTGCGGCGCAGCCTTCAGCTTAAGCGACGCACCCGGCAGCAGCTTCTGCGCCTCATAGCTCACCCCCTGGCCGGGGCTACCGCCGTTGAGATCGTAGCTGAGCACATAGGCCTCCAGCACATCGGCAACGCCGTTGCCGTCCTCGTCATAGCCCCATGCGGCATAGACCGTCACATCCGCATCGCCGAAGACAAGCTCCGTGAGCGTCTGCGGCTTATCATCGTCAATACTGAGGAGCTTATCCTGAGCCTCCGCTGTCCAGCCGATAAAAGCAACGGCCTTGCCGTCCACATCGCTGTGGGTTGGTATCTGCTGACTCAGCACAAGCATATCTCCGGGAAGATATATCGCGTTATCCTGCGGCACCGTCGTACTTATGACCGTACCCCGGCATGGATTTCCGTCATATACAACATGGCGTACCTCGGCAAAATCCGCGGCTCCGTTGCCGTTTTTGTCCTCAGCCCAGACCGCGTAGAGCCTTATATTCTCCGTGCCGAAGATGATATTGCCTGTTTTGATAAGGGTCTTATCAATTTCGTCCCCCTCGGCTGCGGTAAAGGCGTCAGGTTTCTCCGTGGTGCTCCATCCCACAAACAGCTCATTGTCTCCGCGCGTAAAGCCCGTATCCGCCGTCAGCTTGACAGTGCTGTGCTTTTCTATGCCGGTCACATCAGCCGGGGCAGCCCCGTTGCCCCCATTGAGATCATAGCTCAGGATGTAGGTCTCCAGCACATCGGCAACGCCGTTGCCGTCCTCGTCATAGCCCCATGCGGCATAGACCGTCATATCCGCGCCGCCAAATTCAAGCTCCGTGACCTTGCTCTCGGGCACATTGTCCGTGCGCTGGAGAATACCCTGCACCGGGGTGGTCGTCCAGCAGATGAAGGCGACCTTCTTGCCTCCCACATCGCTGTGGGTAGGTATCTGCCGGCTCAGGGTCACAGTATTACCGGGCAGATAAATGTTAGTATCCGTGGGCAGAGCACTGACTGTGCCGCCGTCTCTGGCGTTGGCTTCGTATGTCAGGCGGCGCTCCTCCGTGTAGTCGGCGTTCCCGTTCTTGTTGCTGTCAGCCGCCCATACGGCGTAAACATTGGTGCTGCCGTACTCGTCGGCGTATTTGCTCGTGTCGGCTGCGTCGGCATCGGGTGTTCCGGCGGGAGCCTTCTCCAGCATCTTAACGGTATAGTCCTTGAGTATGCTGCTTTCCAGGCCGTCATACTGCGCCTTGGTCTGAATAACGGTATCCAGTATGGGTGCGCTGCTCCAGCCGATGAAGATATTGTCCCCATAAGTAAAGCTGAAGCTGCCTGTGCTGCCCTCCACCTCTTTGCCGGGGTCGTAATGATCGACCAGCTTGCCGCCCATGTTCTGCGCGCTGGTGCTGAGCGGAACCGTCTCGCCAACGACATGGTAGTGGGGGCAAATCACATCTCTGCGGTCACCGTTATTGCCGTGATAGCGTACATGGACTGCCTCATCATTGTAGTCCGGGCTGCCGTTGCCGTTGTCGTCCTCTGCCCAGACAGCGTAGAGGGTGACATTATAGTTGGGCATGGTGTGTTCATCGCTCGAGATGATTTTGCCGATTGTATCCGGGGCGGCATTCCTGTCGAGTACACCCGCAATGCGCTCCGAGCTCCAGCCGACAAAGATTGCGTCGTCAAGTTTGAGGTTTGTCGTGCCCACATAGCTCGGAGTGACCCCCTCGCCCTCTATGTGCCATGAGGTCTCCGGCATAGGGGCAGAAGAGCCGTTGCCGTTGTAGCTGACGGAATAGAGCTTCTTCACCTCGGCGGTAAAGCTCATATCCGCCGTCACGGTCAGACCCTTTAGTTCAGCAAGGGTGTAGCTATTTGTCCCGTCCGACCATTTTTCGATGAATTTATAGCCGCTGTCCACGGTAACGGCGGGAACATCCCCGTCGAGGAGCTTATCATTGTGCCACACATTGACGGACTTCTCGCCGCCCGCACCGTCCAAGACGGCATTTTCCGCCTTGAAGGTCACCTTATGCGGCTGCTGAAGGCCAATATCCAGCACGGCTTCGCCCGCTCCCTTTGCGAGTGTGGCGCTCGCCGTGGCGGTTTTGAGATCGTCTCCGACTGAGAATCGGCTTCCGACTGTCGGGAGAGAGAACTTCAGCGGATTGTTTGAGCTGCAATCTGGATCTCCGGGGTTGCTTACTATGACATGATACATATCCGCCAGTCTGCCGGTGAAGATATATTCGCCGTTTTTGGCGGTAGTTCTGTGGCTGTCGTTATCGCCGCTGGGCGTGGTCTCCTTATCCTCCACGCTGTTCCAATGCGGCGCATATATTTCGACAGCCTTTGTATACAGCTCATCTGTGCCATCCGTATACTTACCGTCATAGTCCTTATCCAGAAATACCTTGCCCTTTATAACGCCGGTCTGGAACTCTATCTGGATATGGGGCAAAGGGTTATGCCCCTGGTTTGTGGTCATGCCCACTGAGTACGGGGACACGCCGCAGGGTCCGAAGTTGACCACGCTGCCCACCAGCTTTGCGTTGCTTTCAAACTCCGGTTTAAGGTGCATATAAACTTTAAGCTCTGCATTATTTCTGATACCGGTCGAAGTATCCTTGACCGCGATGCGGATCATTTTCACCGTATTCCAGTCAGTGATCGCGCTCGCATCCACATAATTGTCCGGATTGCTGTAGTGGAGAGCCTCTCCCGACGCCGCTTTTGAATCGACCGTGGTGCTGTATTTTACCAGGACATTATCCTTGGATATGCCGGCTACCGTCGGCTCGTCGGCCAAGGCCATATTAAATTCAAAGGCCTTATCCTGCATATGGCTGTCCCAGAGGTCTCCGCTCTTGGGCACGGGGATAAAGTAATAGAAGGCCTTTGCTTCCGCCTCGGTAAAGCTTCTGCCAGTCTCATTTTTGAGCGTGAACAGCATGTCGACGGCGTGATTGGCGTCCGTCAGCAGAACCTTATTCCCGCCATTTTCATAGTTGGTATAATCACCCGGATTATAGTCCGGAGCCGTATTTGCCAGATCCACCATTCTCGCTCCGAAGGTGAAGGTCAGACCCAGACGCGCCGCCACGACCGACAGCTTCGTGCCTGCGGCGTTGACATTGAAGGTGCTGAAACGCTCATTAGTTGTGCCGTCCCCGTCCATATCATAGGTGTCAAAAACCTGATATTGGCTGAGAGTGCCATTATTGCTTGTGGATTTTGCGGTGCGGCTCATTACGCGCACGCAGTCGCGCATATCCAGCGTCATGGCCTCCGCGTCCTTTGCGATCTTCATGTCAAAGGAAATCCCAAGCTGATACTGCGCCAGCGAGTCCGTGAACCAGCCGACCTTCTCAGGGCTTATGAACTCAATTTTGTATAGCTTATAGGAAGTGGCGGCGGTATCGTCTGCCGCGGTTGAGGCGGCGGTTATTTCTTCAAATTCATACGCGTTCGAAGCTATTTCCTCATGGCTGGGATTCGGATTCGTCTCTGTGACCGCGTCAACCAGAAAGACCTTATCTGCCGTCCTTCCTGTTTCACGGTACAGCCTGAGATTTTCGACCGTTATTTTTTCCGGCAGGCGGATATATATCACCGGGTCGGTTATGATGTTGTTGTTTGAGTAGGGATAGGCGGAGGAGCTGATAAGGCCGTTTAAGGTGATCGTATCACCCGCCGTTGCTGAAGTCTTGCTGAGTATCGGCACTCTCTCCAGGGAACCGCTCACATACGCCTGCTCCATTGCCAAGGGGATCTCGCCTGCTGTGCCTGTGACCTTTACGGTATAGTAGACTGGTGTTGCCGTGCTCTCATCGGAACTGGTATCGTACATTTTCATGGAAGCAAAGTTGGAATAAGTAGCCTCGTCTGCGGTCAGCAGCCTGCCGAAGGTCGCGCCATAGCCTGATGTCGGGTCAAGGTTGCGGGATGCGACATAGCTGACATAGTCCTTGTCATAGCTGCCCACATTGGCTTTTATTTTTGTAAAATATTCGCCATCGGCAAGACCTGCCATCTGCGCGGTAAAGGTAACGCAGCTGCCGCTGCTGATAAGCTTGCCGCTGTACTGCTGCTCCGTGCTGTTTTTGTTGGTCGTATACCATACCTCGACAGCATTGCCGGTACTCGCGGGGATGCGCTGGGCAGTCACGCCGATTTTGCCATTGTCTGTATAGCTAAACTCCACCGTCTTAGGTGCGCTCGCAGAGCCGCCCTGGTTCACCACCTGGAAGTGCCCAAGACAATAGACAATACTGGAATCCATTGCGTTGTAGATGTTCGGTACTTGTGCGCCCGTTACTGTCATGCTTTCGCCGTCATGCGCAGTAAAGGAGAGATTACTAAATTGATTATTCCAGGGATACCATACGCTGCCATCCGCCCATGTGATTTTCCCGCCCACTGCGGAGCTGCCGGTCGTGGGTTCGCCGCCGAGGTAGCATCCAGGGGCTGTATTGCCGGTGTCATGAATCGAATCGCTGACCCACTTCACTGTAGCGCCGTCAGCCGGTGTGTTTCCATCTGTCCATTTGAAGTAGGGGGTGAAGTAGTCCTGCCCGTACTGCAAATAAAGATTTTCCCATGTCAGTGTGACAGTATTATCGGCATTTGTAGTCTGAGTGAAATTAAAGCCGTTCGCTGAAGCGTGATTGTCCGGATCAAGCAGGTTAGGTCTTGTAGACATGCCCGCGGGATCATAAGTTATGTAATCGAATTGCGCATAAACTTTTGTTTTGTCTGCGTCATTTTTTTCGTAATATGGCAGGGCAAGGGTTATTTCCAGCTTCTTAAAGAACTGTGGCATGTCGATATAGTCCTTGTCCGGGTTCACCCACACCTGCCGCAGGGAAAAGGGCTGCCCCGCTGCTGTGGGTACGCCAGACTTCACGCCTACGCGTGAGAGTCTGGGGCCGGTTTGTATCGCTCTCGTATCACCAGCAGCAGCATTGTACTTACCTATTATAACAGGCTTAGCGGAACGCGTTTGATATGTTGTGCCGTCCTCCCCGTCAGTGTAGACACTGACAGTCAGCGGCTCAAGCTGCTGCCCGCTCTTTCTGTTCCAAAGTGTCGTATCCGGGGCCAGGATGATATTAAAGCTGTTTTCCTCTGCCGTGTTCTTGAGAGAATAGGTGATAGTGCCGTTCTTCGGGCGGTATTCGCCATAGGAATTGGCGCTGTTGAGATCGCCGATATTTTCAGGCGTTACGCTCTCGGCCATGCCGCCGCGCTCGGGTATCGGGTACTCCACCACGGTAAGCCCGTCGGGTACGGTTATCGCGACCTTCTTGTTAGGCAGGTTCAGCGTGCTTTTTATAACGATATGCAGGGTAAACTGCCTGGAGAAATCGACATTGAATGTGCCGCCGTCGGTTAAATTTTGCTCACTCGCGCCTTCTGCCCTGATAACGGCGGTTGTTATCTCCATGCTGCCCTCGGTCAGCGTCTGGATATCCAGCGTCTCTAAAACCATTTCAAGCGTGTCTATGCCGGTGATCTCCGCCCGCTGCTCCGGCGTCAGCAGGTTATAGGCGTGGATGGCGGCCAGCAGCTTATCGTGAAGCTCCAGCGTCGCTTCCTCGTCCAGCTCCTCTGCATCCGGCTGCTCAAGCTGCTCCATCAGGGAGAGAATGTCATCGATCTGCTGCTGTACGGGGCAAATTGCGCACACGAAGGCGCACACTGGGTTTTCCTCCGTATATCCGCAGGCCTCATCGTGCGCAGGATGATGCTTGCAGCAGCCCTCCCCGGCGGCCTCCGGCAGCTCAGTCTGTTCGCCGCTATCGGCGGGCGGCGTTGTTTCCGTTTTCTCCTGGGTATCCGTCTCCTGCAATGCGTCAGCCATCGGCGGAGAATCATTATCCCCCTGTGCATTTTCCTGCGCGGCAATGATGCTCTCATCCGCAGCCGACTCCTCCGCCAGCGCGCCCGCGGCGTTGCCGCTGAGCAGCACAAAGCAGAGCAGCGCACTTATGGCTCTCCGCCATCCATGGCCTTTATGCTTCCAATGTACCGATGCTCCGCTGCCGCTGCTGTTTTTAAATAAGAACTTCATTCTTAATACCCCCACTGGTTTTTCCCCTATGCGCTCCTGCATAACAAATAGCGTTTATCACCGCTGATTCGATTCACAAGTTTTTTCCGAAAGGCAAATGTATTCTTAAATAGATGGTCAATAAATCAGGAAAAAATGTCCAACTTCATTCTCCTGAAAAAAGCTTTGATAGCCATAGTATTATGCTAAATTTTCTACATATAAAATAGCGCAACAAGTATATCACAACCGGTCTATAAAATCTACATTTTCGCTCAAATTTTTTCAGCACTGTTTTTCTTCTCTCACCCAGCGTATGAAGGTGTTGTGCGACGCCCTGAGCTGCCTTGCCGCTTCTCTGGCCGTCATTGCGCCGCTTTCCCATGCGGCGGAACAATATTCGTATCTTGCAGGCCTAGCCTTTGGCTTGGCTCCGAAACGCACGCCGCGCCTTTTTGCCGCCTCTATGCCCTCCGCCTGACGGCATTTTATCAGTTCCCTCTCTGTCCGGGCGACATAGGACAACAGCTGCAACACTATCTCCGAGATCAGCGTCCCCATCAGATCCCGACCCTGCCGTGTATCCAGCAGCGGCATATCCGGTACAACTATCGCCACCTGTTTTTCTTTTGTTAATATCCTCCACTGTTCAATGATCTCGTCATAGTTTCGCCCCAGCCGGTCTATGCTTTTAACTGCAAGGGTGTCTCCGGCTTTGAGCTTGCCAATCATTTTTTATATTGCGGCCTGTCAAAATCCTTCCCGGATTGCTTGTCGATATAAATTTTCTGATCCTCAACGCCGGACTCTTGCATTGCAATGACTTGGCGCGCCTCATTCTGGCTTTTTGTGGATACGCGAACATATCCATAGACACTGTTTTTCATTGTGTGGCCTCCCTTGAGAATTTATGCCATCCTATCTTACAAAAAATTTTAACGCATTGCATGGGGTCAATAATCTGTCTATCGAAAAACAGAGCAGGCGATTTTTCGCCTGCTCTGTTTTTGCCGTCCGGCTCAGTCTGTGACGCCGGGGCTTTTCTCGCCCAGGCTGGGGTCGTTTTTGTAGTAGTCGCCCAGCTTTGTCAGCATCCCGAGAGAGCTTATCTCCGCGCCGCTGTCGGAAATCAGCGTCTGCACGCGCGGCGGGAGCGAGTTCCAATACTCTATCATTTTTTCATCCATCAGCTTCATGCTTATATTGTGTGCTGAAAACATAAAAATATGCGCAAAAAAGCAAAAATAAGCTCCCGGCGCTCGGCTTTATGCCAAACGCCGGGATAAGAGGTGTGAATGGAATCAAGTATTTGAGTGCCTTTGCAAAGAGCAGCGAACCGCAAGATTCGCCGCTCTTTTGTTTTAATTTGCTTCTGTTATCAGCCGACAAAGACCGTACAGGTGTTGGTGATGGTGAGTATGCCGACTATAATAGCGTTGATTATGCCGGCGATATATGGGTTCTTGGTGTTCTTGTAGATAGCGCGGGAGAGCATGGTTGAGCCAAAGAGGATAAGCACTATGGGGAAGAGCCAGAGGACAAACATGGGATAGTTCGGGTCGGCCATAGTCTGCTGGAACCACATCATATGGTTTGTCCTGTAATAGGTGATGTACTGAATCCACGGCAGCACCAGCGCGGGCGCGGCGGCAAACAGGGAGCAGATGATGCCGTTGAACTTGCCGCCGATGTCATTGTAGTTGAAGCTGTTGGTTGCAACAGAAATAGCTATGTAATATGTGAAGAAGAGCAGCACATATGGCAGATAGCGCAGAATGGGCAGCTCGAATGCCTTGATCGCGAGCGTCCAGAGCCGGAAGTCAGCAAAGAAGAAGTAGTCCTCCACGAAGACTATGGCGTAGCCCACAACAACAACGATCAGTGCCAGCAGGACACTCAGCCCCAGCTTCTTAAGCGGCATTTTTACTCCGCGCTCTGCCAGATCCAGCCCGTTCTTCTTGCCATAGGCAAAGTAGTAGACGACCATGCTGAGGATGGTGAACAAGCCGCAGGCAGTAGACCAGAGGCCGAGACCCATGGCCTCGCCCTGTGCAACAGGCATAGAATTGCCCATGTTGACGAGGCTCAGGTAAACAAGGCTGCCGAAAACTGCGCCCAGCACCAGCGACAGCCAGAACCACAGCTTGCCGCTCCTATCCTTGACGGGCATCGCCTTGACAGGCTCAGCGGCGCGGAGGGAGGCAAAGGTGGGAGTAAAGACCAGAAGCGTCGCGAAAGCGCCAAGGAAGAGAACAAAACCTATAACGCCGACGAAGTTGAAGGCTTCCTTCCACTGCCAGACCTGATTTGTCGGCTCAATGGCATTGGGCGCGCCCAGCGTCTTGGTGAAGAAGTCACAGATATAGGACTCGGAACGGGCGGAGAAGTGTGACCACGGGTGAATGATGGGCGGACGGTAGATGATGCGGAGGGTGTCCTTGCCGTCAACCTCCTCGCGGTACTCAGTGTAAGCCTCACGAACCTCGCACTCGGCGGGGTCACGGCCGAAGTTCAAAAAGCTCTGAACAGTAGCTGTCTCCATGAAGTACGGGGAGCTGAGGGGCTGACCGTCCGCGCTGGCGGATTTGCCGAAGAACTCATCGTATATTGCCGAGACGACGCCAACATCACGGCTGCCGTAGGGGTTTGCAAAATTGCCGGCGTCATTCTGATACAGCGGGTCGTTGCAGTGGATAAGCACAGATGCAATCAGGGGCGTTTCATTCAGATTGTCCATCTGAACGGCAGCGTTGACAGACCAGCTGCCCATGGAATGGCCGGTCACACCAATGCGCGAAGCGTCAACAAAGGGCATCCGGCTGAGAGCAAGAGCGCCCTGATACACACCGTCAGGAGCAAGTATAAAGAAATCAGGCGTCACATCGGAGTCGCCATGGTCGGGCTGGTCGATTGCAAGAACAACAAAGCCGCGGCGCGCAAGCTCCACATAGTTTGCATCGGTCATCTCTTTGTTGTTGAGATATCCGTGGCTTGTGACGATGGCCGGAGCAGGGGTTTCGGCTGTGGCGTTTTCCGGGCGGAACAGATAGGCCGACATGACATAGCCGCTGTCGGTTTCAAAGCTCAGCTCACGCATCTCAACCTTACCGCCGTTTGTCTGCACCGCGTTGACAACGATGCCGCACAATAGCATCAGCACAAGTGACAGGCACAGGATAAGTTTCGCTGTTTTTTTGGTTTTTTCCATGTAAATCATTCTCCTCTCTCAATAAAAATCTGTCCGATTTCTTGAGCAAACTGTTAACAGTATAGAATAAATACTTTCGTACGGCAAGTATTTATTCTATACAAAAAAGTATATTGATGTTTGTGAAAAATGCCAAGCCACGAATGATTTACAGCATTTGTCAAGCGTGATATAATATCATAATTAAGACCGCGAAAGGAAAAAACTTATGAAGCTGGAATGGATGGGTGCATACCGCAGCATCGTCGGGGATTTTTACCGCTCGGCCAACGGTTATTCTCAGATATGCAAGATGGAGCTTTTTGGTGACAAGGTGCCTTTTTCACCATATGAGGTGCAGATTATGGAGCATATCATGGAATATGCCGATCAGCACAAAAACATGAAATGGTATGCCGAACAGTTGGGTCTGAGTCAGGCAACGCACTCCAAATATGTGCAGCGGCTTGTTAACAAGGGGCTGTTGGAGAAATATCACAAGGCCGGCAACCGCAAGGATATTATTCTTATGGTCTCGCCGCTTGGTCTGGAAGAGTATAAACGCTACTCTGAATATGCAAAAAAAACCTTCTTTTCTGAATTTTTCAATGTTTTGGACAGCATGAGCCAGGAAGAGTTTGAAAAGGTGCAAAGACTTTTCAACATTCTCGGCCGCTGGCATCGGGAAAATCTTGAGGAGCCGCAGCCGCCGGTTTCACTTGTACCTGTTGAACGCTGATAAAGCAATCGGCCGCCAAGCAAAAGTTTTCCGTTGAAAAGCTCTCGCCGGCAGCAAATTCTTTCAAATATTTCACTTGTTCCGAAGAATGAATTTCATTGAAAAAAGCACTTGCGAAATGAACTGCCCCAATTTGTGCGGACAGCACAAAAAGGCATTCCTGCGTAGGAAA
>URPA01000020.1 GCA_900549545.1 uncultured Eubacteriales bacterium
CCTTGCCTCGTCTTGGAAAAAATTTGCTCTGTTAAAACTGCTTCGCACCCGTCGGTGAGATAATTTTGATTGATTTTTTCTTTTTATCCTGAATCGAAGCCCAACGTAGCGGGCGAAGGGTCGATTCGGAGAGGAAGATGGCGCTGATGGATATTCAGCTTTCGCTCTCAGCAGAAGCGGAATGGAATCAGCGTCATCTGACGAGCTGACGGGCGGCATGGGTTCGGCTCCCGTCTGCTTAGTCATAAAATAAAATATTCTCCTTGCTTGGCAGTGATTTTTCATGCTTCACAAAAGAGATGAGCGTATTTTAGCGCCCTTCTCTGCCCTTTTCAAGTCCTTTTTCCCTCTTTCAACAAAAATCGGCGATATGCAACAGGCCCATTTGCTTTTTGCAGTAAGCCTTGGTCAGTTTGCTGTTTTATGGAAAAAAGCGGAAATTCGGTTTACATAACTTTTAAAGCACTCTCCTCTTGATTATTTTCCCGGCGTATGGTATAGTCAGATAAAACAACGAAGGGGTGAAAAAATGTCCGGTTTTTCTTGCAAGTAAATAAGGCTGTGCGGCGGGGCTTAGCCTTGCTGCGCCCATTGCAAGAAAGTTAAACTGTACATCAATATATCGCTGCCCCGCCATAGCCGGGCTGCGCCATGATGAGATGCAAGAACAGACTTTCTTGCATCTCATCATTTTTTGTTAGGGGGACAACGCTATGTCAATGATAAAAGCTGAAAACCTGAGCTTCTGCTACCCCGGAAGCTATGACAATATATTTGAAAACGCGAGCTTTGTGATAGATACCGATTGGAAGCTCGGCTTCGTTGGCCGGAACGGGCGGGGCAAAACCACGCTTTTAAAGCTCCTGATGGGCGAATACGAATACAGCGGGCGGATAATCAGCTCGGTGCAGTTTGATTACTTTCCCTACCCCGTGAAGGATAAAACCCGAATGACCTATGAGATTTTTGCCGAGATAGCTCCGGGCGCTGAGGACTGGGAGCTTATGCGGGAGCTTTCAAACCTTGAGGTGGAGGCCGACGTGCTCTACCGCCCGTTTGAAACGCTTTCAAACGGTGAGCAGACCAAGGTGCTGCTCGCGGCGCTTTTCTGCAACGAGAGGCATTTTCTCCTGATCGACGAGCCGACAAACCACCTCGACACGCGCGCCCGCGAGCTCGTCTCCGCCTATCTCAAGCGGAAAAAGGGCTTCATTTTAGTCTCGCATGACCGGAGCTTTCTTGACGGCTGCGTTGACCACATTCTCTCCCTCAACCGGGCGAATATCGAGGTGCAGAGCGGCAGCTTCTCCTCGTGGTTTTATAATTTTCAAAACCAGCAGGAGCTGGAGCTTGCCAAAAATGAGCAGCTCAAAAAGGACATTGGCCGCCTCAAGCAGGCCGCGCGGCGCTCCTCCGACTGGTCTGACCGGGTGGAGGCCTCCAAATTTGGCAGTGCCGTGCCCGACCGGGGCTTTGTGGGCCACAAGGCCGCCAAGATGATGAAGCGCTCCAAGGCGATTGAGGCCCGCCAGCAGCAGGCCATCGAGCAGAAATCCGGGCTGCTTAAAAACCTTGAGACGGCGGAGAGCCTAAAGCTCTTCCCGCTGAGCTACCGCAGCGAGACGCTGATAAGCGCATCGGAGCTCTCGCTCAGCTATGACGGCAGAGCGATCTGCCCGCCGCTGAGCTTTACGGTGAAGCGCGGCGAGCGCCTGGCGCTGGACGGAAAAAACGGCAGCGGCAAATCAAGCCTCCTCAAGCTCATAACCGGGGAGGAGATACAGCACAGCGGAACGCTGCAAATCGGCTCCGGTCTTGTCATCTCCTATGTGCCGCAGGACACGCGGCATCTGCGCGGGACGCTCGCGGACTACGCCAGAGAGCGGGAACTGGACGAGAGCCTGTTCAAGGCCATTTTGCGCAAAATGGCCCTCGAACAGACGCAGTTTGACAAGGACATCCGGGAGTTTTCCGAGGGGCAGAAGAAAAAGGTGCTTATCGCCATGAGCCTGTGCCAGCGGGCGCATCTGTATATCTGGGACGAGCCGTTAAATTACATCGACATCTACTCCCGCATGCAGATCGAAGAGCTTATCAAGGCCTTCTCCCCCACAATGATTTTTGTCGAGCACGACAGGGCATTCCGGGAAGAGATTTCGACCGGGGTCATCCGGCTGTAAAGGCTTGAACATCGAGCGGAAAAACTGTATTATATCTTATGGAGGCGAAGCTTATGAGCATTATAAATTCAAAATTACAGCTTAAAAATATTGAACTTAAAAACCGGCTTGTGATGCCGCCCATGGCCTCGAGCCGGGCCGACGACAGCGGCACCGTGACAGACAGGCTCTGTAACTATTACTGCGAGAAAACCCGCGGCTTTGGGCTTGTCATCGTAGAGCATGCCTTTGTCTCCATTGAGGGCAAGGCCCACAGGGCGCAGCTGTCCATCGCGGAGGATTCAAATCTGCCCGGGCTGCGGCGGCTTGCGGAAACCATCCACGCAAACGGCGCGAAGGTCTTTGCCCAGATTAGCCACGCCGGCGGCGCGGCTGAGGGCAGCTCTGATTTGATAAGCGCCAGCGCCGTGAAGTCCCCCTTCGCAAAGCCTGACGCCAAGTGTCCCCGGGAAATGACAGAGGCGGATATAAAAAAGCTCATTGCCGACTTCGGCGCGGCGGCCGTAAGGGCCAGAGACGCGGGCTTTGACGGCGTGGAGCTCCATTCGGCGCACTATTACCTGCTAAACCAGTTCTATTCGCCGCTTGTCAACCGCAGGACGGACGAATATACCGGCAGCAGCCTTGAGGGGCGCCTGCGGCTGCACAAGGAGATTATAAACGAGGTCAGGCGGCTCACCGGCGCTGATTTTCCCATCGCCCTTCGGCTGGGCGCCTGCGATTACGCAGAGGGCGGAACGACGCTTGAGGACAGCGTTCAGGCCGCGAGAATGCTTGAGGACGCGGGCGTTGACCTGCTGGATATCTCCGGCGGGCTGTGCGGGCCTTACCGCCCGAATGTGAAGCATGAGGGGTATTTCAAAGAGCTCTCCGCGGCGATAAAGCAGGCTGTCAGCATCCCCGTGATTCTGACCGGCGGCATCACCACTGCCGAGGGCGCGGAGACGCTTTTGGAGGATGGCGCGGCAGACCTCATCGGAATTGGCCGCGCGCTGCTGAAGGATTCAGTCTGGGCGGAAAATGCCCTGAAAAAATACGCGGACTGAAAAATGAATCAGCCGCCGTAAAAACGGCGGCCGGTCTGCCTTGCTGGCAACAAAAATGTATCCCCGCCGGACGGCGGGGATACTTTACGTTTTTAAGTCAAATTGCTCAGGCGTTCTCTCCTGCCTGCTTCTTGTGGCGGATGTAGGCATAAATCGCCGCGGCCACTATGATAATTCCAAGGATGATGAAGGGAATGATGTTGAAGCCGAGGCCGGTCTCACCGGAGGCAAGAGGAGTCTCCTCCTCGCCGATGTCCGCGGCGTCCTGCTCGTCGGCTGCGTCTGCGGGCTGAGCATCGTCAGCGGGCTCAGCGGTCAGCTCCTCAGCGTCAAGATCCAGCTCACCGGCATCGGGAATGACAAGATTGCCAGCGGGGGGGATTGCCGGTGGTCTTGCCGGTGGCAATGAGGATGGCGGCAAGCTCGTCGGTCATCTCATAGTAGACGGAGATAACGGTGCTGCCATCGGCCTTGATGGTCTTGTTGGTGAAGGGCTGAAGAACGTAGCCCTCAACGTCGGCGGCGGTCACATTGGTGATAGAATCAACAACGCCGGTGCGCTTCTGGCTGTGGTACAGCTCGTAATCGCCCTTGACATTCTGGCGATATACATTCACAGTGTAAACAGCGCCGGTGCCGGGCTCCATCCTACCGCTGAAAATGACGTCGGCTGCGGGCATGGTGTTGCCGCTGCCCAGAGCATGGTCAGCCTCCCAGCCGACAAAGGTGTAACCCTTCTTGGCATTGGGCGCGTCGCGCAGGGTGACAGTCTGGCCGAACTTATAGGTCTCGACCTTGCCGCTCTGCTTGCCGTCAACCATGTAAGTGACGTCGTAGCTGTTGCGGGTATAGTAGAGCTTTATAGTCCCCTGAATGTTCTCATCATAAACGCTTGCGACGGAGCTTCCCTCGCAATGGTCATATTTAAGGCCAGCGTAGTTCTTTGCCTGGTTCCCCGCGGCGGCAACTTCTGTCCCGTCGGCTACGCCGCTCTTAAGCTCTGTCTCATAGCGGGTGTAACCCTTTCCGTCAAGATTCTGCCAGTAATGCTCAACCTTATATTTTCCGGCAGTGGGGTCTTTGACAAAGGAGGCGACAAGCGTTATGTCTGACTGCACGTTCTCGAGCACCTTGACTATCTCGCCTACGCCGTTGACTTTCCAGCCCTCAAACTTATAGCCGAGCCAATCCTTGTGGGTATTGCTCACAGTGTAGCTCTTGCCCTCTTCAACCGTGGCGGATGCCTCGGGCGTAAGGGCAAAATCATTATACACATAGCTTATTGTGTAGGTCTTGGTCACAGGGGCCACCGGAGCGTCATAGAACAGGGTGAAATTGACAATCAGCCTGCCAGAATCAAGGGAGACGTTGCCCATTCTCTTGGTATTGGCCTCATTGAGCGTATAATCTTTGTGGGCTTCCTCAAACTCTCCTTTCGCTGTGGCAATTTTGCTATCATCGAGTTCGAGAAGCGCTCCCTCGGTATATTCACCGTCTGCTATATACTCCACAGACTCATTGCACAGGCCGTTGCTGGATACAAAGGAAACTATCGCCGTACCGCGCCGGAGACAGGGGTCGGCTGCGGTTCCGCAGGCGTCTCGGGGTTTTCCCCGTCGGCAAAAACCGTCATCGGTGCAAGGGCCAAAATCATTACTATACACAGGAAAGCGCTGAGCAGGCGCTTAACTGTGCGGTGCGTCTCGTTCATGTTAAACTCCTCCTATTCAATCACCAAAACAGGTAAATTTTGCTGTACACTTATTAAGACGGCTTATTTTATCAAAAATTGCTCAACAATTTTCAAGTTTTTTGGATAAAATTTTTTATTTTTCTGTGAAAGTGTCGTTTTTTCCTGCGGAGGCGGCATCATAATAGTAATTCACCAGCAAATCAACGCAGGCGCCGTAGCTTTTGAGGCCGAGCTGCTGGTCATAGCTTTGCAGAAAGCCCTCATACACGGTGTTTGAAATGGTCTGCACCGGAGTATCAAACCGCGCCCAGTATTCGTTATTGGCCTTCAAATCGGCCCGGACCTCGGGGCTGAGCGTGGAATACACCTGCTGCCAGGCGGCATTATCCGCCTTATAGAGAGCGTTGCCCAGATAGATATAGGCTATCAGACAGGCGGAGTAGCAATACTCCGCATCGCCATAATCAAGGCACGCCATCACCGCGACGAAATTCGCCTCCTGCTCCTTGCCGACGCCCCGCTGATGGCTCAGCTCATGGGCAACAGTGAAGGCAAACAGCGCCTCGGGAAAGTCCATATTCACATTGGCCTCCCCCGTGATGGGGAAGAAAAAGCCCGTGAAGTCAATATAGCTCATAACACGGGAGAAAAAAACGCCCTTGGCCCGTATATCCGGCCCCGCAAGACAGGGTATGCGCTGCTCTGTCGCCCTGAACACCTCGTCCGAGCGGCGGAGGATGGCCTGCCTGTCGCTGCGGCAGGCGCCGCTCTCATCCCGCGGCACAAGCGGCGCGTAGTCATTGGCAAGCTGCGCGAAATACTCCGTCACTGTCTCAAGCTGCTCCGTGGATATCTTGTCGTTTTTGAGGCCGCTCTTCCTAATAAAATCGTCTCCATAGAATATAACGCCCCACAAAAAACAGAACGCCGCGTACACCGCCATAACTCCGGCGGTGAGGGTTATAAAAATTATGTAAATCTGTTTCAGGGTATTTTTTCGATTTTTACGCCGTATCATGGCGGCAATTGAACAAATTATGTAAACCATCGTTCCTATGACAGCCAGCGCAATCAGCAGCTCTGCAACCGAAAACGGCACCTCCGCCGTAAGCTGCGCCAAAAAGCGCCGCACGGCGGCCGCCGGCCCGTCGGCAAGGCGGCGCATCAGGACGTAATTGCCCCGCAGGCAGACGTGCAGCAGCACCAACGCGCCAGAGAGCAGCAGCAGAATATGCCGCACCGGGCATAAGGCAAATATGGCGGCGAGGCCGCGTTTTTTTGTCCGAATATTTTCCATGGGGATATAATAGCCCATTTTCCCCTCTTACGCAATGGATTATTCGACCAAAACCTCCTGTATACAAAGGCTTTGCCTTTGTATACAAAAAAGTTCACTCCGAACCGCGCATTTTTGCCTGCGTGGGATGGCAAAAATACACTCTCTCCGTGCAAAGTGTTTTTCCCGGGGTACACGCCCCCGGGAAAAACTTATATTTAGATTTACAATATAAGTGCAACAGAAAAAAGTGGACTCAAAGCAAGAACGCGCCTAAAATGGTGTTTGCGGACAACCGAGAAAAGGAGCGGAGCAATGAGCCACTACAAACACCTTAGCATAGAAGAGCGAGAAAGTCTATACCTAAAGAAACATCAAGGGAAAAGTATCCGAGAAATTGCAAAGGAATTAGGCCGGTCACCATCAACTATCAGTAGGGAACTGGCGAGAAATAAGTCAAGCCATCGGTCATATAGCCCAGCAAGAGCTCAGAGGCGCTATGAACGGAAGAAAAAGGAGTGCGGGAGAAAAGCAATCCTCAGCGTTGCAAAGAACCAAATCTTGGTCAAAAAACTCATTGGCGAATACGAATGGTCTCCCGAACAGATACAAAACCGACTGCGAGAAGAGGGAAATGAGCTTCACATAAGCTATTGCACAATCTATCGTGCATTAAAGGATGGCCTGCTTGATGAGAAATCGGGAAAGTATATCCGCAAATGCGACAGGTACTCGTTCCATCTACGCAGGCAGGGTAAGCCACGGAAAAAGAACGGAACGACCAACAAACAAGGTAAATTTCATATAGAATACACGATTTCAGAACGCCCTGAGAGCGCCAATGCGCGCACAGAGACCGGTCATTGGGAAGGAGATACAGTAGCCGGGAAACGAGGCGGTGCCTGCCTGCTCACGCAGGTTGATAGAAAGGCACGCTATCTGCTGGCTGTTAAGGTACCAAACGCATCATCTGATACAGTTAGAGACGCTATGATCTTTATGTTCAGCAAACTGCCAGAGGACAAAGTACTCAGTATTACACCGGACAGAGGGCATGAGTTCTCCAAGTACAAAGAAACAAGTGCCGCACTGCATAATGTCCCCTTCTATTTTGCTGACCCGTACTCACCTTGGCAGCGGGGTACAAACGAGAACACCAACGGCCTGCTTCGCCAATACTTCCCTAAATACACTTCACTCGACAATGTTTCTGACGGTGAAATAGAGGCTGTTGTTGCAAAAATTAACCTTAGACCGCGTAAATGCCTTGGCTGGCGCACCCCTTTTGAAGTCTTCTTCGATACTTCGTTGCACTTAACTTGACAATCCATCATAGAAATTTATTCGCCGACTGCGGTCGGCGAACTCTGCGAGGCTTTTTCACATATGAAAAGCCCTGCAAAGCAGGGCTTTTTGTTCTGTGTTAGCCGGTGTTTTTCAGTTTTCGGAGAAATACTTTGCGAGCATCTCCTCAATGGTCAGGATGACCTTGCCAAAGAAGGGGTTTGGCAGAGCGGAGATAAGCGTCTGCTCCGCGCCGTCGACAACAAAGGTCAGATCTGACAGCCCCGCCAGGGTGGATCTGCCCATTTTCGTGAATGAGACTATTCTGAAATCATTCTCCTTGGCTCTGCGAATATCGCGCAGGACAGCCTCCGTCTCCCCCGTCTGGGAGACGGCGATAATCATTGACGGTTCAATGTTGTTTTGAAGCTCGTCCACGCAGTCGTCCTGAAAGACCATGTAATCATAAAAATGCACATGGTCAAACACCATGAAGCCGCAGGTGGACAAACGCTGAGCTATGTAATCAGCGGAGATGTTTGAAAAGCCTGAGCCGATAACGAACATCTTTTTGTCCCTGAACTGCCTTAGATAGTCCAGAAAACACTCCACCCGCTCCTCGCTGTAATTGTCCAGCAGCGTCTCCAGCCCGTATGGCCCGGCAGACAGCTCCGCCTTTTTGCTCTGCGCAATGTTGTACACCATATCGGTGTACCCGTTGAAGCCCAGCTTCTTGCCCATCTTAACCAGGAAGGCAGGCGAGACATAGTTCTCCTGGGCTATCTGCGCAACATTGATCTTCTTCTCGCCGTTTTCGATGTGCCTGATAATGCTCGTGACGACGCCTGTTTCAACCTCATTAAGCTGGTTGGTCAGAAAAAAATAATTATTGCCCATTTTGTCAGATTCTCCCTTGTCCGGTTCATATCATTCCTCAGTTAAAAATTTGTGTGTCAGTTTGCGCCGAATTACGGCAGTGTCAGTTTTGTGTGTCAGTGTGTGTCAGGTTTTGTGTTGGTGTCAGTGTGTCAATTTTGTGTGTCGGTGCCCGTTTTTGTGTCAGTGTTGGGCTTTGCCAGTTTGAATGTGAAAACAATCGTCAGAATCGAGAGCGAGACGGCTGTGCCAACAATTGCGGTGTAGAAGCTGATGCTCTGGCTGTTTTTCAGCAGCAGGCACGCCCCGAGCGCCAGAACGTCCACAAGCAGGCGGATAATGTTGCCGGCCATCATCATGGCCGTGTTCTGCTTTTTCAAAAAGTGCTTCATCACTGCGGCGTTCACCATTGCCGCGGCCGCGCCCCATACGAGCCCCAGAAGCACGCCCAGAAAATAATTCACGCGGAGTCTCCTTTTTTTCTTTATCTTTATTTTGCGTTCATTCTATCACATTTTATCTGAAATGCAAATAATAAAACTCGCTTTTCTGAATAAAAATGTTCAAGTTTACAAAAATTTCCTATTTTTTACGCGCCGCGGAATATTTTTCGCGAATTTTCCCGGCCCGCCGAGCTTTTCGGGGCACATGCGCAGCTCTTATAAGGGCGAGAACTGACTGTTTTTGAGAAATTCAACTGCTGGCAAAACAGTAAAAAAGTTCTAAATTTTTTAATGTGTATTTCACCGTCCGCGGCAGATAATATCTGCGAGGTGATAAAAAATGAGTCCTAAAGAACTGCTCTATATTGAAGATGCTCTCGGCCATACCCAGTATCTGATGACCCAGTGCCGCAGCGCGGCAAACCAGCTGACTGACCCGGTTCTGCGCCAGCAGGCACAGCAGCTTGTAAACACGAACCAGAATCTCTTCACGAAGTTTTTCAATCTTGTATAAGGAGGCAGCACAATGAGCGATAAAGATATCATGGAGGGCATACTGCTCACCACCAAGGGCGTCTGCGACCTGTATATGCACGGCTCCATCGAGTCGGCCACGCCGAATGTGCATCAGGCCTTCAACGCGGCGCTCAACGACGCGCTGTGCATGCAGAACGACATCTATAACCAGATGTCCTCTCACGGCTGGTACACCAGCGAGCAGGCACAGCCTCAGAAGCTCCAGCAGGTGCGGCAGAAGTTCGCCGCGCAGGGATAAACAGCAAAAGTGCGCCCAAAAGGGGCGCACTTTTGCTTGATTAAAAGCTCTATCAGAGCTTTTAATCAAAAAAGAATTTCGCTACGACCCGTGCATTTTGCACCGTTAGTGCAAAAATACACTCTCTTCGCGCAAAGTGTTTTTCCCGATGTACTTGCCACCGGGAAAAACAAATTTCAACTTTATTCGCCGCCTGCGGGCGGCGAACTCTGCGAGGCTTTTATAACCCGCCATTCACAGCAGCGGAGCTATAAGCTTCATGATAAAGCCGCTTATTTTGACCGAGAGCTTTTCCTTTTTTATGCTCTCCGGCGTGACTTCGCGGCACTTGGCCTGCGTTGCGAGGAAATCCTCCTCAATGTCCTTGATGCAGGGCTTGCCGTACATATACGCGGCACACTCAAAATGGTGGTACAGGCTGCGGTAGTCAAGATTTATCGTGCCGACCACGGCCTCCTTATTGTCGCAGGCAAAAACCTTGGCGTGGACAAAGCCGGGAGTGTACTCATAAATTTTCACGCCGGAGGCAAGCAGCCGCGCATAGTGCGTCTTTGCCAGCGCGTAGGGCAGCTTTTTGTCCGGTATGCCGGGCAGGATCAGGCGCACATCGACACCGCGCTCCGCCGCGAAGCAAAGCGCCGTCTGCATCTCGCCGTCAAGAATCAGATACGGCGTCATTATATGCACATAATGCTCGGCGCGGTTGAGAATGTCCATATACACAAGCTCGCCCACCCGCTCATCGTCCAGCGGGCAGTCCCCATAGGGGATGACGAAGCCCGGCTCGTCATATTTCGGCGCAGGCGAGCTGTCGAGAAAGCCGCAGAAGTTGAGGTTCTTTTCGTCCACATTCCACATCTGCAAAAACATCAGCGCGAAGCTCCGCGCGGCCTCGCCCTGGAGCATAACGGCGGTGTCCTTCCAATGGCCGAAGCGGCTGGCCTTGTTTATATATTCGTCGGCAAGGTTCACGCCGCCGGTGAAGGCCGTGTGCCCGTCAATGACAAGAATCTTTCTGTGGTCGCGGTAGTTATAATGGGTGGACATGAACGGCGTCAGCGGGGAGAAGGTCTTGCACTTTATGCCCAGCTCCCGGATGCGCTTTACATAGTTGTGCGGAACCTTGGTTATCTCGCATGTGCCGTCATACATCAGGCGCACATCAACGCCCTGCTGCACCTTGCGCGTGAGTATCTCGAGAACATTGCCCCACATCTCCCCTTCATCAATGATGAAGTATTCAAGATAGATATAGTTCTCGGCCTTTTCAAGCTCCTTGAGCATCTGGCGGTATTTATCCTCGCCCAGGGGGAAGAAGGTCACCTTCGTGTCGGCAAAGACCGGGTGGCAGCCGGTGCGCATGAGATAGCGGTAGAGCCCCACGGCGTGGTGGGCCTCATCCTCAAAGCGCTCCATGGTGTGCGTGTCCTGCTTGAGGACGTTTTTGGATTTCTCCGTCACGCTGATGTATCTGTCCCTGAGTATCCTGTGCCCGATGTCGCTGCGGGTAAAGAGCAGCAAAAGCGCGCCAAAGACAGGCATGATCATAATAATGACCAGCCATGTGAGCTTTGAGCTTGGGTCGGCCTTGGAGTTGAAGAGATACAGCACCATCCCCGCGCAAAAAACCAATGTGAAAAAGTAATAATGGGGCAGATAGCTTATAAAGACAGTCTGCAAAAGGAATATTGCCACGATCTGAATCAGCAGGAAGAGAATAATAAGCCCGGTGCGGCTGAATAAAATGCGCAGCAGCCCCTTTTTACCCTTTTTCAGCAGCCTTAACCCCTCATGTTTTTCCATATCCATGTTTTTCGCCCTCGCAGCTTGACGGTCCGTCAAGCGTCGTGATACAATAACTAAAATATTTTTCTTATTAGGATATTATACATTTTTTATTATCTCTCGTCAAGGAAGGAAGTTCAGGCAATGCTTTTCATCATCGCGGGGATCCTGCTTGCCGTGATCCTCGTCGTGTCCTATATCGCCTTTCGCATAGGGCTTTATTATCCCCTCCCCCACCCGGACGAGCCGCATCAGATTCCAAAGAGCCGCCAGCACATGGCGTACAAAAACCGCATTCTCTCCATGGTTCGGGAGATGGAGGCGCTGCCATGCGAAGAGGTTTACATAACCTCGCACGATGGTCTGCGGCTCTTCGGGCGGTATTACCATGTGAAGGACGGCGCCCCGGTGGAGATTCAGTTTCACGGCTATAAGGGCAACGCCTTTCAGGATCTCTGTGCCCTCAACCGCGTGGCCCGCAGCGCCGGGCGCAACACCATTGTCGTTGACCAGCGCTCCCACGGCAGGAGCGACGGGCAGGTCATTGCCATGGGCACAAAGGAACGCTTTGACTGCCAGCGCTGGGCAAAATACGCCGAGGCGCGCTTCGGCCCGGACACGCCGATTATCCTCAGCGGCGCGTCAATGGGCGGCGGCACGGTGCTCATGGCCTCCGATTTGGAGCTGCCCGAAAGCGTCCGGTGCATAGTGGCGGACTGCCCGTTTTCAAGCCCGCTGGATATCATGCGCAAGATGACCCATGACAAGCCCGCCAAGAAGCTCATATACCCCTTCGCCCTTATCGGCGCGGTGGTCTATGGCCATGTGAACATGCGCAGCTCATCCCCGGTGCTGTCGGTCGGGAAGGCGAAGGTGCCGATTCTGCTCATCCACGGTCAGGCGGACAGGTTCGTCCCGCCCCGCATGAGCGCCGCGGTAGAAGCGGCCTGCACCGGCTACGTCCGCCGGGAGCTTTTCCCAAAGGCCGGGCACAATCTCAGCGCCTTTTCCGACTATCCCCGCTATGAGAAGCTCGTAAACGAGTTTGTAGATGACGCTCTCAATGGGAGAATATGAGCAACACATCCCCGCCGTTTGGCGGGGATGTGTTTGAAATTATACTGTTTACATCCTGTCGAATGGATGTTATATTATATTTAAGCAAGGGGCGAGGCGGTCAGCTACACCACCCGAGAGGGGGTGAGCGAATGCCGATAACACTAACGATACATATCTTTGGATATACAGTAACGATTAGGGTTAAAAAGCAGAACCGCCACTCTGCCAAGTGACGGAACTGCTTAAGTAATATACTTATGCTATAATCCTTGTAGGGCTGACCGCTGGTCATCGCCCCTTGCGATTTCATTATAGCACTGAAATACTTTCTAAGTCAAGAGAATATCTATTATAAGCACATCCCCGCCATCTGGCGGGGATGTGAGACTGTCAAAAAACCTATGCAAAAAGTGAAGATAAAGGAACAGCGGGGGTGCTCGAGGGGTAGCGAAGCGGCGGCGCGGTAGTGAATGATATGCCGGTGGCATATCAGAGCCGCGCCGTGACCGAGCCTCAGCGAGACAGGCCCACCTCGTGTACAATAACCCGCCGCAGAAAAGACCGTATTTACGGGCTTTTCGGGCGAAGCAGCGTTTTGAACTAATTCAAAACGCTCGGCGGTTGAAGCGGTCAAAAAAGTCCCCGCAGGACTTTTTTGACAAGCTGACCGGGAATGGAGAGAACTCCATTCCCGGTTATCTGTATTTGCTTGATCAGAGCGTTATGCACTTTTTGGGGCAGGCTTCGGCGCAGGTGCCGCAGCCGACGCATTTTTCAGCGTCCAGAACCCAGGTCTTGTTTGCCCTGTCAACCTCGATAGCGCCCACGGGGCACTTCTTGGCGCAGAGCGTGCAGTAAACGCACTTTTCAGGGTCGCTGTGGGGCTTGCCATCCTCCACGGGGGCGGCGCATTTTGCAGTTGCCGCAGCGGGAGCAGCGGCGGGGGCGGGCTTGCGCACGGGCGGCTTCTTGATGAAGGTACCGCTCACAAGCAGATCCTCCTCCTTCGTGGCGACCATGTGATAGTCGCCGGTAAACTCAATGGCATGGGTGGTGCAGAAATCCGCGCAGGTGGCGCAGAAGGTGCAGGAGCCAAGGTTGAAGGTCAGGGTTATCTTATCGCCCTCGTCGGTTTTCTCAATCTTGCGGGTGATGGCGTTGCCGGAGCAGACCCTCTCGCACATGCCGCAGTTGATGCACTTGTCGGCGTGGTAGACGATGCGCCCGCGATAACGGGGGGCGGCCTCCTTGGGCACCACGGGGTACATGTCACAGCTGGATTTGCTGAAGAGCTTGGAGAGCGCTTCCTTTACGTACGGAAAATCCATTATTTCTGCCCCCTTTTCTCTTTGAGTATCTGCGTCGCGAGAGCGAGCCCGTCAATAACGGCCTCAGGCTTCGGCGCGCAGCCGGCCACGTCCACATCGACGTGGACATACTTGCTCAGCGGCCCCGCGATAGAGTAGCTGCCGCGAAAGACGTTGCCCGACTGGGGGCAGGAGCCCATCGTGACTATGCAGCGCGGTTCGGGAACCTGCTCAATGGTGCGCAGGACGCGGGGGAGAGACTGCTTGGTGACAGGCCCGGTGACGACCACAATGTCCGCGTGGCGGGGGCTGCCCGCGAGCTTGAAGCCCAGACGCTCCGCATCATAGCGCGGGGTCAGCACGGAGACAAGCTCGATATCGCAGCCGTTGCAGGAGCCGGCGTTAATATGGAACAGCCAGGGGGATTTCCCGGTGCTTTCAGCGATTAGCTTTTTGAACATTTCAACGCCTCCTTACAGCCCGTACCAAGCCATCACGAGGCTCACCAGCGCGAGCCCGGAGACTATGGTCCAGTAGAATTTGAATACCTGCTCGATTTTGAGCCTTGCGGTGACGGCGTGGAGCAGGGAGATGCTCACTGCGGTTATCAGCACGCAGATGGCGAAGAGCACCAGCACGCTTAAAAGCAGGCTCAGCGCGCCGACGGCGGCGGGAGCAAGCCCGGTCAGCGCCAGGAGGTTTTCAATGCCGGAGCCGATGGAGCCGAAAAACAGCGCGGTGAAGAGGCTTGTAAGCGTGAGCATTTTCACGGCGTGGCTGAGCTTAAAGACGCCCAGCGGCGTGCCGCTGTACTCGGCCAGCAGACCTTCGCATATCTCTGTCTCCGCCTCGGCGGCATCAAAGGGGTGATTACCCGTCTCGCCGGGAATGACCATCAGCATAGCGACTGCCGCGGGAATCATGCTCAGCTTCGTGATGAGCGCGCCGTTTGCCGCCTGATAGGCCACAATATCGCTCAGCGAGAAGCACAGGCCCGTGCCCATGGCGTTGCCGACGGTTTTCGCAACCGCCAGCAGCACCAGCACCAGCGGCAGCTCGCAGGAGATGATTGTTACCATCTCACGCGAGAGGCCGACACCGGCATAGGGGGAGCCGGAGGCGGCGCCGCCGAGAATGGTGCACAGCGCGGGGAGGAGCAGCAGGTAGAGGATAACGATAACGTCCGCCATGCCCTTGAAGGCGGAGAAGTTGAAGATGGGGATAAGCAGCTGGATAACGACCAGCGCCGCGAGACCCACCAGCGGAGCGCCCAGAAAGACCGTCTTGTTCGCGGCGGCGGGGACAATGGTCTCCTTGCCGCAGAGCTTGAAGAAGTCATAAAAGGGCTGGAGAATGGGCGGGCCGACGCGCTTTTGCATCTTCGCGACAAGCTTCCGGTCAATGCCGCACAGCAGCAGGCCGGAGACGCCGCAGAACAGGAAGCCGGGGAAAATAAGTATGTAGCCCAGGTATTTCAGTGCTTCTAAAATTGTACTCATCTGCCCACCTCCTTAAAATACTATCAGCATGTAGAGCATTGCCAGGGCCAGAGCCACAACCGCCCACAGCGCATAGTCGTTGACAACGCCGCTGTGCAGCCTGTGCATGAAGTCAAAGTAATGCCGCCAGTTATGCTTGAAGCCCCAGAAGAGATCCGAGCCGCCAACCTGAGAATAGACGCTCTTTTCGCCGCCGAAGAAAATATCGTGCTTGGCGTCAAGCTCGGCGTCACGGGCGAGGGCGTTGACCTTGTCAAACTTGCCGGAGACGGCCACAACGGTGAGCGCCAGCAGCGCGATGCAGAGCAGGAGCAGCCAGGAGATGGGATCCCACAGGCCGACCTCCACAAAGCTGATGGTGGGAGCCACCGGGGGATTTGCCATGACGCTCTGGGCATAGCCGCTGCCCATGGCGGAGTCGATATAAGCGCCGACGGAGAACACGGCCTTTGCCGCAGGCTCCGTGATATAGGTGGTGACAATATCGGGGAACAGACCCGTAAACACGCACAGCAGCGCCAGAATGCCCATTGCAAGGCGCATCCCGAAGGGAACCTCCTTGGTATTCTCAAGCTCCGGCGGGAGCTGGCCGAAGAACACGGACTGGCTCACCTTCACGAAGGAGGCGAGGGTCAGCACGCTTGTCACCAGCGCGATTATCGTCACCAGCAGAAAGCCGATGTTGCCGGTCTCCACGGCCTTCATGTAGGTCGCCTGATAGATCATCCACTTCGAGGCAAAGCCGTTGAAGGGCGGGATGCCGCTTATGGAGAGGGCGCCTATAAGAAACAGCACCGTGGTGTGGGGCATGCGCTTTGAAAGACCGCCGAGCCGGTCAAGGTCCGCGATGCCTGTCTGATGGAGGACAGCGCCCGCCGCGAGGAACAAAAGACCCTTGAAGAGCGTGTGGTTCATGGCGTGGTAAAGACCGGCGGAGAGGCCGAGCGCTGTGCACAGGCCCACAGCCGTGAGCACGTAGCCTATCTGGGAGATGCTGTGGAAGGCCAGCAGACGCTTGAAGTCATGCTGCACGAGGGCCATCGTTACGCAGACGAACATGCTCACGGAGCCGAGCGCCACCAGCAGAAACTGCATTGTGCCCTTGTCCATGCACTGGAACAGGAAGTAGCAGATGCGGATTATGGCGTAGATGCCGGACTTGGTGAGAACGCCCGAGATTATAAGCGAGATTGACGCGGGGGCAGCGCCGTGAGCGTCTGCCGCGATGGGGTGGAAGGGGACGATAAAGGCCTTTGTCGAGAAGCCCACCAGCAGCAGCGCGAAGGCAATCTTTGTGGCAGTGCCCATGTTGCCGGGGATAAGGGCGGAAAGCTGGGCAAAGTTCAGCGTGTGCGCCTGGGCATAGAGCATGACCGTGCCCACAAGGATACAGGTGGAGCCGATGCAGCCGACCACCAGATACTTGAAGGCCGCCTCAAGCGCGCCGTTTGCGGTGGTGCGGAAGGCCGTCAGCGCTACGGCGGCGAAGGTGAGGATCTCGACCATGATGAACATATTGAAGAGATCTCCCGACATGATAAGCCCCAGAACGCCGCCAGCCAGCATGAGAAACAGGGTGTAGTACTGACCCACATTGTCGTCATGGCTCATGTACTTTATCGAGTAGATGCAGGAGACGAACACGGACACCGTGATCAGCAGCCCGAAGAACAGGCTAAGCGCGTCCACCTCAAGAGCTATGCCGAAGGCATAACCGCCGGCGATGGAGCGGTTGCCCAGCCAGTAGCTGATGATCTCGTTGTTTATCATGACGGGCTTGACGAGCGCCAGCAGCAGCGCCAGGGACAGGGCGGAGGCCAGCAGGGAAATACCGTGACGGAGGGTAGTGCTCCTGCCGAACATCACGACCAGAAACGCGCCGAGAAACAGCGCCATTATTGCCAGGATCGGGAAATGAAGATAGAAGGCAACGCTCATCCTCTAAGCCTCCTTATCTCTCTGGTATCCAGAGTGCCATACTGCTCCTCCAGCTTGATCACGAGGGCGAGAGACATGGCCGTGACACAGGCGCCGATAACTATGCTTGTGAGAGTCAGAGCCTGAGGGATCGGGTCAACGAAGAAAGAGGAGGGTGTCAGCTCGTCCCAAGTGAATATGGGAGCCGTGCCGCCGGGGTTGAAGCCGATGCTTATGATAAGCAGGTTCACGCCATAGTCGGCAACGCACAGGCCAATGACCGTTTTTATGAGGTTGTGCTTGGTCACGATAGTGTAAAAGCCCAGAGCGATAAGGATAAAGGATGCAATATAATTGAACAATATCATATTTTTCACCTCATTCCTTATAGTCAACATCTCTGTTGTTGAGCACGCCCAGCATCAGCAGCGAGAGCGCGCCTATGCCGGTGACGACCTTGAGACCGACGATTACATTCATCCAGAAGATGGTGCCCGCGCTGTAAAGGTTGCCCATCGCGCCGTGGGTATACAGAATATTCTGGCAGAATTGTGCGCCGACTGCAATGCCGAGCATGGCCAGCGCCAGATAAATAGTGGACATCAGCCCCTCCGCGCTGTGCAGGAGGTTAAAGCTCACCGCCCTGGTGGTGACCTCATAGCCGTGACCCAGATACATCAGTATGATGACGGCCGTCACCAGCACGCCGCCCTGGAAGCCGCCGCCGGGGGAGAGATGACCGTGAAGGATTATGTAGAAGATATACACCAGCGTAAGAGGCAGAATAGTGTCGCAGCCGCAGCGTTGGATAATTCTCTTCACGCGAATGTTCTTATTTTCCATCTTCGCCCTCCTTCCTTTTGCCTTTCCTGCTGTTAAAGAGGATGACCATGGAGCCGGCGACCGCGGTTATGAGTATGAAGGCCTCGCCCATAGTGTCGTAGCCTCGGAAATCAAAAACCACGGCGGTTACATTGTTCACGGCATGGGTTTTTTCAAGGTTCTGCTGGACGATGACTGCGGCGGCGCCGTCGGCCGTGCTGTCATCGTAGGACGAGGGGTCCTGAAGCAGATCATAAACGGGGACAGTGGCCTCCTGCCCGTCGTAGGTGCGGGGCATTTCCGCCATGGAGACGCAGCCGTAGATACCTACAAACAGGAAAACCGCCAGACAGGTCCAAGTAAGAAATTTTTTCATTTATCGTCCCCTCCTCGAATTTTCTTGAGAGCAACGATGAAGATCAGCGGGCTGAGCGCCGCGCCCACCGCCGCTTCGGATATGGCCACATCGGGAGCGCGCAGGATAAGGAACTCCGCCGCGGCGAATATCCCGGTGACGCCCAAGGCGATGACGGAGGAGAGCAGCTTTTCAAAATGGATCGCCAGCACGGCGGACACTATCATGCCCAAAACGACAAGGACATTCAGGATCACTATAAGCTCACTCATTAAAATCCCTCCTGTAATCGTCTCTTTCCATTCTCTTTTTTGGACGGATGCCCGCCTTGTACGCGCCCTTCATGATAGCGTGTGCGCCGACGGGGTTCGTCGTCAGTATAAGAGCGCCGATGATGAGCACCTTTACAACGGTGGCGGGGTGGTGCATGATAAAGATACCGTAGAGCAGAGCGCCGAGGCAGACGCCAATGACGCCCATTGTGGATATGCAGGTGCTGGCCTGCATACGGCTGTATGCGTCAGGCATTTTCAAAACGCCGATAGTCCCCGCCAGGGCGAAGATCGCGCCCACGGCGATAAGAACATCAATTATTATCCTCAGAATCATAGCGCCACCTCCCTCTGTCAAGATATCTGCCGATGAGCATGGTGTTGATAATACCAAGCATCGCGCTTATTATGGCTATATCAAGATATATACCCCTGCCGGTGTAGATGGAAAACAGTACCATCGCGCAGGAGATAGCAATATCCGTGCTGTCCGCCGCGACTATGCGGTCAGCCGCGGTAGGGCCTTTCATGAGCCGGTACAGGTTCATAATGGCCAACACTCCGAAGAACACCGCGAAAATCATCAGATCTGTCATTGCCAAACCCTCCCAAGCCATTTTTCAAGTCTGCCCTTGATCGCCTCGCCCGCTTCCTCGCCGCTGGGCTTGGTCACATCAATCCAGTGTACATAGTAATAGGTCTTCCCATCCTCCTCAATTATGTCAAGAGTGATGGTGCCTGGGGTCAGGGTGATGGCGTTTGCAAGGGCGGCCTGAGCATAGTCTGATTTGAGATTCACGGGAATCTTGACAATGCCGGGATTAACATCCTTGCAGCCGGTGAAGCAGCGCCTTGCCATGTCCACATTGGCCTTGAACAGCTCCACCATGAAAACGCCCAGCCAGAACACCAGCGTTGTTATCAGCTTCACCGGGTTAAAGAGCCAGCTGGCCTTTTCGTGAATAAAGAACCGTGCGGAAAACAGCGCCACCAGCAGGCATACTACCGCGCCCACAATAAGCTCCTGAGGCGCGACGGACCAGGTGAGCAGAAGCCAGAAGCCATATGAGACGATAAATGTTGACAGCACTGCGCTAAAAGTCGTCTTTTGCAAGAGAGACCATCTCCTTTCTTATTGACAAATTATTCTACCTTGAGATTTTCAACATAGAACTCCCGGCCGGCCGTCATTTTAAGCGCTGTGGAGCGGCAGCGGGGGCAGCAGGCGTTTTCCCTGTCTGCCGCACCCTCATAGCCGCAGTCAAGGCACAGGAAGGCGGCGGGGAGGCTCTGAATATCGAGCTTCGCGCCTTCTGCCGGGCTTCCGGCGGCGGCGATGGGGAAAAACTCCCTCAGGCACTGGGGGACTATACCCGAAAACTCACCCACCCGCAGGCTTATCTCCAGCACGCGGGTAAAGCCGTTTTTCTTCGCCTCGTCGTTTACTATGCTGATAATGCCTTCTGTTATTGCAAGCTCATGCATTTATCTGTCCAGACAGCTAAAGCACGGGTCAATGCTTGCAACGATAAGCCCCGCGTCGGCAACCGAGTTGTTCCTGAGCATAAAGGGCACGGTGGGCGTGTTCTTGAAGCTGGGCACATGGATGGACACCCGGTGGTTATTGAGTCCGCCGTCGCCCACGACCATGTAGCTCAGCTGCCCTCTGGGGGCCTCATGCCTCGTGACGGTCTGGCCCTCTTTGATTCTGGGCAGCTTGTTGCCGAGGTTTATCGCGCCATCAGGCAGGTTCTCCAGCGCCTGACGGATGATCTTTATGCTCTCATAGCACTCGAGCGCGCGCACGAGCACTCGTGCGTAGACATCGCCGCTGCCGACCACATGAACCTTGAAATCAAAATCGTCATAGGAGGAGTAGGGCGCGTCGCGGCGCACATCCACATCAACGCCCGAAGCTCTCGCGTGAGGGCCGATAGCGCCCAGGCGCAGCGCGTCCTCTCTTGCCAGCACGCCCACGCCCTTGGTGCGCATAGCGATGGTCTTGTCGGTCATGACTATCTCGCAGATCCTATCCATAGGCTCTTTGAGCGCGGCGCAGGCCCGAAGAATCTCGCGGCGCAGGTCATCGTCAATATCGCGCCTTGAGCCGCCAATCGTGACCATGGCGTAGTTTACGCGGTTGCCGGAGAGCTTCTCGAGCAGGTCCATGACTATCTCGCGCTTATCCCAGATGTGCATGAACATGCTGTCATGGCCGATGATGTGCAGCGCGATGCCCAGCCACAGAAAATGCGAGTGCAGCCGCTCAAGCTCGGCGGTGATAACGCGGATATACTGCCCGCGCTTGGGAACCTCCAAGCCGTTTATCGCCTCGACCGCCATGGCATAGGTAAAGGCGTGCGAGTGTGAGCAGATGCCGCAGACGCGCTCCACCAGAACCAGAGTCTGGATGGCGTTGCGCTCGGTGGCAAGCTTCTCGATGCCGCGGTGGTTGTAGCCGACAAAGACCTCCGCGTCCTTTATGATCTCGCCCTCGGTGTAGAGCCTTGCGTGTATAGGCTCTTCAAGCGCGGGATGGTAGGGGCCGACAGGCACAATATAGCTCATTTTATGCCCTCCTTAATGTTCTTTTCCACAAGCTCGGACAGGGGAGTGACCATTATCTGCCCCCGGCCCTGCTCCTCCAGCATGTCTTCCGGCAGGAAGAGCCTTTGGGAGGTGTCAAGCCCCTCAAAGTTGATGCCGAACAGCTCGTTGAGTTCACGCTCCGGCCAGATAGCCGCCGTGTCATAGATATCCCCAATGGAGGGGACGGTGGTCTCACCTACGACATGATAGGATTCCACCGCGCTGTCAACGGCATAGTCCCATGATATATCCATCTGGCCCTCCTTGTTTATGAAGGCGTGGATCATCACAAGGTAATGCCCGGCCTTGCGCATACGCTCGGCAACAGGGACTATCTGCTCCTTGTCGATTACGATTTTCCTGTACTCCTGCATTGACTTCACCTCTTATATTCTTAAAACTTGTATCAGCATATTCTCGGAAGCTGCGCTCCCGTCAGCTTTTGGATTATTCTGCCCCCGCCCAGAAGCGAGCGCGCCACGACCTGACCGGGGTGCTGCGTCGTGACAGAGCCGATAACCTGAGCGTTTGCCCCCTCCGGCAGGGAGCGGAGCGCCGCGAGCGCGGCCTCTTTTTCCTCCGGGGCGACCACCGCGACGAGCTTTCCCTCATTCGCGCAGTAGAGCGGGTCAAGCCCGAGCATCGCGCAGGCCGCGCTGACAGCGCCGTTTACCGGTACGGCTGCTTCATCAAGCTCTATGCCAAGGGCGCTGCCCTCAACAAACTCGTTGAGCGTCCCCGCAAGGCCGCCGCGCGTGGGGTCGCGCAGCACGCGCACACCGGAGCAGCTACTCAGCAGCTTATCCGCGAGGGCTTTAAGCGGCGCGCAGTCGGAAACTATATCCGCCTCCGCCATGCCGCTTCGTGCGAGCATGACCGCCGTCCCATGGTCGCCCACCGTGCCGGAGACAATGACCGCGTCGCCCTCACGAATCGCTCCGGGAGTGAGGCCGGGGTGCTTCAAGACGCCGATGCCGGCGGTGTTTATATAAATCTTGTCCCCTCTGCCACGCTCGACGACCTTTGTGTCCCCAGTGACGATGCTGACCCCGGCGGCCTTAGCGGTATTCGCCATCGAGTCTATCACCCGGCGCAGCGTCTCAAGGGGCAGCCCCTCTTCTATTATAAATGCACAGCTTAAATATTTCGCCTCGCCCCCGCACATGGAGATATCGTTCACCGTGCCGCAGACCGCGAGCTTTCCAATGTCCCCGCCCGGGAAAAATATGGGGTCAACCACGAAGCTGTCCGTTGAGAAAACCAAGCGTTCCCCGCCGGGGAGTATCGCCCCGTCGCCCAGCTCACGCAGAGCGGGGTTATCCAGCGCCGGGACTATCATATTGTCTATTAGCCGGGCGGTTTTCTTCCCGCCGCTGCCATAGTCAAGAGTAATTATATCTTCCATTTTAATCTCCATTCTGCCGCATATCGGCAGCACAAATGGGAATGAAACCTCCATATGCGGCTGAATGGAGATTATTCGGCATGTGCCGCGGTTGCCGCTTTAGCGGCGAGCGGCACGCCGCTTTTAATAATTAGTGTGATTTATCACACTACCGCCTGATATTTATACGCCGCCGCGCAGGAGCCCTCCGAGGACACCATGCACGGGCCGACCGGGTCCTCCGGTGTGCAGGCCTTGCCGAACAGGGGGCAGCCCCGGGGGCTGAGCCTGCCGGTTATGACCTGCCCGCAGCGGCAGGGCGTGGGCTTTTCAGGCGCGATTACAATGCCAAACTTCTTCTCCGCGTCATATGCCGCAAGCTCCTCTTTAAGCCCAAGCCCGCTCATGGGGATGCGCCCCAGACCGCGCCATATATCGTCCCGCCGCGTAAAGCAGCGGCTCAGCATATCCTGCGCGAGGGTGTTGCCCATATCCGACACCGCTCTGGGATAGGCGTTTTGAAGCTGGGGGGCCTTGCCCGCAAGCTGCTTTAGCAGCAGATACGCCCCGAGCAGGATATCCTCCTCCTCAAAGCCCGCCACCACCGCCGGGAGCGAAAACTCCTCCGGCAGGAAGCGAAAGCCCTCCGCGCCGATGATGCTTGCCACATGGCCGGGACAGAGAAAGCCGCTTATGTTAAAGCCCTCCGAGGCGATAAGCGCCCGGACAGCGGGCTCAACGGTCTTGAGCATCGACCACACTGAGAAGTTTTTAAGCCCCTCCTCGGTGGCGGCCAGCACCGCGGCGGCAGTCCCCGGCGCGGTGGTCTCAAAGCCAACGCCAAGAAAGACGATCTCCTTCTCCGGCATCGAGCGGGCGAGAGTCAGCGCGTCCATCGAGGAGTAGACTATCTCCACCTTTGCCCCCAGCGCGCGGCGGCGCTGCAAGCTGTCCCCCGGAGTGCTGCCGGGGACGCGGATCATGTCTCCATAGGTGGCGATGACGATGTTATCGCGCATCGAGAGCTCCAGCACGCTGTCAATAAGCTCCGCCGGGGTAACACATACCGGGCAGCCCGGCCCGCTCACAAGCTCCACACCCCTTGGCAGCAGGGATTTTATCCCCGCCTTTGCTATCGCCATGGTGTGCGTCCCGCAGACCTCCATGAGCCTTGCCTCCATCGGCGGCAGGGCGCGGATGGCGCGCAGCAGCTTTTCGCAGCGCTCAGCCTTTGAGAGCATCGTCCACCTCCGACCACGCTGCTATATCCTCCAGCGCCTGCTCCTCGGGCAGCCGCTCAATGGCAAAGCCCGCGTGTACAATCACATAGTCCCCGGGCTTCGGGTCGGGGATAAAATCCACCCGCAGCTCCCGGCGCATACCCAGCGCCTCACCCACGGCGTTCTTGCCGTTGATTTCTATTAACTTGAGAGGAATTGCAAGACACATTTTCAGCCTCTCCGATTAAATAATTCCTGCGCCGCCATAAGCTGGCCCAGCGCGATCCCCTCATCATTGCAGGAGACCCGCCTGTGCCGCCAGACTTTGAAGCCCTCGGCCTCCAGCGCGGCGGGCAGGCGCTCCATTATATACATATTCTGGAAGCTCCCGCCGGATAAGACCACATCGCCTATCCCGCAGCGCTCCCTTGCGGATTTGCACATTTTAACCGCCATGGCGATCAGCGTGTTCATGAACTTCGCGGCGATTACACCGACCGCAAGCCCGTTTTCCCTGTCCGCGACCATGCCCCGGACCATATCGCGCCAGTCAAAGCGCAGCGGCGCGCCCTCAAAGGCGAGGGGGTAACAGTCCGAACATTCAGTGGCGGCGGCCTCCAAAAGCACCGCGCCCTGCCCCTCATAGCTGCACCGGGCTTTTATCCCGAGTATCGCGGCGGCGCCGTCAAACAGCCGCCCCATTCCCGAGGACAGCGGGCAGTTAAGCCCCACCTTGAGGAGCCTTTCATACACCGGGGCGTTTTCAATATGCCCCGTGTCGCAGCCGCTTGCTTCCAGCATGGCAAAGGCCAAGCGGTCAATTTCCTTCACCGCCCTGTCTCCGCCGATAAGCGGGATGGGCAGGATACTGCCAAAGCGCTCAAAGCCCGCCCGGTCGCCGATAAGGCACTCAGCGCCCCAGACCGTTCCGTCCGTCCCGTAGCCAACACCATCCCAAATAAGGCCGATGACCTTCTGATGCAGATTATTGTCCGCCATGCAGGAGACCATATGCGCGTGGTGATGCTGTATCTGGTACAGCGGCAGCTGCTTCGCTGCGGCAAGGCCGCGCGCGTACTCTGTGGACAGATAGTCCGGGTGCATATCGCAGGCGACAAACTCCGGCGCGATGTCAAACAAACGCTCAAAATGCCCTATCTGTTCGCGGTAGTTATCCAGAGTTTCGATGTTTTTCAAGTCGCCGATGTGCTGGCTCTGGAAAACATAGCTCCCTTTTGAAAGGCAGAAGCTCGCCTTCTGCTCCGCCCCGCAGGCGAGGGCGCAGTCAAGCCCCTCATCCACGCGGATGGGGAAGGGCACATAGCCTCTTGAGCGGCGGGCGGGGTATTCCTGCCCGCCGAGCACCCAGTAGAGCGAATCGTCGCACCGGGTCTGAATGTCCCGGTTGTGGAGCAAAAAGCCGTCCGCAATGCCGCGCAGCTTCGTGACGGCCTCGTCGTTTTTGTACATTATCGGCGTGTCGGAGAGGTTGGCGCTGGTCATTATAAGCGCCTGAATATCGTCCCCAAACAGCAGATAGTGGAGCGGTGTGTACGGCAGCATCACGCCGATGCGCCCGTTCTCGCTTAAATATTCAAGCCCCGGCCGCCGCTTTTTCAGCAGCACAATCGGCCGGCGAAAGCCGGTGAGCAGCTCTTCCTCAGCGGGGCCTATCTCACACAGCCGCCGGGCGGCCTCCACGTCGCGGCACATGATGGCGAATGGCTTTTCGTCCCGCTGCTTTCTGTGGCGCAGCTCGAGAGCCACCGCTTCACTGTCAACGGTGCAGGCAAGGTGCATCCCGCCAAGCCCCTTCACCGCGATTATTTTTCCGCTTTTTACATACTCCCGCGCAAGCTCAATAGCGTCCCCGGGAAGCTCGTTCCCGTCCGCGTCGAGGAAAAAGACCCTCGGCCCGCAGTCGGGGCAACAGTCCGGCTGGGCGTGGTAGCGCCGGTTTTCAATGTCGTGATACTCCGCGTCACAGTCCGGGCACATGGGAAACTCCGCCATCGAGGTCTTGCACCGGTCGTAGGGCACGTCTTTTATAATAGTAAAGCGCGGGCCACAGTTCGTGCAGTTGATAAACGGGTACCTGTACCGCCGGTCGTTTTTATCCCGCAGCTCGCGCAGGCAGTCGTCGCAGATACATATGTCCGGGGAAATAAGGGTGTTGCGAAACTGCTCGGTCCTGCTCTGGCGTATCTCAAAGCCCGTGTAGCCCACAAGCTCATCGGTGTACCGGCACTCGATGCTCTCGATAACCGCGAGCTTCGGCGCTTTCTTCGGCACATCCGCCACAAAGCGCTCCAGCTCTGGGCGCTCTCCCTCAAGCTCCAGCTCCACGCCGGAGGAGGTGTTTTTTATATAGCCGCTGAGGGAATAACTGGTCACAAGCTTATGGATAAACGGACGGAAGCCCACACCCTGGACTATCCCGTGTATCTGAATAAGCGCTCTTTCCATTCCTCAAAGCCTCTTAGTTAAACAATTGACAAAGACATTTTACTACAAAGTAAAGCTATATACAAGTGCAGACTGAAAAAATTTCCAAATATTTTTTCCGGCCGAAAACCCCGTAAAACCGGCGCTTGCCGAGGCAGGAAGCCGAAGTAATTTTTGAACAATTTTATTATACGCCCATGGAAAAGCAAAATAAAGAAAAGTAATTTTTTTGACAAAAAAATTTGCCCGTTTTCGCCCAAAACCGGCACTTTTTCAGACAAATAGAACAAATTGCCTACCACGCTGGAATCCATCAAGCTTGCAGGGCCAAAGGCCTCCACCTTGTAGCAACAAGGGGCATCGGCGCTTCACGGTGCAAAATCCGCTTCGCTCCCTTGTCTCTCCCTCTGGGAGAGCCAAGAAGATGGATGCAGTTTTGCCTCCCCTGCGTAAGGGGAGGTGGTTTGCGGATTGCGCAAACCGGAGGGGTCGT
>URPA01000021.1 GCA_900549545.1 uncultured Eubacteriales bacterium
AGGATATTCAAGCTGTTGAGGATTTCATTAACAACCGCCCGAGAAAATGTCTTGGCTGGAAAACACCGGCCGAAGTTTTGGCAGAAAGTGTTGCACTTGCTTGACAATCCGCCGCTTGCACAAGGCGAGAATTTTGCGTATGCCCTCTCAGTCGGCTTCGCCGCCAGCCCTCCCAAAGGGAGAGCCAGGTGGGTCGTGCAGTTTTTTCATTTAAGTTGAAATGTTCACACCGGCATGGTATGATAAACTGATTTAATATGGGAGGTCATTATGAAAAACAACCCTCTTGTGTCAATAATAGTCCCGGTGTATAAGGTGGAAAAGTTCCTTGACCGCTGTGTTGAGAGCATACTGTGCCAGAGCTATGAAAAGCTGGACATTATCCTTGTAGATGACGGCTCACCCGATAACTGCGGAAAAATGTGCGACGGCTGGGCCGAAAAGGACGGGCGCATCCGAGTGCTGCATAAGGCAAACGGCGGCCTGTCCGACGCGCGCAATCAGGGCGTCGCGCTGGCGCGGGGGGAGTATATCAGCTTTATCGACTCGGACGATTATATCTCGCCGGACTATGTGCAGTATCTGATTGAACTGATGGAGCAGACCGGGGCGGATATCGCCTGTGGCAGCTGCCGCGTTGTCCACGGCGACGGGGAGGATTTTTCCGCCCAGCCGGAGGAGAATGTGCTCTGCTTTGACAATGTCTCCTTCTATCAGGCGCTCTGTAACGAGCATTACATGCCCCTCGTCACCGCCTGGGGCAAGCTCTTCCCGGCAGATGCCGTGCGCGAAAATCCCTTCCCTGTCGGGCGGCTGCATGAGGACGAGGCTTTCAGCTATAAGCTCTACCGCCAGTGCGCCAAAACCGCTCTCGGCACAAGGGAGATTTATGCCTACTACCAGAACCCCGGCAGCATAACCCACACCAAGACCCGCAAAAACTCCGAGGCCGCGCTGCTTGCCTTTTCCGAGCAGTTTGATTATTTCGCGGCGGAGGGCTGCCGCCCGCTCCAGATTGCCGCGGCGAAGCGCCTTATCAGCACCGCGCTCTACCTTGCCGGGCAGGGCGACGAGGCCGCCATTGATTTTCTGAAAAGTGGTCAGGCCGAGCGCTTTATAATACCGGGGCTTGATATGAAGGCCCGCGTCCGCTACCGCAGCTATAAGCTGCTGGGCTTTGACCCGGGTGGAAAAAGAAAGTAAGCACATTTTATCGCGTTTTGCTTTCCATCAACGGCTCCCTTGTGCAAACCTGCGCCCATTTCCTTGGCTCCCTTGTGTAAAGGGAGCTGTCAGCGAAGCTGACTGAGGGATTGTAACCTTGAGGTTTGCACCGGACAAAATCCGTGCTGCTCAGGACAACCCTTCCGGCAAAAATCCATGATTTTTGCCACCTCCCCTTACACAGGGGAGGCTTTGAATCGAGTCTAACTCATCTCCGCTTTATCATGTGAGGTCAAATCAAGTGTCAAAAGAAGCAGAAAATTTTAACAGCAGAGCGCTGAGCAAGAATATCGTGTTCAGCGCTATAACCTTTGTGCTGAATACCCTTATCAGCTTTTTCATAACCCCGTATATCACCGACCGCTTTGGCGAGGATATTTACGGCTATGTGAAGCTGGCAAACGAGTTTGCAAACTACGCGCTGCTGTTCAGCATCGCGCTAAACTCCATGGCAAGCCGCTTTATCATGCTCGAGCGCACAAGGGGCAACCAGGCCCGCGCGCGGCAGTATTTCTCCTCCGTGGCGCTTGCAAACCTCTTCCTCTCGGCGATTTTCGTCATTCCCTCGGCGCTGTGTGTGCATTATCTCGACTCTATGTTCGAGATCCCTGCCGCCATGGTCTTTCAGGTTAAGCTCACCTTCGCGCTGACCTTTCTCAACTTCATCGTGCGCCTGCTGTTTTCTATATACAGCAACTGCTATTACATCACCAACACCCTGTATATCCAGTCCCTGCGGCAGGCTCAGGCCAGCATAATAAACGTTGTGCTGGTACTGGCGCTGTTCATGCTCTTTGAGCCGCGCATCAGCTACGTTGTTCTCGGCACCCTTGCCGCCACGGTTTTCACGGGCTTTATAAACCTGCACTACACCCGAAAGTTAGTGCCTGACCTGCGCTTTCACCGCTCTGACTTTAATCTGCGCTGCATATGGGACATTATATCCTCCGGCATCTGGAACAGCATCACCCAATTAAGCCAGATTCTCACAAGCGGGCTTGACCTTATCCTTACAAATCTCTTCATAAGCCCCTCCATGATGGGGTATATGTCAATCGCAAAGACCCTGCCGAACGTCATCTTCTCCTTCAACACCACCATCGCCAGCGTTTTCAGCCCCAATCTCATGCAGCTCTACGCCAAGGGCGACAAGGAGGGCCTCAAAAACGCGGCAAAATCCGCCATGCGCTTTATGTGCCTTTTCGCCTCCATACCCACGGCAATTCTCTGCACCATGGGCATTGAGTTTTATTCGCTCTGGGTGCCGGGTCAGCCCGCCGCGCTTATCCATATCATGTCCGTGCTGACCGTTGCCAACACCTGCATCTCCGGCCCGCTCCAGCCGCTTTATCAGATATTCACCATCACAAACAAGGTCCGCGTCAACTCCATCATCATGATAGTCTATGGCCTTGTGAACATCTGCTGTGTGTACCTGCTCTTGAAGCTGACGGACTGGGGCGTGTTCGCAATATTGGGATGCAGCCTCACCGGGGCGCTTATCGTGGCGTTTTGCTTCCATATCCCGTATTCCGCAAAGTTCATCGGCCTGCCGAAAACCGCTTTCCTGCCTGAAATTGGCAAGAGCGTGCTCTCCTTCGCGGCAAGCCTTGCCATCGGCTTTGTCGTCAACTCGTTTTTTGACCTCTCCCGCTCATGGGTCTGCTGGTTCGCCGCCGCCATCATAACGGCTGTCTTAAGCTTTGCGGTAAACTATATGCTGGTTCTGAGCCGTCAGGAGCGGCAGGATTTTGCCGCGAAGGTCAGGAAAAAACTCAAAAGGAGTTAAAATGGGCAAAGACATTCTTCTTATAAATGACCGGCTCCACGCCGGCGGCGCGGAGCAGATGCTCCAGCTTGTCTCCGCCGCCCTCGCAAAGCGTGGGGACAGGCTCACCATCTGGGCCTACGAGAGCGACCGGGAGACGCTGCGGCGGAGATATCCCGCCGGGCTGCGCTGCCGCCGCCTGCCGTTTTGGGACGGGGTCAGCCGCCGCTTCACGCCGAAATGGTTCTTTCAGCGCGCCTGCCGGGTGCTTTTTGAGGGCTTTCTGCTCAGGCTCAAAAAGTGGGACACGGTCATCGCCTTCAAGGAAGGCCCCTCCATGCGCCTTGCCGCGAAGCTCCGGGCAGAGCAAAAGCTCGCTTGGGTGCACACGGATTTCTGCTCCATGCACTGGAGCAAAGCCGACTTTCACAGCGATGAGGAGGAGCGCCGATGTATGCAGAGCTTTGACAATGTCATCTGCGTCTCCAACACCGGGGCAAACGGCATCATCCATACCATCGGTGACCCCGGCAATCTCCTTGTGCGCTATAATCCCCTCGATGCAAAGGCCATCAGTGCCGCGTCCGAAGTCACCCCCGAGGACTGCAAGCCCACGGCAGGCAAGCCCCTTTTTGTGTCCGTCGGGCGGCTGTCCGAGGTCAAGCGCTACGGTATGCTCATGGACGTGTGCAAAAAGCTTGAGGATGAGTTTGATTTTGAAATGTGGATAATCGGCGGCGGGGAGCTTGAAGCGGAGCTGCGCGAAAAGCAGCGCCGGGAGGATATAAAAAGCGTCCGTCTGCCGGGCAGGCGGGATAATCCCTATCCCTATATGCGCTGTGCCGACTGGTTTGTCAGCTCCTCCGCCAGCGAGTGCCACCCCGTGGCCATTCAGGAGGCCATGGCGCTCGGCGTGCCGGTTATCGCCGCGCGCATAGCCGCCGTGGAGGAGACTGTCCCCCCCGCCTTCGGCATCATCACCGAAAACAGCCCCGCCGGTCTGGAAGCCGGTCTGCGCCGCGCCCTCAGTCATCCGGAGCTGAGCGGGCAGTATAAGGCCGCCCTCGCCCGGGATTTTGACCCGGCAGTGCTCTGGCAGCCCCGGCTCGACGCGATTTTGGCGCTGATAAAATAAGCGGATTTTATATTCAGAGGCGAATAATATGTGGATAATTCTGGCCTTTGCCTCGGCGCTTTTCGCCGGCATAACCTCGATTTTGGCCAAGTGCGGCATTAAGGAGACGGATTCCACCGTTGCCACCGCTCTGCGCACTGTCGTGGTGCTGATTTTCTCATGGCTGATGGTGTTCGTCGTCGGCTCCCAGGCGCAGATTGGCGCCATTGACGGCAAAACATGGCTGTTTCTGGTGCTCTCCGGCCTCGCCACCGGCGGCTCATGGCTGTGCTACTTCCGCGCCTTGCAGATAGGCGACATCAACAAGGTCGTCCCGGTGGACAAGAGCAGCGTTGTGCTGACTATTCTGCTCGCCTGCATCTTCCTGCACGAGGAGCTGACGCTGCCCAAGGCCATCGGCGTGGTCCTTATCGGCGTCGGCACATTTATGATGATTGAAAAAAAGGACGTCTCCCCCAAGCAGAGCAGCGGCGGGCGCTGGTTTTTGTATGCGGCGCTCTCGGCGGTTTTCGCGGCGCTGACCTCCATTCTCGGCAAGGTCGGCATCAGCGGGGTTGAATCAAACCTTGGCACCGCGATACGCACCGGCGTTGTGCTGATAATGGCCTGGTTCATGGTCTTTGTGACCGGCAAGGCCAAGGCTCTGCACGGGATATCCAAAAAAGAGGCGGGCTTCATCGCCCTGTCCGGCCTTGCCACCGGTGGCTCATGGCTGTGCTACTACCGCGCGCTTCAGGACGGCCCCGCCAGCGTCATCGTCCCCATCGACAAGCTCAGCATCCTTGTCACCGTCGCCTTCTCCTACATAGTGTTCCACGAGCGCCTGACGAAAAAGTCCCTCATCGGCCTCGCCGCCATCGTCGCCGGGACTCTTGTTATGCTGATTTAATTACACCTGCAAACAACAAAGAATCCGAAAACCGGGTAATAGTTGTATAAACTCGGTTTTCGGATTCTTTTTTATTTTGTCAGGATCAGGCGTCAAAATCCTCGTGCCATATTTCCTCAAGCTCTATGTACCGCTTCTCGCCGTCCATAAGCTCTCTGCATTTTCCGGTTGCGGCCTGCCATTCCTTGCTGACCTCAAGCGCCGCCTTTCTCTCCATGTCGCCCTCAAAATCGTCCCCGGTATACTCATAATAGGAAAAAAGATAATCACCCCACCGGTAAATAGAGAAGTTCTGCATATGCGCGTCGTGGCCGGCCTTTACAACGCCCGGCCACACATTTTTGTGAAGCCTGATATATTCATCGGCAGTGCCCGGCACAAGTTTGGAAACAGTCCCGATTCTTTTCATAGGTTTCTTCCTTTCATCATGTTATGAGATAATCATAACTTCTGCTCTCCGGGCTTTCATCATGAAAAATATCGTTTTACCTATGAAAATTTTCGATTTTTACATATTTTACATATTGCCTGTTTTCCGGATTTTTCCTTCGGGCAGCTTCTCCGAGCCCTTGAGCACGAGATTCATCCCAAACGTAACGCGGGCCTTCACCGAAGAGCCGCGCTTGCCCTGAGTAATTCTCTTGAGGAGAATGTTGGCGCACTCCATGCCGATATTCGTCGTCGGATAATCAACGTAGCTTATATTTGAATCCCGGTAATCCGGGCAGCCGCATGAGATAAAAGAAATATCCTTCCCAATTTCATAACACTTTTCCGCCAAAGCCATCAGGCTGCCGGAGGACATTTTGCGGTTGGAGGAAAATATGGCCGTAACCCTGGTTTTGCGGTCAATAAGCTTTTTCGTCAGATTATAGGCGCTTTCGGCCTTAAAATCGCCGTATAGGATGTACTCCTCCCTCAGCGGGATGTTATTTGCCCGCAGCGCGGCGGAATAGGCGTTGAATCTGTCCAGCGCGCTGGAGGAGGTCATCGGCCCCGCGATAAAGGCAATATCCCTGTGGCCATTGTCAATAAGGGTCTGTATGCTCTGGTAGGCGCCGTTGTAGTTATCCATGAACACGCCGTCCATCTGCGCGCCGAGAACATCCCGGTCGAGCAAAACCACGGGGACGCTGTTTTTATCAAGGTTTATAAGATACTCTCTGTTATACTCCACGGCGCTTGATACAGGGGCTATGACTATGCCGCTGACATCGAGGCTTTTCAGCGCGTCAAGAATCTTTATCTCATTGCCGTGCTGTTCATTTGAGCCGCAGGTTATAACAGTGACATTATATTTGTCAAAAACCTCCTCCATTCCCAGCACAACTTCTGAGTAATAGGAGTTATTAATGTCAGGAACAACAACGCCGACTATTCCCCCGTGCGCCCCGCTTTTGTGGCTTTTTCTGCCGTATTTTCTCACGGTGAAGTTGTTTTCCTCCGCTATTTTGAGGATCTTCTCCTTAGTCTCCGCGCTGACATATCCTTCATTGCTGAAAACCCGCGACACCGTTGCCGTTGAGACCCCGGCGAGTGCGGCAATTTCCTTAATAGTCATCTCTCGTCCCCTCCTTCTTCAAAATGATAATATCACCGTCTGCCTGAGAATGCAATATATATGTTATTTTGTGCAACAATCGAAAAAGTTTCATATGTAAGAAAGGAATTTATATATTGTCCTTTCCATGCGGAAAAAATATAATTAAAGCAGTTCAAGTGTACCTGCTTCACATTTTGGCAACGAAGAAAGGAATGAGATATAAAGCAATGGCTAAAGTAAGAAACAGCTTTAACGCAAAGTTCGTCCCCGGCGAAAGACTGCGGAAAGTAATCAAATATAATCAGGAGCTCGCCATATCCGGCAAGCGCAACCTATATACCGCGGATGATAACCAGCTGGTTTACCACTGGACCGACAAGGCCAACGGCTGCATCCCCCAGTCGGGCGATTGGGCGGAGGAGCGCTCCACCAGCTACTCTCTCGGCGATCACGCCTGCCGCGTGGATATAGGCATGGACTTCCCGCTCAACGACCAGGTGCCCTCTCATGTCGAGGGCTACGAGGCCTCCCCCTTGCAGTGGGGCAAGGACTACAAGTTCCTGCTGGAAAACTCGCCCGCTGAGATTCATCCGTTTGAATCCATCGTCGGCGAATTTCACTGGGAAATGAACGAAATTCGCAAATACTACTTCGGCGATGAGGTCCACCAGCTCGGCCGCGAGGTCCGCCAGCTCGGCGCCGGCGGCACCAGCCATGGCCACACCTGCCTTGACCTCAGCAGAGGCATAAAGGAAGGCTGGACCGGCACTCTCGCGCGCATAGAAGAGAGTCTGGCAATGTACAAGCGGCTTGACCATCCTGTAAAGGTCGAGTATCTTGAGGGCTTGAAGCTCGTCTGTGAGGGCATCATTACTTATGTGCGCAAGCACGCCGAGAAGGCCCGGGAGCTGGCCGATGCCGCCTCCGAGCCCGAGCAGAAGGCGCTCTACACGCTGGTTGCTGATGACTGCTTGCAGCTTGCGACCGGCGCGCCCCAGACCTATCATCAGGCCGTGCAGTACATTCAGTTTGCCATCATGAGCGACCGCATCGTCGGCCACGGCAACGGCTATGGCCGCCTCGACCTGTATCTCAACGATTTTCTTGTAAAGGATCTTGAGGAAAAGCGCATCACCCGCCAGCAGGCCAGAGAGTACCTGGCAGAGATGTTCCTCAAGGTGCGCGGCCAGCACTTTACCATCTGCGGCAGACTTGAAGACGGCTCAGACGCCACCTGCCCCGCAAGCTGGATTGTCCTTGAGGCGTACGACATGGTCGACGATTACAACAACATGTTCTTCATGTGGCACCCCGATGTTGACAAGGACATCATGCTCTACGCCTGCGATGTTCTCGCCCGCCACGGCGCCAGTGTCCCCACCTTCTGCAACTACGATTTGATGCGTGATGTTGAGCTTCGCTCCGGCGTTGATCCCAAGGACGCATGGAAGGTTGCCGTGGGCGGCTGCCAGTGGTTCTGCGTTCCCGGCATGGAATACTGCGACCAGGATGTCAACGCTGTTGTCCTGCTCGACCCCATGTGGAGAGCAATGGACTATGTTATTCAGAGCGGCTGCGATGATTTTGAGGAATTTTTCGCGAAATTTACCGAGGAATTTAAGCGCACCGCCGAGGCTCTGCGCGTGTTTAAGGACGCGCAGTATAAGGTTCAGGACCGCATCTGGCCCGAGATGGCAACCTCTCTCTACTACACCGGCCCCATCGAGCGCGGCATTGACATTACCGGCCACAGAGGCGTTGACTATCAGTACACCTCCGCGAATGTTCTGGGTATCCCCAACGTGGCGGATTCGATGCACGCTATAAAAAAGCTGGTCTTTGAGCAGAAGCAGTACAGCATGAAGCAGGTCATGGACGCCTGCGCAAGCAACTGGGAAAATAACGAGGTCATGCGCCAGCGCTTCCTGCATCAGGATAAGTTCGGCAACGACCTCGACGAGGTCGACAATCTGCTGGTCCGCATTACGGATATGATCGCCGATGTCATGGACCACACCTATAACTGCCGCGGCCAGCAGTACCGCGCGTCCCTCTTCCAGTTCCAGGGCCACACGGCGACAAAGGTTCTCCCCGCGACCCCCGATGGCCGTTACGCCACCGAGCCGCTTGCCCATGGCTGCAACCCCACCGCCGGCAGAAATACCAGAGGGCTGCTCGCCACCGCGAACTCTCTTGCAAAGATTCATAATCAGAAATTCCTTGGCGGCACACTTCAGGTCGAGCTTCAGCCCAAATTCTTCGACGGGAAAGAGCATGTCGCGGAGTATATCAGAGACTTCGTCGAGACCTTCTTCTCTCAGAACACCTTCCAGGTCAACCTGAACATCATCGACCTGGAGAAGCTCAAGGACGCGATAGACCACCCCGAAAACCCGGATTACCAGAACATAATCATTAAGGTAACGGGCTACACCACAAGGTTTATCTGCCTTGCCAAGCCCTTCCAGGAGGAATTTGTTGGCCGCAACAACTATGGGGAAATGTAAAGATGGACGAACAGCATGCCCTGATTTTTGACATTTACCGCGGCACCTCTCATGACGGCCCGGGACAGAGAGACACCGTCTTTTTCAAGGGCTGTCCGCTCTCCTGCACCTGGTGTCACAACCCGGAGGGCATCTCCCCACTGCCGCAGGTCTGGTGGAACGAGCGCCAATGCATTGGCTGCGGTCTCTGTCACGAAGCCTGCCCCACGGGCGCAAACATCATGCTTGATTCAGGCATAAGCATAGACCGCAGCATCTGCGTCTCCTGCGGAGCCTGCGTCCGCGCCTGCCCCGCCGAGGCCATGACCATGTGCGGCAAGGAGTGGAGCCTTGACGAGCTTGTGAAAGAAGTTCTGAAAAACAAGCCATACTATGACAAAACCGGGGGCGGCGTAACCGCTTCCGGGGGCGAGGTCATGCTGCAACACAAATTCGCGGAGCGGTTCTTTTCCGCGCTCCATGGGCACGGCGTCACCACCGCGCTTGACACCTGCGGCTTTATCCCCTCCGCGCACTATGACAGCATCCTCCCTGTGACGGACTATGTGCTCTATGACCTCAAGCTCATTGACCCCGGGCTGCACAAAAAATTCTGCGGCGCGGACAACGCCCTCATTCTCGAAAACGCGAAAAAAATCTGCCGCAAAATATCCGACGGAAGCTACGGCGGCGAATTTTGGATTCGGACCCCGCTCATTCCCGGAGCCACCGCGACGGAAGATAATCTCATCGGCATAGCAGAGTTTATTTTGCAGCAGCTGGGCGCGGAAAACATCTCTCGCTGGGAGCTCTGTTCCTTTAACAACAGCTGCCTCGGCAAGTACCGGCAGATGGGCAGAAAATGGGATTTTGAGGGTGTGCGCCTTTTGAAAAATGCAGAAATCAGCGCCTTGAGAAAGGCCGTTGAGAGCACAGGCTTTCCCGCGGAGAAGCTTTTTATCACCGGAATAATCGCTGAATAGAGGTGAACCCTTTGAAGCGTGTAACTGTATTCGGCAGCTTCAATTACGATATGACTGCCCGCCTGGACCACTTTCCCAAGCCCGGCGAAACCCTTTTAGGCACGGATTTTACCACCGGCCCGGGCGGAAAGGGCAGCAATCAGGCCATTGCCGCCAAGCGTGCCGGCGCGAAATTAAAATTTATCACCAAGCTCGGCGCGGACCCCTTCGGCAAGGAGGCTCTCAAGACCTTTGAGAGCGTGGGTCTGAGCACGGAGGGCGTCATTATTGACCCCGCCGCGAACACGGGCTCCGCATTTATCCTGCTCGAGGAAAAAAGCCGGCAGAACATGATAATTGTGAACAAGGGCGCCTCCTGCTCCATCAGTCAGGAGGATATCGCCGCGGTGCAGCCCCTGCTTGAAGAGACAGACCTGCTCCTTGTCCAGCTCGAAACCAACATATCCGCGGTCGAGGCCGCGATCGATATCGTGAAAAAGGGCGGCGGAGCGGTCATTTTGAACCCCGCTCCCGCGGCAGAGCTGAGCCCCTTTATTTATCACAGCACTGATATTATCACGCCCAATGAGACCGAGGCGGAATTGCTGACCGGAATTTGTGTGGATTCTCCCGAAAGCGCCGAAAAAGCCGCCGAGGTGTTCCGCTCAAGAGGTGTTAGGCAGGTGGTCATCACGCTTGGTTCACGCGGAGCGTATGTTCACGACGGCTCGCGCTCCGCAATCATCAAAGCCTATCCGGTAAAGCCGGTTGATACCACAGGCGCCGGGGATACATTCAACGGCGCAATGACAGCCGCCCTCGCGCAGGGCAAGTCCCTCTTTGACGCGGTGAACTTTGCAAACGCCGCTGCGTCTCTCTCCGTCACCCGCCCTGGTGCCGGGCTCTCGTCCCCGCTCCGGGAGGAAATCGAGTCAATCTTGTGAACAATACTGCTTGCAGTATTAACAGAAAGAAAGGAAAGAAGGAACAAAAATGAAAAAACTCATGTCCGTCGTACTGATCGTGGTCATGCTGCTCAGCATTTCCGCATGCGGTCAGAAAGCCCCCGCGGAAGCCCCAGCTGAGGAACCGACCAACAGTGCCCCCGTCGAAGCAGTCGATACCCCCGTCGAAATTTCCATCGGCCACATCTACGCCCCCACACACGCAATCGGTCAGGCTTGCGACCTGTTTGCGAAAAGGGTAAACGAGCTGAGCAATGGAAGCATCACCGTGGTGGTGTATCCTTCCTCCCAGATGGGTTCTGAATCGGAAATACTGCAGCAGGTCGAGCAGGGCGCTCTTGACATGACCATCTCCGGCGGCGGTATGTACGCCGGATACAACCCCGCTGCCTCCGTCTTTGAAAGCCTCTGCATGTTCACCACAGGGGATCAGCAGAAGCAGATTATTGACGATATGGGCGGCCTGGACTTCTTCAATGAGGTCATGGCTGACAGCAACTTTGTCGCCGTCGGCTGGATGAGCGGCGGCGCGAGAAACGTTCTCTCCAATGTCCCCATCCGCAGCTTTGATGACTTCAAGGGCCTGAATATCCGCGTCCCTGACAACAAGGTGTATGTTGACATTTTTAACGCCCTTGGCTGCAACCCCACCATCGTCGCCTGGTCTGAGGGCTACACCGCAATGCAGACCGGCATGGTCTCCGCCATTGAGGCAGGCACTGAAACTCTCGCCACCGCAAACCTTCAGGAGGTCGCAAAGTATTACACCATCACCGGCCACATCAATGTCACCAACTTCTGCAGCATGAACCGCGCCTCCTGGGAGAAGCTCTCTGATGCCCAGCAGCAGGCTGTGCTTGACGCGATGACAGAGGCCAACGAGTTCCAGCGTCAGCTCTCCACCGAGAACGAGCAGGTCTACCGTGACCTTTTCACCGATGCCGGTATTGAAATCATCAATCTCTCCGACGAGGATATGTCCGCGCTTCAGCAGGCTGTCTCCGGGCTTGTCGTCGACACCGCCGAGCAGTTTGGCTATGCAGATCGCGTCACAGAGCTGCGCTCCTGCCTCGGTTAACAACAATCCATCAACTTCACGACCGATACATACCTGAAATCAGGTATGTATCGGCTTGGATTAAGCTTGCTTTGCTTGCTGAGCAGTCAGGAGGAATCGCTTGAACGTATTCAGAAAAATAGATTTTGTAATCAGCAAAATCGAAAAATATACCGCCTGCGGTATGCTTGTCATTATAGTGCTTATTGGCGCTGCGCAAATTTTCTTCCGGTTTGTTCTCAAAAGCTCCCTTATATGGAGCGAGGAGCTCATGCGCTATATGTTCGTATGGCTCAGCTTTCTGACGGCCTCAATAGCCGTGCGCGAACACAAACACATCTCCGTTGACTTTGTCACGAGCTTTATCCCGGCCAAAATAAACAGAATATTCTATCTTGTTTCCAGAGTCGCGATACTGGTCTATTTTTATTTCATGATTCCCGCCGGTTTTGAGCTCTGCGCCAAAACGGCGGCAAACCGCTCCACCATTTTGCCTATAACCTGGAATTTTGTATACGCGGCGCTGCCCGTCGGCATGATTCTTATGGTCATTTCACTGGTCTCTGTTTTTGCCGGCGACATGAAATTTTTCAAAGATAAGATTGAAGAAGAAAAGGAGGGTAAAAAATGTTAGCTGTTGCTTTTATAGCGTTTATCCTTCTTATGATCATCGGCACGCCGATAGCCTTCGCGATGGGGCTTTCCGGCGTTATCGGCGTCGTCAGCTGCTCCAATGTAAGCCTGCCTGTCCTTTGTCAGCAGATATGCGGCGATTTAAATTCCTTCTCGCTCATGGCGTGCCCGTTTTTCCTGCTCGCGGGTGAACTGATGAGCAAGGGCGGCCTGACCGATAAAATCGTCAATTTCTGCAACTCCCTGCTCGGGTGGATACGCGGCGGCACCGCGATAACCACTGTCGGCGCGTGCATGGTCTTTGCCGGAATTTCCGGCTCCGGCGCAGCGGATACAAGCGCTGTCGGTTCCCTTGTGCTCCCCTCCATGCGCGAAAAGGGATATGATGACGCTTTCACCGCGTCGCTGCTGGCCACCGCCGGCGCTCTCGGCCCCATTATTCCGCCCAGCATGAACATGATTATCTACTCCTCCATCACCGGAGACTCAGTCGGTAAGCTTTTCATGGGCGGATACATCCCCGGCTTTTTGATTGGCATCGCCCTGATGCTTATTGCCGTGCGCTACACGAAGAAGAACAAAATAAACGACAAGGTTAAGTTTGATATTAAGCGCCTGCTGCACACCTTTCTCGGCGCTTTCGGCGCGATTATCTGCCCTGTAATCATTCTTGGCGGCATCCTCAGCGGCATTTTCACCGCAACTGAGGCCGGTATCATAGCCTGCGTTTATGCTGTTATCTGCGGCAAGTTCATCTATAAAAAGCTCACATGGCGCGGCTTCTGGGAGGCCGTGTATGATGCCTGCAAGACGACCGGCATGGTCATGATGCTGCTCTCCACCGCCGCGATTTACGGCTATATGTTCGCAAGGGCGCAGGTCGGAACCCACCTTATCAACTGGCTCATGGCGCACAATCTCTCTACCATTGCCTTCATGATGATAATTATGATTTTCAGCCTGTTCCTTGGCTGCTTCATGGACATGCTCGCCGCGATGATGGTCATAATGCCCGTGCTTTACCCCGTCATCTGCACTCTGGGCATCGACCCCATTCAGTTCGGTGTCATGTTCTGCATAGCCAGCGTCGTCGGCGCGGTGACGCCGCCTGTGGGCTCCTATCTCTTTATCTCCATGGGCATATGCAGCACCACAATGACAAAGATGATAAAATACGTGCTGCCGATGGTTCTGATTGTGGCCTTAGTCATGGCTCTTATTATAGTTTTCCCGCCCACGGCAACATTCCTGCCGTCCATTTTCTACGGCTGATACAACAAACATCGAGGCATAGTGTAAAAACACTATGCCTCTTCCATATTGCAATCAAACTAATAATCGACCAAAAGGAGAAAAAATGCGCATTTACAGCATATATGACGACGAGTTCAGGTCATACGGGAAAATAATGGACGGCTTCGATTCCGCGGAGCTTATTGCGGCAATGAAAGAAATCCCCCTGCCCGAAGCGGGCACGGATTATCTCGCGTCCATCCCGGCCCTTGAAAAATGCAGAGTATTCAGCGAGCTCGAGCTCAGCGCCTATGGCGGCCTGCCCGTGGAGCTTGGGATGTGCTGGGGGCACAACAGGACTCTCAACTGCCTTGAATACCACCGGACAAGCGAAATAAATATGGGCGCCGATGACTTTATTTTGCTGCTTGCCCACCAGCATGAGATTGAAAACGGCCTTTTATCCGTTGACAGAGTAAGGGCTTTTCAGGTTCCCGCCGGAGTATTTGTCGAGATTTACGCCACCACCCTGCACTATGCCCCCTGCCATGTGGACGCTGAGGCCGGGTTCAGGACGGCTGTTCTGCTGCCCAGGGGAACGAATCTGCCCCTGCCGGGGGATGGCTCGCTCAGCCGCTGTGAGGACAAGCTGCTCTCGGCCTGCAACAAGTGGCTTTTGGCCCACCCGGACTCCGCCGAGGCAAAAAGCGGAAGTTATATAGGTCTTGTCGGGGATAACATCACAATTTAATCTCCTATGCCGTCTCCCAATATGTTTTGCTTTTTTCCCGCCGGCATGGTAAAATGTTCCGAGGTTGAATTTTGACTCAAAATAACAGCGGGGGACAGGCTTATGACAAAAATTCTATTCATCTGCCACGGGAATATCTGCCGCAGCCCGACGGCGGAATATGTATTGAAGGACATGGTGAAGAGGGCCGGGCGGGAGGCAGAGTTTGAGATAGCCTCCGCCGCGGCACACGATGATGAGATAGGCAGCAGCGTCTATCCCCCGGCGAAGGCCCTGCTCGCGCGGCACGGCATCGACTGCTCGGACAAGCGGGCGCGCCTGCTGCGGCGGGACGACTATGACAAATACGACCTGCTCATCGGCATGGACAGCGCAAACCTGCGCGATATGCGGCGGCTTTTCGGCGGGGATCGCGCGGGGAAGCTGCACAACATGATGGAGTACGCCGGGAGGCCAAACGACAGCGTTGCCGACCCCTGGTACACCAGGGATTTTGAGCGCACATGGCAGGACATCACCGCCGCCTGCCAAGGGCTGCTGGAAAGATATTAAAAAATAAAGAATATGAAAAAAACCTCTGAGCGAATATCAGCGCTCAGAGGTTTTTTCATATTCCAGCAGCTCGGTCAGCGGGCAATCCAAAACGCAGCAAACCTTTGCAAAAAAGTCCAAATCTATCATCTGGACATTGTCCGAACGATAATAGCGGTCAATAACATCGTACTTCACGCCTGTCAAAGTACGCAGGCGATTTCGGGTCATTCCCCGCGAATCCAGCGCCTCGCGCAGCTTCAGGCGGATACGCCCATACTCTTTTATCTGATAAGTCACAATGCCGGTGTAGTTGTCCATGTCATTCCCCTTCTTTAAGGTTATTATATCAAGGTATTTTCCTATTGACATTATCCCTATCTAAGTGTTATCTTATAATAGGTTATCCTGATATAAGGGTAATAGCGATTTGGAGGAGAAAAGCATGAAAAACAGAGCGGTAAAGCTATTGTCGCTTCTCATGTGCATGGTGATGATATTCACTTCTCTGCCGGTCGGCGCACTGGCTGACGGAGAGGACACACAGCCAACGGAAGAAGCTCTTGAAACAGCGCCCCCTGACGAGGAAGGCGTGCCGAAGGAGAGCGCGGAAAACAGCGTCGAGCCGGTTTCTGTGGAGTTTATCTGCGCGCCGGGAAGTCTGACGCTTTCAGTATATGCAAAAGAAGACGAGGCTCACGAAAACCCCATCTTGCCGGAGGAGGACGGCAGCTACCTGCTTCTCCCGGGTTTTTACACATATACGGCGGAGTGCGAGGGCTATGAGAGCGCCGAGGATGTTGAGTTCGAGGTAACAGCGGACGAAAAGCAGGAAATAGAGGTAGCGCTTAAGGTAACCATGTTGGGAAGTACCAGGCGGGAGTCTAAGAAAGATGACGACTTTTCTTTGCCTAACGATGCAGATTATACTTCCGAGTCCATTGCTGATGCCGAAATTCCCATTGATGGAAGTATTGAGGCAAATTCCTTAAACACATATGCTGTTGCCGCAGCTTCTCAATCCACGTGGCTATGGCCGGTCGCTGACAGCAAAACAATCAGCTCAAATTTTGGCTTGCGAGACTTGGACGGAAACGGCTCCCTTGAAGATACACATAGCGGTATAGACATTTCCTGCCCGTTGGGCACAGCAATCAGGGCAGCCAAAAGCGGCACGATTTCCTCTTACTGCAACCAATACGGAAATGAAGAAAAAATTTGGTCAAGCGACATGTCTTCCTATGGCAACTACGTTGCTATACAGCATGATGATGGAACCTACTCATTATATGCTCACATGAGCAATTACAGCATGATTACTTCCGGTCATGTTAATCAGGGAGACATTATTGGATATAGCGGAAATTCCGGCGCTTCAGGAGGTCCCCATACACATTTTCAGGCAAGGAGCAGCTGGAACGGTTGGTGGAGCGAGGCTTCAGGCTTAATAAATGTCATGCCTACCGAAAGCTGCATAAACAACAATGGAATATATGTTGTCAATTCGGCATACCAAATTCCGTCCGGCTATTCCACAACCAGAACAGAATACATTTTCAGCACTGCCACCTACACCGTCACATTTGACGCGAACGGCGGCAGCTGCTCCACCGGGAGCGTTCAGGTTTCCGCAGGCGGGACGCTTAGCAGCCTACCCACACCGACCCGCTCGGGGTATGATTTCGTGGGCTGGTACTGGAGCAAAACATACGGCAACGAGTTCCACACCTACTATGCCATCGACAGCGACACCACCCTTTACGCGCATTGGGCTCGGCAGTCCAACCCCGGCATAAAAATAAACTTCAACTCCAACGGCGGGCAGCTCGGGACAGCGAGCGGCACACTGACTGCCAACCGGATAAATGCCGAGCGCGGGGAAAACGAGGTCATTGTATACGACTGGTCAGGAGAAACCGTAAACTCAAACAAATTCGGCACGGAGATAGCAGTAAACAGCGTTGGTAAGGTCATTGGTTATAGAGAGGGCTATTCCGAGACATGCCTCGCAGTACCTAACGGCGGATATGTTATGTCCTTCCAGTTAGATAATTCAAATGCCTGCACTTTCATGGAGAATAACAGGCAAAAATACATAGGCTTCCAATATGCCACAAAGACCATTTACGCCTTCGATACATATGACGCCTATCTTGCAAACCTCAAATATGTAACAAAAGGTCAGGCATACGGCGATTTACCAACTCCCACACGTGACGGATATGTGTTTGACGGCTGGTACACATCGGCCAGCGGGGGCACAAAGATAACAGCCACATCGACTGTCTCCGTAAGCTCCGCGCAGACCCTTTACGCGCACTGGACCGTCCCCTGTGAGCACAACTACACAACGCAGGCGGTCGCGGGTACGTGCACCCAGATCCCCGGGACGATTTACACCTGCACCAAATGCGGCGACAGTTATTTTGCCGCTTCCACATTCTATATGTCCAGCTGGTCGGCGACCAAGCCTTCGGGCGTGGACGAATCCCTTATAGAAAGCCGCATCGAATACCGCAGTCGGGAAAAAGAATATACCAGCTCCGCTAACAGCAGCATGTCAGGCTGGACTGCCGATGGCAGTTCTACGGCCTACGGTGACTACGGCGCATGGAGCGACTGGGTGAGAGATCCCATCACCGAATCTGACACGACCCAGGTAGACAGACAGCCGCTGTATAAATATTATTATTTCCGCTGCACTTCCTGCGGCGACCATAACCCGTTCAGCGGGAGCTGCGGCTGCGGCGGACAGAGCAACGATTGGTATGAGACATGGCTGACCACACCGTACACGGCAAGTAACTCCTCAGTGGTGTCCTATGCAAGCAGCAAACGCCAGACTACCTCTCTGGGTGACGGTCAGCTCTGGTATTTCAGCTCGGGCAACCTGAACGACACCGCTATCGGCACTATGGACACCACCAGCACATCAGAGGTCATTCAGCAGGGTTACCGCTCAAGGACGAGAACGGTCACCACCACGTATTATTACTATCGTTGGAAAAACTGGTCGCTATGGGGTGCCGAGCCCATAAGCGCGACAGAAGATAAGCAGGTCGAGACCCGCACAACATACAGATACTATCTGGGTTGGGACAGCGCCCATACCTGGGACAGCGGCAAAGTGACCAAGGCCGCAAAATGCGAGGCCACAGGCGTAAAAACCTACACCTGTGCAGAATGCGGCAAGACCCGCACGGAGACCATTGCCGCCACAGGGCACAACTGGGGCGCGTGGACTGTGACAAAAGCACCGACTGCCTCAACAGCGGGTACCGAGACCAGAACCTGCAAAACAAGCGGCTGCGGCAAGACGGAGACTCGCTCCGTCACCGCGGAGACGGTCACCATCACCTTTAACGCCAACGGCGGCAGCTGTTCGACAAGCAGCTCAAAAATAATAAAGGGCGGCAGCCTCAGCTCCCTGCCCACAGCCACACGCAGCGGCTATACATTTGACGGCTGGTACACATCAGGCGGGACCAAGGTCACCACATCGAGTAAATTCTCCGCAGATAACACCCTGACCGCGCGTTGGACAGCCGTTGCAACCAAGGTAAAGGTCACATTCAATGCCAACGGCGGCAGCTGCCTGACCGGCAGCACGGAAATATCCAAGGGCGGAAAGCTGAGCAGTCTGCCGACTGCCACCCGCTCCGGCTATACATTTGACGGCTGGTATACCGCCGCCTCCGGTGGAACCAAAATCAGCACCTCCACCACCTTCAGCGCCAATACCACCGTATATGCTCACTGGACGGTCGCAGTCAGCAATGAGCCGAAGATAGTCGTCTCCAACGGCAGCGCCCGGCCAGGCGCGGAGGTCGATGTGACCGTCAGCCTTGAAAACAACCCGGGGATAGTCGGCATGACTTTGCGCCGTTTCGACTATGACAGCACAAAGCTCCAGCTTTTGTCCATCACGGAGAGCGGCATGAGCGGCACCTGGCAAAAGGCCACAGGCGTTACCTGGGCCAGCGATACTGGTGACAATACCTACAACGGCGTTTTCCTAACCCTGAAATTCAAGGTTCTCGATACCGCCGAAACTGGCGCCACTCCTGTCAGTGTCTACTATGAAGAGGGCGATATCTGCAACAACGCCCTCGATGATGTCAACTTCACGCCGGTAGCCGGACAGGTCAACATCAGCTTGCGCGTCCCCGGCGACACTAACGGTGACGGAAGGGTAAACACCAAGGATTTCATCGCGGTCATGAAATATCTTGCCGGAGAGGGCTCCGGCGACACTGCCAGCTGTGATGTAAACGGCGACGGAAAGGTGAACACCAAGGACTACATTACCCTGATGAAATATCTTGCCGGAGACAAAATAACACTGTATTAAATTTGAAAGAGGGAAAAGAAAATGAAGAAAATCTCAGCTGCTCTTCTTGTACTGGTTCTGGCGCTGACACTGATCGTGCCAGCCTTTGCAGACGGAGCGCCAACAATGACCGTGTCCAGCGCAGATGCAAAGCTCGGTGAAGAAGTGTCTGTCACTGTCAGCCTTGCCAATAATCCCGGGATAGTCGGCATGACCCTGCGCCGCTTCGAGTATGACAGCGCAAAGCTCCAGCTTCTGTCCATCACGGAGAGCGGCATGAGCGGCACATGGCAAAAGGCCACAGGCGTTACCTGGGCCAGTGATATCGGCGACAACGCTTACAACGGCGTTTTCCTCACCCTGAAATTCAAGGTTCTCGATAGCGCCAAAACAGGCAGTACCCCTGTCAGCGTTTACTATGAAGAGGGCGATATCTGCAACAATGCCCTCGATGATGTCAACTTCACCGTTGTCCCCGGTGCTGTGAATATTACCTGCGAACATGCCTGGGATGCCGGAACCGTCACCACTCAACCCTCCTGCATCGCCGAGGGCGTAAAGACCTTCACCTGCTCAAAATGCGGCGGTACAAGAACTGAGCCGGTCGCCAAAACTGCGCACCAGACCGAGCTTAGAAACGCTGTCACTCCCTCCTGCACCGCTCCCGGCTACTCCGGCGATCAGGTCTGCACTGTCTGCGGAAATACCATAACCCCCGGGCATACCCTTGAAATGGTCTCTCACAGTTACGATGCCGGAACTGTTACTACTCCCGCCACCTGCACCGCTGAAGGCGTAAAGACCTTCACCTGCTCTGTCTGCGGAGATACCAAAACCGAGCCTGTTGCAAAAACAGCACATCAGATTGAAGTCAGGGGAGCCGTCGCTTCCACCTGCACCACTCACGGCTTTTCCGGGGACGAATATTGCACTTCCTGCAACAATCTCATCAAAGCAGGCAGGGAACTGCCCTTTGCTCCCCATGTCTGGACTTCAACCGGCGTGAAGACCGCGGCAACCTGCACTGATGCTGGTGTTGAAGGCTTCGCCTGCGAGAACTGCACCGCAACCAAGGAAGAACCCATTGCTGCCAAGGGTCATGCATGGGACGAAGGCAAGGTCATTAAGGAAGCCACCTGCACCGATGACGGTGTCATGGGTTTTGCCTGCAAAAATTGCACTGCAGCCAAGGAAGAGCCCATCACCGCCAAGGGCCATACGTGGGACGAGGGCAAGGTCATTAAGGAAGCCGAGTGTACTGTGACCGGTGAAAAGGAATTCACCTGCACTGTATGCGGAGAAACAAAGATCGAAGAGATCCCCAAGCTGCCTGTTGATGTCAACCCCGACACCGGAGATGAAAGCAGGCCTATCCTCTGGGCGTCCCTGCTTGGAGTGAGCGCGATTCTGTCAGTTTCAATTGTTGTCATTATAAAGAAGAAAAGAACATGACATAAGCCCTTGATACATACAAAAATCCCGGCATGCGCGATCGCGCATGCCGGGATTTTTAAGCTCTGTATCTACTACTCGTCTATCTCTTTTAGCTGCTTGGCGATGGCGCCGAGCTTATCCGAAAGGTCTGCGGGGACGGCGGGCATCGGTTCCTCATCCTCGGGGAAGAGGCCGCAGAGAAACTCCTGCCACTCGGCGTTTATGGCCTCGATGGCGGCCATGTGCTGCTCCTTCATGCGGGCATAGCACTTCTCCACCTTTGCAACAGCGTACTCCTGCTGGCGGTGGCTCTCCTGTATGATTGCCCGCCGCTCCTCCCGGGCGGAGGCGATTATCTCATCCGCGCGGGCATTGGCCTTGCCGACAATGCCGCGATAGATGTTCTGGGCGGATATCACGGCCTCGCCAATCTCGGCCTTTTTGCCGTTGAGCTGCTCAAGCTGGGCGCGCAGCTCCTCATTTTCGGCGGTCAGCGCCTCGGCCTGAGTGCGGATATCACGGAACACCGCCTCGACCTTGTTGGCGTTATAATATTTCTTCTTGACCACATCGATATGGATAGCGTCAAAATATTCCTTATTCAGTGCCATAACGATCACCTTCTGTGTTTTATTATAACAGAAAACCCGCGGCTTATCAACCTTTGTTATATCTGGCAATTTTTCCCCGTTTTTTCAGCGCTTCCAGCCTTGACTTGATGCACAGAAATCCTTATAATATAATATCAGTCTTTTATGTTTAAACAATTTTGCTTGAACGAGGTAATCATATGAAATTTTCTGAAATGCCCTATACCCGGCCGGATTTTGACGCGCTCAAGGCCGAGCTTCAGGGGCTTTGTGAGCAGCTCAGGGCTGCCGAAAGCTACGAGCAGGCGAAGGCCGCTTTTCTCAAAAAGGAAGAGCTGCTGCGCCATGTTGAAACGCTGGCAACGCTTGTCCACGTGCGGCACTCTATCGACACGCGGGACGAGTTTTATAACGCCGAGGAGGAGCTCTGGAACTCTGCCGAGCCGGAGCTTGAGGAATACATCCAGAGCTGGACAATGGCGCTGCTTGAAAGCCCCTTCCGCGCCGAGTTTGCCGCCGAGTACGGCGAGCTTATGTTCATAAACGCGGAGATAGCGCTCAAGACCTTCTCCCCGGAGATAATCCCGCAGCTGCAAAAGGAAAACGAGCTTGCGCAGCAGTATGAAAAGCTGCTGGCCTCGGCGCAGATCCCCTTTGAGGGCGGGGTGTACACCCTCTCTCAGCTGACGCCCTTCAAGTCCGGCGCGGACGATGGGCAGCGCCTTGCCGCGTGGAAGGCGGAGGGCCAGTGGTACAAGGACAATCAGGCGGAGTTTGACCGGCTCTATGACGAGCTGGTGCACCTGCGCGACGAGATGGGCAAGAAGCTGGGCTACGAGGGCTACACCACCCTTGGCTACTACCGCATGGGCCGCAACTGCTACACCAAGGAGGACGTGGAGCGCTTCCGTGCCGCGGTGCGGGACTATGTTGTCCCCGTGGCGGCGGAGATTTACAAAAAGCAGGCAGAGCGCCTTGGCGTCAGCTATCCGATGAGCTTTGCCGACGCCGCGCTGGAGTTCCGCTCCGGCAACCCCAGACCGCAGGGCAGCCCCGATGAAATTTTACGCCAGGGCGTGGACTTTTATGAGTCCCTGTCCGCTGAGTCCGGCGAGTTTTTCAAGGGCATGGTGGATATGGAGCTTCTGGATGTGCTGTCCACCGAGGGCAAGCAGTCCGGCGGATACTGCACTTCCCTGCCGGATTACGGCATGCCATTTATCTTTGCCAATTTCAACGGCACGCAGGGCGACATTGAGGTCATAACCCACGAGGCGGGGCACGGCTTTGCCGCGTGGCTCAACCGCGACAGGATACCGATGAGCAATGTCTGGCCGAGCATGGAGGCCTGCGAGGTGCACTCCATGTCGATGGAGTTTTTCGGCGAGAGCTGGGCGGACAAGTTCTTTGGAGACGACGCGCGCAAGTTCCTTTACAGCCACCTTGCCGGTGCCCTGACCTTCATCCCCTACGGCACGATGGTTGACCATTTCCAGCATGAGGTCTATGCCCGGCCGGAGATGACCCCCGCCGAGCGGCACGCCGTGTGGAAGGAGCTGCTGGGTGTGTACATGCCCTGGCTGCGCCTTGACGGGGAGATCCCCTTCTACGCCGACGGCGAGGGCTGGCAGCGGCAGCACCATATCTACTCCAGCCCCTTCTATTATATTGACTACTGCCTTGCGCAGACCGTGTCCCTTGAGTTCTGGGCGATGCTTCAGGAGGATAAGGATAATGCCTGGCAGCACTATATGGCCTATGCCCTTCAGGGCGGCAGCGAGACCTTTACGAAGCTGCTATCCAACGCCGGGCTTGAAAGCCCCTTTGACGAGAGCTGCCTGAAGAAAGTCTGCGCCAAGGCGGAGAAGGCTCTTGACAGCTTCGACCTGAGCGGGATAAAATAAGATTTCGCTGTAATTAAACACTTATCATAGAAAGCCATGGCTTTCTATGCAATAGGGTTCCCCTATTGCGCGCGATTTTCCGCGCACTATTCACTTTGTTGGACACAGGTCTTGAAACCTGTTTGTTCAAAATATATGTAATGGAGGTTGATTTTCAAAATGAAAAACACCAAAAAACTGCTTGCACTGCTCCTCGCGCTTGTGATGTGCGTCAGCGTGCTGGCAGGCTGCGGCAACAAGCAGGAACCCGCGCCCGCTGAGAGCGCTGCTCCCGCCGATGACGCCGCCCCCGCCGCGGATGACAGCACTCTGGTTGTCTCCTGCGAGATGGGTCTTGAGGGCAAGTTCTCCCCGTTCTTTGCCCTGTCCGCCGCCGACCAGGATGTGGTCGACATGTTCACCATCAGCACTCTGGTGCTCGACCGTGTGTCTAACCCTGTCAACCACGGCATTGAGGGCGAAACCCGCTCCTACAACGGCACTGACTACACCTATAAGGGTGCGGGCGATGTCATTGTCACCGAGAACGATGACGGCAGCGTCAGCTATGACCTGACCATCCGCGATGACATCAAGTTCTCCGATGGCTCCAACGCCACCATCGACGATGTTATCTTCGGTATGTATGTCGTTCTCGATCCTACCTACGATGGCAATGTGACGCTTTACAGCGTTCCCATCAAGGGTCTTGAGGAGTACCGCTCCGGTATGTCCAACCTCTACGCTCTGCTGCTTGAGGCGGGCGAGGACAACACCGACTTCACATATTGGGATGAGGCCACTCAGAAGGAATTCTGGGAGACCGGTCTGCCCGCCGCCGGTGAGGCCTGGGCACAGTCCATCCTTGACTACTGCGTCGCTCAGGGCTACAACGCCGAGGGCGACCCTGTTGAGGCTATTGCCGCCAACTGGGGCTATGAAGTCGCCGAGGGTGCGACCGCCGCTGATTTCTTTGACGCCATCATGGCAAACGAGGCCTTCGGCGGTGACTATACCGTCGCCTCCGACACTGAAACTGCCGACAAGACCCTGTTCCAGTGCCTTGACGACAAGTATCTGGTCGGTATCTCCACCGGCGAGTCCGCCGACTATATCTCCGGTATCGAAAAGACCGGCGATTACTCCATGCGCGTGACCACCAGCGAGCTGGACGCCACCGCTATCTACCGGATGCAGCTGCCCATCGCCCCCATGGCTTACTACGGCGATGCCAGCCTTTATGACTATGACAACCACAGCTTCGGCTTTAACAAGGGCGACCTGTCCATCGTCAAGTCCAAGACCTCTGCTCCTCTTGGCGCCGGCCCCTTTGTCTTTAACAACTACTCCAACGGTGTTGTCTACATGGACGCCAACCCCGACTACTTCCAGGGCGCTCCCAGCATCCAGCACCTGAGCTTCAAGGAGACCACCGAGGACAACAAGGTCAGCGGCGTTGTCACCGCGACCCTTGACCTCTCCGACCCCAGTTACAGCACCGATACCGCAAAGCAGATCGCTGTTGAGAACGGCTTCTCCGAGGATGAGTGGGACAAGTTTGAAGGCCCCGTGCTCACCACCGAGCTTATCGACTACCGCGGCTACGGCTATGTCGGCATCAACCCCAACCTTGTCAAGGTCGGCGATGATCCCTACTCCGAGCAGTCCAAGGACCTGCGCAAGGCCATAGCCACCCTTATCTCCGTCTACCGTGATGAGGCTATCGACTCCTACTATGGGCCCACCGCCTCCATCATCAACTACCCCATCTCCAACACCTCCTGGGCCGCTCCTCAGACCACTGACGACGGCTACAAGATCGCTTACTCCCTCGATGTCAACGGCGAGCCTATCTACACCGCCGGCATGAGCGCCGAGGAGAAGTACGCCGCCGCTCTCGAGGCCTCTCTGGGCTATTTCGAGGCTGCCGGCTACACTGTTGAAAACGGCCAGATCACCGCTGCCCCCGATGGCGCGAAGATGGGCTATCAGGTGAACATCGGCGCAAACGGCAACGGCGACCACCCCAGCTTCATCCTGCTCAAGAATGTTGCTGACGCTCTGGCTTCCGTCGGCTTCACCTTCACCGTCAACGACATGGCCAACGCCAACGACCTCTACGCCTCCTATCAGACCGGCGAGGCCGAGCTCTGGTGCGCCGCGTGGCAGGCCGGTTCCGACCCCGACATGTTCCAGCTCTACCACAGCGAAGGCTCCACCAACTACTACCAGATCGCTGATGACACCCTGGACGAGACCATCATGACCGCCCGCAAGAGCGCCGACCAGACCTACCGCAAGACCCTGTATCAGGCCGCGATGGAGATCGTCATGGATTACGCTGTTGAAGTGCCTATCTATCAGCGCTCCGAGTGCCTGCTCGTCTCCTCCGAGCGTGTCGACACCAGCACCCTGCCCACCGACATGACCCCGTATTGGGAGTGGCAGGCTGAGGTTGAGACCCTCGCCACCAAGTAATTGAGGCGGCAGCCGCAATTACTTCACTATTCACTATTCATCATTCATTATTCATTAAAATGACGGATATTGAATAGTTACGCAAAAAGCAAAACCGCTGTGAAGAAACGGAAATCATCCGTTTCTTCACAGCCCCAGCTTGCTTTGACGGAAAGTTTGCAGCATCCAATGCCTCCCCTGTGTAAGGGGAGGTGGCAAAAATCTTTGATTTTTGACGGAGGG
>URPA01000022.1 GCA_900549545.1 uncultured Eubacteriales bacterium
CCGTTTTTTGTGGATCCCACTTGTCAAAAAACGCAATCAAAGCCCGAGCCGCCGCACTGTCAACCCCATCCAAGATTTTATGGTGGAGTTTTCTGCATGTGTTAAAGCATTCCCTGCTTCGCTCTGGTTTGCCTTTTTCATCAATGCCAAGAATATAGCTTGAGTTGTCCCAAAGAAAATTTGGTGCAATACCGCTCGAGCGTTTGACCGGTGCGGGCAGCGGCAGAGGCCTTGCGACCAGAGCTTTTTTCTTGCCGCGCTCAACCTCTCTCTTGAGCGAGACTACCTGCTCAAGTTCGCCGTCATCGTTTATATATAGAGCATAAGATATATTGGTATTGCTCCAGCCGGGTCTGTCAAGTTTTCCAAGGGAAACGAGGTCTTCATAATGCTCAACGAGAGCCTGTAAAATCATCCTATTACCTCCCCGCTATCACGAGTTGGAATCTCCAGCACCCCATCCTTCAGTTTTGCCCGGAAAAACAGCGGCGTAATATTCTCCGGGTCAGAATAGTCCATGTCCCAGAGCATATAACCCAAGTCAGTCGTTCCTTTCAGTTCCCTTGGGCAGGGTGGTAAAGCCTCACATTCTTTAAAATGTGCCGGAAACTCTCGACAGCCAAAATATGGCTTTGAATAAAATGCTCCTCGTTTTATCCGCCGCTTGATTATGTCTTGAAACTTGCCCGGATTGTCGCTCTCGGCAGCATTTTCTGTCATGCTGAATTTTGCGTCAATGACATAATGAACATCACGCAGCAGCATTGCAGCGCGCTGCTGGATGCACTGGAAACTTGCGATATACAATTCTCCTTTGCCCTGTTCCATCACTGTTTTGGCATTTCTTAAGTTAGCTCTGGTCATTACCTCGTTACGGCGTAGATTAGAAAACTTTATCGGTGCGCAAACATGTATACGCTGTATCTGATACTGCATACCGGGATGCCAAAATATTGATTCGAGCAGCCCTCGCGCGGCAGACGGAGTCATAACATCATAACTCACCCTCTCAGTCTTCATTTCCGGCCTTGTAAACAGGGCGTAATCGCCCCAGACCTCCAAAGAAATTGGCATGGCATTATCTCCTTTCTTTAATATTTGCCTTTATGCTTGTGTTATCTAAATAATGTTACAAAAAGATAACAATGTCAACAAATTTTAAATAATATATTTCATAAAATTCATCTTGCAATTTATGTGGATATATGTTACTATAATCTGGTCGTCGACTGTTATTCGATGTGGGTTGAAATATGAATTATATTATTTATGTGCTAAGGGGCGACAGACCATTCTGTCGCCCCTTCTCGTTCTATAAATACTATAAATAATCCGCTTTCCCATATTCAGCTTTTAGTGAAAGCCCAGTGTTATAGTCATACAAAGCCAAATTTGTCAAAATTGCTGCACCATTTTCTAACATTTCTATGTCACCCGCTTGATACAGCTCGCTAAAATGCTGCGGGTAAATCGACACACAATACTGACCAAGCGCGCGAAACAGTGCCCTGCTGTATTCACCACAGCGCAGCCTATGCACAAGCTCTCTTCCCTCGCCAAGCGGGATATACACAGTTTTTGTATCATTATCAATAAGATGAAATCTCTCAGAAATTTTCTTGAATGGCATCAATTCTTTTTCCGGTAGGCCAAGAATGTCCATTTTATCAAACGCTTCAACGCCTTTTAAGTCGCGCAGCTCTCTAAAATAGTAATTTATCGCCTCTGGGCTGTCTATTTCCATGTAAAGCGACAGAGAGCGTTTTCCTGCCTCAACAGGAATTTCAAACATTGGCAATACACGGGTATCGCTTTTAAAAATGCTCACAATGCTCTCTTCAGCAGGGCGCTTTCCCTCTCGGTTGCATCGGCCAGCGGCTTGAAGAATCGAGTCAAGCCCTGCCTCTTCCCGGAAAACGCGGGGAAAATCGACGTCAACCCCGGCCTCAATAAGCGATGTAGACACCACTATGCACGGCAAATTTTGTGCTAATCTATCGCGAATTTTTTCAATCACTGCCTTACGGTGAATAGGAAACATCAAAGTGGACAGATGAAAAACACCATCTCCATTAAGCATAGAGTAGATATCATATGCACTCTTGCGTCTATTGACAATACATAGCGCTTGCTTCTGCAGACTAATTTCTCTTGCTAAATCCTGAAAAGAAATTTTTCCTTCATTTTGAAAAATAACCCTTTTGAAGACATCAGTTTTAAGCCTTCCATGTGGGCACAGCTCAGTAATAGCTTGTCCTTGCAGAAATTCGTGGAACATTTCATCGAGTGCAGGCTGAGTCGCCGTGCATAAGACAGCAGAAACACCATAGCTCTTTACAAGCTGAGCAATGGCACACACGCAAGGTCGCAAATATGACACAGGCAGCATTTGTGCTTCATCAAATATAATGACGCTTTTTGCTAAATTATGCAGCTTTCTGCATTTGGATGGGCGGTTTGAAAAAAGGGATTCAAAAAATTGCACTGCCGTTGTCACTATTACAGGCATGTCCCAGTTTTCCGCAGCTCCGACGAGTCTTGCTTTCTCAGGATAAAGCTCATCATCAATGTCGTAAGTAACATTTGAATGATGCTCCAGCACATTGTGGCTACCGAAAATATTGCGGAACACCTTGGCATTCTGCTCAATTATAGATGTATAAGGTATTACATATATTATCCTGCGAAGACCGTTTACATGGGCATGGCGTAGAGCAAAAGCCATTGAGGCAATTGTTTTTCCGCCGCCGGTAGGTATCGTCAGGGTAAACAGTCCCGGTTTATGCATCTCGCCCTGCTTATAGCAATTTTCAAGCGCCTTACAGCGCTCATTGTTCAGGCCTGCCTTCGGAGGAAACCACGCTGCTGTATGCTCTAAAAGCAATTTTTCCATTGTCTCAACAGAAGCTACGCCACCACGCTCCGGCGCTTCTCCAGTCATAAATGCCTCTGTATCGAGAAAATCTGCATCTACAAGGCATGAATAGAGCATTCTTGTAAAAAACATCTCATCAAATGGTTTGGAAAAGCTCTGTCTGGGGCAGTTTGGCAGGCTAAGCTCTTGCTGCCATGCGTCATATTTTTCCAGCTTTCCCTGCGCTGCCCTTTTCATACGACCAATATATGTAGTCTCATCCGGGCTGTCGCCTTTACCTCCGCCATCGGGAATGCCGCCATGATGCCCAGCAACAGCAAATGCCACAGCATCCTGCCCAATCTTGCAGCATTCAGCTGCACCAGCGGTTGAGTGGTCGACCCTTTCCGTATTGCCTCGTAATCTACGCTGAAACGCGTCGGAATATTTGCCTAAATCATGCGCCAAACCTGCAAGCCTTCCATATTCCTGCGCGCCAAACGGCTCAGCAAATTTCTCGCAGAGCGCAGCTGTTGCGTTTAGATGTTCCAAATTGGTCTGCTCTCTGTTATCTTCGGAAGTATGCGCAATATACACCATGTTCTATCACCTCATTAGGCATTTCCGATGTCTTAAACAGGGCTGCATATGCAGCCCTGTTTCTCTCACTGTGTCATTATTTCAAATTCGTGCTCGTCGATTATGGGTATTCCAAGGCTTTCGGCTTTGGTGAGCTTGCTGCCGGCGTTTTCTCCGGCGAGGACATAGCTGGTCTTTTTCGACACTGATGAAGAGGTCTTGCCGCCGAAGCTCTCGATGATGGCGCTGGCCTCATCACGGGTATAGGTGCTGAGCGTACCGGTGAGGACAAAGGTGAGCCCCGCAAAGCGGCTGTCCTTTATCTCCTCGCTGCTCTCAAAGCTGACCCCGGCCTCGCGCAGTCTGTTGATAAGATGCTGCGACTGCGGCAGAGCGAACCACTCAATGATAAACTTTGCCGTGATTGCGCCGATATCGTCAATCTGAGTGAACTCCTGCTCCCCCGCCTCCATCAGCTCATCAAGGCTCTTGAAGTGGCTTGCGAGGGTCTTTGCAGCCTTCTGGCCGACCTGACGGATGCCAAAGGCGCAGAGAAGCCTTGAGAGCCCGGCCTGTTTGCTGTTTTCAAGCGCTTTCATTAAATTATCGGCTGACTTACTGCCCATGCGCTCAAGCCCGGCAACCTTCTCGGCGTCAAGATAATACAAATCCGCCGCAGAGTTTATAAGGCCGTTATCAATAAGGCTTTCACACACGGATATGCCCAGGCCTTCAATGTCCATCGCCTCGCGCGAGGCAAAATGGGCGATGTTTCTCAGCCGCTGGGCGGGGCACTCCGGGCTTGTACAGCGAAGCGCAACCCCGTCCTCGTCCCGCACGACCGGTGAGCCGCACTCCGGGCAGACACTCGGCATGACAAATGGCACGGAGTTCTCCGGGCGCTTTGCCTTGTTGACGGAGAGCACCTCGGGAATAATTTCCCCGGCCTTTTGCAAAAGGACAGTGTCCCCTATTCTGAGGTCAAGCCTGTCAATATTGTCCTGATTATGCAGCGTCGCGGCGGAGACAGTCGTCCCCGCGAGACGCACCGGCTCAACAATGACCTTTGGGGTCAAAACGCCGGTTCTCCCCACCTGCACAACGATGTCCTTGACAAGGCTCTCCTTCTTTTCCGGCGGATACTTGAAGGCGACCGCCCAGCGGGGTGCCTTGGCTGTGCTGCCAAGGCGCTGGCGTTGGCTTAGGGAGTTTATCTTGATGACAGCCCCGTCCATGTCATAGGGCAGGCTGTCTCGGTTTTCACCCAACCAGGTTATACGCTCAACGCAGTCCTGAATTTTATCAAAGCGGCGGTATTCCACCACGGGAAAGCCCATTTCACGCATGGCATCGAGCGTCTCGGCGTGGGTGGTGTACTCCCCCTCGGAGCTGTACTGCATGTTAAAGCAGATAATATCAAGGCAGCGCTGGGCCGCGACCTTTGGGTCAAGCTGGCGCATAGACCCGGCGGCGGCGTTGCGGGGATTGGCAAGCAGCGCCTCGCCCCGCTCTTGACGGCGGCGGTTCTGTTCCTCAAAAACAGACTTGGCCATATACACCTCGCCGCGGACGATGAGCCGCTCCGGGGCATTTTCAATGCGCAACGGCAGTGAGCGAACAGTGCGGAGGTTCTCCGTCACATTCTCGCCAATCTGCCCGTCACCGCGCGTCGCGCCGCGGACGAATACTCCGTTTTCATATTCAAGAGACATGGAAAGCCCGTCTATCTTCGGCTCAACCACATAGTCATGAGCCTCCGGGAGCAGGCCGTCCATCCGCTCACCAAAGCTGAACAGCTCCTCATAGGAAAACACGTCGCTCAGGCTCTCAAGCGGCACCTGATGCTGCACCTGCTCAAACTGGGAGAGCGGCACGCCGCCCACGCGCTGGGTGGGCGAATCGGGCGTTATGAGCTCCGGGTGCTCCGCCTCAAGCGCCTTAAGCCGCTGCATGAGCATATCATATTCATAGTCGGAAATCTCCGGCGAGTCGTACACGTAATAGAGCTTATTGTGCTTTTCAATCTCCCGGCGGAGCTTGACAATTTCTTTTTGAGTGTCCATATTCTTCTCCTATTTTCGCAGGTTAAAATATGTATCGGGGACTTGCCCCACAACTATGGTGTCCGCAATGAGCACCTGGGTGCGCACCTGGGTGCTCTCCTTGCCCCATGGGACAAGCACATCGGCATCAATGATAACGTCAAGACTAATCTGGTGCTTGGTCTGGTTGATGCCGGCGGTGATTATGCTGTTGTTAAACTCCACCCCGGAGGAGGTGAGCATGATGAGCTTCACGGGCACCTTCGGCCCTCTGCCCATCAAAAGGCTTATGCCTGTAAGATTGCCGCAGGGAATCTCCACCGTGAGCAAATCATTCTCCGCCGAGTCCGACACACGGGCCAGAATCTCAGCTGACAGGGCGTTTATATGGGCCATATTGGCGCTCACCGCCGTGACCTCTCCCCTGTCGTTTTTCTCCATAGTGACAAAATAATCCGCCGCGTAGCCGCCGCTGTCCATCACATCGGCGATGGTGGAGTTAATCTTCATCATCAGCACGTCGCTTGCGTCAGACACTGCGATATCCGTGGATATATTCTTCAGAAAGAGCGTGGCCGCGGCAAAAAACAGCAGCAGCATACCGCCCAGGAACAGCAGCAGTGCGCCGAGCCCCGCCCTGCCTGCGCGGGCAGGGGCGGAGTCCATGGAATAAACATAGGGGGCTTTTTTGAGTTTTCGCCTTAAATGCACGGGTTCACCTCCCCATGCATTATATGCTGTTTTTACTCCATCATTGCGCTGACAGCCATCATTATGCCCAGCTTGCCGGACTCATATGTAAGCCCGCCCTGCATATACACGATGTACGGCTCACGAATCGGCCCGTCTGCCGAGAGCTCAATGGATGAGCCCTGAATAAACGAGCCTGCCGCCATGATAACCGGGCAGTCGTACCCCGGCATCTGCCAGGGCTCGGGCGTGACATATGAATCCACCGGCGCGCCGGCCTGAATGCCAAGGCAAAAGCGCTCCATTTTCTCGGGTGAGCCGAGTTTTACCATCTGGATAATGTCTGAGCGCTTCTCATCCACCGTGGGGGAGCTGTCGATGCCCATTTCGTACATCATCGCCGCGCAGAAAACGGCGGTCTTGAGCGCCTGAGCAACGATGTGCGGGGCCATGAACAGGCCCTGATACAAAAGGCGGTTATTGCCAAGCGTTGAGCCGCACTCCCCGCCTATTCCCGGGCATGTGAGGCGCATGGCCGCGCGCTCAACAAGCTCCTTTTTTCCGGCCACATAGCCGCCGGTGGGAGCTATGCCGCCGCCGATGTTCTTGATAAGCGAGCCTGCCACAATATCCGCACCCACATGGGTCGGCTCAATTATATCCGTAAACTCACCGTAGCAGTTATCGACCATGATATTCGCGGCGGGGTTCACCTCGTGGACGGCGGCGCATATCTCGCCTATCTCCTGCACGGTCAGCGCCTTGCGCGAGGCATAGCCTCTTGAGCGCTGGATAATCACCGCGCTGACGCTGGGCTTTGCCGCGGCGGCCCTGATGGCCGGGATATCAGGCAGACCCTCACCATCGAGGTCAACCTCCGCGTAATTCACGCCGTAGAACTTGAGCGAGCCGAAAGCGTCCCCGCTGATGCCGAGCGCCTGACGCAGGGTGTCATAGGGTGTGCCGGTGACGGAAAGAATAGTCTCCCCCGGCTTTGCCAGCGCGAAAAGTGCCGTCGTCAGGGCGTGAGTCCCGTTTACAAAGCCGATGCGCACAAGGGCGGCCTCGGCGTTAAAGAGGCGGGCGTATATCTTGTCAAGCGTCTCGCGACCCAGATCATCATAGCCGTAACCGGTAGTTCCGGCAAAGCAGGCATCAGACACTTTAAACTCCTGAAATGCCTCCATGACCCGCAGGGTGTTCTGCTCCGCAACCACTTCAATCTCGGCAAAGCGGGCTCGGCAGCGCTCCTCGGCGCGGCGGGCCATGACGAATACTTCCGGTTTAATATCTGCAATTTTCATTATTTCAGCTCCATTATAAGTTTCTTAAAGTGTTTGCCCCGCTCTTCAAAGTTTTTGAAGCGGTCAAAAGAGGCGCAGGCCGGTGAAAACAGGACAATGTCCCCCGCCTCCGCGCCATTGGCGGCAGCAAGGACGCACTCGTCAAAGTCGTCAATCATCTCTATTTTGAGGCCGCTGCCCGAGTAACAGTCAGACGCGAGAATGGCGGTATGTATCTTCTTGGCCGTCGCTCCGGTGAGGTAGACGCGCTTTGCCATGCGGCACAGCTCATCCCCAAGCCCGTCAAAGGGTATATGCTTATCATAGCCCCCGGCAATGACAATGGGCTTTGTTTTCATAGCGCGCAGGCCGTTAATCGTCCGCGTTGGGCTTGAGCCAATGGAGTCGTTGATAAATGTCACACCGCGCAGCTCACGCACAAACTCCAGGCGGTGCTCAACGCCGCCAAAGCTGCGCGCAACGCTGCGGCAGGCTTCATCATCGGCAAGGCCCTCAACCGCGGCAAAGGCCGCAAGATAGTTGAGAACATTATGCTCTCCGGGAAGCTTTATCTCCGAAACCGGCATTATCTCGTGGCACACGCCGTTGGCAGCCCGGCAAATCACGCTATCCCTGCACATTGTGCCGTTACTGACGGTATTTTTATCGGAAAACCAGCTTATTCTGCCCTTGGCAAAGCTGCGGTAATACTCGCTGTGCTCATCGTCAAGATTCAGCACCAGAGTGTCATTCTCGCTCTGGGCGGAATAAATCGCGCGTTTGGCGTCTATGTAATCCTGAAAATCCCTGTGCTTATCCAGATGGTTCGGAGAGAGATTGGTTATCACCGCCACATCCGGGTGGCAGCGCATGCTGTGCAGCTGGAAGGAGCTGAGCTCCAAAACGGCAATATCGTCCGCGTGGATATCCGGTGTCTCGCAAAGGAGCGGGTGGCCGATGTTGCCGCCGAGATGCACCCTGTACCCCGCGGCCTTGAGGATTTCGGAAATAATAGTCGTGGTAGTGGTTTTGCCGTCGCTGCCGGTGACGGCGATTATTTTGCACGGGCAGATGAAGAAAAACGCCTCCATCTCAGAGGTAATAACGCTGCCACGGGCTTTTGCGGCCATAAGATGCTCGTCAAAGGGCATGAGGCCGGGAGTGCGGAAAATGATGTCCTGATTCAGCCCTTCAAGATAGTCCTCCCCTAACTTGAGCTTTGCGCCGAGGTTTTTAAGAAGCTCCCCCTCCTCACCAAGCTCTTCAAACGAGCGCCTGTCGCAGGCGGTGACGGAGCAGCCGTTTTTAAGCAGCAGCTCAATGAGCGGGGCATTGCTCACGCCGATGCCGATAACGGCGATGGTCTTATCTTTAAGCGAGGAGATGTATTCATCCAGTGTCATAAAATCACCTCTCATTTTTTCTGAATTTATATTATAAAGCTTTCAGCTCTTCTTTACAAGAAAATTTATTGACTTGCGCGTGCAAATTGAGTAAAATAGCGCTCAGTAGACTGAACGACCGCGGGCGAAGGGCGAAAGCCCTCGCATGAGGAAAGTCCGGGCTCCACAGGGCAAGAATAACGGGTAACGCCCGCCAGGGGTGACCCTCGGACAAGTGCAACAGAGATATACCGCCGCGCTCGCGCGGTAAGGGTGGAAAGGCGAGGTAAGAGCTCACCCGTGCTATGGAGACATAGTCACGCTGTAAACTCTATTCGGAGCAACACCGTGGGAGAACATATGGCCTGCCCGGCCGTTCTCAGGAGGTGGCTTGAGCCTGCCGGCAACGGCAGGCCTAGATAGATGGTCGTTAAAACAGAACCCGGCTTACAGGTCTGCTAAATAAAAAGGCCCCCTCGAGGGGCCTTTTTATTTAACAATTATTTTATACAAGGCAGGCCCCCCCTCGTGCTCCCCTGCTGCTCAATAAATATTGCATTACAGAATAGTTTTAGAAACCTGTTACTCAAAAAAATTGACCCCTTTCGGGGTCAATTTTTTCATAATTTTAGTGCTGCTCGCAGTTGATGACTATCTTGCAGATATTCTCGCCGTTGAGCATCATGTTCAGCGCCTTCTCTATCTCGCTCAGGGGCAGTCTGTCGGTGACCATGCGGTCAAGGTGCAGCTCGCGCCAGTTGTCGGCGACGAACTTTGTGCCGAGCTCAAACTCCTCCTGAGTGTACAGGCGGTTACCGATGAGTGTCTGCTCCTTGAAGGAAACCTTGCCGATGATGAACTTATACTCATCGCCGGAGAGGTTGAGGCTCATCATCTTACCGCCGCAGCGGCAGAGGTCGGGCATCATGAGGGTGGGGCCGGGGGCTCCGGAGGTGTCAAACACGACATCAAAGCCACCGCCGCCGGTAACCTCACGCATGAGGTCCATAGCGTCGGTCTGGGCGGGGTTGATGGTCTCAATGCCCATGGACTCGACAAACTGACGGCGCGGCTCGTTAATCTCGGAGACGATAACGCGGCTTGCGCCCCAGGCTCTTGCAAAGATGGCGATGTAAAGGCCCACAGCAGCGCCGCCGGAGATAAACACGGTGTCGCCCTTCTGGATCTTGCTGGTCATCATCACATGGTAGCCGACGGCGAAAGGCTCGGAGAGGATGGCAACATCGTCCGGCATATCGTCGGGGACGGCGACGAGCTTGTCCACGCCGACCTTGGTGTACTCAGCAAAGCCGCCATCGACATGGATACCGAGGAGCTTGAGGTTCTCACAGACGTGGCCGAGGCCGCGCTTGCAGGCGGCGCACTTGCCGCAGGAGATGATGGGGTTCATAAGAACTCTCTGGCCGACCTTGAACTTGCCGTTGTAGCCCTCGGGCAGAGTCTCGATAGTGCCAAGGATCTCATGGCTGAGAACGGTGGGGACGGTGGCGGTCATGTGCTTGCCGCGGTAAACAACGATATCAGAACCGCAGACACCGGCGAGCTTCACCTTTATCAGCGCTTCATTCTCGCCCGGGGTGGGGATGTCAATATCGCACAGCTCGAGGTCGAGCCAGTTTTTAAGTACAGCTGCTTTCATTGCTGTCCGCCTCCGTTTCAGGGCTGCTTGCCGATGTAGGCAAGGATGCCGCCGTCAACATAGAGGATGTGGCCGTTGACGAAGTTGGAAGCGTCGGAAGCGAGGAACACAGCGGGCCCTATAAGGTCGTCGGCATCACCCCAGCGGGCAGCGGGGGTCTTGGCAATGATGAACTGGTCAAAGGGATGACGGCTGCCGTCGGGCTGAATCTCGCGCAGAGGCGCGGTCTGGGGGGTGGCAATGTAGCCGGGCCCAATACCGTTGCACTGGATATTATACTCGCCGTACTCGGAGCAGATGTTCCTGGTGAGCATCTTCAGGCCGCCCTTGGCAGCGGCGTAGGCGGAGACGGTCTCTCTGCCGAGCTCGCTCATCATGGAGCAGATGTTGATTATCTTGCCGTGGCCCTTCTTGATCATGCCGGGGATAACGGCCTTCGCTACGATGAAGGGGGCGACAAGGTCAATGTCCACGACCTGACGGAAGTCCTCAGTGGGCATGTCGAGCATGGGGACGCGCTTGATGATACCGGCGTTGTTTACAAGAATGTCGATAGTGCCGAGGTCGCGCTCAATATTGGCAACGAGCTCCTTGACATCCTCTTCCTTGGTGACATCGGAGAAATAGCCCTTAGCGTCAATGCCCTCGGCGGCGTAGGCGGCCAGCGCCTCTTCCATGTGCTTCTCGCCGCGGCAGTTGAAAGCTATCTTGGCACCGGCGGCGGCAAGGCCCTTCGCGATTGCAAAGCCTATACCATAGGCGGCACCGGTAACGAGAGCGACCTTGCCCTCAAGTGAAAACTGTTTTGCAATATCCATTGTTTTATTCTCCTTTTATATGCTTTAACGCTGAACTCTGCCGGTGCCGTCGCCGCCCATGAGCTTTTCAACATCGGAAGCGCCCACGCGGTTAAAGTCACCGATAATGCTGTGCTTGAGGCAGGAGGCCGCAACCGCGAACTCCAGCGCCTGCTGCTTGTTGTCATAGTTGTTGAGGCCGTATATAAGGCCGCCGGCAAAGCTGTCACCGCCGCCGACACGGTCAATAATATCGCGGATCTCATACTTCTTGGAGACATAGAAGTTGTCGCGGTCATTGAGGCAGGCAGCCCAGCCGTTCCAGTCGGCGCTGTGGCTCTCGCGCAGGGTGATGGCAATCATCTTCATGTTGGGGTAAGCGGCAAGAACCTTGTCGCCCAGAGCCTTATACTTGGCTCTGTCAAGCTCACCGGACTCGACATTGACATCGACGGTGATCTCGAGGGACTTCTGCACATCCTCCTCATTGGCGATGGCAACATCCACGTAGTTTGCAAGCTCTCTCATGACCTCGGCAGCCTTCTTGCCGTACTTCCAGAGGTTCTTGCGGTAGTTGAGGTCGCAGGAGACGGTAATGCCGCGCTTTTTCGCTTCCTTGACGGACTCAAGGCTCAGCTCCATGGCGCTCTCGGAGATAGCGGGAGTGATGCCGGTGATATGGAACCAGTCAACGCCCTCAAGGGCCTTGTCCCAGTCAATGTCGCCAGGCTTTGCAAGGGCGATGGCGGAGTAGGCTCTGTCATAGACGACCTTGCTCGGCAGCTGGTTTGCGCCGCCCTCGAGGTAGTAAATGCCAAGTCTGCCCTCGCCGCGGACTATACGCTTGGTGTCAACATTGAAGCGGCGCAGCTCCTTGATGCACTCCTCAGCAATGGCGTTGTTGGGCAGAACGGTAAGAAAGCTCACATCCTGACCATAGTTTGCAAGAGAGACTGCCACATTCGCCTCGCCGCCGCCAAAGGTGGCCTCGAGCATGGGGCTCTGGAAGAAGCGCTCATGGCCGGGGGCCTTCAGGCGGAGCATGATCTCGCCAAATGTCATAAATTTCATTGTTCGTTCCTCCTAAATAATTAAATTACTTCTGGAGCAGATGAATTGCAAAGCCGCCGAACTCGTCCTTGAGATAAACGGCGTTTATCTTGTCGCCCTTGCGCTTTGCAGTGTCCATATCGACAACAAAGCCGCGGCGCTCAAGCTCTTCAATGGCCATATCCATTCTGTTGGTGCGCACGGCGACGTGGCCGTTTGCGCCGAGGTACCTGGTCTTCATTATCTCAAAGCCGGTGCCGGCAAAGTTGGAGGAGTTGCCCTCCTTGACGGCAAAGCCGAAGGCCTTGTTAAGGCTCTTGCAGACATTGAGGGACTCGTCAGCGTCATTGCAGTTTACGCCGACATGGGCAAGCTCAAAGCCCAGCATACCGGCTCTTGCGGCAAGGCACAGCTCGGTGATCTTGTCAAAGTTGCCTGCGGCGATATCGGCCTTGGGGCAGATCCAGCTGCCGCCCACGGCGTGGACATAGGGGCTGGCCGCAAACTCGCCGATATTGTCGTTATTGACGCCGCCGGTGGGGATGAACTTGATGCCGCCGAAGGGCCCTGCAAGAGCCTTCAGCGCGGTAAGGCCGCCATAGACATTGGCGGGGAAGAACTTGAGAACCTTCAGGCCGCGCTTCATGGCCGCCATGATCTCGGTAGGCGTGACGCAGCCGGGGGTGACGGCAACATTGTTTTCAACGCACCATGCAACGACCTCATCGTCATATCCGGGGGCAACGATGAACTTCGCGCCGCACTCAACGGCCAGCTTGCACTGGTCAAGGGTGATGACCGTGCCCGCGCCGACGAGCATGTCGGGGCATTCTTTTGCAACCGCGCGGATGCTGTCCGCGGCAGCGGCGGTGCGGAAGGTGATTTCCATGACATCAACGCCGCCGGCGAGCAGAGCCTTCGCGGTGGGGACAGCGTTGGCGGCATCATCCAGCACGACCACAGGGACTACGCCGGAGTTTGCCAGTCTTTTAAGAACATCCATTATAAGTTCTCCTTTTCAATAAGAATTGTTGCCGTTTGGCAAAAGATAGTTTATAATGATAAAAAAACTTTGGGGTGAAGAGCATGGATAAGCAGAGCGTTTTAAGCTCCATCGAGGGAATTTATCAGGACAGCGCCATAAGAGAAAGAAGCTTTTACCCGGAATTCCGGCGCCAGTGGGACGCGGCCTTCAAGCGTGTTCTTGAAAGCGATGTGTCATACCTGCCGGAGAATAAGGCCGCGGTATATACCGTCCGCCACAGCTTCGGCGGCTTCGAGCTGGAGCTTAATTTTGACCAGCTGAAGATTGCCGACTGGTACCAGCGGGAGGTCTCCCGCCGCAGCAAGCAGATTTTCACGCCAAAGCGCATAAAGCGCAGCCGCAGCGGCACATTGAGCTTTCATGACTCGATATGCACCTATGACAAGGATGCTCCCGAGCCGGCGCTCGATGAGGGAATACGCAACATTGTCGCCTGCGCTCTGCCCGGCCTTCCGCCGGAGCTGCGCATTGTTTACGGCAACAAGTGGGTCGACGGAAAGTTCAATCCTTTCCTGCAAAGCTCCCTGTCGCTTTTCCTGATAAACACGGACTATGTCCCCGCCTTTTTGGGCAGCCCCTTGGAGGTGGTGCTTTACCTTTTTCTGATGGACTGCTGCATAATCAAGGAGGATCACGAAAAGGTCAAGGATGAGGAGCTTCAAAAGCTGCTGCACATCTTTCGCCCATCGCCTATGCTGAGGATAAAGGGAATAGTTTGAAAATCCGGTCACACAGCTCTGATTAAAAATCAGAGCTGTGTTTTTCTATTTCTCAGCGCAGCGCGTCTATGGGGAAGTTGTCCATGTCGTCAAAGGCCTGGTTCTCGCCGCCCATCGCCCATATAAAGGTGTAGTTGGAGCTGCCGCAGCCCGCGTGCAGCGACCAGGAGGGAGAGATGACCGCCTCATAGTTCTTCATGACGATATGCCTTGTCTGCTGGGACTGGCCCATCAGATGAAGGACAATACCGTCCTCAGGGAGGTTGAAGTAGGTGTAAATCTCCATTCTGCGCTCATGGGTGTGGGGCGGAACGCTGTTCCAGACGCTCCCCTCCTCAAGCTGAGTAAGGCCCATGGAGAGCTGGCAGGTCTCAAGCACATCGGGGTGGATGAACTGGTTGATGACGCGCTTGTTTGCGGTCTCGGTGCTGCCGCAGGGGCGCTTGTTGGCGTCCTTAATGGAGATAAAGGTGGTCTTGCAGACCTTGTGCGCCGGGGCGGAGACAAGATAGAACCTTGCGGGGTTTGCGCTGTCATTGCTGCCGAAGACGACGTTCTTCGTCTCCTTGGCGATGTACAGGCAATCCTCAAAGCCGAGCTCATAACGGGTGCCGTCAGCCTCAATCCAGCCTGCGCCGCCGAGGTTAAAGACGCCCGCTTCCCTGCGCTCGAGGAAATAGTGCGTGCCGAAGTTTGCCCAGATGTCAATGTCCTTGTCGATGGGGACAATTTCATTCACGGGCATGATTCCAAGCACGACCATGCGGTCCACATGGGAGTACACCGCCTGCACCGTGTCGGGCTGGTAGAGGTTCTGGATAAGAAACTCATCACGCAGCTCCTCGGTGGTGTAGCGCTTGACATCATTGGGGTTAGCTGAATAACGAATATCCATAGTCTTTCACACTTTCTGCGTCAGATGGAAAGCAAAGCCTGCGATTTCGGTATTGGCGTAAATCAGCTTGAGCTTTCCATTGTCGTCGTACTGGGCGGAGCTTTCGTCAAACTCGATGCCCTTGCTCTCAAGCCACTTTCTCGCGCCGGGAGCGTCACTTGTGCCGATGGCAAAGTGGCCATGCTTACCGCGGAAGGGCTTTTTCATAATTTCAAACTGCTCGTTGGCAAAGAAGGAGCCGTCCGTCTCGCGGAGGGGGAAGTCGAAAAGCTCAGCCATGAGCTTGGCGGTCGCAGTCCCCTCCTGTGCATCGGCGGAGTTTATGCCAAGGTGCAGAAGTTCAAAACCAAATGCTTTAGCGTTCATTCAAATACCTCCTCAAATCAGGCCAGGCCCAGGGCGTTGGGGATAAACATGGACAGCCACGGGACATAGGTGATGAGCAGCAGCACAAGCAGGATGACCGCGAAGAACGGCAGCAGCATACGGATGATCTGCTCTATCTTCACGCCGTGGGTGCGGCAGCCGGCAAAGAGGATGGCGCCGACGGGCGGGGTCAGAGTGCCGACGCAGAGGTTCATAATCATCATAAGACCGAAGTGAACCGGGTGCATGCCCCAGGTCTGCACGATGGGCAGGAAGATGGGGGTGAAGATAAGCACGGCGGGAGTCGGATCCATGAAGCAGCCGATGATGAGCAGGATAACGTTCATTATCAGCAGGATGATAACCGGGCTGTTGGTCAGGCCGAGGATGGCGTTTGCAACAAGAGCGGGAATCTTGGTGTAGCTCATGACATAGCCCATGATACCGGAAACGCAGACCAGATACTCGATAACGGCAGTGGTCTTGACGCTGCTGAAGATGATGCCGGGCAGATCCTTGAGCTTGATGTTTTTATAAATGAAGCTGAGGATGAGCGCATAGGCGACGGCGATGGCAGAGCCTTCTGTGGCGGTGAAGATGCCGCCCAGAATACCGCCGATAACAACAACTATCATCAGCAGGCTGGGGATGCCGTCCCACAGGGTCTTCATGACGAACTTGAAGGTGTAGTGATCCTTGGAGACATAGCCGCGTCTCTTTGCCATGATGCCGGCAACGATCATGCAGGCAAGACCCCAGAGGATACCGGGAACATAACCCGCCATGAACAGCGCCGCGATGGAGACAGAACCGGCGACCGTGGAGTAGACGATCATGATGTTGCTGGGGGGGATCATCATGCCGGTCGGGCCGGAGGCGATGTTGCAGACGGCTATGTATTCATCAGAATAGCCCTCTTCCTTCTCAAGAGGCCCAAGGATGCCGCCCATTGCGACAGCAGCCGCAACGCCCGAGCCGGACATTGCGCCGAAGAGCATATTGGCGACGATATTGGTCTGGGCAAGGGAACCGGGGAGCCTATGCGCAACCAGCTGTGCGCAGCCCACAAGGCGCCGGGCGATTCCGCCGCTGTTCATCAGGTTACCCGCCAATACAAAGAACGGGATAGCCAGCAGCGAGAAGGAGTTGACGCTCTGGAACATCTTCTGAGCGGCAACCATCATAGAGCCGGAGTTGGGCATGATGATGAACACGGCGGCGGCAGAGCCGATACCTATGCTAAGACCGATAGGAAAGCCGACCGCCAGGGTCACAAATATAAGGACGACCATCACAACGCCCGCAAGAGCAGTAGTAGTCATTATTCACTTACCTCCCATCATGCGGTTCCGGAGAGCTCGTCTCCATGGGTGCGTTTGCCTATCTTATAGTTGTCAACGCATTTGAAGCAGTTATAAACTGCATAGAACAGCGTCACAATGCCAGTGATGGGAAGTGAGCAATAGAGGATCGACTTGGAAATTCCAAGCTGCGGGTCGACCTGGGGCGCGCTCTTCATGGTGTAAAGGTATCCGCCGTAAACGCAGACAACAGCGATAAACGCAAAAAGCGCCACATTGGTGATTATCTCAACGATCATGTAAGTCTTGGGGGAGAATTTATCTTTGATTATGTCAATGGTCAGATGCTCACGGCTGCCATAGACATAAGCGCTGCCAAACATTATCATCCAAACGAAAAGATACTGTGAGGTGATTTCGGAAAATGCGCTGGGGGCGTTGAAAACATAACGGGTGACGACCTGATACACGACCAGAATAGTCATAACGCAGAGGATGATCGTGCTTATGATCTCAAAAATTTTATCGATCACATTTTTGACTTTAGTAAGACCAGCCACGGAGAAACCTCCTTTTGTGTTAAAGTGGATTTAGTCCTCTCTTTTTGTAAACGGCGATTTAATCAGCGTTTACTCTTTTAGCAGAAGTGGCCCACAGCAATGCCGTGGGCCACTATTAGCCTTGATGGAATTGGATTAGCGCTCGGAAACTATGATGTCGTAGACAGCCTTGGTCATGTCGTTGCGGTTGGCAACATCGTCGATCAGGGAAGCGCAGGCCTCCTGGAAAGCGGGGACATCGGCCTCGGTGATGGTGACGCCGTTCTCGATGGCCTTTGCCTCGTAGTCGGCGCGCAGCTCAGCGCAGAGGTTGAACATATAAGCGATGGACTGGTTGCAGATATCCTTCAGGGCAGCCTGGTCTTCCTCAGACATAGCGGCGAGAACATCGTTGGCAATGCACAGCTCATCGGGGATCATCAGATGGCCGGTGAGGTTGTAGTAAGGAGCAACTTCGTACTGGAAGAGGTCAACATAGGTGATGATGTTGTTCTCAGCACCGTCGAGAGTACCGGTCTGGATGGCGGAGTAAACATCGCCCTGAGCCATGGCAACACCGTCAGTGCCGCCAGTCATGCAGTTCATCATCTTGATGCAGGTGTCAGAACCCATGACGCGGATCTTCATGCCGGCGCAGTCAGCAGGAGTGACAACAGCCTTGTCGCGGGTGTAGAGGTTGCGGGCGCCGAGGGAGTAGTTGGAGAGAATGGTGAAGCCCTGAGCCTCGGTCTCAGCGTAGAGGTCAGTCAGCTTGCCGGACTCGAACACCTTCTGCTGGTGCTCGATGCTGTCGTAAACATAGGGAGTGCCAAGGATGGCGAAGTCGGGGCAGTAGGTCTCAACGATGGAGTTAGCAACGAGAGCCATGTCCAGAGTACCCATGACGACCTGCTCAAGAGTCTGAGCCTGGTCACCGAGCTGAGCATCGGGATAAACCTCGATGGTGTAACGGCCATCGGTGGCCTCGAGCAGCTGCTCACCGATCCACTGAAGAGTCTGGGCCTCAGGGTTGGTGATGGTCTGGTTGAAGGCGCACTTGAGAACGATGGTGTCTGCGGGGGTTTCGCCCTCGGCAGGTGCCTCAGCAGGAGCCTCAGCGGGAGCCTCGGAAGCGGCGGGGGCTGCAGTCTGGCCGCAGGCGCACAGTGCGAACACCATGACAACGGCAAGAAGCAGTGCGAGAAGTTTGCTTACTTTCATTTTTTAAGTCCTCCTTAAAATTTTATTGTCAACGGCATTTTGCCGGACAAAACATATTGTTCTCCTCCATACGGGATCGGATTTCGGGAGGTGTGAATAAAACGCAGCTGCCGGGTTAACGGCTTATCATGTCTGCACTTGCAGACATGATTAAGAGCCCGAGCTCTTAAAAAATTTATTTCGTGGGTAATTTTTTGTTTATCGGTTTCGGAAACCGGTAAACGAAATTTGTATAAAAACTGGGGCAAAACTGCCCTTAGCTTTTATCATTTTTGAATTTACCCGTTTTCGGGATGGATGTTTATCGGTTTCGGAAACCGGTAAACAAAGTTTCAATAAAACATGGGCAATTTATTGCCCTGAAAATTTTAATCGGACTTTATCGTTGAACCGCGGACGATGATTACAGAGGGAAGCTCTATCTGAACAGGAGGCGCATCCTCTCCCCTGCTGCCTGTCATTCTTTCAATCAGGAGCTTAGCTGAATCCTCGCCCAGCTGTCTTGTCGGCATGGAGACGCATGTAATACCGGAGGGGTGCAGCTGAATCCAGCTCCAGTCATCAAAACCGCACAGGCCGAAAAAGCTGCTGAAGCCATAGCCGAGGGAATTAAGCGCAAGCATGACGCGCTGAGTCGTAACACCGTTTACGGTGAGTATCGCGATGCGCTCACCCGGGTGGGCCTGACGAAAAGCCTCAATCTGCCTGCGGCAGCTCTCCTCGTCGGTTTTATCAAAAACATACTGCTCAACCGGCACACCGGGGTAGAAATCATTCATTGCGTCACAGTACCCCGCGTATCGGAGAATACGGGGAGTAATCTGCTTATTGCCCTCCGTGAAGAAGCCAACTCTCTCGTAGCCATATTCCTTCAGGAGTTTTACGCAGTCATACGCGGCCTTGCGGTTTTGCGCCGTGACCGAGTCAATCTCTTTGCACGAGACAAGGCCTCTGTCCGCCAGCACAACGGGAATCCCCTGTTTTTTCAGTTCAAGAAACAGCTCCTCATTGCCGCCGGAGGTATTGACTATAAGCCCGTCCACCCTGTTGTCGACAAAGCTTTTTATCGCCATGCGCTCTTTTTCGGGGTCATCATTACAATCGGCGAAAAGAACCTGATAGCCCGCCGCCTCACATGCACCCATAATACCCTTCAGCAGCACCGCGGAAAAGGGGCTGCTAATATCGCCTATAACGCAGCCGACAAGCATTGCGCGGCTTGCTTTGAGGCGCTGGGCCGTGCGGTTAGGACTGTAATCGAGCTCTTCAATCACCGCTTTTATGCGCTGCCTCGTGGCGATGGATATGTTATCATATTTCCCGTTAAGAAAACGCGAAACCGTTGTTTTGGAAACGCCGCTTTTAGCGGCCACATCAGAAATTGTTGCTTTTTTCTCAGAAGGCACTCTGTATTAACCCTCACGCTTACCCGGGCCAGAATACTGCCCGTCATCATTTCACGTGGATACTACCACATAATGGGCTGCACTGTCAATAATTAGTGTTGTACACACAAATTTTTATTGATTTCCAATAAAAACCCGAGGCGGATTTTAGCTTTTTTCACCAAGAAATCCGCCCTGTTCAATCATCAAATCCGGTTGTTGTCAATCGGTGTTCTGGCAGAAAAGGCATCCACCATGCTGTCGTCATAGAATCTGTAATTTTTCTTGCCGCTGCGCTTTACTGAGTAGAGCGCTTTATCCGCGCACTCGAGCAGCTGCTCATAGTTCTCGCCGACCTTTTCAGACTCTGCAACACCCATGCTGATTGAAAGCTCAAACTGCTCAAGCCGCCCCACAAGCGAATTGTAAATACGCTTTATGACAGGCTCAAGCTCCGCCTTGTACTGCATGAAAATCAGAAATTCATCCCCGCCTATACGCGCGGCGATGTCCCCGGTGCGGATGGAGCTTGTGAGCTTTTTTGCAAGATGAATAAGCGTCTCATCGCCAAAGCTGTGGCCGAAGGTGTCGTTGGCTTCCTTAAAATAGTCGATATCAAGCATAACAAGAGCAAATTTTGCTCCCGGAGCGCTATTCATGCGGCTGATAATCTGCTTTCTGGCGCTCTCCCTGTTGAAAAGCCCCGTAAGCGTATCTCTGGTGGCCAAATCCTCAAGCTCCTGCTGCTTCTCCAGAAAATCGTTTATATCAATGGTCTTGCCAACAATACTGCGCAGCGCACCTGTCCCGGAATTCTTCCAGGAGGCCTGTGCGACAAGCCTGTACCAGCGCAGCTGGCCGCCGGTTTTTATACGGCACTGAATATTGACGATAGGGTTATCAGGAGTCGTCTTTTCAAAGCTCTCGACTATTCTGTCAAGTTCCTCTTTACTGATTGCCGAGCGCACGGCAGGGTTCTTTTGAGGTTTTGAAATGCTTCTCGGCATATTCAAATAATTTGCGCCGTATTCTGACAATTTGAGTGTTCTTGTCTCTCCAGAATACTCAAACTCTATTTCACGGAAGAGCGTGGAGAATAATTTATCCTTCTCCTTTTCTTTGCTGATGATATCCGCCATCTCGCAGCTCTGCATCTGTCTCGAGTGGAGCAGCAGCGCGTTTTCAACTCTGCGCCGCACGATTGCCGGTACAAACGGGCGCAGAATAAAATCCGTGACCCCCTCCGCACAGGCTATATCAATAATCTCCCCATCCTCCGCTGAAACGGCAAGCAGCACAGGGATATCCGCCTTTTCCTTTACTTTTTTGAAAAGCTCAAGCACATCCGGCCCGCCGTCGCTTGGCAGGGATGAGGCGAGCAGCATCAGGCCAAAGCCGCCCTGCCCGTTTTCGAGCGCGGCAAGGGCTTCCGCGCCGCTGGCAGCGCTTTCAAGCTCAAAGCAGAGACCGAGTATATCAAACAAAGTCTCTCTGTCATCAGCCGAGTCGGCGGCAATCAAAACTTTAAGATTTGAATTATGAGCGTTAATAAGACCACTCCTCATATAAGCCGTGAGATAGTTCACGGTGCGGCGGTCAGCGGCAGAGCCCTGCAAGGCCCGCCCCTTCCCGTCTGATTTCAATCATAGTGCAGCTTCCGCTGCCAAGATTCTTTTCAACTATTCGCCGAAATTCAGGCACAAATTCCTGCGGCATAAAGGCCTGAACCGTCCCCGCAAAGCCGCCGCCATGCACACGGCAGGCACCCATATCGCCAAGGGCATTGCGGCAGAGAGCTATCGCGAAAGCCAGCTCCTGCCGGGCATCTGCCCCCTGTGGGATAACATTTTGCAGCAGCTCCCACGAGGAGTCCCCCGAGCGGCGCACAAGCTCCAGAAAACTTTTAATATCTCCACGGCGCAGGGCATTGGTTTGGGCAGTGACCCGCCGGTTTTCATCATACACGTGCATTGCGCGCAAAACAGCCCTGTCCCCTGCCGCGCGGCGGAGCTTGGGCAGCGCCGCATAAAACTCTGTCTCAGGCACATCGCGCAGCTGCTTTTTTCCGAACACGGCGCAGAGCGCGGAGAGCTCAGCCGTGACTGCGGCATACTGCTCCGTAAGCCCTGCATGGTCTGCCCCGCTGTGAACTATGCAGAGAGCATAGCCGTGCTTTGAAAAGTCAAAATCGATTTTTTCAATCTGGGGTTTGTCGGGGTCTGCAAAATCCATGCTGACTATGCCGCCGGCAGCGCTTGAAAGCTGGTCCATAAGCCCGCAGGGCTTGCCGAAAAACTCATTTTCCGCCTCTCTGCCTATCTGCGCCAGCTCAAGCGCCGAAAGCCCCGCCCGGCAGATATGATTCAGTGCCGAGGCAATAAGCATTTCAAAAGCGGCGGATGATGAAAGCCCGCTGCCGGAGCGTACACCCGAGCGGACATAAGCGTCAAAGCCTTTAAGCTCGATACCCCGCCTTTGAAACCCGGCCGCGACGCCCCTTATCAAAGCGGCGCTGGTGCTTCGTTCCTCTTTGCTGGGCAGCAGTTCGCCCAATGGAATCGAACAGCCGCCGAAGCCCTCCGAGAAAACGCGGATTTCCTCCCTGCCGTTTTCCGCTGCCTCCGCCTGACAGCACAGAGACACCGCCGCGGCCAGCGCTTTGCCCCGCTGGTGGTCGGTATGGTTGCCCCCAAGCTCCGTCCGCCCGGGCGCGGCAAAAAGATACTCGGGTGCTCTTTCAAAAATCTCACGAAAATTGTCCATCTGCGTTTGACCTGTTCTATTTTACAATGACCTCTTCATTGCGGACATGGTGCACCGTCCTGAGCAGGATCTTAAAATCGAGCAGCAGGCTCCAATGCTCTATGTAGTATATATCATACTCAATGCGCTTTTCAATAGAAGTGTCCCCGCGCAGGCCGTGTATTTGGGCCCAGCCGGTCATACCCGGGCGCACCTGGTGCTTGACCATGTATCTCGGGATCTCGCGGCGAAAGCGCTCCACATAAAACGGCACCTCAGGTCTGGGGCCAACAAGGCTCATGTCTCCCTTGAGGACATTGAAAAGCTGAGGCAGCTCATCAATGGAGTACTTTCTGATAAACGAGCCGAAGCGCGTCTTGCGTGGGTCGCTGTTCTTGCTCCAGCCGGTCTTTTCCTCGGCGTTTACGCGCATGGAGCGAAATTTGTACATATAAAAATTCTTCTTTTCAAGACCCACTCTCTCCTGCTTGAAGATAATGGGGCCGGGAGAGGATAGCTTAACGCCAATGGCAGCCACAAGCATAATCGGCGAGGTGAAGATAATCAGCAAAAGCGATACTAAAACATCCATCGCCCGCTTGAGCAGAGCGTTTGCCATATTGTCCAGCGGCACCCGGCGCAGACCCAGGAGCGGGATTCCGTTGAGCGAATCGACATAAGGCCGCGCTGGGAACCACTGCGCGTAATATGGGACGAGATACAGCCTCGTTCCGGTGGCTTCACAGGCATTGATGATCTGCTCCATATGGGAATACTCATCCCAGTTCAGGGCTGATATAACCTCATCGGGTGCGTATTTTTCCAGCACCTTTTCCAGCTCATCGAGGCGGCCGAGGCGGGTAATACCCGCAGCCTCGCCGCTGTCGGCTACATAGCCGATCACCGAATAGCCAAGCTCCGGCGAATTGGCAAGCTCATTGACACAGCTTGCCACCATGGGGCTGTTGCCAACAAAAACAATGAATTTTTGGTTATATCCCTTTCTGCGCAGCTTTCTGAGCAGGCGGCGGGCAATAGTGTGCTTTGAGATGACAAAGATATTTTCAAGTGCGAATGTAATAAACAGGGCTCCGCGGGAGTAATTGACGTCCTTGGTGATGTAGAGCGACATGAACAAAATGGCGATCATGAAGAAGTTTACATACACTATCCGCCATATGATCTGCCTGTTTTTCTTCTTTCGGCCGGAGTCGTATATTCCCATAAGCCAGTAGCCGAGCAGCTCCACCAGTGTTGCGATAAGCCCGCTTATCAGATACGAGCTGAGCGGCACAGAGGCCATGCCCGGCATGAGAAAACGCAGATGAAAGCCGAGCGGGAATGACAGAAAGAGCAGCAGCGCGTCAGCTAAAACATTCAGCCAGTTTATAAGTTTTTGATTTTCACGAATCATTAATCAAAACAACCTTCTTTTTTTCGCTAAAGCAAAAACAGCGCATAATTTTGTATATTATATAACACTGTCTTAAAACTGTCAAGGAATCTCCAGCAGTTCGTCAAACTTTCCCATAACCACAGGCAGCACTTTTTTGAGCCCGTACTGCTCCGCCTCGGCTCTGGCGCTCTCACCCAAATGGCGGCAAAGCTCTCCGTCTGCCATAAGCTTTTTTACAGCATCTGCAAAAGCCGCACTGTCGCCATAGGGATAGAGCATGCCGCAGCCGTTATCCAAAAGGTCCGTGTGCCCCTTTACATTGGAAGCGACCACCGGCAGTGCCGCGTGCATTGCCTCCATTATATTAAACGGCAGGCCCTCAGAGCGGCTTGACGACACAGCGGCATCCGAGGCAAGATACCACAGGGGCACGTTGTCCACCTGCCCCGGGAAAAGCACCCTGTCACCAACACAAAGCTTTTGAGCGAGAGCCATGCACTCATCGCGCAGCGCGCCGCGCCCGGGCAGGGCAAGCACAGCCTTATCCGGCAGCAACGGCATGGCCTCAATAAGCACCCGCTGGCTCTTCCGGGCGGAAAACTCAGCGGCATATGTCATTACGAATCTGCCTTCAAGCCCCTGGGAGTGTCTGAACTCTTCGGCCTGCTCAGAAGTATAAGCTGCCTTAGAGTAGTCAACGCCCATACCGGGGATGTTAGCTATACGTTTTCCAAGGCGATGTGATACGGCGTATTCATAGTCCCATTGGTTCATTGTCAGCAGCAAATCCGTCACCGGTGCGGTGAGCTTTTCCGCCGCAGAAAGGACCGCCCGCTTTGAGATTGAGCTGTCAGAATCGAAAAGATAGCCATGGGCGATGTTGCAGATAAGGGGCCGCTTTCTAAGCCCCAATGCCGCAAAGCGCGCAAAGAAGGCCGCCAGGGATGTGTGCAGGCTCAAAAGCTCATACTCTGGCATCAGCGCGCGGAGAATCTTCGCCGCGCGGAAATTTTTGGGCGAGCTCATGCTCTTTTCAAATGGCAGCCTAATAATCCTGTCAGCCCCCGGGATATACATTTCCTCCCCACCGCAGGCAACGTCCACCTTAAATCCCCGCTCATTGAAGGCGTTGATGTACGGCAGGTGGAAATTTCTTATATGGGAAAAGCTTGACGCCACAAAAAGTATTCTACGCTCCATATCTTCTCCTTATATTATGTAAACAAAATTATGTTACTTTTTCTTGCTTTCTCTCTTCAGCAGAGCAAGCGGTATCGCCGTAAACAGCAAAACCACCGCCGCGGCGAGGAAAATGCCCGGTGTGGGGACGGATTTCACCTGCCCAAGCTCAACGTAGGTGCTGGGGCTGTTCATAATGACGAGCGCGCCGATGTTCGGGCCAAGAATCATCGGGAAAAAGACCGTGTAGAGCATGCGCACGCCCTGAAACATCCCGACCTTATCCTTCGGCGTGTTGTCGCGGATATTGGCGCCGAGCGCGGCGGTGAGCATCATATACCCGCTCATCATAACTGAGCCCGCAATTATCACGGGAACTGTCCCGCGTGCAAAGAACATCCCTATAAGCCCCGCAAACATAATTATCGCGGCGGGCACGGTAAAGCGGAGCTTGCCTATTCTGTCAATAAAGCGCCCGGCAATGACACTGACAATTGACGCAAAGATAAGCACTATTCCCAAAACAATGGCGTAATTATTGATGCAAAGATAAAGTACAGTTTACAAGGGACTACACAGGGTAGGTATCTGACGGGAGGGGTGCCG
>URPA01000023.1 GCA_900549545.1 uncultured Eubacteriales bacterium
CAGCCTGTGAAAAAGATAGCGCCCGAGCCGCGCGTGCCGCTTATGCAGGGCTCCTCGCCGTAGTGCGGCGCCGCGCGCGACACCCTCGGCAGGGCACCCGCCCCACAGAAGCCGCCGCGCTCGGTTTCGCTCCTTTTCGCCCCGCAGCGCCGGGGACAGTCAAAACAATAATATTCCATAGTAAATCTACCCTTTGATAATAAATTGGCATATGCAAAATGCCAAGAAAAGCCCCTCTTCCACGCATGATTATAACCCTATTTTGTCTATTATGCAAGAAATTGCGAAAATCATCAAAAAGTGCATGAAATTTCCGTTTTTTGTGCTAAAATGTTATGCGGTCAAGGAAAATACTGCCGATACATGGAGGAAGAAATGCTGGATATTGTCCTTGTTGAACCGGAGATACCGCATAATACCGGGGCCATCGCGCGCACCTGCGCCTGCACGGGCGCAAGGCTGCATCTGATAAAGCCGCTGGGCTTTGACATTTCGGATAAAGCTGTCAAGCGCTGTGGCCTGGATTACTGGTATTTAGTGGATATCTCGGTGTACGAAAATCTTGATGAGTACTTTTCCAAAAACGGGGATAATAACCTGTATCTGGCGACCACGAAGGCCCCAAGAGCCTATCATGAGGCGGACTTCGGCGCGGATGTCGCGCTGATGTTCGGCAAGGAGACGGCGGGGCTGCCCGAGTGGCTGCGGGAGAAATATCGTGACAGATGTATCCGCATCCCCATGATAAACGAGGCGCGAAGCCTCAACCTCTCAAACTCCGTGGCGGTGCTCGCGTATGAGGCGCTGCGCCAGCAGGGTTTTCCGGGGCTGTTAAATGTCGGTTCTATGGCTGAACCGAAAATTCCGTGATTTCCATTTTAGGAGGATATACAATGAATTACAGCAAAAAGACCGTCTACGATGTGGATCTCAAAGGCAAGAAAGTCCTTCTCCGCTGCGACTTTAACGTCCCCCAGGATAAGGCGACCGGTGCGATCACCAGCGACAAGCGTATAGTCGCCGCGATCCCCACCATTAAGTATCTTCTTGATAATGGCGCTGCCGTCATTGCCTGCTCTCACCTGGGCAAGCCCAAGGGCGAGTGGAAGGAGTCTCTGACTCTGGCCCCCGTCGCGAAGCGCCTGTCTGAGCTGCTGGGCATGGATGTTATCTTCGCCAAGGACATTATCGGCGAGGACGCTAAGGCCAAGGCCGCCGCGCTCAAGCCCGGCCAGATCATGCTGCTTGAAAATCTCCGTTTTGACATCCGCGAGGAGAAAAACGGCGAGGACTTTGCCAAGGAGCTTGCCTCCATGGCTGATGTTTTCGTGTCCGACGCTTTCGGCACCGTGCACAGAGCGCACGCCTCCACTGCCGGTGTTGCCGCGTTCCTGCCCGCTTACTCCGGTCTGCTTGTCGACAAGGAGCTGTCCGTCATGGGCAAGGCTCTTGACGACCCCAAGCGCCCCTTCGTCGCGGTTCTCGGCGGCGCTAAGGTCAGCGACAAGATAAATGTTATCAACAACCTCCTCGAGAAGGCCGACACCATCATCATCGGCGGCGGCATGGCCTACACCTTCAAGAAGGCTCAGGGCTATGAGATAGGCACCTCTCTGCTCGAGGCTGACAGAATCGACTACGCCAAGGACATGATAGCCAAGGCCGAGGCCAGAGGCGTGAAGTTCCTGCTGCCTGTGGATAACCTCTGCGCGGCAGAGTTCTCCGCTGACGCCGAGCCTGTCCTCTGCGAGGGCAACATCCCCGAGAATCTCATGGGCATGGACATCGGCCCCAAGACCGCCGAGCTGTTTGCCGCCGCCGTCAAGGGCGCGGGCACCATCGTCTGGAACGGGCCTATGGGCGTTTTCGAGTTTGATAAGTTTGCCGGCGGCACCAAGGCCATGGCCAAGGCTCTGGCCGAGTCCGGCGCTGTCACCATTGTCGGCGGCGGCGACTCCGCCTCCGCTGTTGAGAAGCTCGGCTTTGCCGATAAGATCAGCCACATTTCCACCGGCGGCGGCGCATCCCTTGAGTTCCTTGAGGGCAAGGAGCTTCCGGGTGTCGCGTGCCTGCTCAATAAGTAACAGATAGGAGAATAGGAATGAACAGAAAGTACCGTAAAACCGTTATCGCCGGCAACTGGAAGATGAACATGCTCCCCTCCGGCGTCAAGGCCTTCACCGAGGAGCTGAAGGCAGAAATGCCCAAAAACCGCGCCTGTGATGTCTGCCTCTGCGCCCCCGCGGTCATCATCCCCGCCCTGCTCAAGGCCGGCAAGGACTGCAAGATAGGCGTCGGTGCGCAGGACGTGTCCAAGTATGAAAAGGGCGCGTACACCGGCGAGATTTCCGCAAGCCAGCTTGCAGACGCCGGTGTGAAGTACTGCATCGTCGGCCACTCTGAGCGCCGCCAGTACCATGGCGAGAGCGATTTTCTCGTCAACGAGAAGGCCAAGGCCCTCATTGAAAAGGGCATCACCCCCATTATCTGCGTGGGCGAGAGCCTTGAGCAGCGCGAGATGGATCTGACCATGGAGTATGTCGCCTATCAGGTCAAGGCCGCCCTCAGCGGTATCGACGCTACCAAGCTGCGCCGCTGCATCATCGCCTATGAGCCCATCTGGGCCATCGGCACCGGCAAGACCGCCACTGCCCAGCAGGCTCAGGAGGTCTGCGAGAGCATCCGCGGCGTCATCCGCAAGATTTACGGCGCCCGCCCCGCCCGTGCCGTCACCATTCTCTACGGTGGCAGCATGAACGCTGGCAACGCTCAGGAGCTGCTTGCCATGCCAGACATTGACGGCGGCCTCATCGGCGGCGCTTCCCTCAAGCCCGCTGACTTTGCCAAGATCATCGCGGCCACCGATCAGGACTGATTAAAAGGGGATTTGCGGCATATGAGCAAAAAAGCTGTTCTAATTATTCTTGACGGCTACGGCCTTGCCCCGGCCAGCGCCGGCAATGCCATTGCGCAGGCAAAGACCCCAAATCTTGACGCGCTCTTTTCCTCCAACCCCTGCACGAAGCTTTCGGCTTCCGGGCTGGATGTCGGCCTGCCTGAGGGCCAGATGGGCAACTCCGAGGTGGGGCACACCAACATCGGCGCGGGCCGCGTGGTGTTCCAGATCCTGCCCAAGATGAGCCAGGAGATAGAAAACGGCAAGTTTTTCAAAAACCCCGTGTATATCAAGGCCATGGAGGATGCAAAGCTCAATAACAAGAAGCTGCACATCATGGGCCTTCTCTCCACCGGCGGCGTTCACAGCCACCTGAGCCATATCTTCGGCATCCTCGACATGGCCAAGAGCAGGGGAGTGGAGCAGGTCTATGTTCACTGTTTCCTTGACGGGCGCGACGTGCCGCCCAAGAGCGGCGCGGGCTTCGTAAAGCAGCTTCAGGATAAGTGCTTGGAGCTTGGCAACGCCAGGATAGCCACCATTCAGGGCCGCTTTTACGGCATGGACAGAGATAAGCGCTGGGAGCGTGTGGAGGAGGGCTACAACGCTATCGTCTGCGGCGAAGGCGCTGTGGATTCTGACCCCGTGCATGCGGTTGAGGCGAGCTACCAGAACGATGTGACGGATGAATTTGTAAAGCCCGTCATCGTCTGCCCCGAGGGTGTTATCGACAAGGGCGACAGCGTCATCTTCATGAACTTCCGCCCCGACCGCGCGCGTGAAATGACCTGGGCATTAAACCTCCCGGATTTTGACGGCTTCAAGCGCAAAAAAGAGGTCTATCCGCTCTCCTATGTCTGCACCGCACAGTATGACGAGGCGCTGCCCCTGCCCATTGCCTACCCGCCTGAGCTTATTGAGAACACTCTGGGCGACTATGTGAGCAGCCATGGCCTCAAGCAGTTCCGCGTGGCGGAGACCGAGAAATACGCCCATGTGACCTTCTTCTTCAACGGCGGCGTTGAGAAGCAGGCTCCCGGCGAGGAGCGCTGCCTTGTGCCCTCTCCCAAGGAGTTTGCGACCTATGACCTCGTGCCCCAGATGAGTGCGGAAAAGGTCTGCGACAAGTGCGTTGAGGCTATTGCCTCCGAGCAGTACGACCTTATCGTCTGCAACTTCGCAAACTGCGACATGGTCGGTCACACCGGCGTTATGCAGGCCGCTGTCACCGCGGTTGAGACTGTGGATAAGTGCATGGGCAGGATTGCCGCCGAGTGCAAAAAGCACGATGACCTGACCCTGCTTGTCACCGCCGACCACGGCAATGCCGACTGCATGTTTGACGATGCGGGCAAGGTCAACACCGCCCACACCACAAACCCCGTGCCCTTTGCCGTGTGCAAAGCGGGCGTGGAGCTTAAAGAGGGCAAGCTTGCCGACATCGCGCCGACTATCCTCCAACTTATGGAGCTGCCCCAGCCCGCCGAAATGACCGGTGAAAACCTTATAAAGTAACCAAATAATTAGTATAGAAGGGAAATTGCTATGATTTATACTACTGAAGTACAGCATATGTGCCCTGTTGCCAAGGGCGCGTACCACGGCCCCGCCCCCATCCCCGAGGAGGGCAAGTGGGTCCAGGCCAAGGAGATTTCCGATATCTCCGGCTTCACTCACGGTATCGGCTGGTGTGCCCCTCAGCAGGGCGCCTGCAAGCTGACCCTGAACATCAAAAACGGCATCATCGAGGAAGCGCTGGTCGAGACTCTGGGCTGCTCCGGCATGACCCACTCCGCCGCCATGGCCTCTGAGATTCTTATAGGCAAGACCATTCTTGAGGCTCTCAACACCGACCTCGTGTGCGACGCTATAAACACCGCCATGCGTGAGCTGTTCCTCCAGATCGTCTACGGCCGCTCCCAGTCCGCCTTCTCTGAGGACGGTCTTGCTGTTGGCGCCTCCCTCGAGGACCTCGGCAAGGGTCTGCGCTCCCAGATAGGCACCATGTTTGCCACCAAGGAGAAGGGCCCCCGCTATCTCGAGCTTACCGAGGGCTATGTCACAAAGCAGGCTCTCAATAAAGACAACGAGATCATCGGCTACGAGTTTGTCAGCCTCGGCAAGATGATGGACTTCATCAAGAAGGGCGACGATGCCGCCACCGCCATGCAGAAGGCCACCGGCCACTATGGCCAGTTTGACAACGCCGCGAAGTACATAGACCCGCGTCAGGAATAATAGAGGGAGGACAGAATAATGGCTTTGTTTGAAAACTACGAGAGAAGAATCGGCAAGATCAACGCCGTCCTCGCCCAGTACGGTCTTGAGTCCGTGGAGCAGTGCAGAGAGCTCTGCCAGTCCAAGGGCTTTGACCCCTATGAGATTGCCAAATCCATCCAGCCCATCTGCTTTGAGAACGTCTGCTGGGCATACTGCGTGGGCGCGGCTATCGCCATCAAGTCCGGCGTGAAGAGCGCCGCCGAGGCAGCCAAGATGATAGGCGTTGGCCTTCAGAGCTTCTGCCTTGACGGCTCCGTCGCTGAGGATCGCAAGGTTGGTCTTGGCCACGGCAACCTCGGCGCAATGCTCCTGAGCGATGACACCAAGTGCTTCGCCTTCCTCGCCGGGCACGAGTCCTTCGCCGCCGCAGAGGGCGCCATCGGCATTGTCAAGAACGCAAATAAGGCCCGCAAGGAGCCCCTGCGCGTTATCCTCAACGGTCTTGGCAAGGACGCCGCCCAGATAATCTCCCGCATCAACGGCTTCACCTATGTTCAGACCCAATTTGACTATTTCACCGGCGAGCTGAAGATAGTCCGCGAGATTCCTTACTCCGAGGGTGAGCGCGCCAATGTCCGCTGCTACGGCTGCGACGATGTGCGCGAGGGTGTTGCCATCATGCACTTTGAGGGCGTGGATGTCTCCATCACCGGTAACTCCACCAACCCCACCCGCTTCCAGCACCCCGTTGCCGGCACTTATAAGAAGGAGTGCATCGAGCAGGGCAAGAAGTATTTCTCCGTCGCCTCCGGCGGCGGCACGGGGCGCACCCTGCACCCGGACAACATGGCTGCCGGCCCCGCCTCCTACGGCATGACCGATACCATGGGCCGTATGCACTCTGACGCTCAGTTTGCCGGCTCCTCCTCCGTGCCCGCGCACGTTGAGATGATGGGCTTCCTCGGCATGGGCAACAACCCCATGGTCGGCGCAACCGTCGCTGTTGCCGTCGCCACCGCCGAGGCACTCAAGTAAGAGACTACATAAAAAAGCAAGGCAAGCGTCGCTTGCCTTGCTTTTTTGCACTTTTATTGAAATTCAACCGGCTGGTATTCGCCTAAATCCGGCTTGAATCGCCCCTCAAAGAAATAGAGAAACGCCTTTTTGCACTCGGAACGTGTGCAGAGCTTGTAGACGAGCTTTGCCCCGCCCGTGTCAAGGCCGAGCTGCAATTCAACATCGTCCCCGGTCATGGCCGCCTGAATAAAGCGCAGGCCGTTCTGCGGCTTCGGCGCGCTGAGAGTGACAAACTGCTCGGGGTTTATGAACATCTCCTCAAGGTAGTTCGTGATGTCCGCATCGCTGAAGCTGTGGAGCTTGCCGTTCTGGTTTTCGAGGATATAGCTGCCGCGCGCGTCCTTGAAGGCCTCGGCCATATTGCCGTTTAAGTACGCAAAGTAGCCCCTGTTGGTCAGATATTCACCGATGGAATCCACAATCACGCCTGCCAGCGCCAGCGCGAAGCCGAGGGCGTAAATCAGCAGTATGACAGAAAAATCAAGCCTTGTGTCAACCAAAAGATAGCCGATAATCACCACCGCCGCGCCGAGAGCGGCCAAAATTGTCCCCGCAAGGCGCAGACGGTAGCTCTTTGTTTTGCCCTGCTTGCAAAGGCGCTTATATTCCTTGCGTGTCATAATTCTACCTCCGGGAATAGCTCTTCGTATTTTTTCAGCATTCCCTCCATCTCATCGGTGGAGAGAGGCTTTATCAGGCTGTGCGCCGCGTCAAAGCGGCTGCGCTTGCCGGGCGCGAGAAGGGCGAAAAATTCATCATATGGCATTTTGCCGAGAAAACGGTTGAGCCGGGGCGAGAAAAAATGCATCTCAAAGCTGTCGCACTCGAGCGCCTTGCCGGTTTCGCGGTCGGTCGTGCCAAAGGGGACGCGCCCCTTGTCGGGGAAAATGCCGGGCGTGTCCTCAGTGATGGCGTAACGCCCCATGATGCCCTCGTCCATGCGGAAAAAGCTCGGCTGGGCGTAATACGCGTCTATCGACTGCCTTTCGTGCATCCAATCCGTGAAGGCAGGCACGCCGCCATCTTTAAAGCGCTCAGCCTCCTCGTGCCCCATGGTGAGCGGGAACATGGCAGAGAAAAAGTCCATATACTGCGTCTCGCCGCTGAGAATTTTGTCAACGCTCATCTGCAAAAAGCGCTCGTTCATGCTGAGCATACCGGACAGTCCGCGCTGAAAATCGGCGGAGGAGGTCTTTGTCCCGTCCACCTCAAGCGTGCAGCTCCAGAAGTTCACAATGCGCCCGACGCACTGATAGAGCGCGTGTATCTCCTGCGCGGAGGTGGGGTTTAGAAGCCGCAACTGAATCTGCCGGTGCTTTTTCAGGTCATACTGAACGGAAATGCCCCGACTGATGCGGCTTTTGTCATAGATGATGAACTCCTCACCCTCGATAACATCGGGCTTGAGGCGCGGCCCGTCAGGGCTTCCATAGCTCAGGCTGCCGCCGAGCAGCACGCTCATGGTCAAATCCTTTTTTGAAAGGCCTTTTTGCTTAATTGTTATATCTATTGACACGCGCGCACCTCCTCAGTAGCAGTCCCAGGTATATAGGATGTCGGAAAAGTCCTGCGCTTTGAGTTTTTCCCGGGGAATGAAGAAATTGCACACGCCGGCATCGCCGAACATGGTCTTGTTCTCGCCCTCGTTATAATCAGTGTCAATTTGCAGCAGCAGGCAGTCGTATTTCATGTAGCGGCTGTCCTCGCGGGGGTCATACTGAGTGAACATCGGGTAGCCGCCGAGCTTATGCCCCTCGCCGCCGATAAGGGCAGTGAAATCCTCATCGTAATAGTCGTCCTTGCTCAGCCCCTGCTCCACGCTTGTATTTATGGCCTCCTCCGCGGTGCTGTGGAACATATAGTCGCACACTGTCATGGCCTCGGTATCCAAGCTGAAGCTGGGCCGGAAGGCACCATAAACAGGGAAGTTGTCATCCTCCGGCGCAAAGTGCGTGGAGGTGAAGAACCTGTCCTCATCCAAATCAAACAGCACGCGGAAGTTTTTCTGCACATTCAGCGCGTCAAAATCCGCGCCGTAGGTGTCGTCGGGCGTGATGTAAAAGCGCAGCACGCCGCGGGGCGGGAAAATATCATTTTCCGGCAGCTCCGAGCAGAAGATTGCCGCCAGCAGACGCATGGGCTGCCCAGCGGGGGAGAGGGGCGCATCCTCATCAATCTTGCCGCCGATGATGCTCTTGCCACCGCGGCCATCGAGCGTGAAGCGGATGCAGGGGCGGCCGGTGAGCGCCTTCCATTCCTCAAGCCGCGCCAAAACCTTGGCGTGGAGGGCAAACCTTTCCTTGCTCTCCTTGATGCTCCTGCGCAGCGCGTCCGGGTCCTGCCCGCCGATGACCGCCTTATCAAAGCAGGTTTTTGACTTTAGCGCGTCGCCCTCAATGGCGTATATCATGGCAAGCAGCGCCCAGGACTGGCGCAGGTTCTTTTTAAGCTCCACCGCTCTATTGGCATACTCCTCCGCCTTCTTTAAGTCATATACCTGAAAGCAGGCCGAAGCGAGGTTATTGTATGCCACAGGGTTATCACTGTTATATACGAGCGCCTTCTCCGCGTACTCGATTGCCTTGGGGTAGTTCTTCTGCTGAGAGTATATGGCGGAGATGTTGCTCATGGCGGGGTAGTAATCCGGGTTCTCCGCAAGAATCTCCCGATAAAGCCGCATTGCGCCGCCAAGGTTGCCGGTATCCCTCAGGCAGACTGCCATGAAATACTTTACCACCCGCTTTTCAAGCGGGGTGTTGGCGGCTTTTTCCAGCTTTTCAAGCTTCTCCTTGAAAGCGGGGTAGTTGTCGGTGTTATAGTCCTCCAGCGCACTCACAAGGAGCTTATGCTCCCGGGGGCGGTTAGAAAACGCACCCTGAATTTTATCGGCGACCGCATCCTCAACCGAGGAGCGCCAGCTTTTGCCGCCCTTTATCGTGGCATACAGCGCTGCGCAGAGCGTCAGAACAACGGCTAAGGCCTTGCCGAGGCTGTCCGTCGGATCGCTTTCAAGTACAAACACATCCACTAAATACAGCCCCAGCACGAACAAAAGCCCTATTATTTCAAGGCCAATCAGAACAGAGCGCTTGACCGGGCGCTTTGCCTTTTTCGCTTTCTTCATCTCAATTCTCATGCTTGTATTTAATCTCTCTCCCGCGAAGCCCCGCCACGGCCGACACCGGCAGCGAGAAGCAAATAGCCCCCGCCTTAGTGGACGGGCCTGCCTGCTGACTGATGGCCTGCATGATAGCGGCCTTCTCATCCTTGTTAGAAATTATGTAAACCATATCCTTTTCATCCGCCAGGCGCACACTGAAAAACTGCTCGCCCCGGCTGCTGCCGGTGCCCTTGGCGTGCAGCACCGTGCCGCCGCCAGCGCCGGCTGCGCGCGCCGCGTCCATCACGGTGTCGGAATAGCCCTCGTTGAGTATGACGATTATAAGCTCATTTTCAAAATTCATCTGGGGTTTGCCTCCTTTCAGGCTCCCGCCGGTCAGATAGCTCAGCGTTCTGCCGCCGGCGACGCTCTTTATCGGCACGGCAAGCATCACGCCGTTGCCGGGAATATCAATAAACAGCCTGCGCTTTGCGGCGGTGAAGGCTTTGTTCAGCTCCTCATCATTCGCAACCGCGCTGACGATGGATTTTTCCGTGCTCTCAAGGCCCAGCACCGATAGCTGCTCATGGGTGGCCGTGCCCATGCCGAGTGTCGTGAGTATCATATGCAGGCCGCAGCTTTCATACAGCGCCGCCATTTTTTCGCCCCGGTCGCGGTCAGTCACGGATATAAGATAGTATAGCTGCATCGTCTACACCTCCCAAAGCTCGATAATCTCGCTTTCGCCATAGGGGAGCAGCTCTACCGGCTGGCTCTCTCGCCCAGCGCGCAGAACGGAGATAAGCCCCATCACCTGCACGGTTATAAGCGGCATCATCGCCACCAGAGCGACAAGCCCGAAAGCATCCGTCATCACGTTGCCGCCCACCGCCGAGCATACGCCGATGGCAAAGGGCAGCATGAACGCCGCCGTCAGCGGGCCGGAGGCCACACCGCCCGAGTCAAAGGCGATGGCTGTAAATGTTTTCGGCACAAAGAAGCTCAGCCCCAGCGCCAGAAGATAGCCCGGCAGAATAAAATACATTAGCGGTAGTCCGAGAATAATGCGCAGCATTGACAGCCCGCATGAGCAGGCCACCGCTATGGAAAGGCTCAGCCCCATTGCCTTTTCGGATATGGCCCCGGCGCTCAGCTCCTCCACCTGCTTTGTCAGCACGTGAACGGCGGGCTCGGCATTGATGATAAACCAGCCCATAAGCATGGAAAGCGGCACAAGCGCGTAGAGCATTGCCCCGTGCGCCATGGCCCCGCCCAGCATGTAGCCGAGAGGGGAGAAGCCCACGTTCACGCCCGTCAAAAACAGCACCAGCCCCAGATATGTATAGACTATGCCCACAAGGATCCGCAGCAGGGGAAGCCTGCGAAGCCGCAGAGAGATAAGCTGGAACAGGAGAAATATAACAAAAATGGGCAGCAGGGCAATGGCGACCTCCGCAAGATACTCCGGCAGGGCTTTGAGATAGCCCACGCCCAGCTCCACTGTGTTTGCGGCCGCGGAGGCTGTCATTGTCTCAGAGGAGGACGAGCCGACCCCGTAAATGGCGTTTAGCAGCATGACCGAGAGCACCGGCCCAATGGAGCACAGCGCCACAAGGCCGAAGCTGTCCGCCTTGGCGTTTTCATCGCTTCGGATGGAGGAGACGCCGACGCCCAGCGCCATGATAAAGGGCACGGTCATCGGTCCCGTGGTAACGCCGCCGGAGTCAAACGCAATCGGCAGCCCGGCAGGCTCAATAAAAATGCAAAGGGCAAATACTATGCCGTAAAAAATAATCAGCATCGTGCGCAGGGAGAGGGAGAAAATTATCCTCACCATGCAGAGCATCAAAAACAGCCCCACCCCGGCGGACACCGTGAGTATAAGCACGGTGCTGTTTATATCCGGGACATTGGCGGCCAGCACCTGCAAATCAGGCTCCGCCACTGTCACCGCCGCGCCGAGCAGAAAGCTCAGCGGAAGAATGACCCAGAGCTTTCGCGAGCGGGTCATTGCGGCGCCGACGTGGTTGCCAATCCGCGTCATGGACATTTCGGCGCCCATGGTAAACAGCCCCATGCCGAGAATCAGCATCGCGGAGCCGATAAGAAACGACAGCAGCAGCCCCGCGTCCATCGGCACGAAGAACAGGCACAGCACGAACACTATCCCCGTCACGGGCAGCACCGAGGCGGCGGCCTCCCGCAGCTTTTCAATTATCGCGTTTTTCTGAACCACCGGCAACCGCCTCCTTCGCATAGTTTTTTTCATTATAACATACCCGGCGGCGCATAATATAGAAGAAGTGTTAAAATATTTTTCGCTTTTTGCAAAAAACTGTTGCAATCAACGCTTTACAGTGCTATACTGACAGAGTAAATTAAATAACCCTAAGAGGCTTTCGGAATCGACATGAAACCGGAGGCGGAGGGACTCTGGAGAAGCTCAATTTTGAGTGCCGAAGGTGCAAGGCAGAAATGCCGAATCTCTCAGGCAAAAGGACAGAGAAACACATAGGGCTTTGGCCTGCCGTGTTTATTTCCGGAGTTGCTGTTTTCCCAGTAACTCTTTTATTCTTGCCTGTATTGCGTTTTTCCGGAGCAGCTTTGGGAGGAACGGTTATGCAGGCAATTCTTAATGTGGTACAGAAGATCAATTTCTATCTGTCGGACTATGTGCTCATCCTGCTGCTTATCGGCGTGGGCCTGTTTTTCAGCATCAAAACCCGCTTTGTTCAGGTGCGCTGCTTTGGCGAGGGTATGCGCAGCGTGTTCGGCAACATCTCTCTCCACGGCGGCAAGCAGGAGGGCGGCCTGAGCTCCTTCCAGGCGCTTGCAACCGCTATCGCCGCCCAGGTCGGCACGGGTAATATTGTCGGTGCCTGCGGCGCAATTTTAATCGGCGGCCCCGGCGCTATTTTCTGGATGTGGATCATCGCCTTCTTCGGCATGGCGACTATCTACGCCGAGGCTGTGCTCGCGCAGGAGACCCGCAGCGTTGATAAGGACGGCAATGTCCACGGCGGCCCGGTTTATTACATAATGCGCGCCTTCCCCAACGGTTTTGGCAAGTTCCTGGCCGGTTTCTTCGCCATTGCCACGATTCTGGCCCTTGGCTTCATGGGCAGCATGGTTCAGTCCAACTCCATCGGCGAGACCTGCGCCACTGCCTTCGGCATCCCCGCGTGGACTGTCGGCATAGCGGTGACGGCGCTTGCGGCGCTCATCTTCCTCGGCGGTATTCAGCGTATCGCCTCTGTCACTGAAAAGCTCGTCCCCGTTATGGCGGTTCTCTATATCCTCGGCGGCCTTGTCATCATTGTCATGCGCATCAAGTACTTGCCCGAGGCTATCGGCATGATTTTCAAGTACGCCTTTGTCCCCAACGCAATCATTGGCGGCAGCATCGGTTATGCAATCAAGACGGCTATCAGTCAGGGCGTCAAGAGGGGCCTGTTCTCCAATGAAGCCGGTATGGGCTCCACCCCTCACGCCCACGCCATGGCGAATGTCAAAAAGCCCCACGACCAGGGCGTTGTGGCTATGGTCGGCCTCTTTATTGACACCTTTGTCGTGCTGACCATGACTGCGCTTGTTGTCATCAGCACCCTCTACGCCGGGGACGGCATCCTTGCCGCCGGCGCTGCGGACGGAGTGAGCAAGTCCAACATGGCGCAGCTCGCCTTTGGCCTGTGCTTCGGTGATAAGCCGGGCGCGATCTTCGTTGCCGTGTGCCTGCTGTTCTTTGCTTTTTCCACCATTCTGGGCTGGAATTTCTTCGGCAAGGTCAATGTGGAATACCTCTTCGGCAAAAAGGCCGTGCCCGTGTACTCCGTGATTGCGCTTATCTTCATCTTCATGGGCTCCTGCCTGTCTAATGACCTTGTCTGGGAGCTTTCGGATATGTTCAACCAGCTCATGGTCATCCCCAACGCCCTCGCGCTGCTGGCGCTCTCCGCACTGGTCGTTGTCGCGGCGAGGAATAAGGACACAGCGGATAAGCTCTGATTTTCGCAAAATAACATTTAACAAAAAAATAGAGCAGGCGGGATTCCTCCCGCCTGCTTGTTGCAATATATAGAAAAATATTATACAATATATAAAAACATATCGGAGGCTGCGCCAATGATCAGAAGAATTGTACATATCGACGAGGAAAAATGCACCGGCTGCGGCGCGTGCGCCGATGCCTGCCATGAGGGGGCGATAGCCATTGTCAACGGCAAGGCAAAGCTCACGCGTGATGATTACTGTGACGGGCTCGGGGACTGCCTGCCCAGCTGCCCCGCCGGAGCAATCAGCTTTGTTGAGCGCGAGGCTGAGGCATATGACCATGAGGCGGTGCAGGAGAATCTGCGCAAAAAGCAAACTGCCGCCCAGCCTTCCGCCTGCCCGGGCACGCGCGTTATGAAGCTCAGGCCCATTTTGGCCGCCGCTGTAAGCGAGAATGAGGCCGGCAGCTGCCTTGCCCAGTGGCCGGTTCAGCTCAAACTTGCCCCGGTCAAAGCGCCTTATTTTGAAGGCTGCCATTTGCTTATCGCGGCGGACTGCACGGCGTACTCTTATGCTTCCTTCCATGAGCGCTTCATGCTCGGTCATGTGACGCTTATTGCCTGCACAAAGCTGGACGCTGTGGATTATACCGAAAAGCTCACGGAGATTCTGCGCTCGAATAATATCGCGAGTGTGCGCGTTGTGCGCATGGAGGTGCCCTGCTGCGGCGCGCTTGACAGAACCGTGCGCGATGCCGTCGTCTTGAGCGGGAAAGATATCCCGGTTGAAACTGTTGTGCTGTCCACAGGGGGAAAAATCCTGTAAAATAATATTATTGTTGACTTTTTTGCGATTCTCCGTTACGCTGTAAACAGGAAAACTGGAAATTATTGTAAAATACTACGGCGTATATTAAAATTTACGCGCCGCACAAAAATAACGCGGCAGAATGGAGATTGAGATGGATAAAGAAAAGCATAGCAAGGGCCGATTTTCAAGCGGCTGGGGTTTTGTTCTGGCATCGGTGGGTTCCGCTGTGGGCATGGCAAATGTCTGGGGCTTCCCGGCCAAGATGGGCGGCAACGGCGGAAGCGCTTTTTTGATTGCGTATCTGCTGTTTATTGCGCTCTTTGGACTGGTTGGGCTCTCTGCGGAGTACGCCATGGGCCGCCGCGCCAAAACCGGCACGCTTGGTACATACAAAATGGCGTGGGAGCGGCGCAAAATGCCCCTTGGAAAGGTGGGCGGCACGCTGGGCTGGCTGCCGCTGGCGGGCTCCATGTGCATAGCGCTGGGATACGCGGTGATAATCGCCTATGTTCTCAAGGCATTTGCCTCTTCGGTGGACGGGACGCTCATGCATGCAGACACCAGCGCGTGGTTTGAGTCCTTCTCCGGCAGGGATTACTCGGTCATACCTTTCCATATTATTGTCGTTGTCGGGACGCTCCTTACTCTGCTTTTGGGGCCGAAGAGCATTGAAAAAAGCAACCGGATAATGATGCCCGCGTTTTTCATCATCTTTGTCATTCTGGCAATCTGGGTCGCCTTTCTGCCCGGCGCGGCGGAGGGCTATAAGTTCATGTTCACACCCCAGTGGGAGCAGCTTAAAGATCCGATGGTGTGGATTTGGGCGATGGGACAGGCGTTTTTCTCCCTGTCCGTCACCGGCAGCGGCATGATAGTCTACGGCGCGTACCTCGACACGGCGGAGGACGTTGTCGCCCTCGCCAAGCGCACCGCACTTTTTGACACCATTGCCGCGCTTGTTGCGGCGCTTGTGATGATTCCCGCCTGCTTTGCCTATGGGCTCGATATCGGGGCGGGCCCGTCGCTCCTGTTTGTAACGCTGCCGAAGATTTTGCAGAACGTTCCTATGGGCGGGCTGTTTGCGATTATTCTCTATGTGGCGATGATCTTCGCCGGCGTAAGCTCACTTCAAAACATGTTTGAGGCGGTGGGGGAGAGCCTGCTGCACCGCTTCCCGAAGCTCAGCCGGAATCTTGCGCTTATCATCATGTGCGTTCTCTGCCTCGGCATCGGCGTGAATATGGAGCCTATCTTTAAATGGGGCCCGTGGATGGACATAGTCTCTATCTATATTATCCCCATCGGCGCGACGCTCGGCGCGGTGACATGGTTCTGGATAACGCCCCGCAGCGAGCTTCTGGATGAAATCAACCACGGCGCGAAAAAGCAGCGCGGCAAGCTCTGGTACGGCCTCGGGCGCTACGTCTATGTGCCCTGCGCGATAATCCTCTGCTGTGTGGCGCTGTTTATGCACGTTGCATTTTAAGATTTGACAAGAAAAATCCCGTCTCTTTCGAGACGGGATTTTTTAGATTAGATTAGCCCCTGAATCAGAATCACCAGGATAAGCACGGGGAGCACAAACTGGAAGTAGGGCTTCAAGCGGCGGGACATTTTAAGCCCCTTACCGGCATTGGCCTCTTCAAGGTAGTTGTCAAAGCCCCAGCCCCATTTGGTGACGCAGAACAGCAGGTACACCAGAGAGCCCAGCGGCAGCAGGAGGTTGCTGACGATGAAGTCCTCAGAGTCGAGAATGTCTCTCGCGCCGATGATGTGGACATCGCTCCAGAGGTTGTAGCCCAGCACGCAGGGGAGGCTCACGATAAGGATGAACACGCAGTTTATTATAGTGGCCTTCTTACGCGACCAGCCGAAGTTATCCATGGAGTTTGCCTGAAGGTTTTCAAAAACGGCAATGACCGTGGAGAAGCTGGCAAAGGTCATAAACAGGAAGAAGAGCGAGCCCCAAAGCCTGCCGCCGGCCATGCTCAGGAAAACTCTGGGCAGGGTGATGAAAATGAGGGACGGGCCCTGCGCGGGCTCAACCCCGAAGGAGAAGCAGGCGGGGAAGATGATAAGACCGGCGACTATTGCGACAAAGGTATCCAGTGCGCAGATACGCGCGGCCTCACCGGTGAGGGTGTGGTTGCGGTTCATGTAGCTTCCAAAGACCTCCATCGCCGCTATGCCAAGGCTTAAGGTAAAGAAGGCCTGATTCATCGCGGCGGTGATGACATGGCCGAGCCCTGCCTCGGAAGCGCGCTTAAAGTCAGGCAGAAGGTAGAACTTCACGCCCTCGCCCGCGCCGGGGAGGGTCAGGCTGTGGATCGCAAGCACCGTGATAAGCGCCAGCAGGCCCAGCATCATGACCTTGGTTATTTTCTCAAGCCCGCTCTGGAGCTTGAAGCTGCAAACGACAAAGCCCGCAATAACTGTGACCGCCATAAATGTTCCCATCTCGGAAGGGCTGCCGAGCATATTAAAGAACACGCTGTCCACGCTCTCTAAGCTCATGCCCTCAAAGGCACCGCCGGCAAACTTGAAGAAATACCCCAGCATCCAGCCGGAGACGGTGGTGTAGTACATCATGAGCATGATGCAGCCGGCAATGCAGAACCACCCGTGGATGTGCCACTTGCTGCCCGCGGGCTCAAGCGCGCGGTAGCCGCCGATGGCGCTCTTGCGGCTGGCGCGGCCAACGGCCAGCTCCATCGTCAGCACGGGGATGCCCATGATGATAAGAAACAGCAGGTAAAACAGCACGAACACGCCGCCGCCGTTTTCACCCGTTACATACGGAAACTTCCATACGTTGCCAATGCCTATCGCGCAGCCCGCGCTGACAAGCAGAAATCCCAGCCGGGATTTAAAACCCTCTCTGTTCATGTTTTGCTCCTTTTCGATAAAGTACCTTCTTATGATACTTTAAAGAGCCTCGAAAGTCAAAACTTTTTTCGGGAAAAACGTCGATTATTCTGTCATTTTCCGTGGCTTACGGGAAATGCTGTTAACTATCACAATACCGCCGCAGACGAGCAGCAGCGCTGCAAGATTTTTAAAGCTCAGTACGCTTTCGTGCAGCAGCAGCGCGGAGAAGGATATCCCGAACACCGGGATGCTGAAGCCGTATATCGCGACGCGGCCGACAGGGTTATATTTAAGCAGCAGCCCCCAGATGGTAAATGCCGCCGAGGATAAAAACGCAAGGTATAACAGCAGCAGCACCGACTGGACGGTGAAGCCCGTGACCCGGCCGCCCATCATGAGACCGAGAGCTATCATGACAGCGCTGCCGAAAATAAACTGAATTGCGGTTATAACCGTCGTATCCTCCCGGCGGGAGAGAAGCTTCAGCGTCACGGAGCTCAGGCCATAGGCAAGGGAGCTGAGCAGCACGAAGCCCTCGCCCAGAAGCGTCACCCTTCCGCCGTTGGGGTCGGTGCCCATGTTCATTATGATGATTCCGGCAAAGCCCACAACGCAGCCGAGAAATTTGCGCAGCGTTATCTTCTCATCCTTCATCAGAAAATGCGCGAAGAAAATGGAAAAGAAGGTGTTGGAGGCGTTTATCACCGCGCCCTTTGAGCCGGTCGTGTGCGCAACGCCGATGTAATAGAGAATGTACTGTACCGCTGTCTGGATAAGGCCCTGGGCGATAAGATACGGGATGAGCGAGTGCTCCACGCGCACAAAGCTGCGCCTTTTTACGCAGGCGAAGGCGAGGGTTATAAACCCCGCCAGCATGAAGCGATAGCCGCCGAAGAGAATCTGGCTGCCGGCGCCCTCAATATTCAAAAGCCCGTAGCCAATTTTTATGCACGGGAATGCGCTGCCCCACAGGGCGCAGCAGAGCAAAGCGAGGCCGGCTACAACAGCCGGCCTTTGATAAACAGAACCCTGAGTTTCAACCTTCACTTAATCTGTCTCCTGATTTATAATTTTGTGAGCCTGCCGATATAGCCGATGATGTTGTGGTTTATACCACCGCTGAGAACGCCGTTGTAGTTGCAGATAAAGGTCCCGGCGATCAGAATCATCATCGCCTCGGCCTCCTGCCGCCCAACACTCTCACCGTAAACGGAGATAAGGCACTGCTCCATAACGCTGCGCCACTCCATGAACTCTTCGCGCACGAGGGCCGCAATCTCATCGCTGTAATGCGCCAGCACGTAGGTCTGAGTTGTGGCGTTGGGGCGCTCCTCGCCGACCTTCCCGTCAGCAACATAGGCCATGAAAGCGTTCATGTAGGCAAGGTTGCTCTCATAATCGCGCCGGTCATGCTCCATGAACCATTCGCGGCATTTCTCCGTCATAAAATCCCTGGTGTAGCGGACATAGCTTGCAACCAGTGCGTCCCGGCTGGGAAAGTAGTTGAGCAGGTTTGCGTGGGACATTCCGGCCTCTGCCGCAATATCGCGCAGGGAGATATTCATCATGGACTTTTTTTCAATGCAGCGCTGAAAGGCCATGAGTATCTCATGGCGCATAGCGTCCTTATCAACGACCAAAGGCAAGCAAATCACCTCTCATTCAGTAAGCCGATTATACCCGATTTTCAGATAAGGCGCAAGCCGTTGATGAGCATTTTAAGCCCCATCGACAGCACCAGCACCGCGCCTAATTTGGTCATGTATCGGTTGAGTGATTTAGGAAACAGCGCGCCCCACGCACCGAAGACGAGCAGCAGCGGCACAGTGCCGAGGGCAAAGCACAGCATAATGAGCCCGCCGTTCAGGGCGCTGCCTGCCGCGGCCGCTTGCGCCCATACGGCGTAGAGTGCCCCGCAGGGCATAAGCCCCGTGGCAAGGCCGATGAGCAGCGGCATACCCGCAAGACGGCTGCCGATATTTTTCGGCAGGGCGCAGGGCTTTTGAGAAGTCCCGAACAGCGCGGAGACTGAGGGCAGCAGCCCCCAGAGATTAAGCCCTATAAGGCACACGGCAAGCCCCGCCATCGTAAAGACCATGGATTTTACGCTTTGCGTGTAGGCGAGAGCCCTGCCGAGCGCGCCGATTATCGCGCCAATAAGCGTATATGACACTGTTCTGCCGAGATTATAGCTCGCCGCCGCCAAAATAGGTGATGGCCTGCGGACGGTCTGCCCGAGCAGAATGCCGCCGCACATGCAGATGCAGTGCGGGCTTGTCACAAGGCCAAGCAAAAATGCCGCGCCATAGCTCAGCTTCTCATCTGTACCGCCGGAGGATGCGCCCAGTGAAAGCAGGCATAAAGTCAAAATCAGAACTAAAGCAACGCAAAAGCCGTCAAAAAGCCACTCCTTCCGACTCTTTTTGCCGCAGGCATAGCCCGAAAGGCGCAAACTCTCAGCCATTTTGCCGGTGTCTGTTATCGCGGGGTCATACTCCACGCGGGCGCTGGCCTTGAGGTAGTTCACCTTCGCGGCGATGACACCGCGCGTATGTATTAGGGCGGCCTCCGCCTCCTCAACGCAGGAGCGGCAGATCATCCCCCGGATATTGATGTCAGTTTTTGTCGTCATATTTATTCAGCCTCAAAGCGTGGAGAACCACGCCGTTAGAAGATAACGTCATGGCGGCGGCCGCGATGGAGGGGTTGACTATCCCAAAGGCCGCCACCGGCACACAGACCAGATTATACATCAGCGCCCAGATAAAGCTGCGGCGCACGGTGCGTATCGTCGCCCCGGAGATACCCAGCGCCAGCGGTACGCGGCTTATATCCCCCGAGGGGAGCACGATGCCCGCGCTCTCGATGGCAATGTCCGTTCCCGTGCCCATGGCGATGCCGATGTCAGCCGCCGCGAGAGCGGGCGCGTCGTTTATCCCGTCGCCAACCATGCAAACCTTTTTACCCTGCGCGCGCAGCTTCTCCACAGCCGCGGCCTTCTCCTGCGGCAGCACGCGACAGAGAACATTGTCAATCCCGCACTTGCGCGCAATGTGCGTGGCGGCCTCATCGCGGTCACCCGTGATGAGCCACAGCTCCTTGCCCATGGCCCTGAGCTTTGAGACAGCCTGAGCGGCATTCGGGCGGAGCTTGTCCTCAATATAAATTCCACCAAGAAGCTGCCCATCCAGCGCAAGGCAGATCTCACTCTGCACCGCGGCGGGGCGGGGGAGCGGCGCGGTGTCAATGCCGAGGACGGAGAGCCATTGGCGGCTGCCGCAGAGCAGGCGCTTTTTGTCTGCATACCCGGAAACACCGCAGCCGGGAATTGTCTCGAAATGCTCAATGACAGGCGGAGCAGATTCTCCCAGCCGCGCCGCCGCACAGGAGCAGACCGCCAGCGCCAGCGGGTGGTTTGAAAGCCGCTCGATACCCGCCGCAAGGCGCAGCAGCTCCGCCTCGCCGCCGATGGCAAAAAGCCCCGTCACTTCGGGATTACCGAGGGTCAGTGTCCCGGTCTTGTCAAAAACCACGGCGGTGCACTCGTGTGCTGTCTCGAGGGCTTCACCGCCCTTGAAGAGTATGCCAAGCTCCGCCGCCCTGCCCGAGCCGGTCATTATCGCCGTCGGCGCTGCAAGTCCCAGCGCGCAGGGGCAGGCGATTATCAAAACGCCGCACATGGTATAGATGGCCTTGTCCATATTTCCGGGGGCGGCAAGAAAATACCAGATGCAGAAAACGCCAAGAGCGATGACGATTATCGCCGGGACAAAGATGCCCGCGATTTTATCCGCCAGCCGCTGTACCGGGGCTTTTACGCTCTGGCAGTGCTGCACGGTGTCAACGATCTGCTGCAAAACCGTGTCCCGCCCGAGGCTCTGCGCCGAGCATACAAGACTTCCCGAGCGGCAGAGCGTACCTGTGACGACCTTGTCTCCAGTGGTTTTCAGCACCGACAGGCTCTCGCCGGTGAGCATGGATTCATCCACCGCCGCCTCACCATTGAGCACCAGCCCGTCAACGCTCACGCGCTCTCCGGCGCGGATAAGCACCGTGTCGCCCTCCCGAAGCTCCTCAATGCCGACCTCCCGCTCCGTTCCGTCACGCATAACCGTGGCGGTCATGGGCTGAAGGCGCAGCAGGGAGCGCACCGAGGCCCGGGCGCTGTTGACTGCCAGTACCTCAAGATAGCGCCCGAGGTATATAAGGCTTATCAGCACACCCTGACAGAGAAAGTAAAGCTTAATCTCCTGCGTAACGGTCAGGGCGATATAGGCGCTGTACAGGTATATGACCGTTGTGGAAAGGCTCACGAGCAGGTCCATGTTCATGGTTCGGTTCAACAGCCCGTGGAGCGCTTTTTTGTAAAAATACCGCCCGGAGACGAGCTGCAAAATCGTCGCGTCAATGAGCTGGACAATGGGCGGCAGGTCCCACAGCAGCGGCATAGTCAGCACGGCGGAGATTATCAGCAGGCGCAGCAGATAAAAGCGCTGCTCAAGCTCGTCATTTTCCTCACCGTTTTCCGTCTCGCCCAGCTCCGCGCATACTCCCGCGCTTTTTGCGGCCTTTAACAGCAGGCGGCTGTCAATGCCGATGGGGTAGAGACTCACCGAGAACCCGCCCTCGACCGCTTCAGCGTTCATCACGCCGTGCACCTCCGAGAGCGCCGCGAGCACACGGGAGCGCGCAGCCTCGTCCGGCACAGCGCATTTGAGCGTGACCCGGTCAACCGGCAGGGAGAAGCCCGCCCGCTTTACGCGGCGGGCTATCTCCTCAAGATTCGTCACAGACTCGTCGTACACGATGCCTGCCTTGCCGGAGGCGTAGTTCGCGGCGGCGCTTTCGACCCCGTCAAGAGCGCTCAGCGCCCGCTCGAGCCGGGGCAGGCAGGCCGCGCAGTCGATGCCGGATATCTTTAATGTGACTTCGGTCATGCCTGGGCCTGTTTTGACTCTTTTTTCAGGCGGAAATAGGTCTTGAAGCCGATGACCGAGCAGGGCACGCAGCAGGGAACCATATGAAACAGCAGCACCCAGCTTAACCAGTCAACGCCCTGATAGAAGTTGCCCTGATATGTAACGCCCTTTATAAGCTCAAAGTACGAGAAGTTCCACACGCCCCACAGCCCGGTAGATGAGCCGCAGAGGTGCAAAATCAGGAATGATGCCGGGGTAAAGATTCCGCCGATAGCGCAGACCAGCGAGGACGACATTCTGCCGGACTTGGCAAGAAAGATAGTCAGCACGGGCAGAACATACACTGTCAGATTCAGGCACCATAGGGCGATTGGTATGGTATAGCCCCAGTTGAGCGCCTGCCGGATGTGGTCGCCGTCATGCACGAGCACCGCCGCCACCATCACAAGCCCGCAGACGAAAATAGTGTGCGAGAGCTTCGGGTCAAGCTTCTTGTCGAGCATAGCGGCTGTTTCTTTTTTTGACATTTTGATTCCTCCCAAAATAAAACTTACCAAGTGGTAAGGATAATATACAGCTCTGTGGTTTTTCTGTCAATATGTAGTTGACATTTTTGTGACCAAATGGTAAATTTAATATCGAGAGGACGGGGATACAATGAAAATTCATGTGCTCCACTGCGGATATATGCGTGTGTCCGAGGCGATGCCTTACGGCAACAGCCTTGGCCCGGCGATGCTGGCGAAGATGATTGCCGAGCCTGACAGCCGGCGCGTGACGCTGCCTGTCTGCGCCTATCTTATCGAGCATAAGGGCGGCCTGCTGCTTGTTGACACGGGCTGGACGCGGGATATTAGCCCCGATGGGGTGTATGACCCGAAGGCGGTGTCAAGGCTGCTGCCGGGCTATCTCGCGAAGCTCTACCGCCCATGGGTGCCGGAGGGGATGGCCGTGCATGAGCAGCTTGCCTCCATGGGCATAAAGCCCGCGGATATTGACTGCGTGGTGATAACCCACCTCGACCCGGAGCATGTTTCCGGTGTGCGCCATGTAAGCACAGCAAAGCGCATCGTTGTGCCGGAGGATGAGTATTTCTGGTCCAGCCGCACAGTGTTCAAATCCCGGCAGGTGTGGGGCCTGTGGATGGACCAGCCCATCACGCGCGAGTTTTACCATGGCTTTGACCTCGGCCCGAACAAGTGGGCGATCGACCTCATGGGCGATGAGAGCGTGATGCTTGTCAACGTCCCCGGCTATACCGACGGGCAGGCGGCTGTGCTGCTGCGTGAGGGCAAGCGCTTTGCCATTCTTGCGGCGGACGCGGCGTTTACTCCGCGCAATTATAAAGAGATGATAAGCCCCGGCTTCGGCTTCGGCCTTGTCTGGCAGCAGAAATCCCTCAGGTGGCTTGCCGACATGGCGGCTGACCCGGACTGTGCTGCCGTCCTGTGCGGCCACGACCCGGATTTGAAGCCGCAGACGATAGAGATATAAAAAATTCCCGCCAGTCGGCGGGAATTATTTCGTTTATAGAGTTAGCTTCATAAAAATTGAAGTGTCCATCGGGCTGTCATTGTATTTATCAATCAGGACGAAGCCCAGCTTTTCATATAGATGAATCGCGCTTTGCAGGAAGGGGAGGGTGTCAAGCAAAAGCTCCTTATAGCCAATCGCGCGCGCGTCGTCAATTATTTTCTTTGCCAGAAACTCACCGAGATGTGCTCCGCGAAATTCGGGCCGGACATAGAGCCGTTTCATCTCGCAGCGCGAATCATCAATTTTCCGCAGGCCTATACAGCCGGCCACGCGCCCGCCCACAAGGGCGATATAGAGCCTGCCCTCCGGCTCGCCGTATTTATGCTCAAGGTGGCGCAGCTCCTCATCAAAATTCTGCATGCCCAGATACTTCTCAAAGCGGCTGTCTCCGGCGATCAGCATATCCGTATACTCGGAAAAAAGCTCACGTATCGTCTCTTTGTGGTCATAGCCGGGAATAAGCTTAATATCCATGCTGCGTACCTCCGTTTTTTATCAGTATATCGTGTTATCTTGTTAAAGTCAATCCGCAATTTATATCCCCCGTGGGGGCTTATATTTTATTTCCCGCTATGTTATAATTTGAGCAGAAACTGACGGAGGTCAGATTTATGGCTGAGACAATGGAGCAGTGGGACGCTGCCGCAAAAGACTATCAGCGGGTCGCGAAGCTGGGCCTGAACGAGTATAACAGCCGTCTGCTGCGCTTTTGGGGCGAGAAGGGAATGATATTTCCCGGCGCACGGGTTCTGGATATCGGCTGCGGAGTGGGAAAATACGGGGCGTATCTCGCGGAGCTCGGCTGTGACGTGACGCTGACAGATATATCCGGTGAAATGCTCCGCCACGCGCAGGAGAATATGACCCGTTTTTCCACACCCTGGGCCGTCTATCAGTGCAATTTTGACGAGGTCAGCGGGGAAGAGCGCGTCTTTTCCAAGGGCTTTGATTTGAGCATCTCAACCATGTCTCCGGCGGTGCATGATGTCCTGACGGTGCGGAAAATGAGCGCCATGACACACGGCTGGTGCTTTCTCGCGAGGTTTTCATCATGGCGCCAGCCCACGCGAGATGAATTTTTAAAGTGCCTGGGTTTTCCCGGTCAGCCGCCAAGGCAGGGCATGGGTAAAGACAGCGAGGATATAGTAAAGGCCATCGCCGACGCGGGCTTCAAGCCGGAGCTTGAGAATGTGGACTACAACTGGTCCGACACGCGGACGGCGGAGGAATTTGCGGACTATATGCTGCGCCGCACGGACGCCCTCGCAGGATTCGAGCGGCAAAAGGCGCTTGACTGCGCCAAGGCTCTCAGCAAAGACGGCGTGATTGAGGACGCGGTTTATACAAAGGTTGACTGGATTTACTGGAAATCGGAGGAAGAAAATGATTCACGAGCTGTATAAGAAAGCCGGGGAGCTGCACGGGCATTACTGCTCCGGCCTTGCCATCGGCGTGCGCGCCGCGGCCATTGCAAATGACCGGCTGGGCATAAGGGAAAAGAACAAGGGGCTATACTGCATTGCCGAATCCGGCGCCTGCTATATCGACGGGATACAGTACGTGTTCGGAACGACCGCCGGCAACGGCTGTCTTAAAGTTTTGGACAGGGGCAAGAGCGCCTTCAACTTCTATGACAGAGACAACGGCAAAGCGCTCCGCCTGCTCTTTCTTGGTATGCCCGGGGGCATGAGCCGCGAGGAGAGCATTGAATTTATCCTCACAGCCCCGGCGGAAAAGCTATTTTCCGAGACGAAGCCCCGCTTTGACGCGCCGGAGTATTCTTTCCACCGGCAGAATAGCTTCAAGTGCGCCATCTGCGGCGAGGAATGCCGCGAGGGGCACATGGTTCACAGCGAAAATGGCCTCATCTGCCCGGACTGCGCCGAGAGCTTAAAATGAGCCAAAGTCCAATCACCATTTTTTGGAAATCTCTTCAAAAATTTGGATAAAAATTGAAAAATTTTGCCTCAAGAGCGTCAGATTTATATTTGATGCTCTTGAATTTATTTTGCGTTTATTTTATGTTATTGGCGTGTCAGATATAGACCGCTTGTGTCAGGCGGTCGCCATCCCTTGTCCGGCGCTCCATCTCACCATGGAGCGCCATTTCTATATCAAGATTGCGCCGACGCAGGCGTTGTGATATAATTTGATATGCAAAAACTCATAAGACAGCAACCAGCCACAGCAGTCTGCTCTGCCGGGGCGGGTTTGGTTTGGTTGCACCAAAGCCAACCCCCGGCTATGCCGGGGGA
>URPA01000024.1 GCA_900549545.1 uncultured Eubacteriales bacterium
TCAGCGGGAAACAGAGCGGTATGAGCCTGTTCTGACGAGACTGAGGGATTGTAAACGTGCGATATTTGAGCAATGAAGCTACTCGCAACACTGGTAACGACCTCTCAGTCAGCTTCGCTGACAGCTCCCCTTACGCAGGGGAGCCTTGGTGCAGTGCAAACAGTTAGACAATTTCCGATTTGTTGACATGAATATAGCATAGGACTCCTGCTGCTTCAATGTGCTTTTGTAGAAACCTCCGAAGCTATATTCCGGCAGCACTTTTCTTAAAAAGGACACAGGGCTGCGACTTTCCAAACGCTGCGGGATATGCTATAATCACTATTTAGGTGAAATAAATGAAATTTCTGCTCCAGACCTTCAAAGGCTATAAGAAAGAATATATTAAGAGCGACGCGGTTTCCGGCCTTGTTATCGGCGCGGTGTCCATCCCCATATCCATGGGCTATGCCCAGATAGCGGGGCTGCCGGCGGTGTACGGGCTGTATGGTTCGCTGCTGCCGGTGCTGCTGTTCGCGATTTTCTCAACATCGCCGCAGTTTATCTTCGGCGTGGACGCCGCGCCCGCCGCGATGATAGGCAGCATCATTTCCGGCATGGGCATCGCCTACGCATCGCCCGAGGCGGTGTCCCTCGTCCCGGTGCTGACGCTGTACACGGCACTGTGGCTGCTGCTGTTTGCCGTTATCCGGGCGGGAAATGTCTTAAACCTTATCTCCATGCCCGTCATGGGCGGCTTTATAAGCGGCATCTGCTGCACGATTATCCTCATGCAGATCCCGAAGCTCATGGGCGGCAGCGCCGGAACCGGGGAGCTGTTTGAGCTTGCGGAGCATCTTATCCACGCGCTTACCGGGCTGCACCCGCTGTCGCTGCTGCTGGGGTTGGGGGCGCTTGCGCTGCTGCTCGTCTCCAAAAAGCTGCTGCCGCGCTTTCCGATGGCGATAGTGGTCATGGTGCTCGGAGCGGCGCTCTCGGCAATTTTCGACCTGCCGGGGAAGGGCGTTGTGTGCCTCGCGGCGGTCGAGCCGGGCCTTGGCGCGCTGCACCTGCCTGATTTATCGCTCATCGACCCTGTGACGGCGCTTCAGAGCACGCTGCCGGTGGCGCTCGTCATCATGACGGAGACGCTTCTGGCCGAGAACAACTTCGCCCTGAAAAACGACTATAAGCTCAAGGACAATCAGGAGATTTTCGGCTTTGCTGCGGCAAACCTCGCCTCGGCACTCGTCGGCTGCTGCCCGGTAAACGGCAGTGTCTCCCGCAGCTCGATGAACGAGCAGTTTGGCGGCAAAAGCCAGCTTGTGAGCGTCATCGCCGCGCTTATCATGGTGCTGGTGTTGACGCTGATGACGGGCTTCATCCGCTTCCTGCCTGTCCCGGTGCTGACGGCTATTGTTATTTCCGCGCTGATGGGGGCACTGGAATTTCACATGGCGGCGAGGCTTTATAAGGCCGACCGCAAGGAGTTTTACATCTTCGCCGGGGCATTTCTCGGCGTGCTGGTGCTGGGGACTATCTATGGCGTGCTCATCGGTGTTGTGCTCTCCTTTGCCGATGTTATCCGCCGCGCGTCCAATCCAAAGCGGGACTTTTTGGGCGCCATCCCCGGCAAACCGGGCTTTTACCCGCTTGAGCGCATGAGCGAGGCAGAGCCGATTGACGGCATAGTTATCTACCGCTTCAGCGGCAACCTCTTCTTCGCCAACGCCGCCCGCTTTCAGGAGGACATCGAAAACAGCATAAAGCCCGGCACCAAGGCCGTTATTGTCGACGCGAGCGGCATAGTCAGCGTGGACACGAGCGCGGCCGACAGGCTCGTGATAATAAACAGGAAGCTCCGCGAGCGGGGCATAGACTTTTACCTCACAGAGCATATCGGCCAGGTCAATGACGAGCTGCGCCGCTTCGGGGCAGAGGAGCTTATAAGCTGCGGCGCTGTGCGGCGCACGATGTATGCCGCGCTCATCCAGTGCGCCATAAGCAGCGAGCAGGCCGGAAGCCTCATCCCCGAGGGCCAGCGGGACGGCAGCGCCCTGCTGCGCCAGCTTCAGGAGTTCGAGTGGGCCTACGGGAAGGACGCCGAGAGCAAGATGGAGCAGCTTGCCGGCGAGCTCATCACCGACCTTGAGCATACCGAGCAGAGCGGCCGCGAGGGCAGGTTTGACAAGCTCCTGCACGAGTGGCGCTTCGGCGGCGATATCGACCGGGACGAGGTGCTTATCCATCTTGAAAAGCGCCTTGGCGAGCTGTCAAAGCTGCTGGGGCTGTCGGAGGACAGAGTTTTTGAGGGGCTTGAGCATGAGCGCCGGCTTTTGACCGAGCGCGTGCGGCAGGAGCACCCGGAGCTTGCGGAGTTTTTGTCAAAGCACAAAATTGAAATTGAGGAGCATTTTAAGGACAAGTACCCCCTCGCCGCGGCGCATATCGCGGAGCTGAGGGAAAGACATACGGAGGAGCGATAGTGTGATAAATCACACTATTATATAAAAATGGCGTGCCGCTCGCCGCTAAAGCGGCAACCGCGGCACATGCCGAAAATCTCCATTCAGCCGCATGTGGAGTTTTTCATTTTTTACTTGTGCTGATGTTTATGCGGCAGAATGGAGATTTATATGAAAATAGGCTTTATAGGCTTTGGCAGCATGGGGCAGGCTATTGCCCGGGGAATGATAAGCTGCGGGGGTATCCCCGGCGGGGATATATACGCCTACGCGCGGCGCTGGGAGAAGCTTAAAAAATCGGCGGCGGAGCTGGAGGTAAACCCGGTTGAGACTCCGGCGGAGCTCATTCGCAGCAGCGAGATGATAATAATCGCCGTGACGCCGGACGCGATCGAGCCGGTGCTGAGGCCTGTTGGCGCGGAGCTTTTGGGAAAGATTGTCGTCTCCATCGCGGCGGGCTATGATTTTGAGCGCTATGAGGCGTTCCTGCCGAAGGGCGTGAACCATATAAGCACGATTCCGAATATCCCCATCTCCGTCGGTGCGGGCATTTTGGCCTGTGAGGACAGGCACTCGCTGAGCGCCGAGCAGTACGCCGCGTTTGAGGCGCTTTTTGAGAGGATTGCGCTTGTCGAGAGCGTCACTGCCGCACAGTTTTCCATCGCCGGGACGCTCGGCGGCTGCACCCCGGCCTACACCGCGATGTATGTTGAGGCGCTGGCGGACGCCGCCGTCAAGCATGGGATGCTCCGCCCCACGGCCTACCGCATCGCCGAGCAGATGATTATCGGCACGGGAAAGCTCCTTTTGGAGAAGGGCATGCACCCGGCGGAGCTTAAAGAACAAGTTTGCTCCCCGGGCGGGAAAACGATAAAGGGCGTCGCCGCGCTGGAGGAAAACGGCTTTCGCGGCGCGGTCGTGCGCGCAATCGACGCGGCGGAGGAATGAGCGCCCATGCCTGAGAGAATAGAGATACGGGACTTTGACGCCCCGGAGCTGGATGTATACGCAAGACTCACGGAGAACCAGCTTGTCTGCCGCCGCAACCCCGAGGAGGGGCTGTTCATCGCGGAAAGCCCGCTTGTGATAGGCAGGGCTCTGGACGCGGGCTGTGTGCCAGTCAGCATACTTGCCGAAACCAAGCAGGCGGACGGGCGCTGGGACGAGCTTCTTGAGCGCTGCGGGGACATCCCCATGTACACCGCGCCGGAGGAGGTTTTGACGGAGCTTACGGGATTTCACCTGACGCGGGGAATGCTCTGCGCCATGCGCCGCCCGAAGCTGCCGGATGCCGGGACGCTCTGCAAAAACGCAAGGCGCGTCGCGGTGCTTGAAAACGTGATGAACCCCACGAACATCGGGGCTATATTCCGCTCCGCCGCCGCGCTCGGGATGGACGCGGTGCTGCTGACCGCGCAGGGGAGCGATCCGCTTTACCGCCGGGCTATCCGCGTCAGCATGGGGACGGTTTTTCAGATATCCTGGGGGTATCTGCCCGAGGACTGGCAGAGGCTTTTGCACTCGCTTGGCTTTAAGACGGCGGCCATGGCCCTGCGGGAGGATTCAATCAGCATATCTGACCCGCGCCTTGCCGCCGAGGAGCGCCTCGCCGTCGTGCTCGGCACGGAGGGGGACGGGCTTGCGGGCGCCACCATCGCCGAGTGCGACTATACGGTGCTTATCCCCATGTCCCACGGGGTGGATTCGCTCAATGTCGCGGCAGCGAGCGCCGTGGCGTTTTACGAGCTTAGTAAGCATTTGACTTAATTAGCCAATAAACCACTTGACAAATGCTCTCAGTCAAAGCACAATAAGAAAAGAACAAGACAACTAAGGGGTGGTTAAATGGAAAAATTATCCGAAAAAGACCTGCGCCTGATGGCGGCGAAAGCGCGGCTGATGGCGGTGGACGCGGTGTATACCGCCGCCTCCGGGCATCCGGGCGGCTCACTCTCGTGCTTGGATATGCTCACGGCGCTCTATTTTAACGAGATGAACATCGACCCGAAGAACCCCAAATGGGCGGAGCGAGATCGCTTTGTGCTTTCAAAGGGACATTGCAGCCCGGCGCTCTACTCGGTGCTGGCGCTGCGCGGCTTTTTCCCGGTGGAGGATGTGAAGCTCTTCCGCTCCATCAAGGCGCACTATTCCGGCCATCCTGACATGCGCCATGTGCCCGGAGTGGACATGTCCACCGGCTCTTTAGGGCAGGGCTTAAGCGTTGCCGTCGGCATGGCCATTGCCGCGAAGCTCCAGAAGCGCAAGAACCGCGTTTACGCCATCTGCGGCGACGGGGAGCTTGCCGAGGGGCAGATCTGGGAGGCCTCGATGGCCGCCGCAAAGTGGAAGCTGGATAACCTCTGCGTGTTCGTGGATGTAAACGGCCTGCAGATTGACGGCAGAACGGCTGACGTCATGCCCACTGAGCCGCTGGACGCGAAGTTCAGCGCCTTTAACTGGAATGTTATAAAAATAGACGGGCACGATATGACCGCCATCCTTGCCACTCTAAAGGAGGCGCACGAGTGCAAGGGCAAGCCCACCGTTATCCTCGCCGCGACGGTGAAGGGCAAGGGCGTGTCCTTTATGGAAGATCAGGCCGGCTGGCACGGGAAAGCCCCGAATGATGAGCAGTTTGCCGTCGCAAAGGCCGAGCTTGAAGCGGCAATAAAAGAATTGGAGGCGGAGTAATATGGCAGGGAAGATAGCAACACGAAACGCCTATGGCGAGGCTCTCGCGGAGCTGGGCGAAAAGTACCCCGAGATAGTGGCTCTGGACGCGGACCTCTCCGGCTCCACCATGTCAAAGCTCTTTGCGGCCAAGTACCCCGACAGGTTTTTTGACTGCGGTATCGCCGAGGCGAACATGATAGGCATCGCCGCCGGTCTTGCGGCGGACGGCTTTAAGCCCTATGCCAGCACCTTTGCCATGTTCGCCACCGGCAGAGCCTATGAGCAGATAAGAAATTCCGTCGCCTATCCGGGCCTGAATGTAAAGATAGTCGGCTCGCACGGCGGGCTCTCCGTCGGTGAGGACGGGGCTACCCATCAGTGCATTGAGGACTTTGCCCTCATGCGTGATATCCCCGGCATGTTGGTCTGCTGCCCCTGTGACGGGCATGAGATGCGCCTTGCGGTTGAGGCTCTGATAAACTACAACGGCCCCGCGTATCTGCGCCTTGGCAGAGCCGCGGCGGATATCTTCACCGATGAGGTCGAGGGTTACAGCTTTGAGCTTGGCAAGGGCTGCACGCTCCGTGACGGCAGGGATGTCACCATCATCGCAAACGGCATCATGGTCGCGAAGGCTCTTGAGGCGGCGAAAATGCTTGAAAATGAGGGCATCAGCGCCCGCGTTATAGACATGCACACGATAAAGCCCCTTGATGAGGAGCTTGTCCTCAAGGCGGCGCAGGAGACCGGCTGCATTGTCACCACCGAGGAGCACTCCATCGTCGGCGGCCTTGGCGGCGCGGTGTGCGAGTACCTGAGCGGGGTCTGTCCCGTGCCGGTCATTCGCCACGGCGTGAACGATAAGTTCGGCAGAAGCGGCAAGGCTGCCCAGGTGCTTGAATATTATGGGCTGACAGCCGCCGCAATCGCGGAAAAAGCCAAAGCGGCGATAGCGCTCAAAAAGTGAAATGATAGTTGAGATAAAAAACGATTATCTCCGCCTCGCGGTGGAGACTTTGGGCGCGGAGATGCAGAGCCTTGTCTCCGCGGATGGGACAAATTATCTCTGGACAGGCGATGCGGCCTACTGGTCAGGGCATTCGCCGGTGCTGTTCCCGTTTGTGGGGCGGCTCTATGAGCAGCGCTACCGCCTCGGCGGCAGGGAATACCCCCTGGGGCTGCACGGCTTTGCTAAAAAATCCGAGTTTGCGGTCAAGGAGCTTCGGGCGGACAGCGCAGTGTTCTCCCTGCGCGAAAGTGAGGCAACAATGGAGCAGTTTCCATTTGCCTTTGAATTTTGTGTGGGCTATGCTCTGCGCGGGCGGAGCGTTGAGGTGACTTTCGCGGTGGATAACCTCTCCGGAGATACTATGTTCTTCGGCCTCGGCGGGCATCCGGGCTTCAACGTGCCCTTTGAGCCGGGCACGGAGTTTGAGGATTATTACCTGCGCTTTTCCGCGCCCTGCGCGCCGGAGCTCGTGACCTTTTCCGACTCGGTGCTCCTAAGCGGCGAAAACAGGCCGTATGCGCTTAAAGATGACCGGATTCTCTCCCTGCGGCACGAGCTTTTTGACCTTGACGCGGTGGTGCTGAAAAACACCTCCGGCGCTGTGACTATCGCCTCGGATAAGTCAAGCCGCTCCATAACGGTTTCTTATCCGCAGATGCCCTATGTCGGCTTCTGGCAGGCAAGCAAAAAGCAGGCCCCGTATCTGTGCATTGAGCCGTGGGTCTCCCTGCCCGGCAGGGAGGGTGTCGTCGAGGATTTCGAGAATATCGGCGACCTTATCCGCCTCCCGGCCCATGGACAGTATAAAAATGTCTGGAGCATAAGCATATCTGAATAAAAAATTGAGGGTCTTCAGACCCTCAATTTTTTTATAGGATTGAATTTACGCCATGGAGATGACACTGAACATCGGCCAGAGCTTCATGAAGAGATAGCCAATCAGGGAGATTGCGGCGATGCAGATAAGCGTCAGCGGTGTGCCGCGCCTGAAAAGATGCGACACGTCCAGCCCATAGGCGACCGGCACGGCGCGCACGGTCAGCGGGAGAATAAAGGCTGTGTTGAACGCCATGGAGCAGATAAACCAGTAGGGAACGGGGTTCAGGGCCAAAGTGGCTGTAACGCTCATCACCACGGGTATTGCGATTGCCGCTGCCGCGGTATTGCTGGAAAATTCCGCGAGAAGCACCGCGAGGGCAACAAAAATGAAAATTGTACCCAACCCGCCGGTGAGGTTCATCCGGGCTATCATATCGGCAAGGGCATTTGCGGCGCCCGTCTCGGTTATCATCTTGCCCAGCGCAAGACCGCCAGCGAAGAGAAACAGCATGTTCCACATGACATTCTTTTCTGCCTTTTCCCAGGTCAGCAGCTTCTCGCCCTTTTCATCCTTAAGGAAAAAGGTCAGAAAGCCCAGCACAAGAAAGACATACGCGGGCTTGAGGCCCGGGAGGAGACTGTCATACAGGGGCCGGGCAAAGGACAATACCATCGCGGCGATGAACATGATGAGGCAGACCACCTCGCCCTTCTTCATCCTGCCGAGGCCTTTGTAGGCCGAGATGAAATAATCCTTAGACCCGTCAAGCTTCTTTACGGGGAGCTTGAAGCAGAACATGTACAGCAGTATGACCGCCAGCATTATCAGCAGGAAGGGCAGCATGCGGATGACCCAGTCAATATACATAAACTCCTGCCCGGTGTACTCCTCCATGTAGCTTATGGCGACAAGATTCATGGCTCCGCCAAGCGGACTGCCCGCGCCGCCTATGCCGCTGCCCCACGCGATGGCCAGCAGCACGGGCACGGCCAGAGCGCTGCGCGATATATCCTTTTCACCCACGAAATTGAGCATTTTTACGGCGACAGGCGTTAAAATCGTGCATACCACAGCGTTTGGCAGGACTATTGACAGACAGGCGCTGGCAAAAAGCCAGACCGCAATCTGCTGGCGAACTGAGGGGCCTATGAGGCACAGCGCCTTGAGCGAGAGCCTGCGGTCGAGGCCGGTTTTCTCCCATGGGAGACAGACCAGATCCGCGCCGAAGAGCAGAATAACCGTCTCCGAGGCGTACTGACTTATCAGCACGTTCATGGGAACCATGCCGAGGAAGGCGTTTACAACTACGGGCAGCATGGCCGTGACTGAGATATGTACAGGGCGGGTTATCCACCAGAGAACCATCCACAGGGCGGTGCCGATAGCCTGTGAGCCGCCTATGCCGAGGCTGCCTTCAAGGCCAAGGCGGCACAGAAGCAGAGCCAGCGGCCCGGATATTATCGCTATCGCGCGCCCGGCCATCCCGGCGGATTTGTTTGATACAGCCATATCGTGCCACCTCAGTCCAGCTTGGGCCGGAGCGTCAGCAGTCTGCCGCCGCGGCGCCGGTTATACAGCTCAATTTCCTCAACAAGCTTTCCGAGCGTGGGGCAGACGGCAACTCCGGCGCGGCTGAGCGCCTCAACCTTTGAGGCAACTGTGCCCATGCCGCCATTGACTATTGCCCCGGCATGACCCATTTTTTTGCCCTCCGGGGCGCTTGCCCCGGCAATGTACGCAAACACCGGCTTTTCAAGCCCCAGCTCGACTATTTTTTGGGCGGCAAGCTCCTCGCTTGCCCCGCCAATCTCGCCGATTAGGATGATGGCATCTGTCTCCGGGTCTGCCGCCATCATCTCAAGAGCCTCGGCGTGGTTGATACCTATCACAGGGTCACCGCCGATGCCGATGCAGCAGGACTGGCCATAGCCCTTGAAGGTTAGGTTGGAGGCCGTCTCATGAGTGAGAGTGCCGCTGCGGGAGATGATGCCGATATGGCCGGGGCCATAGATGTAATCGGGCATGATGCCGAGCTTGCTTTTGCCCGGTGCGATGATGCCGATGGTGTTCGGCCCCACAATGCGGGCACCGAGCTCCCTGGCCCGGTTGACAATGGCCATCGCATCGAATACGGGGACAAATTCCGTGATAATAACCAGAAGCTTTATGCCCTCCTCAAGGGCCTGAAGCGCCGAATCGCGGACAAAGCGCGCGGGCACAAGCAGCATGGCGCTCTCAATCTCGGGGAAACTTTCGCGGGCCTCGGCGACTGAGTTAAAGACGGGAACCTGCTCGACATATTCTCCGCCCTTTCCGGGGGAGACTCCCGCCAGCAGCTTTGCTCCGCACTCGAGCGTGCGCTTGCAATGAATACGCCCCTGCTTGCCTGTGATGCCGATAATCATCATGGGCGTTTCTTTTTCTATCAGAATACTCATTTCCCGGCCTCCTCCAGCAAAAGCTTCACCGCTTCATCCGTTGTCCCATATTTTACCTGCCTGAAGCCCAGCCGTTCATACACGGCCCAGCCCTCCTCCTGATTGAAGCCGCGGCTTTTGACGATGATGGGCTTGTCGCTCTTTACCTCAAGGCAGGCTCTCTCGATGCCTTCAGCCATGACCGCGCAGTTATTGATTCCGCCGAAAACATTTACAAGAACCTGCTTTACCTGTGGATTTTTCAAAAGCAGGTGCATTGCGTGATACATTTTCTCTGCCGTCACGCCGCCGCCCAAATCAAGAAAGTTATACGCGTGCCCGCCGTAGTATGAGATGGTGTCGACAGTCGCCATGCCTATTCCGGCGCCGCCGGCGATAAGGCCGATGCTCCCGTTTTCATCGAGCTCAACATAGACAAGGCCCGCTTCCTCTGCCTCCCGCGCGGCCCCGGTCAGGGAGACCTCCGCGCGCGGAATGATGATATAATTCTCCTGCCGGTAGAGCGCGTTGTCGTCAATAACGACCTTGGAGTCAACGGCGATGAGCTCGCCGTTGTCAATGACCGCCAGCGGATTTATCTCAATGGTGGTCGCGTCCAGCTCAAAGCAGGCCCTTGTGAGCTTCTCGGCGATGTCCGTAAGCTTCGCTGCCATATCGGCCTCAAGCGCGAATCCCGCGATGCCGCGCTCAAACGAGGCCCGGTCAAAGCCGTGGGTGCAGTCAATGCGCAGAAGCTTTTCCGGGGAATTGGCGGCAATTTCCTCTATATCCATGCCGCCACAGGGGGAAAACAGCAGCAAAAGCGCCCGGTTTTTCGTATCGAGCGTCAAGCCGAGGTAAAACTCCCTTTTGATGGAGAGCTTTTTGCTGACCATGACGGCGCTCATCGGCTTGCCGCTGATGCTTATCTGCATGATGCTCTCGGCGGCGCTTTTAAGCTCCTCGGGATTATCCGCAAATTTGACCGCGCCCGCCTTGCCGCGCTTGCCGGAGAGTATCTGCCCCTTTACAACGCAGGGATAAGGGTAGCTGTCAACATCGGCGTTTTCATCATAAAGCCGGCCAAAATCGCATGGAATATCAAATCTGCGCAGCAGGGCTTTTCCTTCTATTTCGTATAAATCCAAATGCTTGTCCTCCTTTGCTCAAACGCTGCCGGGAACTTTACTCTGCCCAAATCTCCTCGGCTGCAGGCACATTGCTCTCCTCATACGGGAAGCCGACTCTTGAGATGTTCATCAGATGCTCATAGTTGAAATTGCCGCTGAAGCTGTTGCCACCCCAGGAGCCGCAGCCAAGAGTGGTGGTGGGGATGAAGCCGTTGAAGTACGAGCCGCCGCCGGTCGTGCCCGCGGGCTGATTGACAATAATGCGGGAGACGGAGCATCTTACCGCGGCGTATTCAATGTGCTCCTGATTTTGCGAGTGTATGCTTATGCTGTGGCCCTTGCCCTCAAATTCCAGATTCTGGCAAATCATGTCCACGCCGTTTTCAAAGCCGGTGTAGGGCAGAAGCGTAATAACGGGGCACATTTTCTCACGGCACAGAGGCTCCGCGCTGCCGACAGCATCACCCTTGACGGCAATCATGCGTGTGCCCTCGGGTATATCAAGCCCCGCAAGCTCAGCAACCCTCATGGTACTCTGCCCGGTGATCTGCCTGTTGATGGGGCCGCCGTCGGGGAAGATGGCGTCTCTGAGCTGCTGCTTCTGGGCGGCATCGTCCACATAGAAGCAGCCGCGGGCGGTGAGCTGCTCAACGAAAGCGTCAAAGCTCTCCTCGGGGACAAAAACACACTGCTCGCCCAGACAGATAAGCCCGTTGTCAAAGGTCCTGCCGGTGATGATATCCTCGGCTGCCTTTGCAAGATCCGCGTCCGTGTCAATGATGCACTGCACGTTACCGGGGCCGACGCCGACCGCGGGCCTGCCGCTGGAATAGGCCCTTTTGACAAGGCCGCTGCCGCCGGTGGCGATGATAATATCCGAGGCCTGCATCAAATCTGAGCTGTCCTGCTTGTCGGGGCTTATGAGGGTCTGCACCAGATCAGCGGGCAGGCCAAGCTTCTCAAGCTCCGCGCGGAACAGGCGCACGGCCTCCTGTGTGCAGCGGTTTGCCTTGGGGTGGGGGGAGAAGACAATGGAGTTTCTGGTTTTGAGGGCACAGGCGGCATTGCTCATGGGGGTAACTATGGGGTTGGTGCTGGGGATGACGCTCGCGACGACACCCATGGGCTTTGCGACCTCCAGAATTTTGCGCTCCTCATCCCGGCGTATAACGCCGACGGTTTTTTTATCCTTCATATAGTTCCAGATGAGCAGGGATTTTGTGCGGCATTTGGAAATTTTATCCTCATAGCAGCCCATTCCGGTCTCCTCAATGGCAAGCTCTGCAAGGCGCTGGGCATTGTCATAAATCACCTTGCAAACGGCCCGGGCAGCGGCGTCGGCCTGCTGCTGGGAAGCAAACTCAAACTGCTTCTGAGCGGCGCGGGATCTGCTTATTACCTCATTAATATTGTTATTTTCAGACAAAATAGACACTCCTTTCACAAGAAAAAGCATAAAAAATGCACCCTGCCATTGTGCCGGGGGTTCAGGCCCCGCGGCACAACAGCGGTGACAATCAAATTGTTTTATAAGAGCGGGCCGCTAAATTATAGTTCCCAAAAACAGCGAGATCTGCGGGAACAAAATCAGCAGCAGCTCCGAAAGCAGCATGATGGCTAAGAATGGCAAGATGGCTTTGGCAACCTCCCCCATACTGGCTTTGGCGACTTTCATGGAGACAAACAGGCAGAAGCCGAAGGGCGGCGTGAGGAAGCCCAGCTGGCTCATCAGGATGGTGCAGATGCCGAAGTGAACCAGGTCAATGCCGAAGAAGCCGAGAACCGGCTTTATAATCGGCCCGAGGATGACGCAGACGGTCATGACATTGGTAAAGCAGCCCGCGACAAGGAACAGCAGCGCCATAAGCAGCATGATAGCCAAAGAGGATGAGAAGGCCCCGGTCATGGCGTTATAAACCTTGGTGGTTATCTGGGAGGTAGTCAGGTACCAGACAAAAACCTGCGCTGTGGCAATGGTCATTGTTAAGGTCGCGGAGCTTATAAGAGACTTGGAGAGAATCTTGAAAAGATCGCGGAACTTTATCCGTTTATATATCACAAGCTCGACGATGATGATATAAAACAGGGAGATGACCGCGGCCTCCGTCGGAGTGGCAAGGCCGCCGTAAATGCTGCCGAGAACCACGACGGGGAACATGAGGGCCCAGAAGCTGCGGCCCAGAGTGCGGAACTTCTCGCGCATGGGCATTTTCTCCCCGACGACGGGGATTTTCTTCCTTATGGCCACAAAAAGCACATACAGGCAGAAAAACGCGGCGATCATAAGCCCGGGAAGAAAGCCCGCGGTGAACATGTCACCGGCGGAGGTGCCCATGGCCAGGGAATAGGTGAGCATAGGGACGCTGGGGGGAATCATGATGCCAAGCGTGCCGGCGGCGGTGATGATGCCGATGACGAGGGAGCGGGGATATCCGGCCTCGAGAAGCTTTGGCATCATGAAAGCGCCGATAGCGATAACGCAGGCGATGGCAGAGCCGGTGATAGCGCCAAAGAAAACACAGGCAAACACTGTCGCTATGCCGAGGCCGCCCTTTATCCGGCCAAGGAAGGCATTGAAAACATCAATGATTTTCTCGGATGTGCAGCCGCGGGCGGCAATATCGCCGGACATGATGAAAAACGGGATGGACAGATAGGTGAAGCTGTTCATGCCGTTAAACAGCTGTTGCATCATTATCATCAGATTGTTGCCGTCCGCCGCGATGCCGTAGCCGGAGGCGGCCACGACCACATAGGCCACGGGGACGCCCAAAAGCAGCAGCACGAAGAATAGTGCCAATACAACGACTATTGTCATGACATATCCTCCTTACCCGTGCCCAGACGGTGAGCGCGCAGATCACTGACGTAGGCCTTGACTCTTCTGACGAATACGAACACATAGCGCACGCTCATGGAGAACATGCTCAAAACAACAGGTATCCAGATGGTGGCCATTTTGATGCTGGATATGCTCTGAACGCTTGTGCCCATGCGGTTGAGATACGCCCAGTATTGGTAGGAATACTTCAAAAGCACAATGCTCAAAACCAGCATAAACAGGTCAACAAAGCACTGAAGCGGGCGGTGGAATTTCGCGGGCGTTGTGCGGTAAAGCATGTCCATCACCATGTGGTCATCGGTTTCGACAGCTCTGCTGCTGCCGATGAACACGGATATGACAAACATGTACTGGCTGAACTCCTGAAGCCAGGGCAGACCGGGGTAGCCAAGCATGCGCTTGATTATCTCATATATGATGAGAAAGCCAAACAGAAGCATACCTCCGACGCACACTATGTCTTCCAACAGGCGGAATAAATCTGCGCATTTTTTCAGTATCCTTTTGAAGTCTATTGGAATCACCTCTCAATTTTCACATAATGGGAACCTGTGAGGGTTCCCATTATTTCAGGAACATAAAAGCGGATACTCAGACTGTCAGTCCATGCTCCAGGTGTAGCCGTTCTTCTCCCAAGCGGACTTTACGCAGTCAAGCCAGAGATTGTAGAAATCCTGATCCATGGCGGCGCTGTATTTATCCCAGATGGGAAGCTCAGCGTCCATGAAGCTCTGGCGCTCTTCGTCGGTGAGCTCGGAGTTGCGGATGACCTCGATGCCGGCCTCCTCGAAGAGCTTGTAATACTCGTCGATACGCTCATCGGCCTTGAGCATTGCCTTGACAGGCTCCTCGGCGCAGGCCTTCAGGAAGATCTCCTGCTCCTCGGCGCTGAGCTTGTTCCAGGTGCTGGTGGCCATGAAGATCTGTGCGGTGGAGTTGACGGCGTTGAGCTCGGTGGCATACTTCGCGCACTCGTAAATGCTGTTGTCATAGCAGTAGGCAACGGGGTTTTCCTCGGCGTTTACAACACCCTGCTGGAGCGCGGTGTAAAGCTCGGTTACGTTTATGGTGGCGGTGCTGGCGCCAAGGGCGGCGAAGATATCAACATAGATTTCGCCCGCCTGAATGCGGAACTTCAGGTCGGAGAAGTCTGCCGCGGAGCGGATGGGGTGGACGTTGTTCTGGCAGCCGCGGTAGTTGGAGGAGCATACGCCCAGATAAACGGCCTTGTCGCCCTCCATGGTGATCTGGCGGAGGCTGTCAAACATGCCGTCGGCAAGCATGGCATCCCAATAGGTCTGCTGGTCAGGATAGGCGAAGGGGAAAACCTGAACATTAAATTCAGGCCAGATAGCCGCGGCGACGTTGGGCTGCACAACGCACAGATCCAGCGTGCCCATGAGGACCTGATCCATCATGGAGGAGGCGTTGCCGAGCTGCTGGCTGGGATAGTACTCGAACTTGATCATGCCGTTGGTCTCTTCTTCGACGCGGTTGATGATCTCGCGGTTTGCAAGCCACTGGAAGTCATCTTCGTTTCCGGAGCCGGTTGCGCCAAAGCGCAGCACGAGCGGTTCGGTGCGGCCGGCGGGGGCCTCTGTCTCTGCGGCGTTGTCGGATGGAGCGGGGGCGGGCTGGGGCTGGGTCTGCCCACAGGCGGCCATGCTGAATATCATGACAACTGCCAGGAACAATAAGACTATTTTCTTCATTTTATTTTTCCTCTCTCTCATTTGATTTTATCTCGTCCGCGGGGCATTTGAGTCTCGCGTCCAATTCACAGTAGGGATCGCCCTTGCCAAGGCGCTTGGGGAAGGTGAGCACGACATTTTTGAAGTTGCTGGCGCGGCCAAAATCTGATTTGTTTGCCAGATTGCACAGGTTGTCTATTGTCTCCTCTGGCAGGCCCATGTCCTTCCACTTGGCGTACAGCGGGCAGTAGTGGAAGCGGGCCACGGAGTGCTCGGGGCTGAGCTTGACTATCTCCTTGTCAAAAAGCTCCACGTTCAGCGAGGTCATGAAGCGGATAAAATCCATGGGGTTGTCGCCCTCGGCGTCCTTTGACGCCTCCACGCCCGCTGCGAAAAAGCAGGCGTCGGTTATGGCATCCACATCAAGACCAAATTTCTCGCAGGAGCTGACAAGGTCGGAGATAAGGACTGCCCGTCCCTGATTGCCGATAATCAGACCTTTTGTGTAATCAGATATTTCTCCTTTGATTTTGCACATATGTTTTTCCTCTAAATCTTAAGCTTCTGTTGTTTTCGGGGGTGCGCTTACAGGCCGGAGCTTTGCAGATAGCCGGTAATGCTGTGGATAGCTCCCGCACCGTCTGACGCGGCCGTAATAACCTGCCGCAAGGCCTTCGTCCGCACGTCACCGGCGGCATAAAAACCTGCAACTGCGGTGCTCCCCGTCTCGTCGGCGATGATGTAGCCCTTTTCGTCCAGCGGGGCAAGACCCTCCACTAACTTTGTCATCGGGCGCATGCCCACCGCTACAAAAGCGCCCTGAACCGGCAGGCGGCGGCCATCCTCCATGCGGATCGCCTCCAATTCGTCCTCGCCCTCAAACTCTGCGGGGACGGCGTTGAGCACAAGCTCAATGTTCGGCGTGTTTTTTACCCGCTCGACTATCGAGGCCGCGGCCCTGAAGCTCTCGCGACGGTGCACAAGATACACCTTCTCCGCAATCGTGGACAGATGCAGCGCGTCACCCAAAGCGGAGTTTCCGCCGCCGATGACGGCTACATGCAGATCCTTGAAAAAGGGCCCGTCGCAGACCGAGCAGAAGCAGATCCCCGCGCCGATAAGCCGCTGCTCACCGGGGATGCCAAGGTGGATGTGCTCAGCCCCGGCGGCGTAGAGAACGGTTCGGCTCTCAAGAGGCTCCGCCGATTTCCCGTCAGTATAAACCCGATAAAACGGGGCATTACCGGCGCCGGAGCAGACCCTTTCAATTGCGCTGACCTCGCCCTTGCGAAAGACCGTCCCCAAAGACAGGGCGTGGTTTCGCAGGGCCTCACCCAGGTCATAGCCGCTGATTTGCGGCAGGCCCGGATAGTTATCCACAAGGCTCGTGCTTTTTATCTGGCCGGTGCCGCCCTCTTCCTTCTCGATAAGCTCATAACTGAGATTGGCCCTCGAAGCGTAGATGGCGGCGGAGAGCCCGGCGGGGCCGCTTCCTATAATCAGTACATCATACATTGCGCTTTTTACTTGCGGCTCTTTTCAACAGCGTCGTGGATGTCCATCTCGCGGTCAACATAGTGCCCCTCATAGAGATAATCATCGATGGGCGTACCGGCGATGTTGTTCCAGTAGTTGTTGGCGAGCAGGAAGACAGAGTAGGTAATCAGCAGAACCATGGTCTCAACATCGTAACGCTCCTGCAGGGGCTCATAGACCTCATCGGGGACATGGTTCGGGTCCTTGCAAAGCGCGGAGCCATACTCGATAAGCTCCATTTCCTCATCGGTGAACTCAAAATGCTCGAAATCCTTGATGCCGATGGACTCAAGCGCCCATTTGGCGTAGTTGCCGCAGATGGGGCACTCGTTGTCGTTGGAAACGGTGAAGGCGAAGAGAAGGACAGCGCGGGCACCTATTTTCTCCTTGAGGGCGGTCTTTACGGAATAAACACCCTCCTCAAGCGCAGTGAAGGACACGACACTGTTGAGAAGTATCTCCTTCATGTTTGTGATGGTGAAGCCCTGCTCGAGATGGTGGTCAATGGCCGCCTGCTGCTCCTTGGTGGTGTTGTTCCTGTCAATTCTGGGGAGTGTTTTCTTTCTTTCCATGATGTTCGTCTCCTTTTAGGTGTAATTTTGTTTTTTTAATAATTAAGGAAACCGCGCCGGGCGGCCCCAAATCATTGCGTGTCGGAAGCGAGATAGGTGTTCACCAGCTCCAGAATATGCTCCTTGGACTTGTAGCCGATGGATTTTTTCAAAACGGCATCGTTTTTCACAAGAAGCAGCGTAGGCGACATCATAACCCGGAAATGCCTTACAAGCTCAGGCTCGCTGTCAATGTTGACGCTGTAAATCCTCAGCTCCGGGTTTTCCTCGCTGAGCTGGCCCAGCTCCTGCGACAGGGACTTGCAGGTCCCGCAGTTTTCCCGCCAGAAATCCAACAGAAAACCGGAGCTGTCGTTCTGGAGCTGCTCATCGTATTCTGCTTTGGTCAGTGCCTTAATTGCCATCTTTTTCATCCTTTCTCTGATGAGCTTTTGCGCGTTTGGTTTTATATTTCTGCTTTTTCAAGCATTATATTCAAAATCTCCAGGTCGGTTTTGGCCATACCCACACGGCCCATATAACCCACTGCCCTGATGGAATCCTCCGGCGTCCTTTGCACAAGGCCCTCTCCGTTCTGGAAGTTTCTCTCCCGCGTGCTCATCTGGAAGCCAAGAATCGCCATATCCACAGCCGAGGCGATTTTTGCAGCGCATGAGGGCTTTGCCCCATCGCAGACGATGCCGCCGACAGTCGCGAGGGTGTTGACGATGGAGTTTGCCATCTGCTGATGACTGCCGCCGTGGAGATAGCATATCGCCGCGCTCGCCCCGCTGGCCGCCACCACAGCGCCGCAGAAGGCTGAGAGCCTGCCGATATACTGCTTTACATAAAGCGCGGACAGGTTGCTGACAGCCAGCGCCCGGTACAGCTTTTCGCGGGAGCAGCCCAGAGCATTTGCATACTCAATTACCGGCAGGGAGACGGTTATGCCCTGGTTTCCGCTGCCGGAGTTGATGACAACTGGCAGCGCGCAGCCGGACATGCGGGCATCCGAGGCCGCGGCGGCTCTGGCCTTTGCCCGGGTGGCCACGGTATTCGCCTGGGTATCGAGGATGGTGCTGCCGATATTGGCACCGCAGTCGTTTTTGAGACCGTAATCGGAGATTGCGGAGTTGAGCTCAATCTGCGGGGCAAATATTTGCGCAAGCTCATCCGGGTCAGCGAGCTCCGCAAAGGTGAAGACGTCCTCCAGTGACAGCCGGGAAATGGCGCTGTCCTCCAGCTCGGCTTCTTTTTCCTCCGTGGAGAATAAAACGGCACCGTCCTTTTTTATATTGGTTATCTGCGTGTGCTTATCGGCGATGGTCACCTCAGATGAGGCACTGCCCGCCCGCATTTTGACGGTTATATAGAGATTGGATTTCCCCTCGGTGAGTAAACACTCAAAGAAGTCCTTCTTTCCAAGCAGAGCCTTGGTTTTTTCAATATCCTCAGCCGTTACACCGGAGAGAACCTCAAGCTCTTTTGAAGCGTCGCCTCCAATGGCACCGAGTATTGCCGCCACATCAAGCCCCTTCAGTCCGCCGGAGCAGGGGACGGTAACTCCCTTGACATTTTTAATAATATTGCCGCTGCACCAAAGCTCTATCCGCTCTGGAAAACAGCCCAGAACCTCCCGGGCCTTTGCGGAGGCAAATGATATTGCAATCGGCTCCGTACAGCCTAAAGCGGGCACCAGCTCCTTTCTCAGAATTTGATAACAATCTTTTGTGTTCAAGCTATCACCGCCAGTTTTGTAATTTTGGATTGATATTTCGTTCACGTTTGGTAATCTTACTGGTATGATTAGATTGTATAAGATTGCTCAGTAAAAGTAAATAGACAAATTTACCGAAAAAGCACCTGGTTTTTTATCTAATATTACTTGTAATATTATCTTTATAAAATTTTGAAATTCTGTTATGATAAAATAAATTAAGAATTACAGCATATGATATTGGAGGCTGTTTTATGGCAATGAGCTTAAAGGAAGTAGTTTATCAGTCAATTTTGGATGACATCGTCAACGACGAGTTCAAGCCTTTTCAGATTTTGAGCGAAAGCTCACTTGTGGAAAAATATAAATGCAGCAAATCGCCGGTCCGGGAGGCTTTGCAGCTTTTGTGCAATGACGGTGTGCTCCGAAGCATACCCCGCTGCGGATATGAAATTCTGCTCATCACTCGGGAGGAGATTGAGCAGATGCTCAACGCGCGCTTTCTTATTGAAGGGGGATTTATCGCGCAGGCGATGAAGAATATTCAGCCGGAGCAGTTTGCGCAGCTTGCGAAGCTTGTCCTGTCCATGTCACACTGTCAGGACGATATGTGGAAGTTCTGGGATTTGAACACGCAGTTTCACATAAACCTTATGGATATTTCCGGCAACAGCTTCGCCTCAGCGGAGATCCTTCGCATTTGCGCAAGGCTCAAGCTTGCCTATGCCCAGACGAGCAAGAAGAGCTGGCGCTCCGGCTCTATTTCGTTTGAGGTGAAAAACCACAAGGCGATTCTCGCGGCTATTGAAAAAAATGACATAGCCGCGGCACGAGCCGCTATCCGCATTGACCTGATGGACTTCTGCGACCTACAATTTGAGCTTTTTGATTTTTTCGGTGAGGATAAATAAAAAAAGAGCAAGGCACTATTTCAGTGCCTTGCTCTTTTTTATGTTGCGCCGCTATTTGATGCTCTGCTGCTTGCACCAGATGTCCATGACGAGATTTACCGGCAGAAGCTTCACAAGCCGCACCTGACGGCGCACCGGGTGGCCGAGGATGGAGACGGTCTTTTTCTTCTTCAAATCCTTCATGGCCTGCGCGGCGACCTCGTCCGGCCCGTACCACTTGTCCACATAGCGGATGTAATCGTCGTGGTGGGCGACCTGTTGAAACTCCGTCTTAATCCAGCCGGGGCAGACGCACATCACATGGATGCCCCTGCCGCGCAGCTCCCTGCCGATGGCGCGGGAGAAGCTGAGCACATAGCTCTTGCTCGCCCCGTACACTGCCTGATAGGGCACCGGCTGCCACGCGGAGTTGGAGCCCATGTTGATAATTGCGCTGCCTGCGTGCATGTATGGCAGGCACACATGGCACATGGCGGTGAGCGCGAGGGAGTTGAGCTTCGCGCTGCCCAGAAGCTTATTGAGCTCCTTTTCCTCAAACGGGCCGAAAACCCCGCAGCCGGCGGCGTTTACAAGCAGCGCTATCTCCGGCTGCTCTTTTTCAAGAAGCGCGGAGAAGCCGTCGATATTCTCAAGCTCGCCAAGGTCGAGCGGGATGGGGCGGATGGGGTTTTTGCAGGCGCTTTTGAGCTCCTCAAGGCGCTCGGCGCGTCTTGCGATGACCCATATCTCATCATACTGCCCCTGCCTGTCCACCGCGTAGACAAATTCCCTGCCTATCCCGGCGGATGCCCCGGTAATGACTGCGATTTTCATTATATCACCTCAAAAAATTTCAATTTATTTCACTAATTCCAGTGTGCAGTATCAACTTTTGTTACTATATCATTTTCATTCAAAAATATTTGAAAATAATCTTCTTCAAAAAATCCATTTCTCATAGAATAACATATAACATATTCGCCTTGTAGTTCTTCTAATTCTTCATCTTCTTCTCCTAAAATATCATACACTTCACTTTTTTTCATACCCACTATGTTATACTTTTCTTCCATATCTTCTATCATTAAATATCGAAAACTATGCCAATTATCGTTGCACCATTTTTCCGTAGAAAATGTATGAAAATATCTGTTTATGCCAAGCGTTATTCCAATGATAAGCAATATATACATTATAATTCCGATGCAACTATAAAGTATAGATTTATTAAATTTTTTTCTGAAAATGAATTTTATTAAGATTGGCATTATCAAAAGTATTATAGGAACAATTAAATATATTATATTAAAAAGTTCTGGAGAAAAATCACCAATGCTTCCTACTAATGCCGCAAATACATATAGATAAAAGAAAAATATCGGGCCTAATATATAATATAAAACGCCGGATACGATATTTAAAATTCTATCTTTCTTCATGCCGTTCTCTCCAGATTGTAATTTCCCTTAATCTATAAAGTGGAGGTTGTAAAGCTAATCTTGGCTCTCCCTTTGGGAGAGCTGGCGAGCGTAAGCGAGACTGAGAGGGCATCTCGGCGGAAAAACAGTGCTTTTAACGAGCCTTAGCGCCCTCTCCGTCACGGCTTCGCCGTGCCACCTCTCCCAAAGTGAGAGGCAAGGCTGCGCCCGCGGGGAGAACCAAGGCTTGACCGACAGCTTCCGTTTTTCACGCGAAAATTATACCAGCTCGAGCGGCAATTGGCAATTCATTTCGCAATATTCTGCCACCTGTGCCCGGAAAATGACCGACTATCAAAAATGACTGGTAATCGGGGGAGAATTTTTCTATACTTTGACTGCGAGGTGAAAGCATGGAGATTGAAATTAAAATTGACGCCGCCTGCCGTGAGCCGCGGGTAGTGATATTTACTGATAAGATGACAGATGAAGTGACCGCGCTGATGAAAAAGCTCTCCGGCTCCGGCACACCATTGCTGACGGGCTATAAGGATGAGGCACTTGAGATACTGGAGGAGCGGGAGATTTTTCGGATTTACGCTGAGGGCGGCAGGGTCATCGCTGCGACGGAGCGCGGGGAATATACCCTGCGGCGGCGGCTTTACGAGCTTGAGGAAATCCTCGATAAAGGCTGCTTCGTGCGCATCTCGAACTCTGAGATTATTAATCTCAAAAAGGTCAGAAAGTTCGACCTGAGCCTGACGGGGACGATCTGCGTTTCCATGACAGACGGGAAAGTTACCTATGTCTCGCGGCGATATGTCTCAAAAATCAAGCGGGTTTTGGGTATATGAGGTGAAGAATATGAGGAAAAATTTAGCTTTAAGATGTCTTATCGGCGCGCCGATCGGCCTTGCTATCAGCACGATGATAACTATCGGAATTTCCCTTGCCGTCGGCGATGGGAGTTACTACGCCGTCGTGCCGGGGCTTGCCACCGACTGCGGCTCGGAGATAAACGCCGTTTTGGTGCAGGCGGTGAGCGTCATGCTATACGGTGCGGTCTGGGCCGGTGCATCGCTCATCTGGGAGCAGGAGCGCTGGAGCCTTCTGCGCCAGACGGTGACGCATCTTGTCATCTGCTCACTGGCAACCCTTCCGATTGCATATTTCCTGCGGTGGATGGAGCCGAATTTCGCGGGAATTGCAAAGTATTTCGGCATTTTCTTTGGAATATATCTGCTTGTGTGGCTCTGGCAGTATGGCAATATCAAGAGGCGCATCCGGCAGATAAACGCAAAAATGCGCGAGGAATAAAAAGTGAAAAACGCGGGGGAGTTTATCCCTCGCGTTTTTCATTAAAATATTCATTGATTTTCTGCATCCGCGCCATCTGGTCAACATGGAAGGGGCAGCGGCGGTTGCAATGCCCACAGGCGACGCAGGCATCGGCCCGAGTCTCAAGCTTGTAATAATGCTCGGTCGCCAGATGGTCGCCCGCGAGGGAGAGGTCGTAATACTTGTTGATAAGCCCGACATTCAGGCCCATGGGGCAGGGCTGGCAGTGATTGCAGTAGACGCAGATGCCCTCCGCATCCTTGGGGGCAAAGCCCGCGATGACGGAGTAATCCCGCTCGGCCTCCGATGCCTCGCAGAAGCCGAGGATGCGCAGAAGGTCGGCCTCATTGCGGATGCCGGGCAGCACCGTCACCACACCGGGCTTATCCAGCGCGTACTGGATGCACTGGTACTCTGTCAGTGCCCTGCCGAAGGGGGAGGTCCGCGCGTCGAGGAGCTGCCCGCCGCCCTTCGCGGCGTGGTGGACGTGCCAGTTGTTGCGGCAGCCGGGCTCAAAGGTCACATTCGCGACGCCAACGCCGTTGAGGTTTGTCAGCATTTTGAGATATGACTGCCCCACAAAGAACTGACCAAAGGGATTGACCTCGCCCTTTTCAAAAACACTCTTAAATTCACTCATTGTAATTACCTCCCGCTTTTTAACTCGTGCAACATATAGTCGAGCTTATCCAGCTTCTGCTGCTTATCGTGTATCTCCTCCAGCAAGCGGCAGCGCTCGGTTTTGATTATCCGCTGCTGCTCCTGCGCCGTCTTCCCCGGCTCGGCCAGCAGCTTTTCAAGCTCGCTTATTTTCATTGTTGACCTCCTGTCGGCGCTTCACGAAAAATGACGGTGCGGTAAAATCTTACCGTACCGTCATTATAATTGAGCGGGGGAGATATAGCAAATACCTTGTTATTATACCTCACCTATGCTCAAAAAGCATTTGATGTGTTGGATGAATTTTGCCGTGGCGGGGGTGAAGGGCTGCTGCTTTTTCCAAGCGAACACGCTGCTTGCGCGAAGCTCAGGGACGCAGGGGCGGCTTGCGATTTTTGCCTCATCCATAAAGGGGATGGAGCCTTCAACAGTGATGGAATAGGCAAGGCCGTGCTGCACCATCAGGGCGGTGTTGGAGGCAAAATTGCTCGTGAAAAGGACAATGCGCTCATCATAAGAGCTGCCCAGCCAGTTGATAATTTCGTTCTGGACGTTGCCGCGCATCGGCAGGCACAGGGGCTTGCCCTTCAAATCCTTCGCCGTGATGCCGGGCTTTTTGGCGAGCGGGTCATCCGGGCGCATGAGCACCACCCAGCGCTCCCGCCCCTCGAGGCGGATAAAATCAAACTTCTCAATATCGATAGGCTCCAGCAGCACGCCAATGTCGATAAGGCCCTTTTCCATCTGCTCCTTCACAAGGTCGGCGTTGCCGGTATAAATATCAAAACCGACAAGGGGATAGCTCTCCCGGAAGCGGGCGATGAGCTCCGGCAGCACCTGCATGGCTGAGAGCACGCCGCCGCCGATGGCAATGCGACCCTCCACCTGCTCATCCTGCTCAATAAGCTCCTTCTCCGTCCTGTCCACAAGGGAGAGGATTTCCTCCGCCCGGCGGCGCAGCAGTATGCCCTCGCTTGTGAGGGAGATCTTCCGCGCCCCGCGGTTGAAGAGCTTGACGCCAAGCTCATCCTCAAGCTGGGAGAGCTGCCGGCTGAGCGTGGGCTGGGTGATATGCAGAACCTCCGCCGCCCGGTTGATGCCCTCCTCGCGGACAACGGTCAAAAAATAGCGCAGCACCCGAATCTCCATGGCAATACCTCCATTTCAGCTAACTTATGAGCCAGCCGCCGAAGGCGGCTGGCTCATAAGTTATTCCGCTTCAGGCATTATTATACAGAAGCTATGCCCAAAAAGCAACGGAAAGATGCTTTTGCCGCGCTCTTTTCTCAGCGCAGGAATTTGATAAGGCCGATTATGAACAGGTGCAGGGGATAGTAGATATAAAACGCCCATTTCATCACGGCGTTGAGCCGCTTTGAGCTGCCGCGCCTGCCGTTATAGAGCAGGATGACCGGAATAGCCAGCACAACGGCCATTTGCAGCAGGCCGTAGACCCTATCAATAGCGAAGAAGTACACCGCCGCGTATATCGCCACGTAGAAGAGCATCCACAGCATCTGCGCCCGGAAATTGCCGCGGTTGGTGCCGAAGGCGAGTATGCACAGCGCGGCTATACAGCTCCAGTCGCTGGGGAAGCTGACAAGGCAGATGAGGATAATAAGCAGGGTCTTGACAGCGTCAGTGCGAATCTTCTCGCTGTTGACGACCCGGAGCATCACAAGCCCCCAGCTAAGCGACCACATAACGCTTGTCTGGTCGAGCACGCCGTAATAGCAGGGGATGAATGAGCGCCAGTCCACATAGTTGTTGGAGGCAAAAACATAGGCAAAGTGCGACAAAAGGGCAAAGGCGAACATGCGCCGGGTGTATTTTCGCACATCGTGGGTGTAGTGGTAGCCCTCGGCCACAAAGTAGCACATGACGGGGCAGGTTATCCTGCCAATAGCGTGCAGCAGCAGGGGCAGCGGCGCCTTCGGGTAGCCAGGAAAGATGAGCCAGGCGATATGGTCAATGGTCATTGCTGCAATGGCAATGAGCTTCACGGCGTTGCTGTCAAGGCATTTTTGCTTCATGGTTCAGCCCTCCGTTTCGTCAGAACAGGCTCGCACCTTTCCGTTTCCGCCAAGCGTGGCGAAAACTGCTCTATGCTCCCCTGTTCTTCCTCTCAAAATTGAACCCCGCTGGGGTTCAATTTTGTTGTTGGTTGCCAGCTTCCCCTCATGGAAAGCCAAGGTTTGGTTTGGTGGTCGTTTTGCACTTTTGCTTCTAATTTGCGCCGTCCCCCTGCCTCCCTCGTCAGAGGGAGCCAAGGCGCAAGTGCGATAAACTGGAAGTTGTCGTGCTCCGTTCTACTGCCCCGCAGGGGGCAGCCTTGCCTCTCACTCTGGGAGAGGTGGCACGGCGAAGCCGTGACGGAG
>URPA01000025.1 GCA_900549545.1 uncultured Eubacteriales bacterium
GCGCTGCGCGCCACTTCCCCCTCAGGGGGAAGCGAGAGACTGCGTACATATTTTGCACTGCTCCTCAAATTTTCGCCGCGCCCTTGGCTCCCCTTGCGCAGGGGAGCCTTTGAGTAGAACAAATAATCACGGCAAAAAGGCAATTTTTGCCTATAAGCTAAAAAAAGAAGCCCTTTCGGGCTTCTTTTTTTGCGTTTAATTGGGGTTTTTTACTTACCCATGCGGAGCTTCTTGCTCAGCAGCAGGGCCAGGCCAGCCGCGGAGGCCAGCATGACGAGCAGCATGAAGCTCAGGTCGACGTCGCCGGTCTTGACAGAGCCAATACCGCTGGGTGCGTCGGGCAGGGTGGTGTTGTCGATGATTTTGTAATCGGGGATACCGTCGCCATCGGTGTCGATGTTCTTATCGGGAACCAGGTCGCCGTCCTCATCGATGTTGACATTCGGCTCGCCGTCGCCGTCGGTGTCGATGTTGACATCGGGCTTGCCGTCGTCGTCGTCGGTGTCGATGTCGATGTCGGGGATGCCGTCGTTGTCCTTGTCGATGTTGATATCAGGAACGTTGTCGCCGTCCTTATCCACGTTGGTGGGAGGCACTGCGCCGGGCTCAGCGAGGTAGACAATTACGCTCTGATTCTCGGTAATGTCGCTGAGTTTGATCTCGCGGGCATTGAGCAGGTCGGGGCGAGGCTCGCCGTTGACGAACACATACCTGACCTCTGCGCCCTCCTCGAGGGTCCAGGTGACGGTCTTGGAGGAGCCGGGAACCACGGAGCCGCCTTTCTTTTGCTTTTCCTTCGGCGCTTCGCTATGACGCTTGCTGCCCGGAACTGCGCTTTATCTTAACTGTTTTTTATTTTGGCAAAAGCGGCTTCTAAGACCTGTGAGCCATATCGGTTGGTTTGCTCTCCCGCCGGTGCCTTGCTGAGACGCTTGGCACCTGGTCGGGTGAGCGTTGCCCTCTTCCGGGATCATGTTTTTTGTTTTTTCGGTTTTATTACCCGCTTTCACTTATATAGACAGTTGAAATTTCTGAAATTGCTCAGTTTTTCCAAAAAAAATTTGCAAAAAATTTTTGCTCTTCTGTTAAACGCCCATTTTACATCAACAGCCCCTATACCGGCTCTTCCGATATAGGGGCTGTTGTTATGTCAATTTGCGACAGTATTTTAATACTCGCATTCTCCGTTTGTCAAGCCCCTCCCGGCAAAAATCATGCAAAAATGCCGCGCGCCCCACTTGCTTCCCCCACCGGGGCTGCGCCCATCCCCTTGGCTCTCCCTCTGGGAGAGCTGGCGAGCGTAAGCGAGACTGAGAGGGCAATCCGCGCAAAATTCACAAAGGTATTTATCAAACCACGCAAGGGATACCTCTCCGTCTTGCCGCTTCGCGTCAAGCCACCTCCCCTACTGAGGCAGGGGAGGCAAGGAGGGGCACGCTCCGAAACGCGCCTGCGGGCGCAGCCTTACGCAGGGGAGGCGTTAAATAGTGCAAAAAGAGAGTGCGCATTTTGCGCACTCTCTTCATTATTATAATCTCACTCGACAGATATCATATAATAGTAGACCGGCTGGCCGCCTCGCACAATGCTCAGCTCCGCGTCAGGGAAGGCCGCCTCGAGCCCGCGGGAATTTTCCTCGGCCTGAGTCTGCTCAACGTCCTCACCATAATACACGGTGATAAACTCCGGGCTGAGCTCCTCAAACGCCGCGCCGAGCTCCTCAAAGAGCTGCTCAACACTTACGTAGCTGCCGAGCAGGGCCCCGTCCAGCAGGGCAAGATACTCGCCCGCGTGGATATTGTGCCCGTCAAAGTCGGAATCACGGGCGGCGTAGGTGACCATGGCGGTATGCACGCCCTTTATGGCCTCGCGCATAGTGTCGGCAAGCGTCTCCTCATCACAGCCCACGTCAAAATTCAGCATCGCGGACACGCCCTGCGGTACTGTCTTTGTCGGCAGGACAATGACCTTTTTCTCGGTCAGCGGGACGCACTGCTCCGCCGCCATGATGATGTTCTTGTTGTTCGGCAGGACAAAAACCGTGGACGCGGGGGTCTTGTTGACCTCCTTCAATATATCGTCCGTCGAGGGGTTCATGGTCTGTCCGCCGGTGACGACGCCGTCCGCCCCGAGCTCACGGAACAGGGCCTCTATCCCGTCGCCCGCGCAGACCGTCACCACGCCGAACTCCTTCTCCGCCGGGGCGGGGATATCGTCCTGCGTCTCTGCGGCCTCGAGCTCCCGCTCAACCTGCTCCAGATCGTCCGTGCTCTGGGCCTTCTTGCCAGCAAGCAGGTCCTCATGCTGGGTGCGCATGTTCTCTATCTTGGCAAGCTCCAGCGTGCCGAATTTCTGGGCCTCATTGAGGGCGTTGCCGGGGATATTGGTGTGCACATGCACCTTGAAGGCCTCATCGTCCTCGCCGATGACCAGCGAGTCACCGATGCTGGAAAGATACTTGCGCAGCGGCTCAAGGTCGACCTCAGCCTCCTTCTTGCGCACGATGAACACCGTGTCAAAGGCGAAGGTTATATCCTCAGTGTCAAAAGCCTCAAAGGCGTTGCTCTCGGAATAATCCCTCACGCCGCTGTCGTCGGCCGAGCTTATCTCCCCGCGCAGGGAGGCGAGAATGGCCTTGAGGATGATGACATAGCCCATGCCGCCAGCGTCCACAACACCGGCCTTCTTGAGCACGGGGTTGAGGTTGACGGTATCCTCCAGGGCGAGCTCCGCCGCGGCAATGGCCTTTTCAAGCGCGGCCTCGAGCCCTTCCTCGGCGGCCTCCTCGGCGGCCTTCGCGGCAAGGCGGGAGACGGTGAGAATAGTGCCCTCGGTGGGCTTCATGACGGCCTTGTACGCCGCGTCCACCCCGTCGGCCATGGCGCCGGAAAACTCCACCGCGCCGGCGGTCTCCGTCCCCTTGAGGCGGCGGGATATGCCCCTGAACAGCAGGGAGAGGATAACGCCGGAGTTGCCGCGCGCGCCGCGCAGCATGGCAGAGGCCACACAGTCGGCCGCCGCGTCCACGGAATTGAAGCTCTTCTTGCGAAGCTCCGTGGCGGCGTTATTTATTGTAAGCCCCATGTTCGTGCCGGTATCTCCGTCGGGCACGGGGAAAACATTCAGGTCGTTTATCATCTGGGTGTTTGCGTGCAGCGCGGCGTCAGCACAGAGTATCATTTCTTTAAATGCTGCCGCGTCGATATAGTCTCTCAAGTAAAAAGCACCTCCGGTGGATACGCCGTTGTTATCCGATAATAGTATCTATATATACGTCGATATTCTTCACCGGCACACCGGTGGATTTGGACAGCTTATATCTGACCTCGTTCATAATGCTGTGGGACACGGCGCTGATGTTCACCCCGTGGTCCACGCCGATATGAAGCTCAAGGGATATGCTGCCGTCGTCATCAAAACGGACCTCCACGCCCTTGGACATGGATTCTCTGCGCAAAAGCTGGAGCGGCCCGCCCTCTTTGCTGCGTCCGGCCATGCCTTTGACGCCGAAGCAGTTGGTTGCAGCGTCCCCCGCAAGGTTCGTGAGCACCTCGCCGGAGATGGTGATGCTGCCCATGTCATTGACTATATTCACCATGACTGACAAGCTCCTTTCGTTATAAGCGCCCGCGCCAGACAGAAGGCGCAGGTCGGATTATATGATTATAATACGAAGGCGGAAAAAGCACAAGAAAAATTTGCAGTATTTTTTCCGTCCGCCGCCGTTTCTGGTTATCAATCACAATTTTGGGCGCAAAAAGTGCATTTTTTAGCAGAATTTTGTGCGGCTTGTGTGTTTACTTTTTGGCAAGAAAATGTTACACTTCATCTGTCTGATTATATCCAGGCATTTGCTATCAATTTTTTATATGGAGATGAATAATAGGTATGCAGAGACACTTCAAAACTATGGACGGCAACAACGCAGCCGCCCATGTATCCTATGCTTTCACCGAAGTCGCAGCGATCTACCCCATCACCCCCTCCAGCCCCATGGCTGACTTTGTCGACCAGTGGGCCGCCGCAGGCCGGAAGAACATTTTCGGCTCCACCGTCAAGGTGCAGGAGATGCAGGCTGAGTCCGGCGCTGCCGGTGCTGTGCACGGCTCTCTGAACGCCGGTGCCCTGACCACGACTTACACCGCCTCTCAGGGCCTGCTGCTGATGATTCCGAACATGTACAAAATCGCGGGCGAGCTGCTCCCCGGCGTGTTCCACGTCAGCGCCCGTACCCTCGCGAGCCACACCCTGAACATCTTCGGCGACCACAGCGACGTTATGGCCTGCCGCCAGACCGGCTTTGCGATGCTGGCCGAGTCCAACGTTCAGGAGGTCATGGACCTCTCCCCCGTGGCGCATCTTGCCGCCATCAAGGGCCGCGTCCCCTTCCTCAACTTCTTTGACGGCTTCCGCACCTCTCACGAGCTTCAGAAGATTCAGGTCTGGGATTATGAGGACCTCAAGGACATGGTCGATATGGACGCTGTCAAGGCCTTCCGTGAGCGCGCCCTCAACCCCGAGCATCCTGTAATGCGCGGCTCCCACGAGAACGGGGATATCTTCTTCCAGAACCGTGAGGCCTCCAACGCGTACTACAATGCCGTTCCCGCCATCGTTGAAGAGTACATGGGCAAGATCAACGACAAGCTCGGCACCGACTACCAGCTGTTTAACTACTACGGCGCTCCCGACGCTGACCGCGTCATCGTCGCGATGGGCTCCATCTGCGACGTGGCCGAGGAGGTCATCGACTACCTGACCGCGCAGGGCGAGAAGGTCGGCCTTGTTAAGGTCCGCCTGTTCCGTCCCTTCTGCCCGGACAAGCTCCTCGCCGCCATCCCCGCCACCGCGAAGAAGATCGCCGTTCTCGACCGCACCAAGGAGCCGGGCGCTCAGGGCGAGCCTCTCTACCTCGATGTTGTCACCGCCCTTGCCAACGCCGGCAAGACCGATATCGCCGTCATCGGCGGCCGCTACGGTCTCGGCTCCAAGGATACTCCCCCCGCCTCCGTCTTCGCTGTTTACAATGAGCTCAAGAAGGCCGACATGAAGCGCCAGTTCACCCTCGGCATTGTTGATGATGTCACCAACATGTCCCTCGAGGAGGTTGCCGCTCCCAACACCGCTGTTCCCGGCACCATCGAGTGCAAGTTCTGGGGTCTCGGCGGCGACGGTACCGTCGGCGCAAACAAGAACTCCATCAAGATCATCGGCGACCATACCGACAAGTTTGTTCAGGCTTACTTCCAGTATGACTCCAAGAAGACCGGCGGCGTCACCATCAGCCATCTGCGTTTTGGCGACAAGCCCATCAAGAGCCCCTACTATATAAATAAGGCTGACTTCGTGGCCTGCCACGTGCCCTCCTACATCACAAAGGGCTTCCCCATCGTGCGTGACGTTAAGCCCGGCGGCGTGTTCCTCGTCAACTGCCAGTGGGATTTCGCGGAGCTTGAGCATCATCTTGACGCCGCCTCCAAGCGCTACATCGCCAAGAACAACATCCAGCTCTACATGATTAACGCCATTGACCTTGCCAAGAAGATAGGCATGGGCAAGCGCACCAACACCATCCTCCAGTCCGCCTTCTTCTCTCTGGCAAAGGTTATGCCCGAGGCTGAGGCTATCCAGTACATGAAGGATGCCGCCCTCCACTCCTACCTCAAGAAGGGCCAGGATGTGGTCGACATGAACTATGCCGCTATCGACGCCGGCGCCACCGCCTACGTCAAGGTCGAGGTTCCCGCCTCCTGGGCCGACGCTGTTGACACCAAGACCGTCGAGGCCAAGACCGGCCGCGAGAAGACCGTCAAGATGGTCTCCAGCATCCTCGATCCCGTTGACAAGATGGACGGCGATTCCCTGCCCGTCTCCGCGTTTGTTGACCACGCCGACGGCACCTTCGAGCTCGGCGCTGCCGCTTACGAGAAGCGCGGCATTGCCGTCTCCGTCCCCAAGTGGGATGCCGAGAAGTGCGTACAGTGCAACCGCTGCGCCTTCGTCTGCCCCCACGCCACCATCCGTCCCTTCGCCCTGACCGAGGAAGAGGCCGCCGCCGCTCCCGAGGCTGCGAAGATCGTTCCCATCAAGGTCGGCAAGGGCAAGGATCTCTACAAGTTCACCATGGCCGTGTCTCCTCTGGACTGCATGGGCTGCGGCGTCTGCGTCGGCCAGTGCGGTGTCCACGCTATTGAGATGGTTCCCATGGAGAGCCAGCTTGAGCAGCAGCAGGTCTTTGACTACATGGTCGACAAGGTCTCTGCCAAGCCCGATATGTTCGTTCCCACCGATGTCAAGTTCAGCCAGTTCTCCCAGCCGTATCTGGAGTTCTCCGGCTCCTGCGCAGGCTGCGCCGAGACCAGCTATGCCCGTCTCGTGACCCAGCTCTTCGGTGACCATATGATCATCTCCAACGCCACCGGCTGCTCCTCCATCTGGGGCGGTCCTGCGGCCACTTCTCCCTACACCGTCAACAAAGAGGGCAAGGGCCCCGCTTGGGCAAACTCCCTGTTTGAGGATAACGCCGAGCATGGTCTTGGTGTGTATCTGGGCCAGAAGAAGATCCGTGACGACCTCAAGGCCAAGGTTGAGGAGCTTATCGCCGCTCCCTCCTGCTGCGCCGAGATCAAGACCGCCGCTCAGGCATGGCTTGCCACCTATGACGACGGCAACGCCAACCAGGCTCCCGCCAAGGCTCTCGTGAAGGCTCTGGAGGAGAATGTCGCCACTATCGACGAGACTATCGAGTTCTTCAAGTCCGACGCCGCGAAGGGCATCTTCGGTGACGCTCTGACCGCGAAGCTCGCAGAGGCCGAGGCTGCCAAGGCCGCCGGCGAGACTGTCTGCACCTGCGACGCCTGCCAGCTCGGTGCAGAGATTCTCAAGAGCAAGGATTACCTGAACAAGAAGTCCGTGTGGATCTTCGGCGGTGACGGCTGGGCCTTCGATATCGGCTACGGCGGCGTTGACCATGTTCTCGCTTCCGGCGAGGATGTCAACATCTTCGTGTTCAACACCGAGGTTTATTCCAACACCGGCGGCCAGGCCTCCAAGGCCTCCAACATCGGCCAGGTGGCGCAGTTCGCCGCAGCCGGTAAGGAGATCAAGTCCAAGAGCCTTGCCGAGATGGCCATGACCTACGGTTATGTCTATGTCGCTCAGATCGCCATGGGCGCGAACAACGTCCAGACCCTCAAGGCTATCGCCGAGGCCGAGGCTCACAAGGGCCCGTCCCTCATCATCGCTTACTCTCCCTGCGAGATGCACAGCATCAAGGGCGGCATGGAGAACTGCCAGAAGGAGATGGAGAAGGCCGTCAAGTGCGGATATTGGAACCTCTTCCGTTACAATCCCGACTCTGAGACTCCCTTCACTCTCGACAGCAAGGCTCCCGCCGGCGGCTATCAGGAGTTCCTGATGAACGAGGCTCGTTACAGCCGTCTGACCCGCGAGTTCCCCGAGCGTGCGGACAGCCTGTTCGCCGCGTCCGAGGAGAATGCCAAGGCGCGCTACGAGCACCTGATGAAGCTCAAGGCTCTCTACGAATAATATTTAGCAAAAACTTAAACGGTATGGCCGCTTTAGCGGCCATACCTATTTGAAAAAGGCCCCCAAAAGGGGCTTTTTCAAATAGGTGTTTGGTTTGGGAAGGAGATTTAATGTCAATATCGGCATCGTTGATAATTTTATATCTTGTGCTGATTTCGGGATGCTTCTTTGGCTGCATTTACACGTCGCGTCGGTTTGAGGAGATGCTGCCGCTGTGGTGCATCGCCATTGTGCTGTGTATGTTTGTTTTTGGCATCAGCGGTTTTCTGGCGGCAGGGGTATATTTCGTATTGGTGCTTGCGCTGGCCGCCTGTGTTGCCGGAGCGTTTCGGTTGAAAAAGGGCGGCATACATGGATTTCGCTCCCGGTTTTTTAGCCCGGGCTTTACGCTGTTCGCGCTGTTATATCTGGCTTTGATCGTCTTTAATTACGGGCGGCTGCTTCTGGCTTGGGACGATTTTTCCCACTGGGGCGATGTGGTCAAAGTCATGACTACAATGGACGTCATGAGCACCTCCCCGCTGTCTAACTCTCTGTTTAAGGAATATCCCCCGGCGCTGGCTCTGTTTCAGTACCTGCTGCAAAAGCTTATCCTGCTCTGCGGCGGGGAGTTTACGGAGTGGCCGCTGTTTTTCTCATATCAGCTTCTCTTTCTGTCCCTTGCGTTTCCTTTTCTGCGAAAGCTCGACTTCAAGAAGTTTTATTCATATATAGTGGTGCTCTTTCTGCTGCTCTCCCCGTTGCCTTTTTATCGGGACATGCCCTCCCAGCTCGTGGTTGATCCATTCCTTGGCATGGCCTTTGGCTGCGCGCTGGGGCATCTGTTTCTCAACAGAGCTTCGCGCTATGGACGCTGCGCGGTGCTGATGTATGCAGCGCTGCTTGTGCTGGTAAAAAGCTCCGGGCTGCTGTTCGCGGCGCTGGTAGCTTTGTCCTTTGTGCTGACCATACCGGGGGAGCTTACCCGCCGTGGAAAAGCTGCGCAGGCGGGTCTTGCCGCTTTGTCGGTGCTTTTGCCAAAGCTCCTGTGGGAGCTTAATATCCGCCTCAACCATGCCGAGCGCACCTTTAATTTGGCGGGAGACATTGCCTCCCACAGCGGCGGCTATCGCGTTGAGGCGGCAAAAAACTACATCCTCGGCTTTTTCAATGTCGGCATTACTGACGCCGAGGCATGGCTCAAGCCGCTGCCGCCTTTCATACTGACGCTGCTTATTGGCGTGGGTATGTATTTCGTCTGCCGGAGGCTCATCGCGCTGCATCCTGAGCGCCGCAGAAATTACATAATTCTGGGCGCTTTGACGATGGTCAGCGTCTGCGTGTATATCATCGGTCTGGGTTTTGCCTATCTCTTCAGCTTCAAAGACTGGGAAGCTCTTGAATTGGCAAGCTACGGGCGCTACCTCGGTTCGGCGTTTTTCGCCGTGGAGCTGCTGCTCCTGCTGCTGGCTGCCGAGCTTATCCGTTTGGGCGCGGTAGACAGGGCAAAGCTCATAGCGCTGGTTCTATGCTTAGAAGCTTTTCTTGTTCCTTGGAATGCTGTTGTCTACTTTTTCTCACGCAGCAATGTGGAGTTTTCCATCAACAAGAGGCAGGAGTTTGCAGCGGAAATAGCCGCTGTTGAGGCTCTGCCGGAGGGCGAGCAGCGGATTTACACTGTCTGCTGTGACTCATGGGACAATTTCATCCTGCGCTATAATCTGCGCCCTGATACCGTAAACCCGCCGGATACCTGGTGGGCGACCGGCACTCCCGCCGCCACCTCCGTGCAGGAATGGCGCGAGCAGCTTGCCGGGGAATATGACTATGTTTTGCTGCACACTGTTGCCGATTCATTCTACACCGATTTTGCGGAGGCTTTTGTCCCCGGTACGGAAATCGTGACCGGCCAACTATACACGGTTGACCCCGATTCGGGGATGTTATCCCCTGTAAGCTAAATTAACAGGCTCAGCGGCAAAACCGCTGAGCCTGTTAACTTGTAGGCAAAGGCTTTGCCTTTGCCTACAAAAAGGATTGCACTCCGAACCGCGCATTTTGTCCGCCTTTGTCGGGCAAAATGCACTCTCTCCGTGAGAAGTGTTTTCAGCGACGTACACGCCGTCGCTGAAAACTTATTATACTTTATTCGCCGTCTTCGGGCGGCGAACTCTGCGAGGCTTTGTATGCCGATTAAACAGGCTCAGCGGCAAAACCGCTGAGCCTGTTGTTTTATTTTACCTGCGCGCTTTCGTCGGGCTTGAGCACAAGGGTGACGGGGGCGCGCTGCGCCTTGGGGTCAAAGGAGGCGCTGTTTGCGTGGACAACATCCGTGCGCAGGCGGAGGAAATCCTCCACTGGGGCGACGTTTGACAGGCCATAAGCCCCGCTGCGGTAGTGCATGGGCACAACTATGCGCGGCCTGAGCGCGGTGCAGAGCGCCTGCGCCTGATTTGCGTCAATGGTGTAAAACCCGCCGACGGGGAGGAGCAGCACGTCCACGTTTCCCAGCGCCCGGAGCTGCTCCGGGGAGAGCGCATGGCCCAAATCGCCCAGATGCACAAGGCGCAGGCCCTCGGCGTCTATGACGCTGATGAGGTTTTCACCGCGCAGCCTGCCCCGCTCGCCGTCATGAAAGCAGGGGATAAGGCTGATTTTAAGCTCCGGCTCCCGGCCGCTGAGAGTGACGCCCGCGGCAAAGCTATGGTCAGAGTGCCCATGGCTGCAAAGCGCCCTGTCCGCCGCAAGCGCGGGCAGGCGCAGCCCCGGAACGGAGCCGGGGGAGTAGGGGTCGGTGACAAGGCTGCCCTCCGCCGTATCGATTTTGAAGCAGGCGTGGCCGTACCATGTTATTTCCATATTGCTCGTCCTTTCGTGTTTATTAATATTATTATAACATAACTAAAGCCCCGTGCAAAGGCGCGGCAGGCGCAAAATTAAGTTGACCCATTGAAGGCAAAATGTTATTATATAATGTAACCCGGCGCCGAGCCGGGAGCAAAACCGATGATATTTGCCATGGAGGATCATTATGAAAAAGAGAGGGACCCGCATAGTTTTCGGGATCATTGTTCTTATTCTTTTTTGTGCATACAGTTATTTCCGCATCTCCTCGTCTCCCCGCAGCAGGGATATAGGCCCGGCGGAGCCCGCCCCCAGTCAGGCCGTGGAGAGCCTGCCGCCCGAGGGGGGCGACGCTCAGCCCTCGGAGGAGCCGGTGGAGACTCCTGAACCGACGCTCGACCCCAATTCCCCCGCGGGGCGCGCCGCAGCGCTGAATTTGCCCGCACCGCCGGACATTGACGTCACAAGCTGGGAGTTTATGCTCGCCAATGGTACGCACTCTATCGCGGAGTACGTCCCGCCTGAGCTTGTCTCCGTGGAGGGGCTCCAGTTTGACAGCCGCATAGTCGATGCGCTCAATGCCTTTGTGCAGGACACGCGCGATCAGGGCCTGAAGGTGTATCTCTCCTCCGCCTACCGCAGCTACTCCGATCAGGCGGCCAACTTCCAGCGCGTCGTCGGCAACGGCTACCCCGACGGCAAGACCAGCGCGGGCTTTTATGTGACCATGCCCGCCGGGTGCAGCGAGCATCAGACCGGCCTTGTCTGCGATATTACGGATATACGCTATGAGCTGAAAAACAGCAGCATCGAGAACACTGAGACCTTCAAGTACATGAGCGCCCACTGCCAGGATTTTGGCTTCATCCTCCGCTTCCCCTCCGACAAGGAGGACGTGACCGGCGTTATGTACGAGCCGTGGCACTATCGCTATGTGGGCATTGACGCCGCCAAGTACATCATGGAAAACGGCCTGTGCCTTGAGGAGTTCCTCGCGCTGTACGGGGTGGAATAAATGATGAAAAAGCACCTGAAAATCACCCTCGCACTGCTGCTGGCACTGGCAATGGTCTTTAGCCTTGCCGCCTGCGCAAAGCAGGCGCCCACGCCATCCGCCGCGCCGGCTGAGGAGCCTAGCCCCACACCGGAGGCCGCCCCCGCTGAGCCCACGCCGGATCCGGACACACCCGCGGGCCGTGCCGCCGCCAGGGGCCTGCCTGCCCCGCCGGATATTGACATTGCGGACCGGGAGTATATTGTCAACAACTCCTACAACAGCATCACCGAATATGACCTGTCCATTGAAAACCGTTACAGCGGCGTGGGCGGGCAGGGGGCTGATGTTGACGCCGCTCCCGCCGTGCAGGAGCTGATGGCCGCCGCCAGAGCCGCTGGGCTTGAGATTTATATCGCCGCGGGCTACCGCAATTATGAGTGGCTGCTGAACAATTACAGCTCCCATGTTTATGAGCTGGGCATGGGCGCGGAGGTCGCCAAGGTCTTTCTCGGCCCCGGCGTGAACGAGCATCAGACCGGCTTCGCCTTTGACTTTACGGACGATGCGTCGCTCTCCGGCTCCTACTATGAGTTTGACGATTCCGACGTTGTAAATTCCGAGCTGTACGCATGGCTCTGCGAGCACTGCGCCGAATATGGCTTTATCCTGCGCTACCCCGAGGGCAAGGAGGAATATTACGGCACGGCCTGCAACAGCCCGGCCCATTTTCGTTATGTCGGCACTGAGGCCGCCGCTTACATAATGGAAAACGACCTTTGCTTTGAGGAGTTTCTGCTGCTCTACGACCCGGACGCGGTATTCGTCCCCGAGCACACGGATCCCTGATAATTGCGCGGGAGGCGCTTTTGTGTGGAAAACAGAAGAAAATACTTTACAATCGCGGGCCTCTGCTTTGCCTTTGTGACAGCGATGCGCGCCATAGTGCTCGGCAGGGATTTGTCCGCGGGTTCATATGAGCTTTTTTCCTTTGACGGGATTATGCAGCTTATTCTTGTCATCTCGTGCCTGCTTATCGCGCTGTCGTTTTTTGTTTCAAAGCCGGCGCTGTCAGCGGTGGGCTGTCTGGGCTGCTTTATCCACGCGCTCTCCCAGATGGGCGTGAGCCTATACTGGGCTTTCCGCGTTGCCCTCGAGTGCGGCATAGATTATAACAGTTACTATTCCGTATGCGAGATTTTTGTTTTCTTTATGTGGCTATGCCATGGGGCGTATTTTCTGTTCCTTGTCCTGTCGTTTGTGCGGCGGCCTGCCGCTGCGCTTTATACCGGAGCTATCGTCGCCTCCTGCCTGTCCTTTGTTTTCTTCATGATTGCAATGCTCTGGTTTGAAATCAAACACCTGATAATTCTGGACATACTGGAATACGCCGCGCGGGCATTGGTGCCCGTAATGCTGTATGTATCCCTCAAAAACTCCCGGCGCTCCGCCGCAGAAACGCCGCCGGAGCCTGTGTAAGCCGCAAAAAACCGCACCCTTGGGTGCGGTTTTTTCAGTTCAATTCACTTATCAGCCGCTCAAGCTCCTGAGCGAAGCGGCCAATGTGCAGCCCGTCAATGAGCCGGTGGCTCACCTCAAGCGACAGGCCGAGAGTCTTTCTCCCGTTTTCCTCCACATACCTGCCCCAGGCGACGCGGGGGATGCTGTCATCCTTATCAAAATCCCGCTCGTTTGTCAGCGCCGTTATATCCACCCACGGCAGGCAGGAGAAATAGATAAGCTCTCCGCTCTCAGCGGCGGGGTCAATAAAGCTCTGCTGACTGCGGCTTTTTGCGGCGGCAGCGCGGCAAAACTCCTCAAGCGTTCCCATTTCGGCGGGCATGGTCACAATATGAAAGCTCTCCGCGCCTGGTTTCATGTCGGTAAAGCTCGGCGCCCGCTTATCCAGGAGCACTGGCTCACCGCCCTCGATGGCGACGCGGAAGGCCTCAACGCTGTTTATGGCCCTGGTGCAGAGCCAGACAAGCGCATAGTAAAACGACAGGCCCCGCGGCTTCACATAGTCATACAGCCGCGTGACGTCCACACGGAAGGTCACGCTGTAAAACGGCTGGGACAGAGCGGAAAAGAACTCAAAGAGCTCCCGCCGGGGCCAATTTTCATATTCTATCCGCCTCATGTCCGCTCCCGCTCCTGCTGGCGGATGCGCTGCTTCCAGCACTTGTGGCACATGGCGATATAGCTGTCGTTGCCGCCAAGAAACACCTGGCTGCCCTCGGTGACTATGCGGCCGTCAGCGTCAATGCGGGCGTTGACCGTGGCTTTCCTGCCGCAGGCGCAGACGGTTTTTATCTCGGTTATCGAGTCCGCCAGCTCCATGAGCCGCTGCGCACCGGGGAAAAAGTGCGTGAGAAAATCCGTTCTCAGTCCGAAGCAGAGCACCGGCAGATCCTCATCATCCACCAGATCGCGCAGCTGGTCTATATGCTCGCTCGTGAAAAACTGGGCCTCATCCGCGATAATGACATCGTGCTTGCCGGCTTTTTCGTACTCGGCAGTGATGCTCTGCTCCGGCGTTATCACCTGCGCCACGCTCTCAAGGCCGATGCGGCTGCGGATAATGTCCGCCCCGTCTCTGGTGTCGACGCTCGGCTTTATGAGCCAGACGCGCATGCCCAGCTCCTCATAATTAAACTTCGTTATCAGGGCCTGGGCAGACTTTGAAGAGCCCATCGCCCCGTACTTGAAATACAGCTTTGCCATTCCTTCACTCCCGTATCATCGCGCTGTTTTCGAGGTGCGAGCGCACCCGGTGCATGAGCATGTCCATCGCAACACGATTATGCCCACCCTCGGGGACAATTATATCCGCTCTGCGCTTGCTGGGCTCTACGAACTCCTCGTGCATGGGCTTTACGGTGGTGAGATACTGGTTGATAACGCTCTCGAGGCTGCGGCCGCGGTCGCGCACATCGCGGACGATGCGGCGCAGAATGCGCACGTCGGCGTCGGTGTCCACGAAAATCTTCACGTCCATCTGCTCGCAGAGCTGAGGGTTTTCAAAAATCAGGATGCCCTCCACCACGACCACAGGCGCGGGGTGCACCGTGATGATCTTGTCGGTGCGGTCATGGATAGAGTAATCATAGACCGGGCAGGTGACGGAGTTTCCGCGGCGCAGCTCCTTGAGCGCCTCGATAAGCAGATCCGTGTCAAAAGCGCTGGGGTGGTCATAGTTGAGGCGGCAGCGCTCCTCATAGGGCATGTCATGGTGCGCCTTGTAAAAGTTGTCATGGTAGATGACGGAGACATCGTCCCCAAACTGGTTCATGAGCTTTTTGGTGATGGTGGTCTTGCCGCTGCCGGTGCCCCCGGCGATGCCGATTATCATTATATCGTTCATATCCCGCACCTCTTTTGTTTAAGCAAGCGCTGAACAAACCGCCAAGGGCGATTTATTCATCACTTACTTTTGTTTATTTATTCTAAATAATAGTTATATCATATTTATTCGACCATTTCAATTTGACTTTTCAGCTTTTCTACAATATAATTGGAAAAAACCGTTTAGGAGGTATAAATATGTCTGTTCCTACCCCTCATATAAACGCCCCTCTTGGCGCCTTTGCCAAAACCGTGCTCATGCCCGGCGACCCGCTGCGCGCAAAGTACATCGCTGAAAGCTTCCTCACCGATCCCGTGCTTGTCAACAACGTCCGCGGTGTGCAGGGCTATACCGGCACATGGAAGGGCGTGCCCGTCTCGGTGATGGCCTCCGGCATGGGCATCCCCTCTATCGGCATTTATAGCTGGGAGCTTTTCAATTTTTACGGTGTGGAGAACATTATCCGCGTCGGCTCCGCCGGCGGCCTGCAGGACGATTTGCAGCTGATGGACGTTGTCGCCGGGCAGGGCGCCTGCACCAACTCCAACTATGTCAATCAGTTCGGCCTGGGCGGCAGCTTCGCCCCCATCGCAGACTACACCCTGCTCTCCCGCGCCGTTGAGGCCGCAAAGGAGCACGGGGTTGACATGAAGGTCGGCAATCTCCTCTCCGCCGATAATTTCTATGCCGCCGAGGGCTGCGGCAAGAACGACCAGTGGAAGCGCATGGGCGTGCTTGCAATCGAGATGGAGGCCGCCGGGCTCTATGCCAACGCCGCCTACGCCGGGAAGCGTGCTCTCTGCATCTGCACCATATCCGACCATATCTACCGCCCCGAGGCACTGGACGCCGACAAGCGCCAGACCTCTTTTGCCCAGATGATAGAGATAGCGCTCGACACCGCTGTGAAGATGAACTAAGTCGTTTGAAAGCGGCGAACTCTGCGAGGCTTTATTACACATTGAGGCAGGCATCCGTTAGGGTGCCTGCCTTTTTGAATCCCACACCTCACCATTCTTGCCTCCCCCGCCGCAGCCCCTGCAAAATTGAAGCCTGCTTCAATTTTGAGAGGAAGAAGAAGCTGACGGATATGGAGCTTTCGCGAGCAGCGGAAGCGTAATGGAGTCTGCTTCTTCTGACGCCCTTGTTTGCTATACACATAAATAAAGCCCCAAGATTCACGACTTTCGTAAAAAATGTTTCGACATTGTTCTTGATTTAGTCATAGTGGACATGTTATAATTCCATCGGTACGCGTAAGTGTACCTAATGAAAAATTTAATGGAGGAAAAAACATGAAAAAGATTCTTGCACTTGTTCTGGCTCTTTGCATGGTATTCGCCCTCTGCGCCTGCGGCTCTAAGCCTGCTGAGGCTCCCGCTGAGTCTCAGGCTCCGGCTGATGCCCCTGCCGATGCTCCCGCTGAGGCTCCCGCCAAGATCCGTGTTGGTATGGTTACCGACGTGGGCGGCGTGAACGACAGATCCTTCAACCAGGGCGCCTGGGAAGGTCTTGAGGCTCTTGCCGCAGAGAATCCTGACACTTTTGAGGTTAACTACCTTGAGAGCAAGACTGACGCTGATTACCAGACCAACCTCAACATCTTCATCGATGAGGGTTACGACCTGATTGTCAGTGTTGGCTTTATGCTCGCCGGTGCCACTCAGGAGGCCGCCGAGGCCAACCCCGACCAGCTCTTCGCCATCGTCGACGATGCTTCCATCGATCTGCCCAACGTTGCCTGCCTGATGTTCGCTCAGGAGCAGTGCTCCTACCTGGTGGGTTTGGTTGCCGGTTCCATGACCGAGAGCAAGACCGTCGGTTATGTTCAGGGCGCTGTCTCTGAGAGTATGAACCTCTTTGGTATCGGCTTCATCTCCGGTGTTCTGGACGCTTGCTCCGACGCTGAGGTTCTGCAGTACAACTGCGCTGGCAGCTTCGGCGACAGTGCTCTTGGCTCCACCGCCGCCAAGGACATGATCACTAAGGGCGCTGATGTTATCTACCATGCCGCCGGCGGCACCGGTATCGGTGTTATCAACGCCTGCGACGAGGCTGGCATTTGGGCTATCGGTGTTGACTACGACCAGGCCTTCCTTGCTCCTGACCACGTTCTCTCCTCCGCTATGAAGCGCGTTGACGTCGCTGTTCAGGATCTGTCCAAGGCTGTTGCCGAGGGCAGCTTCACCGCCGGTGTCCACATGTATGACCTGTCCAACGGTGGCGTTGACCTGGCTCCCACCCGCGACCACATCCCCGCTGAGGTTCTTGAGGTTGTTGAGCAGGCCAAGGCTGACATCATTGCCGGCACCAAGACTGTTCCTACTACCCTTGAGGAGTGCCCCGCATACACCCTTGCAAACTGATTTCTGAAAGCAAATTAATCTCAGGTGCTGCCTGTAAAGGCAGCACCTTTTTTATTCAAAAAGCGCCCCTTTCCCGGGCGCTTTTTCCATTTTATGTCAGCGTAATTTTTTGCATTTTTACTCAAAAAATCCGTAAAAAATATGGCGTAAAAAAGGATTTTGTGTTAAAATAGATTGAATTTTTGAGCGCAGCGCGGATGTGCGCTGCGAGTAAACGATAAGACAAAGGAGATTGTACCAAAATGGCAGTTTATTACCAGATCAGAAGCCCTCTGTCTCAGACCTCTGACGAGCAGATGGACAAGTACATCGCGTCGGTGTCCGCGGCGCTGGGCGAGAAGCTGGAGAAGGTTTCTCTGGACCGTTACCTCAGTGAGGATTTTGCTCTGCTGTATGTTGCCTCCGGCGGCAGCGAGGGCTATTTCCTTGAGATTTTTGAGCAGATCAAGCACCGCCACTGCTATATCCTCACCAGCGGCGAGACCAATTCTCTGGCCGCCTCTATGGAGATTCTCAGCTTCCTGAACAAGCACGGCGGCAGCGGCGAGATCCTCCACGGCGATATTCAGCAGCTTGCTGAAAAGCTGCGCGCCCTTATCCACGCCCACCGCGCCCTGGCCCACCTCAAGGGCAAGAAGATTGGCTGCATCGGTGAGTCCTCCGATTGGCTCATCGCCTCCAACTACAGCGAGAAGGTCATGATGGACAAGCTTGGTCTCGGCTTTGAGCACATCACCATTGCTGAGCTGCTTGAGGAGTACGAGAAGAAGGAGTACCCCGTCAATGAGCACACCAAGCTCTTTGAGAGCAAGGATTGGGATAAGGAGGAGCTCAATAAGGCTCTGTGGATCTACGGCGCGATGGATCGTCTGGTCAAGAAGTATAACCTCTGCGGCGTTACGCTGCGCTGCTTTGATCTGCTTGACACCGTCAAGACCACCGGCTGCGTGGCCTTGTCCATCCTCAACTCCATGGGCATTCCTGCCGGCTGCGAGGGTGATGTCCCTGGTCTGCTGAGCATGGTCATCCTTGGCGCCATCACCGACGAGCCCCTCTTCATGTGCAACGCCAACCGCTTCAACACCAATGACGGCACCGCTATCTTTGCCCACTGCACCATTCCCGTTGAGATGCTCGACAGCTTCTGCCTGAACACTCATTTTGAGTCCGGCATCGGCGTCGCCGTTCAGGGCACCTTCGGCGAGGGTGACTGCACCATCTTCAAGTGCGAGGGCGACCTCTCCCGCTATCACGCTCAGGAGGGCACTTACTCCGCCTTCCCCTTCAGCGATCAGCTCTGCCGCACTCAGGTCACCCTGAAGCTGGATGATTTCAGCTATTTCCTCACCAAGCCCATCAACAACCATCATATTCTCTGCCGCGGCAGGCATGCTGCCGAGGTCGAGGCCTTCTTCAAGCTCATCGAAGACTGATTTTCCGGAGCAGACAGGCGGCAGCTCCGCCTGTCTGCTCGTGTTGAATTTATATTAGGGGGCAGATAATTTGTCAAAACAATTTGTGGACATGAACACCCCCGTCATTGAAATGCGGGACATTGTCAAGAAATTCGGCAATTTCACCGCCAATGACGGCATCAATCTCACCGTCCACAAGGGTGAGATTCACGCGATACTGGGTGAAAACGGCGCGGGCAAGTCCACGCTGATGAACCAGCTCTATGGCCTGCTCAAGCCCACCTCCGGCCAGATAATCGTCAACGGCAAGCCAATAGAGATGAATTCTCCCCGTGACGCGATAGACGCCGGTATCGGCATGGTCCACCAGCACTTCATGCTGGTGCAGCCCTTTACCGTGACAGAGAACATAGTCCTCGGCACCGAGCCGAGAAAGGGCGTAAAGCTCGACATGGCGACGGCGCGCGCAAACGTCGCGGAGCTTTCCGCGCGCTATGGCCTCGCCATTGACCCGGACGCGAAGATCGAGGATATTTCCGTCAGCATGCAGCAGCGCGTGGAGATCCTCAAGGCGCTCTACCGCGGCGCTGACATTCTGATTCTTGATGAGCCCACCTCCTCCTTGACCCCTCAGGAGATTCTGGAGCTTATTGACATCATGCACAACCTTACCAGAGACGGCAAGAGCATCATTCTCATCACCCATAAGCTCAAAGAGATTAAGGAATCTGCCGACTTTTGCACCATTATTCGCCAGGGCAAGTACATTGACACTGTGGATGTGGACAAGGTGGACGAAAACCAGCTTGCCAGCATGATGGTGGGCCGCAACGTCACCTTTAACGTGGATAAGCCCCCCATGGAGCCGGGCGAGGTGCTGCTCGACGTCAAGGACCTGCACTGCAATGATTACCGCGGCATTGAGATAGTCAAGGGTCTTAACCTTCAGGTGCGCCGGGGCGAGATAGTCGGTATCGCCGGTATCGACGGCAACGGCCAGACCGAGCTTGTCGAGGTCATCACCGGTCTTCGGCAGGGTACCTCCGGGCAGGTGCTTGTAAACGGCGTGGATGTTTTCAACAAATCCCCCCGCTTCGGTTTTGACCACGGGGTTTCCAGCATCCCCGCTGACCGCCAGAAGCACGGGCTTGTCTCCGAGTTTGCCATTGAGGATAACCTCATCCTGCAAAACTATGAACAGGAGCCCTTCTCCCGCAAGCACGTCTTTAAGCGCGACGCAATATTCTCCCATGCCACAACGTCCATTGAGGACTTCGATATCCGCCCCCAGAACAGTGAGAAGCGCCCGGCGGGCACTCTCTCCGGCGGCAACCAGCAGAAGGTCATCATTGCCCGCGAGGTGCAAAACAACAAGGACCTGCTCATTGCCGTCAACCCCACGCGCGGTCTGGATGTCGGCGCTATCGAATATGTCCACAAATACATTGTGGAGCAGCGCAACAAGGGCAAGGCCGTGCTGCTTGTGTCCTTTGAGCTGGACGAGATCATGAGCCTGTCCGATATAATCGACGTTATATTCGACGGTAAGATCGTCAGCTCCATACCCGGTGCTGAGGCCAATGAGAATGAGCTTGGTCTGATGATGGCAGGAGGCGATAAGAATGGAAAATAAAAAGAGCATCTGGGCCAGCATAACCGAAAGCCGCGTGCCCTATATCCTGCTGTCCATCATTCTCGGCTTCGTAGTTGGCGCGTTTTTCCTTGCGATAATGGGTCTGTCCGTGGGCGATGCTTATGGCCGCCTGCTCTCGAGCGTCACGGGCATGAAGGGCTTTTCCTATGTTGTGGTCTACTCGATACCCTATATTATGACAGGTCTTTCCGTGGCCTTTTCATTTAAGACCGGCGTTTTCAACATCGGCGCTGAGGGTCAGTTTGTCATGGGCTCCATGGCCGCCGCCGTTGTGGGCATCCTGCTGGGCGACCTGCCGAAGTTCGTACTCATTCCCCTGTGCTTCATAGCCGCCGCTCTTGTGGGCGCGATCTGGGCTATCATCGTGGCATTTTTGAAGATATCCCGCGGCATCAATGAAGTTCTCTCCATGATAATGTTCAACTGGATAGCCTTCTACCTTTCAAACTTCATCGCCGGTATCCCCGCCATTCATAACGAGGGCACCGCCGAGGCCACGAGAAACATCTCCGATAACGCCAGCACCCTGCTCTCCAAGGACTTCATCTCGCAGATGGGCCTCTGCCCCACCGCAAACTGGGGTATCATAGTCGCCATTGTGCTGACGGTCGTTATCTGGTTTATTATCGACAAAACTACACTTGGCTACCGGCTCAAGGCCGTGGGCTACAACAAGTTTGCCGCTGAATACGGCGGCATAAATGTCAACCGCTCCATCCTGACGGCGCTTGCCATCTCCGGCGCTCTGGCCGGGCTCGGCGGTGCGCTTCAGCTCATGGGTATGGGCAGCCGCATAAGCATCTTCTCCAGTCAGGAGGGCTTCGGCTTTGCGGGCATCGTTGTGGCGTTGATGGGCTGCTCCAACCCCTTCGGCGTGTTTATCGCGGGCCTGTTCTACGGCGCGCTTATCTTCGGCGGCAGCAAGCTGAACCTTGTAGGCGCGCCCACACAGCTTGTCAACGTCATTGTGGGCACGGTGGTTCTGTTTATCGCGATCTCCGTTATATTTGAGCGTATACATATTTTCAAGAAAAAGGAAAAGAAAATCCCAAATAAAGTTCCGGCTGAAACAGGCGCTGCAAAGGAGGGTGAAGATAAATGACTGCTTTTATCAATGAATTTGGCATAATCCTTTATGCCACCCTCGTCTTTACTCCGCCCCTACTGTACGCTGCCCTGGGCTCTTGCTTTTCTGAGGTCTCCGGTGTTGTCAACATCGGTATCGAGGGTATGATGACAGCCGGCGCTTTCACCGGCACTGTGGTTGCCTACTTTACCGGTAATCCCTGGCTGGGCTTTATCTGCGCGGGCCTTGCGGGTATGCTCTTTGGCGCTATCCACGGCTTTGCCACCGTGCACCTGGGCGCCGATCAGACCATCGCCGGTACGGCTATAAACATGCTCGGACCTGGTATCGTTATCATGATTGCCCGTGTGATCTTTAACTCCACGGACACTGCCCCCCTTACCCCTGAGCAAAAGATTCCCACCCTTTTCAGGGGAGTATTTGACACGGAAACCGTGTTTGGACGCTTCATGGACAACGTTTTTGCTGCCCCGGCCTCCACATACCTGGTGTTCATTCTGGTTATCGTTGTGTGGTTCATCTTCTACAAAACCCGCTTCGGTCTGCGCCTGCGCGCCTGCGGCGAGCATCCTCAGGCCTGCGAGACGCTGGGCATTAACGTCATCGCCATGCGCTTTTGGTGCGTGTGCATTTCCGGCTTCCTGTCCGGTCTGGGCGGCGGCTGCGTCACCATGGCAATCTCCAACCAATTCCGTCCCATATCCATTGTGGGCCAGGGCTTTATCGCCATCGCGGCGGTCATCTTCGGCAAGTTCCGTCCTCAGGGCGCGCTGCTGGGCTGCCTGCTGTTTGGTCTCTGCTCCGGCCTTAAGGTGGTGCTGGGCGGTTCCTCCGGCGTGAATATGCACCTTATCTCCATGATCCCCTATGTGGTCACGGTTATAGTGCTGGTGCTGTTCGTGGGCAAATCCCGCGTCCCCTCCGCAAACGGCAAGCCCTACATCAAATCCCGCTAAAACGCATACAGACTGCACTGGCCCCCGGATAATTCCGGGGGCCAGTGCAGTCTGTCAAAAAACCTATGCAAAAAAGTGAAGATAAAGAAGCAGCGGGGGTGCTCGAGGGGTAGCGAAGCGGCGGCGCGGTAGTGAATGATATGCCGGTGGCATATCAGAGCCGCGCCGTGACCGAGCCTCAGCGAGACAGGCCCACCTCGTGTACAATAACCCGCCGCAGAAAAGACCGTATTTACGGGCTTTTCGGGCGAAGCAGCGTTTTGAATTAGTTCAAAACGCTCGGCGGTTGAAGCGGTCAAAAAAGTCCTTGTAGGACTTTTTTGACAAGCTGACTGGCCCCCGGAATTATCCGGGGGCCAGTTTTTTATAACAAAAAAGCCGAACTCACACCGGTCTTTCCGGGTGGTTCAGCGTAAGCAGACGGGAGTCGAACCAATACCGGTTTTAACAGGCCAATTTCCCCCAATACATCGTTGCGTCAGAACAAGTAAACATCGTTCCGTTTCCGCTGCGTCAAAAGAAACTCGCTTCACTCCGTTTCCGCCAAGTGTGGCGAAAACTGCGTTGCGTTCCTTCCTTTTTCCTTCTCCACCGCAGACCCGCTTCGCTGGGCTCTTGCGGGGGCCCCAGTTACGGGCGCCCAGGACAAGGAGGGCATCTCATCCCGTTCGGCGTCGAGGTAATAGGACGCTCCCTACCCCCATTTCCGCTCACCGCTCCCTTGGCGCTTGTGGCAATCCACCGGGCCCACGGGGAGCGCCTGCCTGCGCCAGATGGAACAAATGACCTCCTCCGTTAGCCCGGAGGAGGTCATTTCTGTTCTTGATTCAATGGTGTTTCCTTGGGAGGTTCATATTCCAGCAAATCTTCGATGCGGCAATCGAGCACACAGCATACCTTGGCGAAAAAGTTCAGGTCCAGCATCTGAATATCTTTGGCTTCATAATAGCGGGTGACAGTATCGTACTTGCTGCCCATTGCGGAGCTCAAAGCATTTCGGGAAATGTTGCGGGCATCCAAGACCTCTGCAAGCTTGACTTTGATAGAACCATATTCAGTCGTCTTGCGCTCGACAATGCTTTTCAGCTGGCCTATACCACCCGCTCCTTTCCATTTAGTTGCTTCTATTCTACCAGAGGATAACCGGATTGACATTTACCATATTTAAGGGTACCCTTATATATGGGTAATAATAAGCGGGAGGTAAAAGCAATGCGAGATGAAAACGAGCTAAGTCCGGAGGTTGCAAATTTTTGGTTTTGGAGGCATTATTATAAGAAAATGGAGGAGGCATTGGAAACGATCAAGAGGGAAGAATATGACGGCGCACATA
>URPA01000026.1 GCA_900549545.1 uncultured Eubacteriales bacterium
ACTGAACACCTTATCAAGAGCGGTGGAGGGAACGGCCCTGTGAAACCCGGCAACCTGCAATATGCAAGGTGCTAAATCCGGCGGTGAAACGAAAGATGAGGCTTATATTATGGCTTTTTGTGCGTCCCGCCGAGCGGGGCGCTTTCTTTTTGGCAAGCGCTGAGCGAATCGCCTGCGGCATCTTGCGGACAATTTACGCCCTGACTTCGTCACTTTTTCTTGCAATACACAAAGTATGGCTGCAAAAAAGTGCCATCGCCAGAACGCAAATTCTCTCGCAATCTGCTCTTGACGATTTGCTCATCACTTGCCTGATAAGGACACACCAATCAGTAAACAAATAGAAAAGGAGATATATCATGAGCCATTATTTTTTCACTTCTGAATCCGTTACCGAGGGGCATCCCGATAAAATTTGCGACCAGATTTCTGACGCAGTGCTGGACGCGATACTCGAACAGGACCCCAACGGCCGTGTTGCCTGTGAGACGACTGTCTCCACCGGCCTTGTGCACATCATGGGCGAGATAAGCACCAGCTGCTATGTGGACATCCCCAAGATAACCCGCGAGGTTATCCGCGATATCGGCTATGACCGCGCAAAGTACGGCTTTGACTGCGATACCTGCGGCATCATCACCAATATTGACGAGCAGTCCGGCGATATCGCGCTGGGCGTTGACAAGGCGCTGGAGAGCAAGTCCGGCGAGGACGCGGAGCTTCAAAACGGCGCCGGGGATCAGGGCATGATGTTTGGTTACGCCTGCGATGAGACGGCGGAGCTTATGCCCCTCGCCATCTCCCTGTCCCACAAGCTTGCAAAGCGCCTGACCCAGGTGCGCAAGGAGGGACTTGTTGACTACCTGCGGCCCGACGGCAAGACCCAGGTCACAGTCGAATATGACGAGCAGCGACGCCCCGTGCGCATTGACGCGATTGTCATCTCCACCCAGCACGCCCCGGAAGCGGAGCTTGAGCAGATAAGAAAGGACATGCTGGAGCTCGTCATAAAGCCCACCGTCCCCGCGGAGCTTCTGGACGAAAACACCAAGTATTTTGTCAACCCCACCGGCCGCTTTGTCATCGGCGGCCCGCAGGGCGACTCCGGTCTGACCGGGCGCAAGATAATCGTTGACACCTACGGCGGCAGCGCCCCCCACGGCGGCGGCGCCTTCTCCGGCAAGGATCCCACCAAGGTCGACCGCTCCGCAGCCTATGCCGCGCGCTGGGCGGCCAAGAACGTGGTCGCGGCAGGGCTTGCCAGCCGCTGCCAGATAGAGCTTGCCTATGCCATCGGCGTTGCAAAGCCTGTCAGCGTTCTGGTGGAGACCTTCGGCACCGGCAAGGTTGCCGACAGCGTCATCAGTGAAGCGGTGCAGAAGGTGTTCGACTTCCGCCCCACCGCCATCATCCGCGACCTTGACCTGCGCCGCCCCATCTACCGCAGGCTCGCCGCCTATGGCCACATGGGCAGAGAGGAGCTTGGCGTCCGCTGGGAGAACCGCGACAGGGTGGACGAGCTGCTCAAGGCTGTTGAAGAAGTTAAATAAAAGCAAAAATATTCCCGCACCGTCCGGTGCGGGAATATTTTTGCTTTACAGCTCTTTTATCTCACAGGCGATGCCGCCGTTGTCAAAGACCTCGACCAGCGCCCAGGTGGGCTTCATGCCCTTGCCGGCGGAGCCGGGGTTGAGGACCTTGACGCCGCCTATCTCCTCATAAAGGGGGCGGTGCGTGTGCCCGTACATGGCGACTTTCGCGCCCTGCTCCTGCGCGGCGTAGACCAGCGAATCAAGCCGGTCATACTCCACATTGTAAAGATGCCCGTGCGTGATAAAGGCCTTCACCGGGCCGAGGGGGACAATCTCCGTATCCGGCGCGGCGGGGTATAGGTCGCAGTTGCCGCAGACATTGTAAAGCGGGATATCGGAAAATTCCACGCGCAGGACATTTGTGTCCCGGTCATGGTCGCCCAGGTGGATGATGACATCGGGGCGGCAGCGGCGTATGGCCTCCACCATCAGCGCGGTGTTGGTGTGCGTGTCGGAAAAAACGGCAGCTTTCATATGGGTTATCTCCTTTTTTGACAGAGTCGGTAATCAACAGGGGGAATGGCGAATATAATGGAGCGAAGGAATGGAGTTGAGATTATTATGCAGAATTTTGAAAATATAGGCAGGGAGCTCTCCCGCCGGGGCAAGACCGAGGATATAAAGCGCATCGCCGAGTCTGCCGACGGGCAGCGCATCAGCCGCATGGTGGACTCCCGCGCCCTTGAGCAGGCGGCAAAGAGCGGCGACAACGCGGCGCTGCGGGATATACTCAGCAGCGTGCTGAGCACCGCCGAGGGGCAGCGGCTGGCCGAGAGCGTGAGAGAATTAATGAAAGATTGACGCAGCGCCGAGGCGATTTGTTTAGCGCTTACTAAAAAAGGGGGTGAGCCCGGTGAGCGAATTTGAGGACAGAATAAACAGCATACTGGGCGACCCGGCCCAGATGGATAAGATAACAAAAATCGCAAAGTCGCTCATGGGCGGGGAGGCGGCGGAGCCGGAGGAGCGCAGCGGCGGGGATAACCCGCTTGCCGCCCTCTTCGGCTCAGACGGCGAGGAGATGGCGGCGCTGGGCAGAATAAGCCGCGCGCTCGGTGCGCAGAGTGAGCAGGACAGGGAAAAAACCGCCCTGCTGGAGGCGATGAAGCCATATCTCTCCGAAAAGCGGCGCCGGAAAATGGATAAGGCGATGAAGATAGCCCGGATCACAAGAATAGCCAGAGCCGCAATGGGCGAGAGCGGGGGTGATGACGATGTATAACCTCTACCAGGGAAACACCGGCAAGGTGCAGCGCATAGACGACAGCCGCCGGGCGCAGAACCGGCAGCAGGGCGGCGAGAACCGGCAAGGCAGCCGCACGAACAGCACCGCGCACCCGCCGCAGAGAAGCCCGGAGAGGCCGCGCGACGGCAGAACAGGCGCACCGATGCCCCGCCAAAACGGGCAAAACACCGTCCGCCGCCAGAATGGCGGCGGGCTGATGGAAAAGCTGTCAGGCCTTTTGAATTTTGGCGGCGAGGAGTTTGAGACGGAGGACATTATCCTCCTGATGATTCTCTACCTCATGTATCGCGAGAGCGGCGACAGCGAATTGCTTATAATAATGGGGGCAATGTTTTTGCTATGAGAGCAAGCGCTGAACAAATCGCTCTCGGCGCTGCGTCAGACGAAAGCAATTCCATTCCGTTTCCCGCTGAGAGCGGAAAACTACATATCCATTGCTTCCACCTTCCTTTCCAAAACACAAACGCTGCGCTGGTTTGCGTTTTGGGTGTTAGCGGGACAAAAGAAAAGTGGAAAAGTATGGTTTTTACTCTTTATTCCCATCACTATCGCCTGCCGGGGCTTTGGCCCTGGCGGGCTTTCTTATTATCTCGTGGGTGACGGGGTCGATATGGTCAATGTTGTAATACTCCGCCCCGTCGGCGGGCAGGTCGTTTTCCTTGAGGCGCTTTGTGATGACAGAGCCGATGGCGGTGTAGATGACCACGAACACCGGCACGCCCAGCAGCATCCCCCAGAAGCCGAAGAGCCCCGCGCCGAGGATGATGGAGAACATGACCCAGAAGCCGTTGATGCCGATGGAGTTGCCGAGGATCTTCGGCCCGATGATGTTGCCGTCAACCTGCTGGAGAATGATGATGAATATAATGAATATCAGGCACTTGGGCGGGCTTACCATCAGAATGATAACCGCGCTGGGTATTGCGCCGATGAACGGCCCGAAGAAGGGGATGATGTTCGTAACGCCGACAATGACGCTCACCAGCAGGGCATAGGGCATGTTCAAAATGGCGCAGACGATGTAGCAGATAAGGCCGATGATGGCCGAGTCGAGCAGCTTGCCGTTTATGAAGCCCATGAAGGTCTGGTCGGTAAAGGCGATGCCCTCGCGCAGCTTCTCCGCCGTCTCCAGTCGGAAAAGGCTGTACAGCAGGCGCTTTGCCCCAGCCTTGAAGCCCTCCATATTGGAGAGGATATACACCGAGACGATGATGCCGATGATGAGGTTATATATGCCCTTGACCGCGTAGTAGACGCCGGTTGTAAACCCTGTGACGAGGTCACCCAGTTGAGGAAGAACGGTGTTTTGCAGCCACGCCATCAAATCCTGATTCACTTCGCCCAGCATCGAGCTCGCGTATTGCTCAATCTCGGGATAATCCTCCAGCAGGCGAGTGACCCAGGTCGTGATATTGTTGATATAGACGTTGCTGTTTTGGACTATCATGTTGATGCTGTTATATAGCTGCGGGATGATAAGGGACACCAACGCGGCGAGAATTGCCAGCATGATAATCTCCGCGAGAAACACGGAAAGACCCCTTGCAAGCTTCCTGCCGAGGGGCTTTTTCCTGCGGCGGTTGATGGCGGCGACAAGCGGGGAGAAGGCGTTTTTCTCCATGACCTTGGTCAGGGGGTTTAGCAGGTAGCTTATCACAAGGCCCCAGACAAAGGGGCTGAGGATTGCCAGCAGCGTGCCGAGCGCCCTGCCAAGCGCGGGTATATAGTTGAGCGCCATGTAGAACAAAATGGCGCAGGCGATGACCGCAAAGGCAGTCACGCCCCAGTAGAGGTATTTTTTATCCCATCTGAAATGCTTTCTCAAGATTCCACCGCCTCCCAAAACAGCTTTAGCATACCCTTCTATTTTACTATTCGCCGCCTGCTCCGTCAATAACGAAAATGTTAAAAATTACAAAAGTTTACATTATTATTTTTCACCGCTTATGTTAACCCGGTTGTGAATTTTGGGTGGGCATATGCAAAAACAGAGGTGTTGAAAACCCTGTTGAAAATGTTCAAAACTCCCGTTTTGCGGTGCTGCTCAAAAAATCCCATATTCTGACAGCGGCAAAAATCCTGTCGAAATATGCATAATTGTGTAAACCAGCCGCAACCTGCTCATAAGTGAAATTTTCCGGCATAGGCTTAGACAAGATAGATTTTTGGAGGGAGCTATGAAAAAATTTATTTGTTTTGCCCTTGCGTTTTTGCTGCTCGCGGGCAGCCTGAGCGCCTATGCCGCGCCCTTGAAGGACGATGATATTGAGATAGCCGCCCCGTCCGCGCTGCTCATGGAAAAGAGCACCGGAGAGGTGCTGTACGAGAAAAACGCGCACGAGCGCCGCTTCCCCGCGAGCGTTACCAAGATTATGACGATGCTGCTTATCGTGGAGGACATTGAGTCGGGCAAAATCAGCCTTGAGGACACCGTGACCGCCTCGGCCCGCGCCGCGTCCTTCGGGGGAAGCTGCGTCTATCTTGAGGCGGGGGAGCAGATGAGCGTGAGCGATATGCTAAAGTGCATCGCCGTTGTTTCCGCCAACGACTGCGCGGTCGCTATGGCGGAGCACCTCAGCGGCTCGGAGCAGCTTTTTGTGGACAGGATGAACGCCAGAGCCGAGGAGCTGGGCCTCAAGGACACGCACTTCACCGGCTGCACCGGGCTTTTTGACGACGGGGAGCACTATACCTCCGCCTATGACATCGCCGTCATGAGCCGGGAGCTCATACAGCATGAGCTTATAAAGGACTACACCACCATCTGGATGGACAGCATCCGCGGCGGCGAGTTTGAGCTTAGCAATACCAATAAGCTTGTCTATTGGTACGATGGCTGCACCGGCCTCAAAACCGGCTATACCTCCAGCGCCATGTACTGCCTCTCCGCAACGGCGGAGCGGGAGGGGGTCGAGTACATCGCGGTCATCATGCACGGGGAGAGCATAGATTCCCGCAACAACGACGCCATGACCCTCCTCAATTACGCCTTTGCAAACTACTCGCTTTGCTCTCTGCGCCCTGAGGAGGCGCTGCCGACACTCCCGGTAGAGCTTGGCAGCAAGGGGAGCGTCGCGCTTGAATATGGCGGGAACGAGTTTGCCCTTGTGCGAAAAAGCGGGGTGCAGCCGGAATATAGCTATGAGCTGCCGGAAAAGCTCAAAGCGCCGATATGCAGGGGCGATGTGCTGGGGCACATAAATGTCACCCTCAGCGGTGAGCGCGCTGCGGAAATACCCCTCCTTGCCGCCGCCGATGTCCCCCGCGTCGGCTTTTTCGGGATTCTGGGAATGCTGGCAAAGAGCCTTTTTGCGATATGAACTATCGGGCAGGCACTTCACGGAAGCGCCTGCCCGATAAATAGGAAGTTGTCGCACTCCGTTTCGCTGCCCCGCAGGGGCAGCCTTGCCTCTCACTCTGGGAGAGGTGGCACGGCGAAGCCGTGACGGAGAGGGGGAGTGCTATGGTGCGGCAAAAGTACCGGCATTTCCACGCTGTGTAGCCTCGATACTCTCTCAGTCTCGCTTACGCTCGCCAGCTCTCCCGAAGGGAGAGCCAAGATGAGGCGGTGCAACCTTGCCGCGTTTTGCGCATTTCAACATTTAGTGTAAATTGACCATTGAAATGTACTTGGAATTGACATTGAAACTTGCTATAATATGAAAGGCGAGGTGCGCTGTGCGCCGCGCCTACCAAAGATATAGAGGAGTGAGCCCTGTGGATAAGAAACTTCTGAAGCATATACCCAAGGACGATATCTACTTATTCAATACCGGCGCCGCCAGCAAGGCCTGGCTCTGCTTTGGCTGCCGCTATATTCCGGCGCTGAAAATGCACCGCTTCATGGTCTGGGCACCCAACGCCGAGCGCGTCACGCTGGTGGGTGACTTCAACGGCTGGGACAGGGAAAGCCTGCCCATGGAGAAATTGGAGGGCGGCGTCTGGGCGCTGTTTGTGGACAATGCCCATGAGGGGCAGATGTACAAGTTCTGCGTCCACTGCTGCGACGGGCGGACGGTGCTCAAGTCCGACCCCTTTGCGGCCTTTTCCCAGCACGGGGCGGACACCGCGTCCATCATAAGCTGCGAGAGCCATCACCGCTGGGGCGACAGCGCGTATATGCGCCGCCGCGCGAAACGCAATTTCATGACCGAACCCATGAGTGTGTACGAGGTACACATGGGCTCATGGAAGGATCTGCCCGACGGGATAAACTACCGCAGCGTGGGTGACGCGCTGGCCGATTACTGCGCGGACATGGGCTACACCCATGTGGAGATCATGCCGGTCACGGAGTTCCCCTATGACGGGTCATGGGGCTATCAGGTCACGGGCTATTACGCCCCCACCTCCCGCTATGGTACGCCCGATGATTTCAGATACATGGTGGACAGGCTCCACCGCGCCGGCATCGGCCTTATCATGGACTGGGTGCCCGCGCATTTCCCGCGTGACGAGCACGGCCTTGCCCGCTTTGACGGCTCAAATCTCTATGAGTGCAAGGAGCAGCGCATGGCTGATCACCCCGAGTGGGGCACGCTTATCTTTGACTATGCCAGCAGCCAGGTGCAGAGCTTTTTGGTCTCCTCCGCCTGCAAGTTCTTCGAGGAGTATCATATCGACGGCATCCGCGTGGACGCTGTGAGCTCCATGCTGTACCTTGACTATGGCCGGCAGGGGAACTTCACCCCGAACCGCGAGGGCGGCAACATTAACCTTGACGCGATCGATTTCCTGCGAAAGCTCAACAGCACCGTGCTGACCAATTACCCCGGCGCGCTGACCATTGCCGAGGAGTCCACCGCCTTCCCGCTGGTGAGCGCCCCGCCGGATCAGGGCGGCCTCGGCTTCTGCATGAAGTGGGACATGGGCTTCATGCACGACACGCTTGATTACATGGAGCTTGACCCGTATTTCCGCAGCTTTAACCACAACCGGCTAACCTTCTCGATGATGTACGCCTTTTCCGAGAACTATGTGCTGGCCTATTCCCATGATGAGGTCGTGCACGGCAAGCGCTCCATGATAAACAAAATGAGCGGGGAGTACGACCAGAAATTTGCCTCCCTGCGTGCGCTGTTCGGCTTCCAGTTCGGCCATCCGGGCAAGAAGCTCAACTTCATGGGCAGCGAGTTCGGCCAGTTCATTGAGTGGAACTGGAAGCAGCAGCTTGACTGGCTGCTGCTGGATTACCCCAAGCACCGGCAGCTTCAGGACTACTGCCGCGAGCTTAACCGGCTCTACACCAAAAACCCGGCCATGTACGCCGTGGACAAGTCGTGGGACGGCTTCAAGTGGCTCAATGTTGACGACAGCGACCGCAGCTCCGTCGCCTTCCTGCGCACGGAGGACGGCGAGAGCGGTATAGTCTGCGCCTGCAACTTCACCCCCGTGTGCTATGACGGATTCACCATCGCCCTGCCCGCACCGGGCACACTGCGCGAGGTCCTCAACAGCGACGATGAGCGCTTCGGCGGCGGCGGAGCGGGCAACCCCAAATCCATCCGCGCGAAAAAGCAGCCGTTTTTGGATATGCAGTATTCCGCGCAGATAACCCTGCCGCCCATGTCGGCGGTGTTCTTCAAATTCACACCGACAAAACCCAAAGAGAAGAAAGAGGCTTTGAATAATAACAATGCCGCAAAAGCGGCGGAACGGAGTAAAAAATGAAGCGAGAATTTCGTGATATGCTCAAGGAGCGCGGCCGCAGCGAGATGCCCAAGGTGCTGCTTGCTGCCGCCGAGTGCGCCCCCCTTTCAAAGACCGGCGGCCTTGCCGACGTGGTGGGGACGCTGCCCAAGAGCCTCAAGGAGCTGGGCATTGACGCGAGAATAATCACCCCTTACCACAGAATAATCAAAGAGCGCTATGCCGATAAGGTCGAGCATATGTTCTATTTCTATGTCCGCCTCGGCTGGCGCATGGAGTACGCCGGGATAGAGAAGTTAGAGCTTGACGGCGTGACCATTTACCTCGTGGATAACGAGCACTATTTTGGCAATAAGATCTACCTCGGCGACAAGGCCGAGGGCGAGCAGTACGCCTTCTTCACCCGCGCCGTGGTCGACTGCATCCCCAACCTCGACTTTACGCCCGATATTGTCCACTGCAACGACTGGCACACCGCGATGATCCCCATGCTCGCCCGCACCCAGTACCCCGGCTGTATGCAGGAAAACCTGCGCTTTTTGCTGACGATACATAACATTGCCTTCCAGGGCAAGTTCGGCTTTGACTATGTGCAGGACCTCTTCGGCATTGACAGCCGCTATTACACCCCGGAGTTTATAGAGCTCAACGGCTGCGCGGACTTCCTGAAGGCCGGCTGTGTCTTTGCCGACAGAATAAACACCGTCAGCCCCAGCTACGCACGCGAGATCATGACCCCCTACTACGCCGAGGGGCTTGAGGGCATCCTCAACGCCCGCAGTGCCCAGGTGACGGGCATCATCAACGGCATCGACAAGGCGACATTCAATCCCCACGCGGACAAGCTCCTCCCCGCCACCTATGACCGCGGCCATCTCAAGGGCAAGGCCAAGTGCAAGGCCGCGCTTCAGGAGCGCATGGGTCTTGAGGTGAGAGGCGATGTGCCCCTCTTCGCCATGGTCACGCGCATGACCGAGCAAAAGGGCTTTGACCTTGTGGCCTGTGCGCTGGACGATCTCATGAGCCGAAACGATATGCAGTTCATGCTCCTCGGCACAGGCGACGAGCGCTTTGAAAACTTCATGCGCGCGGCGGAGTACCGCTACAAGGGGCGGCTGTGCGCTTATATCGGGTACAGCGAGGAGCTTTCGCATCTGGTCTACGCCGGGAGCGACTTCTTCCTCATGCCCTCCCGCTTTGAGCCCTGCGGCCTGAGCCAGATGATAGCCATGCGCTACGGCTCCATCCCCATAGTGCGCGAGACCGGCGGCCTGAAGGACACCGTCACCCCGTATAACCGCTTCACCGGAGAGGGTAACGGCTTCTCCTTTGCCAATTTCGACGCCTGGGAGATGCGGGACACCGTACAGCTCGCGCTGAGCTGCTACGGCAACAAGGAGATAATGAACGGGCTTATAAGCCACGCCATGCAGGCGGACTTTGGCTTTGAGCGCTCTGCCGAGGAATACGCAAGACACTATATATGGATGCTTTGAGGAGTGGTTCTGTCGCCGTGCATTTCGGCGGCAGCTACCGGGAATGTTGGACGGAGAGACAGCGGCTGTACATCGCCTATGAAAACCGGCGCACCGTGTACGCGGAGCGGGTAAACGGCGTGTGGCTGCCTGCCGACGGGGATGAGGAGCTTTGTGCCCTGCTCCGCCGGGAGGACTGCCCCTGGCTCACGATGGAATATTTTCAGGCGGCGGCATCGGTGTATGCCGCTGCCCATATCTGCCTTGAAAACGGCCTTGAGCTTACGCGGATGCGCGAGGTCTATCAGGACGAGGATAACCCCCTCGCCGCGGCCGAGCTTGCAAGGCTCTTGATGGACGATTGCGGCTTCTCGCTCGAGGACGCTTACCGCATCGCCGCGCGCTGCTGCGGCAACATCCGCGCCTGCGGCGTGGATGTTGAGCAGGTTTACCCGCTCCAGCCGAGGACCGCCCACGTGGTGAGCCTTTTGCGCGGCCTGTGCTCCTGCAAGCTTGAGATGGAGCATGACCCGCGGAAGCTAAGCTGCCGCGCCCCGTTTGGTGCGCTCTGCGCGGGAGAGCGGGTGCGGCTTGGCTTTCGCGTGCTGGGCGGGCAGGTCAAGCGCGCAGAGCTTTTGCTCTTTGGGGACGAGCTGCGCCGGGAGTACGCCATGGAGCGCTCACCGGACGGCTTTTCCGTGGAGATCACTCTGCCGGAGACGCCTGCCGCGCTGTGGTATCTTTTCAAGATCGAGAGCGCCAGCGGCACTCAGTACCTCTGCCCGGACAAGAGCGGCCTTTACAGCCGCCTCAGCGGGCGCGAGGAGGGCGGCTTCCGGCTGACGGTGTATAAGCCCGGCTTTGACACCCCGGCCTGGTTTCGCCGGAGCGTCATGTATCAGATCTTTCCCGACCGCTTCGCCTTTTCCGATGACGAAACGGCGCGGCGCGGCGTGGAGTATCACCGCGCGCTGGGGCAGACGCCGGAGCTGCACGGGAGCATAGACGAGCCCGTGCGCTGGCAGCCGAGGGACTTTGAGCGCGATTACAGCCCCGATGATTTTTACGGCGGCACCTTCAAGGGCATCGAGAGCCGCCTTGACTATCTCAAGGCGCTGGGTGTGAGCGTCATTTACCTCAACCCCATTGTTGAGGCGCGCTCCAACCACCGCTATGACACAGCAAACTACCTCCGCCCCGACCCGATTCTGGGCACGGAGGAGGACTTTGAGTCCCTTTGTCTCAGTGCAAAGGAGCGCGGCATCGGCATCATGCTCGACGGGGTGTTTTCCCACACCGGCGCCGACAGCGTGTATTTTAACCGAAACGGCGCTTATCCCTCGCTCGGCGCGTGTCAGGGGCGGGAGTCGGACTATTACGGGTGGTACGATTTTCGTAGCTTTCCCGAGGACTACCGCTGCTGGTGGGGCTTTAAGGACCTGCCCGAGGTCAACGAGAACGACCCCAAATGGCAGAATTTTGTCATCAGCGGGGATAACAGCGTTGTGAAAACATGGCTGCGCCGCGGGGCCGCCGGCTGGCGGCTTGACGTGGCGGACGAGCTGCCCGATGCTGTGCTTTCGCTTATCCGCAAGGCTGCCAAGGAGGAAAAGCCCGACGCGCCCATCCTGGGCGAGGTCTGGGAGGACGCGGTCATAAAAGAGAGCTACGGCGGGCGGCGCAATTACGCGCTGGGGTACTCGCTCGACAGCGTGATGAACTACCCCTTCCGGCAGGCGGCGATTGATTTTGCACGCGGCAGGATGGACGCCTACGCCCTGCGCGATTTTCTCACCGGGCAGCAGATGAACTACCCCAAGCCCATGTATTACGCGCTGATGAATCTGCTCGGCAGCCACGATGTGGAGCGCCTGCGCACGGCGCTTTCAAGCGATGTCGTTCTCAAGGAGCTGCCGCGAAACAGGCAGCTTGAGGTGGAGTATACCGCTGACATGCTGGACCGGGGCCGGGAGCTATCCAAGCTCTGCGCCGCGCTGCAATTTGTCATCCCCGGTGTTCCGAGCGTCTATTATGGGGACGAGCAGGGCATGACCGGCGTGTGTGACCCGTTCAACCGCCAGCCCTTCAGGGAGCAGGACGGGGAGCTGTGCGCATATTATCGGGAGCTTTCCGCGTTGAGAAATTCAACGCCCATCCTGTCCACCGGCAAGGCGGAGTTCATGGCCGCCGGGGCCGATGTGCTGCTGGTGCTGCGCTATATTGACGGCGGCGCGGACGAATTTGGCCAGAGCGCCGAAAACGGGGCCTATCTTGCCGTCATTAACCGGGGCGAGAGCCGCAGCGTGAAGTGGGACTTCTCCAAGCTCGGCCTTGGCGAGCAGGTCATTGACGTTGCCGCCTGCTCGGCAAAGATAATAAAGCTAAATTGACAGCGGAATATCCGCTGTCAATTTAATAAAAAATTAAGGATTAGCGTATGGAATTTTTATTTTGCGTCTGCTATTATGCGCTTATGGGCGTGCTCTCCTTCGTGGCGGGGCGGCTCATAGCAAGGCATAATTTTGATTATAACGCGCCGCCGTTTCGTGCGCTGCCCTTCGAGCAGGATGGGCAGATTTATAAGCGCGTCGGCGTCGCCTCGTGGCAGGCAAAGGTGCCGGATATGAGCAGAATTTTCAAAAAGCTCATGCCGCCGAAGAAGATGGACAGCCGCCCGGATAAGGAGACACTGCGCCTGATGATACAGGAGACCTGCGTTGCCGAGCTTGTGCACGCGCTGCTGTGCGTTTTCGGCATTGCGGCATTCTGGATCTGGCCGGGCTGGGGCGGAGTTATCGCCTGGCTCTTGTACTGCCTGCTCGGCAATCTGCCGTTTATCATCATCCAGAGATACAACAGGCCGCGGCTAATTAAGCTGCTGTGGCTGTGCCAAATGAGAGAGGAGAGAAGAAAATAAAAGCACTCATTCTTAGCTGCAACACCGGCGAGGGGCACAACTCCGTGGCCAAGGCCATAAAGCAGTGCTTTGACGCGGCGGGGGAGCAATGCGATATTATAGACAGCCTTGCGCTTATCGACGAAAAGGTGTCGGAGCTGATGTCAAAGGGGCACGTTTTCATGTACCGGCATATACCCGTGCTCTTCAAGAGAGGCTACGCCAGAGCCGAGGAGCACGAGGAGCGCTTTGCCGAGGGCTCCTTTACATATGAGCTGATGGCCTCCGGCGCGGAGCGGCTCTATAAGCTCATCACCGACGGGAGCTATGACACTGTGATCTGCCCCCACGTTTTTTCCGGCCTTATGCTGACCGAGGTCAGAAAACAGTACGACGCGAAATTCATAAGCTGCTTTGTGGACACGGACTATACCGTCAGCCCCGGCGCGGCGGAGTCAAGGCTTGATAAATACTTCCTGCCGGACGAGTCGGTGATAAAGGACATTGACAATGTGGACATGGAGCGGACGGTTATAAGCGGCATCCCGGTGCGGCAGGAGTTTTTCAGCCGCAGGGATAAAGCCGCGGCCAAGCGCGCTCTGGGCATCCCCGAGAACGCAAAGCACATTCTGATGATGTGCGGCAGTATGGGCTGCGGGCCGATAAAGCGTCTTGCCCAGGGCCTTGCCGAGGCCATGGGGGAAAACCAGTTTCTCACAGTGGTCTGCGGCACGAACCAGCGCTTGGAGACCCGTCTTGAAAACCAGGTCGAGGAGAAGGAAAACGTGCGTATTCTGGGCTATGCGGACAATGTTCCCGCCCTGATGGACAGCGCGGACCTGTATCTCACCAAGCCCGGCGGCATCAGCGTCAGTGAGGCGGCGGCTAAGACCCTGCCCATGGTGCTGGTGGACGCGGTGGCCGGCTGCGAGAAATACAATCTTGATTACGCCCTTGAAAAGGGCATCGCCAAGACCGCCGACGGCGTGGAGGAGCTTATCACGCTGACCATGGGCCTCATCTCCGACGAGGAGGAGCTTGAGAAAATGCGCGCCGCCGCCCTGACCCTGTCTGAGCGCAACGGCGGGCGGATAGTATACGACTGCTTAAAGCAGATGGAGAGAGAAAACAGAAACACAAAATGAAAATAACCCCTGTTGATTACCGGCGCTTTCGCCCCGGACTTATAAACACCCCGGAATTTTCCCATCTGTGGCTGCTGCTGTACTGGCCGCTTTACGGGCTGGGCTTTATGTATGTCGAGCGCTTTTATAACGTGGAGCATTACCAGCCCATGTACTGCCCGCTTGATGACGCGATACCGTTTAATGAGCTTTTCCTCATTCCTTATTTGTTCTGGTTCGTGTTTTTGATCGGGATGCTGGCCTATACTTTGTTTTTCGAGCCGGACAGCTTTCGCCACATGATGTACTTCATCATGGCGACCTACACCGTGGCAATTATTACATATTTTATCTTCCCCAACTGCCAGCTTCTCCGCCCGGCGGAATTTGCGCGGGATAATATCCTCACGCGCTTCATGGCGTTGTTTTACACGTTTGATACCAACACCAATGTCTGCCCATCGATCCATGTGCTGGGCTCCTTCGCCGTGGCCTTCACCGCGTGGAACACCGAGCGCTTCAAGGCGCCCGGCTGGATGTGGGCCTTCGGGCTTATGGCGCTGCTGATAAGCGTCTCGACTCTGTTTGTAAAGCAGCACTCGGTGATTGACGTTGCCGCCGCCCTGCTGCTTTGCGCGGTGTTCTATGTGCCCTGCTTTAAGTGCGCAAAAACCAAGCGCACTGTCATGGCAAATTGAATATATCAAAAAATCCCGCTGGAAGGCGGGATTTTTTTGCCTGAAAATTATGTTATATATGAATAAAATACAAATTATTCCGCCTCATCCTTGACAAGTGTCCGACTTAGGACTTATACTGCATATAGAATCCTATTTCGGACTCTTGCAAAAAGGGGGGATGCGCATGGATAACGACACGAGGGAGCAGCTTGAGGTCATCAACCGGCAGATAAAAGAGCTTGTGGGCTTATACCGGGGCAGTGTTGGCCGCTCCGGGATCTCAGAAAACGAGTTTTGGGTCTGGTATACGCTTATTGTTATGGGCGGGGAGTATTCCCAGCAGGATATCTGCCTTTTCTGGTCGCTGCCAAAGCAGACGGTGAACACCATTGTGAGGAACATGGTCAAAAAGGGACTCGCGACGCTTGCGGTCATCCCCGGAACAAGGAACCGCAAGGTCATCCGCCTGACGCAGGCGGGGAGAGAATACGGGGAGAGCCTTGTCTGCCCGATTTCTGAGGCGGAGAGCCGGGCGTTTATCATGCTCCCCGAGGCGGACAGACTCGTCTGCACGGCAATTTTGGGCAAATACATCGATTTGTTAAAGGGAGAAATTTATGGAACCGAAAAATGAACAGCACTCGAAATATCAAAAGAAGATATTTACCATTCCAAACATCCTTTCCTTTTTCCGCCTGTGCCTGATTCCTGTAATCGCGTGGCTGTACGCTTCTGAGCATAATTATCTCCTGGCCGGAATTATCCTCATCCTGTCCGGGATAACCGATGTGGCGGACGGGTTTATTGCAAGGCACTTTAATATGGTCAGCGACCTGGGTAAGATACTTGACCCCGTCGCGGATAAGCTGACGCAGGGCGTCATGCTCATCTGTCTGGTGCTGCGCTTTAAGCTGATGCTCATACCGCTTATTCTGATGGCCATAAAAGAGATATACATGAGCGTGAGCGGGATTATAATAATCCGGCGTAAGGGCGTTGTAAAAAGTGCGGACTGGCACGGCAAGGCGGCGACCTTTATTCTGGATCTGACAATGGTGCTGCACATATTCTGGCTCGAGATAACGCCCGCGGTGTCCACGGCGCTTATCGCGGCCTGCTCTGTGATGATAATAGTGTCCTTCGTGTTTTACGCTATGCGCAACCGGGACCTGCTTAAAGCGGACAGCCAGTAACGGGAAGACAAAATGGAAAAAAGAACAAAACAAAATCTGCTGATAGTCGTCATCGGTGTGACGCTGTTTGTCGCGCTGACGAATCTCGGCGCGGTGTTTGGATTTTTGAGCAAGCTTATGGGGATAATTCTGCCGGTTGTCATCGGCGGGGTGCTGGCTCTGTTTATCAATGTGCCCATGACGGGGATTGAAAAGCGCCTGCGCCGGATCAAGAGAAAAAAGCCGCTATCGGATAAGTTTTACCGCGTTTTATCCTTCGTGCTGACGCTCGTCTGCGTCGCGCTGGTGCTTACGCTGATGTTCACCCTGCTCATTCCGGAGCTCGTGAACACGGTGAAGGGCCTGCGTGTTCTGGTTGAAGCGCGCCTGCCGGGGTGGATCGCGTATCTTGAGGGCCTCGGCCTTGACGCGGATTGGATAGATGAGGTGCTCTCGGGCATTGACTTTGAAAAGATAGCGCAGGATATTGGCAGCGGGGCAAACCTGTTTTTTGAAAGTGTTGTAGATACCGTCTCCTCGGCTGCGAGCAAGGTCATGGCGGCGGCCTTCGGGCTGATTATCAGCGTCTACCTCAGCCTTGGAAAAGAGCAGGTGTGCAGGCACACGAAAAAGCTGATTTATGCCTATTTTAAGCCCACGTGGGCGGATTATCTCACCCATGTCAGCCGGACGTTCAGCCGCTCTTTCGCCAATTTCCTCTCCGGCCAGTGCTTTGAGGCCGTCATCCTCGGAACCTTGATGTTCCTCGCCTTTTCAATTTTCAGGCTGCCGTATGGGCTTCTGGTCGGCGTTTTGACGGCGGTCTGCGCGCTCATTCCCTATGTCGGCGCGTTTATTTCCTGCGCGGTCAGCGTGCTTCTCGCCCTGCTCATAGGCCCCACGCTTGCCCTTCGCTGCCTGATAGTGTATCTGGCCGTACAGTTTATTGAAAACCAGTTTATCTATCCGCGCGTTGTCGGCGGCTCTGTCGGGCTGCCGCCGCTGTATACGCTGATTGCCGCGATGATTGGCGGCAAGCTCTTCGGCATCATCGGCATTTTGTTCTTCATCCCGCTCATGGCGGTGGTGATTGAGCTCTTGAAGGAGGACGTAACAAAGCGCCTCGACCGCCGGGGGAAAATAGTGGCATAATAATGAAACAATACAAAAATTCACCGCAGTCTCTGCGGAGAATTTTTATGTGTATGGTGATAATATTTTGTGAAGATTTAATGTCGAAATTGCTTTCAAGTTGTGCTATACTCAGAGACCGCCAAATGGCTTTGAAAAGCCGGATAAAAAAAGAGGGAACAAACTTGGAAAAGCTTAAACAAAAGCGTCAGATAGATATTATCAACGGCTCCATCTGGAGAGGCCTGCTGCAATTTGCGCTGCCCGTTGCGGCGACGGCCATCCTGTCCCAGCTCTTTAACGCGTCGGACATTGCGGTTGTCGGCAACTTCGCCGGGGATGAGAGCACCGCGGCCGTCGCGGCGGTGGGAGCCAACGCTGTGATCGTGGGGCTTGTCATCAACTTTTTCGTCGGCATTTCACTCGGAGCTACGGTGGTTATCGCAAATTCAATAGGCCTGAAGGATCATGAGAGTGTGCACAAGGCAGTGCATACATCGATTCTTGTCGCGCTGCTCGGCGGTGCGCTTGTTTCGCTTGTCGGAGAGCTTGCCGCCGTGCCGATGCTGCACCTGCTGAGCGTACCGGACGATGTGTTCCCGGCGGCGCTGCTGTATCTGAGAATTTATATGCTCGGTATGCCGGTGATTTTGCTGTATAATTTTGAGGCGGCAATCTTTCGCAGCGTGGGTGAGACAAAAATTCCGCTTATCGCGCTGGCCGCCTCGGGTGTTCTGAATGTTATTTTGAACCTGTTTTTCGTCATCGTGCTCCATATGACGGTGGACGGCGTCGCCATTGCGACGGTGGCCGCGAACCTTGTCAGCTCAGTCATTTTATATCGGGAGCTCAGGCGCACAACACAGGAGATTCATGTTGACCCGCGGGAGCTTAAAATCAACGCGGCGTGTTTGCGGCGCATCCTGCGCATAGGTGTGCCTGCGGGCTTTCAAAGCGCGGTCTTTTCGGTTTCAAATATCGTCATTCAGTCGGCCATCAACAGCCTTGGAACGATAGTGATGGCGGCGTCCAGCGCGGCGTATAATATCGAGGTCATAAGCTACGATGTCATCAACGGCTTCAGTCAGGCCTGCACTACCTTTGTCGGCCAGAATTACGGCGCGGGTAACCTGCCACGCTGCAAAAAGACCCTGCGCCTTAGTCTTGCGGAGGGCGCGGTCGCTCTTGCGGCGGCAATAGTGCTTATCCTGCTTTTCGGGCGGCAGCTGATCGCCATTTTTGACAATACTCCCGAGGTTATAGAATTGGGCTACATCCGCCTGAGCCTTCTGATGATATCTCATGCGTTTTCGCTGGTGTATGAGGTGCTGGCCGGATATCTCCGGGGCTTTGGCATTTCTCTGATGCCTTCGCTTTTGTCGATGCTTGGCATCTGCGGCGTGCGCATCGCGTGGATACAGTTCGTTTTTCCCATCAGCCAGACTTTCAAGACGATTATGATTGGCTACCCGGTGAGCCTGTTCGTAACGGCGCTGCTGCTCTTGGCTGCCGTGCTCATCACCCGCCCTGCGCACAAGCTGAAAAAAGCCGGAAGCGGGCTTTGAACCGCCTGCTTGCCGCTTCGCGTCAATCCACTGCCCTTTTGCTAAAGGAAAGGCATGAACAGAGGCTCATATAAATATACACCCCGGCTTCATAAAGAAGCCGGGGTTAAAAATATGTAGCAACAGCTTTCTTTCCTCGCTGTCAAAATATAGGTGGGTGTTCTTTTCCCTCATAATCGCCACCGTCCTTTCTTGGCTTCATTATACCGTTATAAAGGAACTCCGTCAAAACTGTAACTTCGCATTTCTTGGTATTCTGGCGTATCAAGGCTCAATCCTCAGTAGTAAATAAGTAGTAAATAGGGGTTGCAATCCTCAAGAAATGCGGGGAAATGCTTTGTTTTGCGGGGATAATCACCCTTTTGCTTGATTTTTATTAAAAACAATAATTATGAAGGAGCGATTTGAACATGAATGTGACTGCCGTTTATTTTTCACCCACGGACACAAACCGCAAGAGTGTCTGCGCCATTGCCAAGACGCTTGGCGGCGAGTATAAGGAGCTTGACATCACCTGCAAGGCAGGGAAGGCCCAGTTCGGGCCGGATGATGTTGCGGTTTTCGGCGCGCCGGTGTACGGTGGGCGGCTCTTCAAGGGCATTGCGGAGCGCCTGCATGACGTGCGGGGCGAGAATACACCCTGCGTCGTCACCGTGACCTATGGCAACCGGGATTTTGACGACGCGCTGCTCGAATTTTGCGATATGCTCAGCGCACAGGGCTTTGTTCCTGTCGCTGCCGGGGCGATGATCGGCCAGCATACATACGGCAGCATCCAGGTCGGCCGCCCGAATGAGAGCGACCTTGCGGAGGATGCGGCCTTTGCCAAAAAGGTGCTGGAAAAGCTTAAAAACGGCGATCACAGCACGCCGGAGATTCCGGGCAATCGCCCCTATAAGGACGGCGGCAACGGCGGCTCATTCTTCCCGCTGACAAGCGATGCCTGCATCGGCTGCGGCCGCTGCGCAAGGGAGTGCCCCATGCAGGCCATCGCCGCCGACAACCGTACCATAGACGAGAGCCGCTGCATCGCGTGCTTCCGCTGCATCCGCCGCTGCCCGGTCGGCGCAAAAAACATGGACACCCCGGCGTATAACGACTTTGCCGCCGCGTTCACGGAAAAGCTCAAGGAGAGAAGAGAGAACGTATATTTTATTTAAATTTTATTTAAGTTTTAGAATAACAAAAAGCAGAGGGTTTCCCCTCTGCTTTTGCTTTTATACCATGCTTTTGTAATCCTCACAGGCGCAGACGCTGTCCGGCGGGAAGAACTCCTCCACAGGGAAGCGGATGCGCCCGAAGAGCGCGCAGGGATCGTCTTCGGAGTTGCCGGGGCACTCCTTATCCGGCATACAGTAGTCGTAGGCGGGAATGAGCAGCTGGGTGTCCCGCTCAAGACGGATGATGCTGAACTGCCCGATGGTGGCGTACCAGCGGCGGCCGGTGCTGGTGAGCACCAACTCCTCGGCAAACTGGGCGGCGATGAAGTCCGGTATGCTGCGCTGCTCGATGTCCGCGGGGCAGCCGCAGTTGGGGTCTGCAAGGCACATGTGCAGGGCGATGGGGTCCACTGAGTTGACCACCGCGATGGGGGAGTCAGTGCCGGTGAAGGCGGGGACGGCGCTGTCGGAGGAGAAGGTCTTGACGCTGCCCTCGCTGCCGAAAAGCATGACCCGCTTGTCAAACACCGCAAGGCCCGTGCATGTTTCCCCGGCGGGGAAGGTCTCGCCGATAACCCGGTAGAAGTAGCTGCAATCCACGGTGTAGTAGCCGCGGTTGAAGCTGATTGGCTCAACATTCACCGCCACATATAGAAGCTCCGCCGACTTGGGGCGTATGCTCAGGGCATTGTCTATGTAGCTCTGAGAACTCGCCGTGGGGTACACGCGCAGATCGTCAACGCAATCCTTATCCTTGCATGAGTCGTAAATCTTTCTGGTATTGATGCATACGGCCTCGCGGATGCTTGCAGAGCTTTCCACAGGCCCCGGCACAACTCTATCGGCCATAGTTATACCTCCTGTTTATAAACTAAAGCAGAGCCTTCGCGTCTGCCTGCTTCAGTACAGTTTATGCGCCCGGCGGGCAATTGTGTTAATTTTTGACTTGAAAAAACGGCGCGTTGAAGTATAATATTTACAGGTTATGCCAGCATCTGCGTGACAGACCGCGAAAACTGCCGCAGGGAGGTCAGAAAATGGACAATTTTGGCTTTATTCATGAGAAATTAGATATTAAAATCCTCATTTTATATATACTGCGCCGCCTGCCCTATACTGTCGAGCCGGAGACCTTGCAGGAGCTGTGCCAGTGCGACGGGGGAATAGGCTACTTTGACTATTCCGACTGCCTGAGTGAGCTTGTGGACACCGGGCACGTGACCGAGGACGAGGAGGGCTACCGCATTACCGGCAAGGGCGTCAAAAATGCCGAGGCTGTGGAGAGCAGCTTGCCCTTTTCCGTGCGGACGAAGGCCTCAAAGCTCATTGAGCCTGTGGCCGAGCGCCTTGCCCGCGCCGCCATGCTCACCGCAAAGCATGAGGAGACCGAGGGCGGCTGCATGGTGGAGCTTGCCATGTCCGACGGGAAGGGCGAGGTTATGCACCTGCGCCTGCTCTGCGCCGGGGCAGATCAGGCAAAGCAGATTGAAAAGAAATTCCGCCGCGGGGCTGAGGAGATATATCAGCAGATTGCCGAGCTTCTCACCGCGGAGAAATAAACCCAATTCAATAAGGTAGTGTTTACATGAAAACAACGATACCCCAGGGCTACAAAAGCCCCCTCTCAGTTTATGACACCCAGAAGGCGATAAGCCTCTTGAAGCGCCTGTTTGAGGACAGGCTCGGCGCACTGTTGAATCTCTACCGCGTGTCCGCGCCCCTGTTTGTGGACAGAGAATCCGGTCTCAACGACAATCTCAACGGCTATGAGCGCCCTGTAAGCTTTGATATTCTCCGCTCAAACCACAAGGCGGAGGTGGTGCAGTCGCTCGCCAAGTGGAAGCGCCTCGCCCTCAAGCGGTACGGGTTTTACCCCGGCAAGGGCATCTATACCGATATGAACGCCATCCGCCGCGATGAGGACGAGCTTGATAACCTGCACTCGGTGTATGTCGACCAGTGGGACTGGGAGAAGGTCATCCTGCCCGAAAACCGCAATCTTGACTACCTCAAGCTCACGGTTATGGACATTGTTACCGCCATATGTGACACGCAGGACACCATTCAGGCCATCTACCCCCAGCTCCAGAGCCTGCCCAAGCTAAACCGCCGCGTCTCCTTCGTGACCGCGCAGCAGCTTGAGGACAGCTACCCCGAGCTTACGCCCAAGGAGCGGGAGAACGCCTACCTCAAGGAGCACGGCACGGCCTTTATCATCGGCATCGGCGGGGCGCTCAAATCCGGCAAGCCCCACGACGGCCGCGCCCCGGACTATGACGACTGGGCCCTCAACGGGGACATTATGGTTTATAACGAGCTTTTGGGCTGCGCGTTTGAGCTGTCCTCCATGGGCATCCGCGTTGACCCGGAGGCACTTGACAGGCAGCTTCGCCTCTCCGGGCATGACGAGCGGCGCGAGCTTCCGTACCACAAGGCGCTCTTAAACGGTGAGCTTCCGCTGACCATCGGCGGCGGCATCGGCCAGTCGCGCCTTTCGATGCTGCTGCTCGGCAAGGCGCACATCGGCGAGGTTCAGGCCTCTATCTGGGACGATGATACCCTCAGCACCTGCGCCGCCGCGGGCGTCATGCTGCTGTAAATTGACCTGTTGAAAAGACTGTCTGCCTTGGCAGACAGTCTTTTTTTCTGCTTATGAGAATGAGTAAAAATTTTTTCAAAAAATTTCCCGCAAAAATGAGTAAAAACCAAATTTTTCGCCGTCTATATAAGCAGAGGCAGAAAAACTGCTCGTTTGCGCGGGAGGTTGGATATGAAATTCAAGAGATACGGTTTATATATAGGGATGATAGCCTTGACGGAGCTGCTCCTGCTCGGCTTCGCGCTGTTTATATTTTATCTTGATACGCAGGGAAAGCTTTTTGGCGGCGGTCTGGGCATGTATATTTTCTTCCTTGCCTTGGCCATTTTGGACGCTGCGGTTTTGATATGGAGCCGGCACGACAGCGTCTGCTGCGACGAAAAGAGCATCAGAATATCCACGCGAAAGGGAAGCTTTGAATTTGCGTGGAAAGAGATCTATGAAATTGAAAAAACTCCGCACACAGGCCTTCTTGTAAAGGCCCTTGGCGGGGAGGAGCTTGTCATTGTCCCGTCCGTGCTCGCGGGGGCGAAGTTCACCGAGTATGTAAAGAGCGTTTACCCGGCGCTGGAGATAAAGAGCGCCGCCAAAGAGAATAAGAAAAGCGTGCTGAGAGAAGCATGCGGCGCGGTAACTGCCCCCAGCGCTGCCGCCGCGCAGCCCTACACACAGGGGAGGCTCTGGCAGTTTGTTGACAAATCCATGTGACAGAAGGCAGCAGGAGGCGGCGGAGAAAGAGGAGCTGCGGGTAAAGGATGCGGCGTTTTTCGCGGCGGTGAAATATACTCTGCTCGCTGTCGGATTGCTTTTGGCTTCGTGCATTCTGTATTATATCGGATATAAGTATTCGCCGGGCGTTTTTCTCCTGACCACTAAAGAGGCGCCAGTCAGCTTTTTGCCCTGCGTCGGACTATGGGGTTCCACCTTGTGCGTCAAAAAAGCGCGTGATAACACTCGGCCGGATGGCGCAGTGTTCAGATGGACTTTTACGCGGTGGTACATAGCGCAGACGATTCTTGCGGTGCTTGTGTCGCTGTTGTGGGCGTTGGATTTTCTGCTGTCGTTTTTTGAATAAAAAGTATATAAGAGTGACTTTATGGCTGTGCCTGCGGGCGAGGTTCAGAGCGTCCCATCTTGCCTCCCCTTGTCGCGACAAGGGGAGGTGGCTTGACGCGAAGCGGCAAGACG
>URPA01000027.1 GCA_900549545.1 uncultured Eubacteriales bacterium
ATTTCTTGATAAAGCTTTCCAGCTCTCAAAAGAATCAATAGAGTTAATTAAAAAACTCTTTTTCAAAAACCCTTTTCTGGTGCTTATTTGCATAAGCTATTTTCTTACATTGTTCAATTTTCAAGGTACATCCTCGCGTCTCCCTTATCGGGCGACAGCTCGGTTATTATAACTCTTTTGCGAAGCCTTGTCAAGAATTTTTTACTTTTTCTTAACTTAGTTGCATAAAAGTTACCGCCGAACTCTCGGTGCTTGAATAATATAGCACTGAGAGAGGCGGTTTGTCAACACTTTTTTTACTTTTTTTCGAGAAAATTTTTGATTTCCAAGTATTGTGGTTCAAATGGTAACAAAAACACAATATACGCTACTTGTCAGCGAACTTCCCTATGAAGGGCAGCGGGTCGCAGCGGCCATTGGCGGCGCTGATGACGCCTTTTACAATCATATAAATCCTCATGACCTGCATTATCCAGCCGAAAGGCGTTGCGCTGAGGGCATCGGCAATGGCGCAGAACACAAAAAGAGCCAGACCCTGCTTTGCGTGAAAGCGGCAGAATTTATCTTCCCCGCCGAAAATGAAGGGAAGAATAAACAGGACGCTGAAATAGCTGAGTATGCCCAGGGCCTTGCTGCCTCCGCTGCTCTTGTCAAAACCGGTTTTCTGCTTGAACTCCCTGCCGAAATCCTCAACATTGAAATTCGCGCTCTCGCTTCTGGCGCGCTCGGCCCTGCGGCGGGCGTATTCCTTCTCCGCCCAGCGGCGGTCATCGTCCACTCTTCTGCGGCGCTCCTCCTCCGCTTTTCGCTGCTCCTCACGGCGGCGCTCCTCCTCCGCTTTTCGCTGCTGATATGCAGCGGCGGCAGCTCTCTGCTGCTCCTCCCGCTGCGCGGCGGTGGGGTCATACCCGCAGGCGAGGCATTTGAGCTGCCCATCCGGTATATATGCTCCGCATCTGTCACAGTAAGCCATAATGCCCTCCATGCTTTTTTGATTACAAAGAATTATATCAAAGCAGGACAGGCTTTTCAACAAAATTGTACATTAAATTTCATTAAAGACCACGAGTTCATTAAACGTCACGAACAGAAGCGGTGCTTGCCGATCTCAACGATAAGCGGGCGCGACCAGATCCACGAGCTTGTGGCGGTGGAGGGATTAAAATAGTAAATCGCGCCGTAGCTCGGGTCGTAGCCGTTAAGGGCGTCCTGCGCGGCGCGGTAGGCGCTGTCGGCAATGGGCTGGTCAAACTGCCCGTCCGCCACGCAGGTGAAGGCCTCGGTCTGGTATATCACATCGGCGATGGAGTTGGGAAAAGACGCGTGTTTCACTCGGTTGAGCACCACCGCGCCCACGGCCACCTGGCCCACATACGGCTCGCCGCGTGCTTCTGCGGAGATAAGCCGCGCCAGCAGGTACACATCACCGGACTGATCGCTGCCGCCCGCCCCGGCAGAGCCTCCGCCGGAATTGCCGCTGTCGGAGGGTGTGATGCCCAGCGCGGCAAGGGTCTGATTGCCCACCTGCCCGTCGGCAGTGAGGCCGTTGGAGCTCTGGAAATACCTGACAGCGGCCTCGGTCTTGCTGCCGTAAACTCCGTCCACCGTGCCGCTGTAATAGCCCCACTCCTTGAGCCGGGTCTGTATCTCGGTCACGGTCGCGCCGGAGGAGCCTTTTTTGTACAGCTCCGCCGCCGCGCTCTGCGCCATACTTATTATAAATATATTCACCGCAAAGACTATCGCCAGCGCCAGAACCAGTCTTTTTCTCTGCTTGCTCATAAAAACCACCCCCATAAACTTTATAATAGTTTGTGAGGGTGGAAAAATTTTATTCTGTTTTATTTTGCCTTGCTGTCGATTTCGTCTTTGATTTTTGCAAGGAACTCATCAAGCTTCATCGCGCCGAGGTCAACGCCGCCGCGGGTGCGGACAGAGACAGTGCCCGCCTCGGCTTCTTTATCGCCGACGACCAGCATGTAGGGAATCTTCTGCATCTGCGCCTCGCGGATCTTGTAGCCGATCTTCTCGTTGCGCAGGTCAGTCTCTACGCGGATACCGGCCTCGTCCAGCTTCGCCGCAAGCTCCCTGGCGTACTCTGCGCTGCGGTCGGTGATGGGCAGAATCTTCGCCTGCACAGGGGCGAGCCACACCGGGAACGCGCCGGCAAAATGCTCGGTAATAACGCCGATGAAGCGCTCAACGGAGCCGAACACCACGCGGTGAATCATGACAGGGCAGTGCTTCTCGCCGTCAGCGCCGGTGTATTCAAGGTTGAATCTGCCGGGGAGCTGATAGTCAAGCTGGATAGTGCCGCACTGCCAGGTACGGCCAAGAGAGTCCTGAATATGGAAGTCGAGCTTCGGGCCGTAGAACGCGCCGTCGCCGGGGTTTATCTCATAGCTCTTGCCGATGCTGGTGATGGCATCCGCCAGAGCGGCAGTGGCAATGTCCCAATCCTCGACGGAGCCGATGTGGTCATCGGGCATGGTGGAAAGCTCAATCTTATACGGCAGGCCGAACACGGTGTAAACCTCGTCAAAGAGCTGGGCAATGCGGATAACCTCATCCTTTATCTGCTCCTTGGTCAGCAGGATGTGCGCATCGTCCTGCGTGAAGCAGCGGACGCGGAACATCCCGTGAAGCGCGCCGGAGAGCTCATGGCGGTGGACAAGGCCCAGCTCGCCATAGCGCAGCGGCAGCTCCTTGTAGGAGTGCGGCTCAAGGTCATAGACAAGGATGCTGCCGGGGCAGTTCATGGGCTTGATGGCAAAATCCTCATCGTCAATGACGGTGGTGTACATGTTGTCCTTGTAGTGGTCCCAGTGGCCGGAGGTCTCCCACAGGGTGCGGCGCATGATCTGCGGGGTGGAAATTTCCAGATATTCCCACTTTTTGTGAACCTCGCGCCAGTAGTCGATCAGGGTGTTTTTGAGCACCATGCCCTTGGGCAGGTAGAACGGGAATCCGGGTGCCTCCTCGCGGAAGGCGAACAGGCCAAGCTCCTTGCCGAGCTTGCGGTGGTCGCGCTTCTTGGCCTCCTCGATGCGGGCAAGGTACTCGTCCAGCTCATCCTTCTTCATAAAGCAGGTGCCGTAAACGCGCTGGAGCATCTTGCGGTTGGAGTCCCCGCGCCAGTATGCGCCGGTGCAGGAGGTGAGCTTGATGGCGTTGCCCTTGACGCGGCCGGTGGAGTCAAGATGCGGGCCGGCGCACAGGTCGGTAAAATCGCCCTGACGGTAGAAGCTGATGGTGGCGTCCTCGGGCAGGTCGTTTATAAGCTCGACCTTATACGGCTCGTCGCGTTCCTCCATGAACTTGATGGCCTCTTCGCGGGGCAGCTCAAAGCGCTCAAGCTTGAGCTTCTCCTTGCAGATCTTGCGCATCTCCGCCTCGAGCTTCCCAAGGATCTCGGGGGTGATGGCAAAGGGGGCGTCAAAGTCATAATAAAAGCCGTTTTCGATGGCCGGGCCAATCGCGAGCTTCACCTCGGGGTACAGGCGCTTGACGGCCTGAGCCAGAATGTGGCTTGTGGTGTGGCGGTAGGTGTCCTTATATTCGGGGTTTTCAAAGGTAAATTTTTTCTCGTCCATAATATCTCCTCCTTAAAAAATAAACGCACCCCCGGCATGACGCCAAGGGTGCGGTAACGCACGGTTCCACCTTGAATTTTAACTCTTACGGTCACATAACGCCGACCACGCGGGAGCGCTTACTGTCATTTCAACGCACCGGCTCGGGAGCGGTCACTCTGCGCTTTTACGGGGCGGCTTCCACCAAATGCAGCCCTCTCTGAACGATATTACGCAGGCGTTCTCCGTCATCGCCTTTTACCCGGTAATGATAACACCGGTTTTTCGTTCTGTCAACTCGGAATTTTCTGGTCATAGGCAAAGTCATTTTGACTTTGCCTATGAAGAGGCTTGCACTTCATTCGCGCCTCAATATACGCCCTTGGCGTATATTTCGACACTCATTCCGCGAGAAGTGTTTTTGGCAGGTACACGCCCCGCCAAAAACTTATTTTGATTTTATTCGCCGCCATCGGGCGGCGAACTCTGCGAGGCTTTGCCCGCAATCGCTTCATACCTCCGCATGCGGCAGGTTCCACTTATACTCCGTCGCCAGAATGCGCAGGGCGATTATCGCGAGCATGGCGACCACCGCACCGGCCATATGGCTTGCCCCGTTGCAAAGCAGGAAGTAATACAGCACCGCCCCGGCGAGGGACGCCAGCGCGTAAACCCGCTTTCTGAGTATCTTCGGCATGGAGCTTGTCAGCACATCGCGCAGCACTCCGCCGCCGACGCCGGTGGTAACGCCAAGCGCGACGATCAGCATAGCGTTGCCCATGCCCTGCTCCTCAACGGCGATGTCCATGCTGACCACCGTAAAGGCGGCAAGGCCCACCGCGTCGAGCAGGTTCATTATCTTGTCAAGCTTGTCCCGGTGCTGCTTGTACTTCTCGCGCCGGATATAAGCGTCCAGAAACACCAGCAGCCCGCAGGCCGCGGAGACGGAGACATACGCCACATTCGTGAACATTCTCGGCGGCAGATGCCCCAGGAGTGTGTCGCGCAGAATACCGCCGCCCAGCGCGGAAATTATCGCGAGGAAAATAACGCCAAATGCGTCCGCCTTCTTGTCAATGGCGGCCATCGCGCCGCAGACCGCTGCGGCTCCGACTCCGATAAGCTCGAAGATATACATCTCAGCCTGTCCCTCAGTTACACGTTGAATCTGAACAGCGTCACATCGCCGTCGTGCATGACATATTCCTTGCCCTCGCTGCGGATAAGGCCCTTTTCTCTGGCTGCCGCCATGCTGCCGCAGGCCCTGAGGTCGTCAAAGGCGACGATCTCCGCCCGGATAAAGCCGCGCTCAAAGTCGCTGTGAATCTTACCGGCGGCCTGAGGCGCCTTGGTGCCGCGCTTTATCGTCCACGCCCGGCACTCGTCCGCGCCGCAGGTTAAAAAGGAGATAAGCCCCAGCAGGCTGTATGAGCATTTTATCATTCTGTCAAGGCCGGATTCCTCAAGCCCCAGCTCATCAAGGAAGAGCTGCTTGTCCTCCTCGTCAAGGCCGGTCATCTCCTCCTCCATCTTCGCGCAGATGGGCAGCACCTGAGAGTCCTCCGCCTCGGCAATGGCGGCGACGGTCTTGTAATAATCGTTGTTGTGATAATCGGCGACGCCGTCCTCGTCCATATTCGCGGCGTAGATAACGGGCTTTATGGTCAAAAGGTCGGAGCTGCGGATAAGCTCCGCTTCCTCCTCGTCACACTCGAAGCTGCGCGCGCTCTTTCCCTCGTTGAGGTGCTCCCTGAGCCGCTCGAAAAGCTCAACCTCGCGGAGAAGCTTCTTGTCGGCCTTGGCGGCCTTCTGGGCCTTATCGATGCGCCGCTCTACCATCTCCATGTCGGACATGATGAGCTCAAGGTCGATTATCTCGATATCCCGCTTCGGGTCAGCGCCGCCCTCAACGTGGATGACATTTTCGTCGTCAAAGCAGCGCACGACGTGGATTATCGCGTCAGTCGCGCGGATATTGCCGAGGAACTTGTTGCCCAGCCCCTCGCCCTTGGACGCGCCGCGCACAAGCCCCGCGATATCCACAAACTCAATAACAGCAGGAGTCAGCTTTTTGGGGTTATACATCTGCGCAAGATACTCAAGCCGCGCGTCCGGCACGGTGACCATGCCGACATTCGGCTCGATGGTGCAGAAGGGGAAGTTTGCCGACTGGGCGCCGGCATTGGTGATGGCGTTAAAGAGGGTGGACTTGCCAACATTGGGCAGCCCCACGATACCTAATTTCATATATACTCATTCTCCTTCGATTTTTCCTTGATTTGCAAGGGTTTTCGGGTTTTGGCTTTTCGGCTACTACGCCATTTTTACGCCATTTTCGCATTGAGTTTTATGTCAGAAAACCCTTTTGACTCAAACTGCCGTACAGCTTGGTCGAGCGAATCGGTAGTTACATGAACATACCTATCCATCGTTGTCTTGATACTGGCATGACCCAATAGCTTTTGCAGCACTTTCGGCTGCATACCACTTTCGATGGCTCTTGTGGCGTAAGTATGGCGTAGAGCGTGCATACAAAAGCGATTTATCCCTGCTTCGTCGCAGAGCTTGTAAAGGTGGGTATCATAGGAGCTGTTCTTCGCTGGCTCTCCTGTACGCCAGTTGATAAAAACAAGGTCACGCATAACAAGCTGTGAGGTTGTGCCTGTGCGCCTGTCTATGTATTCAAGCGTCTGTGAAAGCAAGGGAGACTCTTTCCTGTTATCCCGGCTATCCCAAATGCTTTTCAGAATATCGTAGGCTCTGTTCGTCAAGGGAATTGTGCGATAACTCTGTTGAGTCTTTGGAGGACCTGCACGCCAGTATTTTTGAGCGTGCCTAAACTCCAAAGTCTTGTTGACCGTAAGTGTTCGTTTTTCAAAGTCAATCGCATCCCAAGTTAATCCAATCATTTCGCCAGTACGCAAGCCTGTTTCGAGGATAAGGGCGTATTGGTTATAGTTGTGGGAACGCTGGGCAACTTCAAGAAAACGTTGTTGGTCATCGCAAGTAAGAAACTTTATATCATCCACAGCACGAACTGGCTTTGTAAACCGCACACCATCCATTGGGTGTCTGGCAATCAAGTCATTCATTTTCGCCGCCTTGAACAATGTGCCCATAGCAATATAGGCTTGTCGGATAGTAGAACCAGCATAATCAGCGTCCATCCGAATCAAGACTTGCTTACAGTGCATGGGCTTGACATTGGCAATCGCCATTCTACCGATAACGGGCTGAATGTTTTTGGAATATCGCTCCCGATAATTGCGGAGCGTATTAGGGGCTAAGTCACCTACTATATTTTCAATCCAGAAACTAAACCATTGGTCAACCGTTGTTTCGGTGGCAACAAAAACTTCTTCGTGCTTGTCGGCATATTTCGCTTCTTCCATCCAATTCCTTGCTTCGGGAATAGTTTGAAAATATTTCTCATGCCTTTTTCCTGTTTTATCAACAAATCGTGCGCTGTATAAACCGTCCTTTCTTTGGTAGATACCCTTACCGCAGTCTTTTCCTTTGAGATTTTTTCCCATGAAATGCTCCTTTCCCTTGAAGGGAAATGGACGCACTGCTACACAATAAGTATAGCAGATTTTGTCCATTCCCTCAAGTAGTTATTGTGAAAAACTCTCCGGCAATTTGTAAATTTTTCGGAACTTCTTATATCACCAGTTTCTCACTGATGAATTGCTCAAATTCCTTTCGTTTGACCAGCTTCTTTGTGCCGACAAACAAAACGAAGGGGCAGTTGGGCGAGCGGAGCATACTGTCGATCTTGTTGATGCCGATGTTGCTGTATTCTGCCGCTTCCTTGGTGGTCAGTGTCATTTTCAGATGGATCGGAACGGTGCCGATGCAATTCTCCATGTAAAAGCTCCTTTCTTGGGTTTATCAGCCGAGCAGACGAGCCGCCGTTTTCAGATTGTCGGCAGCGGTGCTTTTGCGGAAGCTGTCTCCATCGAACATGATCGGGACGCAGACCTCCAAGATGCGGTCATAAATTCGGCGGTCATCCAGATCGACAGCTTGCTTCATAACGGAAAGCGGGATATTCGTGGTGACGATCATGGGCTTGCCGGTCAGCAGCCGTTTGTCAACCACATCGAACACTCGCTCCTTACCGAAGCTGGTGTTACGTTCTGCCCCCAAATCATCCAGAATGAGGAGGTCGGGGCGCATAAGCGATTTCATGTAATTGTCGCGGTCCGAACCGAAGTTACCCTGCATACGGTTGACTACATCAGACATTCCCACAAAGAGGACGGACTCCAGACGGTCAATCAGAGCGTTGGCAATGCATCCAGCGGCATAGGATTTTCCCGTGCCGACATTCCCGAACAGGAGCAGCCCGATTCCTGCTTTTTTGAACTCGTCCCAGTTCTGCGCGTAACCCCTCGCCTTTGCAAGCTGGGGTGTTGTAACTGCGGCTGACTCAAACCGCCAGCCAGCGGCGGGCATATCGCGGAACGCCTCGCTGCGGAGCATCGTCATGTAAGACATTCTCTCATATTCCCGACGCTCCGCTTCTTCCCGTTCTCGGCGTTCGGCGACGCACTTGCACATAACCGGGTGCTTGGTAAAGCCCTGTGCCTGAAGGTCTGCGGGGTAAAAGGCTTCTTTCGGCGTATGGCACTTGCCGCAGTATTTCAGCCCATCAGCGGAATTGATGTAATCGTCAGGTGCGGCATTAGCCGCTTCAACGGCATCAACCATTTTTGTGAAAATCGGATTCATAGACACTCTCCCTCGTTATCGTCGTAAGTGTAGTTTTTCGCTCTCCTGCCCTTGCTGTCCTCGTCCAACCACTTCTTGATGGTGGCGTAATGATTGGCATAGTGCCTGTCATTGGAAGCCATGTACCGGGACAGCCGCTCAATGTATTCGGCAGCTTTGCCGGGATAAGCCGTCTCCAGCCGGGAATATTCCTCTCCTGACAGAAAAACATTTTGATACTCTCCATATCGGCGGCGCGTACTCTCTACTCTTTCGGTCTTACTCTGTTCTTTATATTCTGTATTAGTATTACTTGTGGGCAATTTCTGCCCATCAAGAGGGGCGGTTTTCTGCACTTCTGAAAGGCAGCCTTTGCCCATCAGAGGGGAAGAAAGCTGCACCCCATCGGGTATTTGCAGAAACAGCCTGTTAGCCTTGGTCAAGCCCTGTCGGACGCGAGTCAGCAGCCCGGCATTTTCCAGTTCGCACAAGGCGGTTTTTACCGTTCTTTCGCTCCGATTCAGGTCATTCGCCATCTGCTTGATTGTGTAGATGACATACACATTTCCGTCCTCTGATACCCACCCCGATTTTTGCGAAAGCATCGTGCGATTCAGCAGGAGGGCATACAGCAGTTTAGCGTTGATGGAATGTTCGCTGACTACCATAAATTGTGGCAAAGGAATGAACGGTGGGAGCGAGGTATCAATCTTGATATAGATGGCGTATCACTTCCTTTCGGTGTCTGCGGTATTCATGGTGGCGTTCCATCGGGTCCGCGAGGGGAGTACGCAGATGTACCACCCTTTTTTGCCCTCTTGGATTGATAATGCGGGCAAATAACGACAACCGCCCGGAAACTCTGCTTGCAATCGTGGACGCAGCGGCGGCAGAGCGTGTTGTACGCCTTGCGTCCCCGGTCATTCAGGAAGAACGACCATTCCAGCTTTTTTGATTTGCTCATGCGCGGCATATCTGTACTCCTTTCCCGAATTACAATTCGTTTCTCTGCTGTACTTTCAGCAGCTCCCATACGTCAGCCATCCGTTCTTTCAGCTCGGCAACGTCGGCATCGTAGAAATGCCCGGTGCTGTTGATGCGGCGGCAGACGTGGTTGATGTTTGTGGCAATCCTGCTGACAGCGGCAGCTAACTTTTTCTGCTCGGTGTAATCGACCTTGATGATGTACCCGTCAATCAGCATTTTCCGGGCATACGCGCCGAAGTTGCGGGTGCCGAGTTGATTCATCTTGTGGCGAACTACGCTCAATTCCTGCTCATTTAGGCAGATTTCCTTGCGGATGGGTCGTGTGCGGTCTGGCATATCAAAGAACTCCTTTCACTTTACAACGGACACCTTTTTGCCGTTTGTTGAGTATGGCGGCAAAAATTTTTTCCTTTCACTTTACAACGGACATTTTTAAGTCAAAACGCAGGTATCGAAACGGAAGATTTTCAAAAAATATGCGCCCCTGCTTTTGCGAAAGCGGGAGCGCGTTGTATCTGCGGATATGAGATTTGAGAGAGTAGCAAGCACATCCGGTGTCCGTACACACCGGAAAAATGAGCGGTTCAGCCTTGCGCCCGAACTGCTCATTTTGTTGTTGGGGAATCCCCACACCCCTTTCATGTCTGAATTGAAAATACTTCCTGAACTTTTCAGAAAGCCCTTGCTTTTATTCGCTTTGACGATTATAATTATACTGTGATTTTATAAGCAGACGCGGAACTTAACTGCAACAGGAGTGCTACCCATGAAGTATTTATCTATCGCGCAAACCGCCGAACGCTGGGGCATCTCCACCCGCCGTATTCAGATTTTGTGCGGCGAGGGGCGCGTCCCCGGTGCTATCCGCATTGGCTCGGTCTGGGGGATTCCAGAGGACGCAGAGAAGCCAGCGGACGCGAGAATCAAGAACGGCAAGTATATCAAAAAAACTGCCGAAAATGAAAAATAAGCCGCAGATTATATCAGCGACTCTAACTCGAAATAATGGGGTCTATTCCACCTCGCGGGTGCGAATGGGCGCACTGATCCCTTGTCACGAATCTACCTAAATCGTCGATTCGACAAACGATGACAGTGTTTGACAAAGATTTAGTCCTTCCGAGACAGGATAGGTCTTTCACCACAATAACCACTGCATAGGCATAGACAGGAGTGACCCTCATTACTGCTGAGGGTCAGGGTAGAAAAACCCTCATTTGAAATGAGGATAACACGATTATGGAGGAAATCAGCCATGCCAACACTTGAATGGATTGGAAAGAGCAAGGTTATCAATCATCATCAGGAAGTTCCGTTCCGGGTGTTGGAGCGCAAGTATAGCTTTGACGAAAACGGGGAGCATAGCGAGGACAACGGCAGCGACAACATGATTATCCGGGGTGACAACCTTGAAGCCCTGAAAGCCCTGCTGCCCCGGTACGAGGGGCGCGTCAAGTGCATCTACATCGATCCGCCCTACAACACTGGCAACGAGGGCTGGGTTTATAACGACAACGTCAACGATCCGAAAATCAAAAAGTGGCTGGGTGAGGTTGTCGGCAAAGAGGGCGAGGACTTGACCCGCCATGACAAGTGGCTGTGCATGATGTACCCGCGCTTGAAGCTGCTGCAAAAGCTGCTGGCGGACGATGGTGTTATTTTCATCAGCATTGATGACAGAGAGCAAGTATTACTACGGATGATATGTAACGAAATTTATGGTGAAAATAATTTCTTGGCACAATTTGTTTGGCAAAAACGCACCTCTCCCGATATGCGTAAATTGGTAAGTACCGCCCACGAATATGTATGCGCGTATTGTAAAGACATCTCTTATCTCCCTAACGCAATAAGCAAAGTTGCATTAAGCGAAGAAGATGCCGAGAATTATAAAAATCCAGATAATGACCCCCGTGGTCCGTGGGCATCGAGCGATTTTACAGCGCAGGGTTTTCGCCCGAACCAGATGTATGAAATTATTACACCAGGCGGAGCGAGATATACTCCCCCAGAAGGTCGTTGTTGGAAAAACGTGGAGAGTGAGTTTATCAAGCAACGTGATGAAGGACGAATGTGGTTTGGAGCTGACGGAAAGGGCATACCGCGTCGAAAGACCTACTTATCTGAACGGGAGGGTAAAAACGTTTGGACTTGGTGGGATAACAAGGGCGTCGGGCATTCGCAGGAAGCTACAAAAGAGATTGGAAAAATCTTCGGTACGCCAACAGCTTTTGACTATCCAAAACCTGTTCGATTGATACAGCGTATAATTCAAATTGCTACAAGAAAAGACTCGATTGTACTTGATTCTTTCGCTGGGTCTGGTACAACAGCGCAAGCGGTTCTTAACATGAATAAGCATGATGGTGGATGCAGAAGAATCATCCTTGTTGAAATGGGAGACTATGCTGACAGCATCACCGCCGAACGCGTCAAGCGTGTTATCAATGGCTACGGCGAGGGCAAGAATGCCGTGGCGGGTACGGGCGGCAATTTCAGCTTTTATGACTTGGGCGAACCGCTGCTTGTGGGAGATTGCCTGAATGAAGCGGTTGCCCCGGAGAAAATCCGGGAATACATCTGGTTCATGGAAACCAAGCAGCCCTATGCCCCGCCCAGCGGCGGCAATCCCTATTATCTCGGCAAGCACAACAGCACAGGCTATTACTTCTACTACGAGCCGCAGCGCGTGACGGTGCTGGACTATGCGTTTCTCTCTACCATTACGGAAAAAGCCGATGGAACGGTGATCTATGCCGACCGCTGCTCCATCAGCGAGGACAAGCTGGCAAAAATGGGCGTTACATTCAAAAAGATTCCGCGCGATATTAGCAGATTGTAAGGGGGGTGTTCGCTATATGGAACTGAAAACATATCAGAAAAAGGTGATAGCGGACTTGACCCGCTATCTGGATCTGCTGAACGAAACAAAGAGTGACACAGCGGCGTTTCGCCTGTTTTGGCAGGAGAAATCAGCCCCGACTTTAGGGCTATACCAAAACGTTATACCCGGTGTTCCAAACCTCTGCTTCAAGGTGCCGACAGGCGGCGGCAAGACCTTTATTGCCTGCAACGCCGTTCGCCCCATCTTTGACGCGCTCCCCGCTACCAAGACAAAGGCGGTCGTGTGGCTTGTTCCGTCGGACGCGATTCTGACGCAGACGGCGAAAGCCCTGAAAGACACATCCCACCCCTACCGTCAGAAGATTGACGTGGATTTCGGCGGGCGTGTGGAGGTTTACACCAAGCAGGAGCTTTTGAACGGTCAGAACTTCAACCCCTCCGCCGTAACGGAGCAGTTGTCGGTTATGGTGCTGTCCTACGATTCGTTCCGTGGGCGCGGCAAGGAGGTCTTGAAAGCCTATCAGGAGAACAGCAACCTTGCCGAGTTTGCAAAGGTGCTGGGTAAGCCCGACAGCCCCATTGAAAAAGCGGATGAAACCGCACTGTTCCAGATCATCAACCAGCTTAACCCGCTTGTCATCGTGGACGAGAGCCACCATGCCCGGTCGGAATTGAGCCTTGAAATGCTGGAAAACTTCAATCCCTGCTTTGTGCTGGATTTGACCGCCACGCCGAAAAAGGAGAGCAATATCATCTCCTATGTGGACGCGGTGCAGCTGAAAAACGAACACATGGTAAAGCTGCCCGTGATCGTCTATAACCGGGACAGCCAATCCGAGGTACTGATTGACGCGATCGACCTGCGGAACAAACTGGAAGAAATCGCAAGCGTGGAGTACGCCAAGACGGGGAAATATATCCGCCCTATCGCGCTGTTTCAGGCACAGCCGAAAGGTAAGGAGGACGCGACCACCTTTGAAAAACTGCGGGACAAACTGGTGGACGCCGGGATTCCCGCCGAGCAAATTGCCATTCGTACCGCTGATGTGAACGAACTGAAAAATGTGGAGTTGATGTCCCTAAGCTGTCCGATTCGATACATTATCACGGTCAATGCGCTGAAAGAGGGCTGGGATTGCCCCTTTGCCTATATCCTTGCGTCTCTTGCCAATAAGACAAGTCAGGTTGACGTGGAGCAGATTTTAGGACGGATTCTCCGTCTGCCCCATACGAGCCAGCACACACAGAGCGCACTCAATATGTCCTATGTGCTGACTTCTTCCAACGACTTCAACAATACTGTGGCGCATATAGTCAAGGGCTTGAACAGCGCAGGATTCAGCGATAAGGACTATCGGATCGGTGAGTCCGCAAAACCGCAGGTTCCCGAACAGCCAGCAGAACAAATCACGCTGCCTGATCAACAAGGGTGTCCTGAAATGGAACCCCCTTTGGAAACCGCCGAGGACGATTTTTCGGGGCTGGATGGGAAATCTATCGGGGCAGAGTTGGAGCGGCGCAGAGAACAGGCACAAACGCCTGAAACTGCCCCGAAAGCCGACACCATGCTGGACGCTGCCGCAGAGGTCGAAAAGGCATATACAGACGCTATCCAACAGACAGACAATGACCCGATGATGGACAATCTTCCGTGGGAGGTGCGGGATAAAGTGAAATCATTCCAAGTAAACCCGCAGTTCCGGGAGGATATTGAAACGCAGCAAATCCCGCAGTTTTTCCTGAAAGTTGAGCAATCTTTGTTTACGGACGGTTCTTTTGAACTGCTGGACAAGGAAATGCTGGCAGAGGGCTTTACCCTCAAGGGCAAGGCATACGATATTGACTTTGCCGCCGCAGACGATGAAATCCGCGAAATCGACGTGCGGGAGCAGGACGGCGGTTTGCCAAAGGTGTTCAAGATGGAGAGCGCCGAACAGCGGTACTTCAAAGAGTGGTTCAACAATCTGCCGCCGGAAAGCCGGGTACGTCAATGCAAGGAAATGATGTTCAATCAGCTTAACAAGCTGAACATGGTGGACGCCGCCGAACTGAAAGCCTACATAGACCGCATTGTGAACGATATGGATAAGGCGCAGCTTGCCGCTATGGAGAAAGCCCCGCTGGGCTATGCGGCAAAGATCCGCGCCAAAATTGAAACGCTACTGGAATCCCATTATCGAGAAAACTTTGAAAGGTGGCTGGAAACGGAGCGCATCGTCTGCAAGCCCTATTTCCGTCTGCGCCCCTCTATCCATCCTGCCACATATACCGACATATATGCCCGTTCTCTGTATGCAGCAGAGGACGGTGACATGAACAAACTGGAACAGAAGTTGATTGTAGAGTTGACCGCCCTGCCGAATGTCCGCTGGTGGCACAGAAATATTGCACGTCAAGACTTTGCAATTAACGGCTTTATCAAGCACTACCCCGATATTCTGATTATGACCCAGAGCGGCAAGCTCATCTGTGCGGAAACTAAGGGCGAACATCTGAAAAATGATGACAGCCGGGAGAAAATCGCACTCGGTCAAGCGTGGCGCACAGCAGCGGGCAAGAATTTCCGCTATTACATGGTGTTTGAGAATGAGGAAAACCTCTTGCCGGGTGCGGTGAGCATGAGCCAGTTTATCGACACGGTTAAGGCATTGTAAATCAAATAACCATATATCCGTCACTTGCAGGGGGCGATAAAATCTACCCCCGATAAGAAGCAGTGCCGATTCGGGCAGCAGGAGCAATTCTGCTGCTCGTTTTCTTTTGTGTGACCCCCTGGCTCATGCGCCGCAGGGTAGTCATAAATAACAATCAGCAAGGAGGTTAATTGTCCAATGAAAAACAGTAAGCGAGGAGGTGCGCCGCCTATGAACCACATCGGGAATATCCGTATATCTGCAAGGGAGGGCTTATATGGCAAAGAAACTTGACCCTCAAGAGATAGAGCAGTCCCGCCGAAAAAAGACTCGCGCCGATAATCGGGAGGAACGCAAGGAGCGCATACATGACGGAATCCGCAAGAATCGGGAAAGCGGCGGTGTAATTATAATACCGCCACCCCCAGCCGTACAAGCGCAAGGGCAGACTCCCCGAAAAATGCGTGTTGCAGCTTATGTCCGTGTCAGCACACAGGAAGAACAGCAAGTAGGCAGTTTTGAGATGCAAATTGTCTATTTCAAATCCAAAATTGAGAGCAATCCCGATTGGGAGTTAGTAAAAATCTATCAAGATTACGGCGTAAGCGGCACTTCCACGAACAAGCGGCAGGGATTTAAGGACATGATTGATGACGCAAAAGCAGGCAAGATTGACCTAATTTTGACAAAGGGCATAAATCGCTTTGGTAGAAATACGGTTGATATTTTGAACAATTTGCGTACTCTGAACGCCTTGACTCCACCTGTCCCGGTGCGATTTGAAAGCGAAGGGCTGTCCTCTATCGGGGATGGCAGCAACAATCTACTGATAGCGGTCTTGTCAGCACTTGCAGAATTGGAATCACAGCAAAAGAGCGAAGCCATCAAAAACGGTATTCGCTGGCGCATGGCAGAGGGTATCTACCAATTCTCGGTGATAAACACGCTTGGCTACTATTGGGACCACTTCGGACGATTGCTGATCGAGCCAACAGAAGCAAAGATTGTTGAGTACATCTACGAAAGCTGTTTGGAAGGTGCAACCCCCGCAGAAATTGCCGCCGCGCTGACCGAGCAAGGCATCAAATCGCCTAAAGGGAAAGATTTTTGGCGGGCTGCTACTATTCGCGGTATTCTCCGGAACGAGAAATATTGCGGGGACGCACTCATGCAGAAAACTTGTACGATTGATTTTCGGGAGCATAAGTCAGTGAAAAACACTATGCTCAACAAGTATTTCAAAGAGGAACACCACACAGCAATCATAAAAAAATCCGATTGGCAGAAGGTGCAACAGATTTTAGATGAAAAGCCACTACCCGGCAAATCGGCAAGGCTACACGCTATGCCAAAGCGGTTCACGGTCACACGTTCTAAAGACAAGTATTTCAGAGGGTATATCATTTTAGACCCGCGCTGGACAGCTTCGGAACGCCGCGAACTGCTGAAAGAGCTGAAAAATCTCTAATACCGAAAGGAAAATCCATTATGAAATTTGATTTTAACGCACTGAACTTTGAGATCCTTGATGCGAACACCAACGCATACCCCGACATTTTCATTAACCAGAACGGTGTCACCTTTACGAAAAAGGTACTTGATGACCTGAACTATCCTGCTTTTGTCCTGTGCCAGCTTGACGCAAAAAACAAGGTTTTTGCGGTTCGTATGTGTAAGAGTAGTGAGCAGAGGGGCTACAAGTTCTCCAAGCCGAAGGGTGAGCAGAAGGCCACGGTCAGCATCACCAACAAGAATCTGGTTGACCCCATTCGTGCCGCTATGGAGGGCGTTTGGCAAAGCGATAAACGCTATCGTGTGCGTGGCTTTTGGGTCGCAGACGCAAAAACGATGTGTTTTGACCTCTCCGAGGGTGTGCAGGAGGATTATAGAAATGCCGCCAGCGATAATGAAAGCGAGGAATAAATCGGTGAACGGACTGTTCACCGTCTGAACTTCCGAATGACAGTGGGGCAAGCTCATTATGGGCTTGCCCCTTGCTTAAATAAAGGCGGGTATTTGCAGATTGTAACGCACAAGGGGCAGATAAGTGAAATGTAGGGTGGTAATATGGCAGAGAAAAATAAACGGCGCACAAGCGATAATATCCCCGATATTTGCCCCGAAGGACAACAAAAAAACAGGCGTGGGAGTTGTTAGCGTCCCACACCTGTTGGAAAACTGATTTGTAGCAGCGGCGTACCTATATCCCTCGTGTAAGTTTTCTCTACGCCATTTTTACGCCATTTTCGTATAGAGTAGCATAGGAAAACATGAAGTTATATATGGTTGGTTTGTTCCAAAATCCGCTTCAAATCAAGTAATATTCGTATTTATTGAGGATTATTGAGATATAAAATCAGGTAGCGGTCCTCCAATACCAAGTTTCATGTCAATGCTCCTTAATTAGAAGGTATATGTACACAGTCCGACAGGGCGGACAAAACGCCCGCCCTGATTTGTGCTTATTCTTTTGGTTCTCCCTTGTTTTCCGGCTCCTTCTGCTCCTCCGGGGCCGGAGCGGCCTCTCTCTCAGGGGCGCTCTGCTTCTCCTGCCCGGCAGCCTCCTCGGCATAGCCGTCAGTCATGGAAATCTTGCGGGCGGGGCGCTCGATGGTGTCATCGTGCTTTACATTGCGCGCAGCCCTCACCGACTCCGGCATAAACTCGCCGTAATCAAAGTAGTAATTAAACTCGTCGGCCTCCATCGTCTCATGCACCAGCAGGTATTCCGCGAGGTCGCGCAGCTGGTTTGCGTGCTCGGTGAGTATCTGCTCGCACAGGGCGGCGGCCTTGTCGAAGATTGCCTTGACCTCCTCGTCGATTATGCCGGCAGTCTCCTCGGAATAGCTCTTGGTCTGGCCGAAATCACGGCCAATGAAGATGCTGTGCCCGGAGGTATCGTAGGAAATGGGGCCGAGCCTGTCGCTCATGCCGTATTTCATGACCATGTCTCTGGCGATGGAGCTTGCCTGTTGGATATCGCCGGAGGCGCCGGTGGAGATATCGTCAAGGAACAGCTTCTCCGCCACTCTTCCGCCCAGAGCCATGACGATGCTCTCAAACATCTCTTCTCTGGACTTGAAGTTTTCCAGATCCTCCTGCGGCCTGAAGAGGGTGAAGCCCCCCGCCATGCCTCTGGGGATGATGGTAATATAGTGCACAGGGTCAACATGCTTGAGGTATCTGCCCGCGACGGCGTGGCCCGACTCGTGATAAGCGGTCAGGCGGCGGGCCTTCTCGCTCATCTTGCGGCTCTTCTTCTCGGGGCCCATCTGGACCTTGAGTATCGCCTCGTCCACATCCTCCATGGTGATAAAGCGGTGCCTGCGGCGCACGGCCAGCAGAGCCGCCTCGTTCATCAGGTTTTCAAGGTCAGCGCCCGCAAAGCCCGGCGTGCCCTTTGCGATGCTGTTGAGGTCAACATCGTCGGCAAGCTGCTTATCTCTGGCGTGGATCTTGAGGATAGCCTCCCTGCCGCGGATATCGGGCAGGCCGACATAAACCTGCCTGTCAAAGCGGCCGGGACGCAGCAGTGCCGCGTCGAGAATATCCGCGCGGTTTGTGGCCGCCATGACGATAACGCCCTCGTTATTGCCAAAGCCGTCCATCTCAACAAGCAGCTGGTTGAGCGTCTGCTCGCGCTCGTCGTGACCACCGCCCAGACCGCTGCCGCGCTGACGGCCGACAGCGTCGATCTCGTCGATAAAGATTATCGCCGGGGCGACCTTCTTGGCCTGCTCGAACAGATCTCTCACACGGCCCGCGCCGACGCCGACATACAGCTCCACAAAGTCAGAGCCGGAGATAGACAGAAACTGCACGTTTGCCTCTCCCGCGACAGCCTTTGCAAGCAGAGTCTTACCGGTGCCCGGAGGACCGACAAGCAGCACACCCTTGGGGATACGCGCGCCCATCGCGGTATAACGCTTGGGGTCTTTGAGGAAGTCGACGATCTCCGCCAGCTCCTCCTTTTCCTCCTCGCAGCCGGCGACATCGGCGAAGGTTTTCTTGTTCTTCTCCTCGCTGCCGAGCCTTGTGCGCGCCTTGGAAAACTTCGCAACGCCGCCCGCACCGCCGCCGCTGGCCTTGTTCATCATCACATACCACAGCGCCATCGCGCCGACCATAATGATGAGGTAGGGCAGGAAGCTTGCCCACCAGGGGATTGCAGCACTCGGGGTATACTCATACTTTTCCAGAACACCGCTCTCGTACTGCTCCTTTATCAAATCGGCAAAATCCGAATAGAACACGGAGAAGCTGTACATGTCATAGCTTCTCTGCTCCGGCATTTCGGGATCGTCCGTGCGTATGGTGAGCAGGATCTCATTGTCCTTGGTTACGAAGGACTGAACCTTCTCCTCGTTGAAAAGGTCCACCAGGTCAGAATAATTTTCGATCTTGTTGCTGCCCACATCCCTGGTCAGCGTGAAGATAACGGCCACCATGATGACCAGAATCAGGATATAGAAGCCAAGATCTCTTGTCCTGTTGCGTTGGGGTTTCAAACAGATTTCACATCCTTGTCATGAGCTGAACTCACGAATATATTTGCGGTTTAAGCACGCCGATATACGGCAGGTTGCGGTATTTCTCATTGTAATCCAGCCCGTAGCCTACCACAAAAGCGTCGGGTATCTCAAAGCAGGAATAGTCCGCGTAGATATCCGCTTTGCGGCGGGCGGGCTTATCCATAAGGGTGGCAATGGTGATGGAGGCGGGGCGGCGCACCATGAGGTAATTCTTGAGGTAGTTGAGCGTAACACCGGAGTCGAGAATATCCTCCACCAATATGAGGTGCCTGCCCTCAATGTCCTCGCTCAGGTCCTTGTTGATTTTGACCGCGCCCGTGGAGGTAGTGCCGCTGTATGAGGACACCGCCATAAAGTCCATCGAGCAGTTAATGGTCACATAGCGCATCAGATCCGCCATAAAAATGAAGCAGCCCTTCAAAACGCCGACAAAAATCGGCTCCTTGCCCGCAAAATCCTTGGATATCTGCGCGCCAATCTTGGCTACCTCTCTCTGTATCTCCTCTTCGGAGAGCAGAACGCTCTGAATATCTTTTTCCATCTCACCCATGCTGTTTTCTCCCAGTCTCTATTTTTTCTGTATTCTCAATATAAATGCGCAGTATTTTATCTCCGGCCTCTGCCGCGGCCCGCTCGTCAACGCACAGCCCGCGCACGGCGAGGATGCCCTTATCATCCCTGAAGATAAGCGCGCTATCGCGCTGCTGCCGGGTCATTTTTTTTTCGGCAAAGAGGCTTTTCAGGCTCTTGGTGCAGCCTCTTCCCAAAGGCCGCAGCTTGTCCCCGGCAAATTTGCCGGTGCAGAATATATTACCACATATATTGTCATAATAAAAGCCGCAAGTTTTGAACAAGTCGTTAATTTCTGCTCCCTGACGGCAAATCTCGCTTTTCAGGCGCAGGCCCAGCTCCGGTATCTCAAGAGTCTCACCGGGTATGAGCTGCCGGGGCGTGATGCTGATTTCAACCGCTTCGTTAAAATATATGCGCCCGCGCTCGCGCCTTATCCGTCTTCCGCTCAAATCCGCCTCGGCATATTCGCTGCCCTCGAGCAGGGCCATCGCCCGCTCGGTGCAGACCATGCTCTGGCTGCCGCCGCAGAGCCTGCGCAGCACTCTCGACGCTATCGCCGGGTGCAGCGCCCTAAGCTCCCTCTGGGGCAGGCTCTCCCCGTCAAAATGCCGCTCTATGAAATCATCGGCCAGAGCGCTCAGGCAGTCCTCATCCTGCCGGGAAAGCTCCGCCGCTCTGTTTGCCGCCGCCGCCATCGCTGGATTTATCTCCCGCAGCACGGGCATCACCCGGTGGCGGATGAGATTGCGGCTGTAATCGTCGGTCTTATTGCTGCTGTCCTCCACGTGGGGAACATCGTTTTTGTCTAAATATTCCTCAATCTCCGCTCTGGTGCAGCCGAGCAGCGGGCGGACGATATCCCCACGCACCGGGGGAATCCCTCGCAGCCCCGCGCCGCCGGTGCCCCGGCAGAGGTTAAAAATGATCGTTTCGGCGTTATCGTCCGCGTTGTGGGCGGTGGCTATTTTATCGCAGCCGAGCTTTTCCGCCGTGCGCCGGAGAAAATCATATCTCAGCTCGCGCGCGGCCTGCTCGGTGCCCATGCCCTTTTCTCCGGCATAGGCCGCCACGTCTCCGTGCTCCACGGTGCAGGGTATGCCCTTTTCGGCGCACCACGCGCTTACAAACTCCGCGTCCGTCAGTGACTCCGCCCCGCGAAGCCCATGCTCGTAATGGGCGGCAAAAAGCTCAATGCCCAGCTCCCGCCGTTTTGAAAACAGCAGGTGCAGCAGGCACATTGAGTCCGCCCCACCGGAGACGGCGCAGAGCACCCGGCTGCCTTTGGGGAGCATATTATATTTTGAGGCTATCTCAAAATTCATCTTCTCTGCGGTGCTCCACCGAGCCGAAGGAGGTATACTCCGGCAGCCAGCTCAGCGGCACGGTACCGGTAGCGCCCTTGCGGTTTTTCAGCACTATCGCCTCGGCAAGGTTGGGGTTTTCGCTCTCCTTATTATAATACCCATCTCTGTACAGGCCTATGACAACGTCGGCGTCCTGCTCGATAGCGCCGGATTCGCGCAGGTCGGAGAGCATCGGGCGCTTATCCTGCCTGCTCTCGTTTGCACGCGAGAGCTGGGACAGGCACACCACCGGGATATTAAGCTCCTTGGCCATGATTTTGAGCATACGGCTTATATCGCTCACAGCCTGGGTGCGGCTCTCGTTTGACCAGGAATGGCCGCTGCCCGCCGACTGCATGAGCTGGAGATAGTCGATTATCACCAGATCGAGGTTCTGTATGCGCCTGCACTGGGCGTTCATATCCGAAACCGTCAGCGAGGGGTTATCGTCAATGCGGATATCCGTCGCGCTGAGGGTCTGGGCGGCATCCGTCACGTCGCGCCACTGGTTTTCCGTGAGCTGCCCGGTGAGCAGATTTTGCATCGGCACCATCGCCGCCCTTGAGAGGAAGCGCATCGTCAGCTGCTCGCGCGACATTTCGAGCGAGAATATGGCGATGGTCTTGCCCAGCGTCATCGCCGCGTGCAGGCCGATGTTCAGGGCGATACTGGTCTTGCCCATGCCGGGGCGCGCCGCGATGAGCACAAGCTCAGAGCGGTTAAGGCCCAGAATTGTTCTGTCAAGGTCGGGCAGGCCCGTGGACAGGCCCGGTATGCTGCTGCCCGAGGCGGCAGTCTCCGAGAGCTTGTCAAAAACATTCTGCACCACCATGGATATGGGCATAAGCCCGCCCACATTCCGGCCCTGCCGCAGCGCGTAAATGCGCCGCTCGGCGGCCTCCAGCATGGTGTCGGCCTCGCCGCTGCCCTCGTAGACCATTTCGTTTATCTCGTCGGCCGTCTCCGCGAGGCGGCGCAGCAGCGCCCTGTCGCGGACGATGGCGGCGTATTCCAGCACGTTTGCCGCCGTGGGCGTCAGGCGCATGACCTGCGCTAAATACTCGTCGTTCCCGTCCTGATAAACGCCCCTGACCTTCATCTGGTCAAGCACAGTCACGGGGTCAATCGTCTGCCCATAGGCAAACATGGAGTAGACAGTCTCATATATATCGTGGTTGAGCTTTATATAAAACTCATCCGCGCTGAGTTTTTCCATTACCTCGGGGATACACCGGGGGTCTATGAGCATAGACCCTATCACCGCCTGTTCAGCCGGGGCGGAGTGGGGTATCTTTCTGCCCAGAAGCTCGTCCATAAGCAGCTGTTCCTTTCAGATGCAAATGATTCTTAAAAGTTATCCTTCAACAACCAGCAGATTAACCGTGCCGCTGACCTCGTAGCCCAGCTTCACCTTCACGGAGAAGCTGCCGAAGGTCTTTATAGGCTCGGCCTGAACGATCTTGTTCTTCTCGATGTCCATGTTGAACTGCTCCTTGAGCGCGCGGCTTATCTCCTGAGAGGTAACGGCGCCGAAGAGCTTGCCCGCGCCGCCGGCCTTGGCCTTCACCACGACCTGCACGGCGGAGAGCTGCTTTGCGTACTCCTCAGCCTGGGCCTTCTCCTTGGCTATCTGGGCGGCCTTGGCCTTGTCGCGCAGCTTCATTGCGTTTATGTTGTCCGCGGTGGCCTCCTCGGCGAGCTTGCGGGGCAGCAGATAGTTGCGCGCGTACCCGTCGGACACGTCCTTCATCTCGCCCTTTTTGCCCTGACCCTTGACGTCAACATTAAAAATAACCTTCATTTTCTTATCCTCCTGTCGGATTCTTTAATTGAAATAATCTTACTTTGCAAAAAGCCTCGCAGAGTTCGCCGACCGCAGTCGGCGAATAAAGTTAAAATTCGTTTTTTCCGGGGGCCTGTACCTCGGGAAAAACACTTTGCACGGAGAGAGTGTATTTTTGCC
>URPA01000028.1 GCA_900549545.1 uncultured Eubacteriales bacterium
CCCGCCGCAGAGCCCAGCGTAGCGGGTCTGCGGCGGAAAAGGAAAAAGGAAGGAGCGGAGCGCCGTTTTTGCCACACTTGGCGGAAACAGAGCGGCGCGAGTTTCTTTTGACGCTCAGCAGCACCCGCGAGGGCAGAAGGTGGAGCAGTAGGTCTCGCCCTTGGTTGAGGCCTTTTCGTTCTGGACGCTGATACGCGGGGCGCTGCATTTGCAGTCGACGGTGTTATACTTGCAGCCGGTCACGTCACAGCCCACGCCGGGGTTTGTGTTTTTGATGTTTTTATCAGCCATTTTCATTACTCCTTTGGCTTTTGAAATATGGCTTTATTTTGTGCGCTTTGCGCGTTATTATTCATCATTTATAGGAAAAAGGGGGCGAGAGTCAGCTCTATGGCGCTTTACGCAATTGGAGATCTGCATTTATCCATGGGCAGCGACAAGCCGATGGATGTTTTTGGCGAGCGCTGGCAAAACCACACGGAGAAGCTGAAAGCCGGGTTCGCGGCCTTGAACGACGATGATGTGTGCGTCCTCTGCGGGGATTTGAGCTGGGCGATGGGGCTTGACGCCTCGGCGGCGGATTTTCGCTTTATAAATGAGCTGCCGGGTAAGAAAATCGTCCTCAAGGGCAACCACGACTACTGGTGGAGCACGGCCTCCGCCGCGAAGCGAATGTTTGAGCGAAACGGGATTGATACCATCGACATCCTCTATAACAATGCCTTTACCTATGGCGACTATGCCCTCTGCGGCACCCGCGGCTGGTTTTTCGAGGAGGAGACCGGGGGAGAGCATGACAAGAAGATAATGCGCCGGGAGATAATGCGGCTGGAGGCATCCCTCAAGGCCGCGGGAGACAGAAAAAAGCTCGCCTTTCTCCACTATCCGCCCATCTTTCTGCGCTACCGCTGTCAGGAGATTCTTGACCTGCTCAGAGAGTACGAGGTGAGCCTCTGCTGCTATGGGCATATCCACGGCAAGGGCTGCGCCGCGGCCTTCAACGGCCTGCGCGAGGGGACGGAATTTCGGCTTGTTTCGGCGGATTTTGTAAATTTTTCACCGGTTAAGCTCATGGATTGAAATGTGCTTGATTTTATAGTTATTATCTGTTAATATATTAAGGCGTGTTTCGCCAGATGAGTAAGTGATGAATAAATCACCGAAGGCGATTTGTTCAGCGCTTATATAATAGGAGGAGATCAACAATGATCGTCAAGAATTTAGAGAAAAAAGAACAGAACACTGCCAGCTTTCAGGTCGAGTCTGACGCTGCCGAGTTTGAGACCGCTGTCAACAACGCTTACCTGAAGAACAAGAAGGATATATATATACCCGGCTTCCGCAAGGGTAAGGCCCCCCGCGCCGTTATCGAGGGAATGTACGGCAAAGAGGCTTTCTATCAGGACGCCATGGACGAGCTGGCCCCCGCCGCTTTTGAGTTCGGCCTCAATGAGTACGAGCTGAAGATAGTCGGCGCCCCCGCCATCGAGGATGTGAACATCACCGAGGAGCGCACCGTCGCTTACACCTTCGGCGTGACCCTCTTCCCCGAGGTCACTCTGGGCGAGTACAAGGGCCTTTCCGCCCCCAAGACCGTCAAGCCCGTCACCGATGAGGATGTTGACAAGGAGCTGGATGATGTCCGCCGCCGCAACGCCCGCCTCGTCGCCGTTGATGACCGCGCCGCCCAGATGGGCGACACCGCCACCATCGACTTTGAGGGCTTCAAGGACGGCGTGCCCTTTGACGGCGGCAAGGGCGAGGACTATGCCCTTGAGCTTGGCTCCAACACCTTTGTTCCCGGCTTTGAGGAGCAGGTCGTTGGCATGAAGGTCGGCGAGGAGAAGGACCTCGACATCACCTTCCCTGAGAATTACACCGAGGAGCTTGCCGGCGCTGCTGTTGTCTTCAAGGTGAAGCTCAACGAGCTGAGCTATTCCGAGCTTCCCGAGCTTGATGACGAGTTTGCAAAGGACGTCTCCGAGTTTGACACTCTCGACGAGTATAAGGACAGCCTCCGCAAGGAGCTTGAAAAGACCGCCGAGGAGCAGGCCGAGGGCGACTTCCGCACCGCCATCATGAAGCAGGCCTGCGACAACATGACAGTTGAGATCCCCTCTGTCATGGTCGACGACAAGGTCGAGGAGGCCCTGCGCAACTACGCCGCCAACTTCGGCATGACCGATAAGGACATGAGCCTTGATAAGCTGCTTGAGATGTTCGGCTTCAGCGAGGAGGTTGTCAACAATAACCTCCGCCCCAACGCCGAGATGCAGATCAAGACCGAGCTTCTCATTGACGAAGTGGTCAAGGCTGAGGATATCCAGGTCACCGACGAGGAGACCGAGGAGTACCTCAACAAGATGGCCGAGAACATTGGCGCCAAGCCCGAGGACGTCAAGCAGTATTTTGGTGACGCTTTTGTCGCCGCCGAGCTCAAGAAGGAGAAGGCCGGCAACATCATCTTTGACAGCGCCGTTGTTGCAGAGTAATAGATTAACCGGAATAAGGATATAGTTGGAAGCTGACATATTCAAAGGAGAATCCGATAAAATGAGTTTAGTCCCCTATGTTGTAGAACAGACCAGCCGAGGCGAGCGTTCATATGATATTTTCTCCCGCCTGCTCAATGACCGCATCATCATGCTCTCCGAGGAAGTCAACGACGCAACAGCCAGCCTTGTTGTGGCGCAGCTTCTGTATCTTGAGGCGCAGGACCCGGATAAGGACATCCAGTTTTATATCAACAGCCCCGGCGGCTCTGTCACCGCGGGCATGGCGATATATGACACCATGCAGTATATAAAGTGCGACGTGTCCACCATCTGCATCGGCATGGCGGCCTCCATGGGCGCCTTCCTGCTCTCCTCCGGCGCAAAGGGCAAGCGCATAGCCCTGCCCAACGCCGAGATAATGATTCATCAGCCCTCCGCAGGCACTCAGGGGCAGATAACCGATATGGCTATCCACCTCAAGCGCCTGGAGGTCATCAAAAAGCGCATGAACACCATCCTCGCCGAGAACACTGGCAAGCCCTTTGAGGTGGTCGAGGCTGACTGCGAGCGCGACAATTTCATGACCGCGGAGGAAGCGAAGGAATACGGCCTTGTGGATAAGGTTCTCTACAAGCGCTGATTTTCCGTGCAATTTTTCAGGGGGAGCGTTTCACGCTCCTCAGGGCGTCAACAAAGTATGACGCCTTGAGGGTTTATACATGAGCGTTCAAAAACTCTCATGTATAAACAATAGATTGAACGCAGAAAGAGGACTCCCGTCCCCTCTCTGCACTCTCCCCATGCAGGCTTTACATTGCCGGTAGATTTATCAACAACCAAAGGGGAGCGATATTCGCTCCCCTTGTGGGCTATTATTGCAAAGCTATCTTTTTTAGAAAAATGGAGAAGTAAATGGCAAAAAATGATGAAAGAAGAAGCATAAGATGCTCATTCTGCGGCAAGCCTCAGAGCCTTGTCAACAGGCTCATTGCCGGCAATGGCAGCTATATCTGCGATGACTGCGTGCGCATGTGCATGAGCATCGTGGAGGAGATGCCTGAAAATTCCGGTGCGACAGGCTATGACGGGCTGCCGCTGGTATTTGAAAAGCTCCCCAAGCCCAAGCAGATAAAGGAGAAGCTCGACGAGTATATTATCGGGCAGGAGCGGGCCAAAATCGCCCTGTCTGTGGCGGTGTATAACCACTATAAGCGCATCCTCCACGCGGGGCATGATGAGGACGGGGTTGAGCTTCAAAAGAGCAACATCCTGCTCATAGGCCCCACCGGCAGCGGCAAGACCCTCTTTGCCCAGACCCTTGCCAAGATGCTGGATGTGCCCTTTGCCATCGCTGACGCGACCACACTCACCGAGGCGGGTTACGTGGGCGAGGATGTGGAAAATGTCATCCTCAAGCTTTTGCAGGCTGCGGATTTTGACGTTGAGCGTGCCCAGCGCGGCATTATCTATATCGACGAGATCGATAAAATCGCCCGTAAGAGCGAGAATACCTCCATCACAAGGGATGTCTCCGGTGAGGGCGTGCAGCAGGCGCTTTTGAAGCTGCTTGAGGGCACGGTCGCAAACGTTCCGCCGCAGGGCGGGCGCAAGCACCCGCATCAGGAGTTTATCCACGTGGACACCACCAACATCCTCTTCATTTGCGGCGGCGCTTTTGATGGGCTGGATAAGATTATCGAAAAGCGCACCAACAAAAAAGCCATGGGCTTTGGCGCGGATATAACCGTCAGCGCCGAGCGGGATGTGGGCGAGATTTTAAGGCAGGTGCAGCAGCATGACCTTTTAAAATTCGGCATCATCCCTGAGCTTGTGGGCAGGCTGCCGGTGATCGCGTCGCTCGATTCTCTCAAGCGCGAGGACCTTGTGCGCATACTGCTTGAGCCGAAAAACTCCATGACAAAGCAGTACAAGGCGCTGATGAAGTTTGACTCTGTCGAGCTTGAGTTTGAGCCGGAGGCGCTTGAGGCCGTGGCCGATAAGGCCATTGAGATGAAGATAGGCGCGCGCGGCCTGCGCAGCGTTATGGAGGGCGTGATGACGAACATCATGTATACCGTGCCCTCAGACATAACGGTCAACAAGGTCATCATCACCAAAGAATGTGTGAAGGACGGCGCCGAGCCGATAGTGAAGCATCTTAACGACAAAGAGTGAAAATTATGCCTGATACCATGGATAAAAACAACGAAATAATAAGGCTGCCGATGCTCGCTCTGCGGGGGCTGAACGTGTTCCCCGGCATGATAATCACCTTCGATGTTGAGCGCCCTGCCTCCGTTGCCGCGCTCAACGCGGCGGTGGGCAGCAGCAGGAGCATTTTCCTCGCCGCGCAGAAGGACCTGGCCGAGGACGCGCCCGACGAGAACGGCATCTACAAGGTCGGCACGGTCTGCCGCGTCTGCCAGCAGCTGCGCCAGCCCAAGGGCGGAGTCTGCCGCGTGATGGTGGAGGGGATTTACCGGGCGGAGGCTGTGAGCATCAACCCCGACCCCAAGGGCTATACCGCCATGGTGCGCCGCCTGCCCGATAAAAAGGAGCGGGTGAGCAGCGAGCGCATGGAGGCCCTTGTGCGCAGCTGCCTGAGCCTTTACGAGGAGTATCTGCATCTCAACCCCGACATTCCGCCGGAGCAGATCCTCTCCGTGCTCGCAAACCCCACCCCAGTCAAGGTCGCAAGCCACATTGCGCACAATGTCCGCTTTACGCTTGAGGAGCGGCAGAGCCTGCTTGAAAATCTCTACCCCAGCCGCAGGCTTGAACAGCTCAACCGCTTCCTTGCCAAGGAGATAAACGTCCTCGGCATCGAGAAGGAGATAAGCGAGGCCACGCAGGCCCGCATGGACAAGGCCCAGCGGGATTACTACCTGCGCGAGGAGATAAAGGCCATTCAGGAGGAGCTTGGTGAGGACACGGAGGATTTTGGGGATTACCGGCTCAAGATAGAGGAGCTTGACGCACCGGATGAGGTAAAGGAAAAGCTCGATAAGGAGCTCAATCGCCTCATGAAGCAGCCCTTTGGCTCGTCCGAGGCGGCGGTGCTGCGCAATTATCTGGACGTCTGCCTTGAGCTTCCGTGGGGCAAGTACACTAAAGAGACAATTGACATTGCCAAGGCGAGGAAGGTTTTGGATAAAGAGCACTTCGGCCTTGAAAAGGTCAAGGAGCGCATCCTTGAGTACCTTGCCGTGCGGCAGCTCGCGCCTGATGTGAAGGGCGGACTGCTCTGCCTTGTCGGCCCTCCGGGGACGGGTAAGACCAGCATCGCCATGAGCATCGCCCGAGCGACAAACCGCAAGAGCGTGCGCATTTCCCTCGGCGGCGTGCATGACGAGGCGGAGATTCGCGGCCACCGCAAGACCTACATAGGCTCTATGCCGGGCCGCATCATTCAGGGCATTATCCAGGCCAAGAGCTGCAACCCTCTCATGATCCTTGACGAGGTTGACAAGCTCGGCGCTGACTACCGGGGCGACCCCTCGGCGGCGCTGCTTGAGGCGCTTGACGGGGAGCAGAACGGCACCTTCCGGGATAACTTCCTTGAGCTTCCGTTTGACCTTTCAAATGTGTTCTTTATAACCACCGCAAATTCCCTTGACACCATACCGCGCCCCCTGCTTGACCGCATGGAGGTCATTGAGCTCTCGAGCTATACCGACGAGGAAAAGCTCCAGATTGCCAAGCGCCATCTGCTGCCCAAGCAGCGGCAGAAGCACGGCCTGAAGGCAAGCCAGCTCAAAATGGGGGACGAGGTTATCCGTGAGCTTATAAGCTCCTACACCAGAGAATCCGGCGTGCGCCAGCTTGAGCGCATGCTTGCCTCGGTCTGCCGCAAGGCGGCGGGCGGCATTGCGGAGGAGATGTATAAATCCCTCGCGGTAAAGCCCGGCGAGCTTGAGGGGCTTATCGGCCCTGCCCGCTATAAGCCGGAGCAGCTGCGCGTTAAAAACGAGGTCGGCCTTGTGCGCGGCCTCGCGTACACCTCCGTCGGCGGCGAGGTTCTGGATGTTGAGGTCTCCGTTGTTGACGGCAGCGGTAAGCTTGAGCTTACCGGCAACCTCGGCGATGTGATGAAGGAATCCGCCCGCGCGGCGGTTACATATATCCGCAGCAAGGCGGTGGATTTCGGCATTGACCCGGATTTCTATAAGACCAAGGATATCCACATCCACTTCCCGGAGGGCGCAGTCCCGAAGGACGGGCCTTCCGCCGGTGTGACGGTGTGCGTGGCGCTGGTCTCCGCCCTGACGGGGACGCCCGTCAAGAGCACCGTCGCCATGACGGGGGAGATAAGCCTGCGCGGGCGGGTCATGCCTATCGGCGGCCTGCGGGAAAAGACAATGGCAGCCCTCAGAGCGGGGGTGCAGACGGTTATTATTCCGCTTGATAACCTCCCCGATTTGGAGGAGATTGACCAGACCGTGCGCGCAAAGCTCAACTTCGTCCCGGTGGATAAGGTTGACGGCGCTTTGGCGGCGGCCCTCGAGGGCGGCAGCACCGAGCGCTGCCCCAGCCCGCTCGCCGTCAATGAGCGGCGCGAGCGCGTGAGACAGTAGGTGAGTTATGGCGACGCTGAATGTGAACAAGGCGGAGTTTATCCGCTCTGCCGCCGGTGAAGGCCAGTTTATCCACAGCTCCGTGCCAAAGGTGGCCTTCGCGGGCAAGTCCAATGTGGGCAAGTCCTCGGTCATCAACCGCATGCTCAACCGCAAAAACTTCGCCCGTGTCGGCTCCGAGCCGGGGAAGACCATCCACGTAAACTATTTTCTCATTGACGGTAAGATCTATTTTGTGGACCTTCCCGGTTATGGGTACGCTAAGGTCTCCCGCGGGGAGAAGGAGCGCTGGGGCAAGCTCATGGAGAGCTTTTTTGCAGGCGAAGGGCTTTTTGACCTCGGTGTCATGATAGTGGACTCTCGCCACAAGCCCACGGCGGACGATGTGACCATGGCAGAGTGGTTCAAGGCCTACGGCTGCCCGCTGGTTGTTGTCGCGAATAAGCTCGACAAGCTCAAAAAGAACGAGATCGAGCCGAATCTGCGCCTCATCCGGGAGACGCTCACGCTGCCTGACGAGGTGCCGCTTATCCCGTTTTCCGCGGAAAAGGGACAGGGCAGAGAGCTTTTGATGGCGGAAATAGTTAAACTTATATGATTTTACAGGGCGGGAAGCACAAAAATTGCTTCGCGCCCTTGTATTTTGTATATTAATTTGTTAAAATGTTCATGTAAATTGGGGGTGAGTGTAATTAGCAGCGCGGTTCGCTCCATTTGGGACGGCTTTGATTTTACCTATATACTGAGTATTCTGCTGGGGCTTATCCCTTCGCTGCTGTGCATCACTCTGCATGAGCTGAGCCACGGTTATGTGGCCTACCGCCTTGGGGACAATACCGCCAAGGAGCGCGGGCGGCTCACGCTAAACCCCTTGAAGCATCTTGACGTTATGGGCCTTTTGATGATGCTTGTGTTCCATGTGGGCTGGGCAAAGCCCGTCCCCGTGAATATGTACAAGTTCAAAAACCCTAAGCGCGGCATGGCCATAACGGCGCTGGCTGGGCCGGTGAGCAATTTTATCATCGCTATCGTGTTCATGTTCATTTTCGGCGCGCTGTATATCCCGCTGTCCCTTTCTAAGGCTGGGGCTTATGTGCTGGATATGCTCCGGCTCACAGCGTATATGAGTCTCGGCCTGGGGCTTTTTAACCTTATCCCGCTGCCCCCGCTCGACGGGTCGAAGGTGCTGTTCTCGGTTTTAAGCGATGAGGGCTATTATAAGCTCATGCGCTACGAGAAATACGGGATGCTGCTCATGATTCTGCTGGTGTCCACCGGCGTTATCGGCAGGCCTCTTTCCAACGCGATTGATGTTGTCTATTCCGGCCTTATTCCCGTCGCGCAGTTTGCCTGTGACACGGTTTTCAGGCTGTTCTATATCTGATGAAGTTTGGTTTTTAGATGGAAGATCTGAACTTTTTCCTTGAGGGAGTAGTTAAAGACAGGGACCGGCAGCAGGACTTTGAAGGGCCGCTCAGCCTTATTCTGATGCTCCTGTCCAAAAATAAAATAGAGATTCGCGATATCAAAATCTCCGAGATTCTTGACCAGTACCTTGAGTATCTGGACAAGATGCAGAGCATGGATTTGGAGATAGCGAGTGAGTTCGTGCAGATGGCGGCGCATCTGCTGTATATCAAGACAAAGACACTGCTCACCGCCGACGAGGAGGTCTCCGAGCTTCAGGAGCTGATGGATTCGCTCGAAAAGCTCAAATGCAGGGACACCTTTGCCGCTGTGCAGAAGATAGTGCCGGAGCTTAAAAAGGCCTCCGAGCTTGGCCTGCTGTACTACCCCAAGGCCCCGGAGCCGCTGCCTCAGACCGGCAGGGAATATGAATATAAGCATGAGCCGGTTGAGCTGCTGATAGCACTCAAAAACGTCTTTTCCCGAGGGGTCAAGACCCCGGAGGACGACGCCGGGGAGCTTAGCGCCGCCGTGCCGAAGCGGATAATATACTCCGTGCGCAGCAAGAGCCGGGAGATTATCGCCTGCCTCAAATCCGGCGGGCGGCAGCTAAACGAGCTTTACGCACAGTGCAAGTCTACGACGGAGATAGTTGCCACGTTTATTTCGGTTTTGGAGCTTTGCAGCATGGGCAGCGTCCGCCTCGACAGACAGGACGGGGGCTGGCTTGTGAGCTTCGTCGGCGGCGACGAGGATGAGATTCTTGAAAAAATTGTTGAGTAGATTGTTGAGTTGAAGCATAAATGACGGATATTTCCTCAGCCATTGAGGCTATACTTTTTGCAGCCGGGGAGAGCGTGCCTCTGGCGCGGCTGTCGCTTATTCTGGATACTGACGAGGCGGAGCTTTCGCGCATAGCGGCTGAGCTTGCCGAAAAATATGAGCGGGAGCAGCGCGGCATGCGCATCCTGCGGCTGGGCGATAAGCTCCAGATGTGCTCAGCGCCTGAGTACGCGCCGTTTATCACAAAGGTTTTGGAGCAGCGCCGCCCGCCGATGCTCTCTCAGTCGGCGCTTGAGACGCTCGCGATAGTTGCCTATTTTCAGCCCGTCACGAGGGCGTATGTCGAGCAGCTTCGCGGCGTGGACAGCTCATATTCCATAAGCTCCCTCTCTGACAAGGGGCTTATAGAGCCCTGCGGCCGGTTGGATGTGCCCGGCAGGCCCACGCTTTTCAGAACGACGGACGCTTTTTTGCGCACCATGGGTGTAAGCGAGCTTTCCCAGCTCCCGCCGCTGCCGGATATCGGCAGCAGCGAGGGCGTGCAGAAGCTGCGTGATGAGATAAATAAACTGCAAAACGCCGGGGATGACGGCCAGCTGAGCATGGAGGACGTTATAACCGGGAAAGCAGAGGAGTGATAAATTTTGGCAGCTCTAATTATAATCGGTGTTATAGTGCTGATAATCGCGCTGATAATGCTGATTCCCGTCGGGGCCGATGTGGGCTATGAAGGCGGAGTGTTCTCCGTCTCGGCCGTTGCCTGCGGCATGCCTATCATCAAGCTCTTCCCCAAGCCTGAGGAGGACGCCTCAAAGCCTCCAAAGCACCCCAAGAAGGAGAAAAAGAAAAAGGAAAAGCCCGCTGCCGAGGCTGAGCAGGAAAAGCCCAAAAAGAAGCTCAGCTTTGACTTCACGGCGGATGAGCTGCTTGCCCTGCTTAAAAAGGTCCTGAAGGGCTTCGGCAAGCTCGGAAGAAAGTTCAAGGTGAACAGGTTCCTCCTGCGCTATACCGCCGCCGGGGACGACCCGTACAAGACCGCGATGACCTATAACTACGTTAACGCCGCGCTCTCGAGCCTTGGCCCTATCTGCGCCAAGCGCTTTGAGGTCGATGACTGTGAGGTCGTGACGGATGTGGACTTCACGGCGGATAAGATGAGCATTGACTTCGGCCTTGCCATGACAATACGCATCGGGCAGATTTTTGGAGCAATAAACACTATACTTTTCGGCGCGTTGGGTATACTTATAAAGAACAAGCTGCGCCTGATGAAGGAAAAACGACAGAATAAAGGCGGCAATGGCGAGGCCGAGCCGCTTGAAACAGCGTAAAAACATAAAAGAGAAAGATAACAATACACAGGCAGAGGAAAGGATGGCTCAAAATGGATAACAACCCTATCGGCGAACTCATGCAGAACACAATGGAGAGTGTGAAGAACATTCTCAAGGTGGACACCGTTGTCGGTGACCCCATCTTCACCCCGGACGGGATAACTCTGGTGCCTATCTCCAAGATAAGCGTTGGCTTTGGCGGCGGCGGAATTGAGCTTAACAGCAAAAAGCCCGGCGATGCCAGACCCTACGGCGGCGGCAATGCCACCGGTGTCAAGATTGAGCCGATAGGCTTCCTTGTCATTAAAGACGGCTGCGTGCGCATGATAAATGTCACGCCTCCCGCAGACAACACTGTTGACAGAATCATCGACCTCGTGCCCCAGGTTCTGGACAGGGTTGACGCATTTATCGACAAGCAGGGCAAGAAAGAATAATATTAATTCATTAACTGTAAATAATAAGCACTGCCCAAATCTTGAAGGGTGGTGCTTATTATTAGGAAAATTGCAGCATTTCTGCTGGCCTTCGCGCTGCTTCTGACCACCGCCGCCTATGCCGACGGCGCGCCGGGCATCAGCGCCAAGGCCGCCATTGTCATAAGCAGCGGCGGGGAAGCGGTGTTCGAGAAAAACGCCGACGAGCGTATGCTCATTGCCAGCACAACGAAGATAATGACCGCGCTGGTGGCCCTTGAAAACGCTGAACTTACGGACGAGGTTGAGATTCCCGCCCAGTGCTGCGGCGTGGAGGGCTCGTCCATGTACCTCTGCCCCGGCGATAAATATACGCTGGGGGAGCTTATCCGCGGGCTGCTGCTGGTGTCGGGCAATGATGCCGCTTCCGCCATAGCTGTGTACACGGCGGGGAGCGAGGCAAAATTCGTCGCCATGATGAACAGCCGCGCGAAGGCTCTCGGCATGACGAACACGCATTTTGAAAACCCGCACGGACTTGACGCGCCGGGGCACTACTCCACGGCGCGGGATCTGGCGCGCCTTATGGCGCACTGCATGGAAAACCCGGACTTTGCCCGCATATGTGCCATGACGAGCTGCAATGTCGGCGGGCAGACGCTCGTAAACCACAACCGGCTTTTGAGCCTCTGTGACGGCTGTATCGGCGGCAAAACCGGGTACACCATGGCGGCGGGCCGCTGCCTTGTAAGCTGCTGCGAGCGCGGGGAGAGCCGCTTTATCTGCGTCACACTCTCCGCCCCGGACGACTGGAACGACCACATGAAGCTCTATGACTGGGCTTTTTCCAATTTTTCGACCCGTCTTGTGACCGAGGGGGTGGGCTTTGATGTGCCCGTCATCTCCGGCAGCGCTGAGAGCGCGAGGCTTATCCCGGAGGATATGCGCCTCTTTCTTCCAAGCTCCGCCGAGGTGGAGCTTCGGGCGGAGCTGCCGTGGTTCGTGTTCGCCCCTGTGAAGGCAGGGGAGGAGGGCGGCAGCCTCGGTGCGTACCTCAACGGTGAGGAGATAGGCCGGTGCAGGCTTATATATGAAAAGGACATTCCCGCGGCAAAGCGGATGTTTAATCAGACAAGTATGGAGTCATTGAAATGACAGAGAGAATCCAAAAGATAATTTCCGCCTCGGGGCTTATGTCCCGCCGGGCGGCGGAGGAGCTTATCGCCGCCGGGAAGGTGACAGTAAACGGTGTGCGCGCGGAGCTCGGCATGAAGGCGGACGGGGAGCGGGATATAATCGTCGTTAACGGCAAAGCCCTGCCCTCCCCGGATGATAAGACGTACATAATGCTCAATAAGCCCCGCGGCTATGTCACGACCCTGAGCGACGAGAAAAACCGCCCCTGTGTCACAGAGCTTGTGAAGGATGCGGGCGTCCGGCTGTACCCCGTCGGGCGGCTTGATATGTATTCCGAGGGCCTGCTTATCCTCACAAATGACGGGGACTTTGCAAACCGGCTCATGCACCCCTCGCATGAAATTACAAAGACCTATCTCACGTGGGTAAAGGGCGAGAATATAAAGGCCGCTACCTCAAAGCTGCACAAGCCCATCGAGCTTGACGGCTGCACAGTGCAGGCTAAGAGTATAGAGATCCGCGAGAGCTTTGAGGACAGGGCAGTGCTGCTAATAACCATCGGCGAGGGGCGAAACCGCCAGATTCGCCGCATGTGCGAGAGCTGCGGCCTGCGCGTCACGCGCCTGCGCCGCGTAAGCGAGGGCCCGCTGTCGCTCGGTGAGCTTAAATCCGGCTCATGGAGAAGGCTCACCAACAGCGAGATAAGGCAGGTTATGAGATGAGCGGCGCAAAATACGATTTGGTGGTCATCGGCGGCGGCGCGGCGGGGCTGATGTGCGCCGCGACGGCTTCCGAGCGCGGCATAAAAACCGCGATTATCGAGCCGAATGACAAATTAGGGCGCAAGCTCCGCATAACCGGCAAGGGCCGCTGCAATGTCACAAATAACTGCGACACGAGGCAGTTTATGGAGAATATCCCCGGCGACGGGCGCTTTCTGTACAGCGCGTACAGCCGCTTTAATTCGCAGGACGTGATGGCGTTTTTCGATGGCCTTGGCGTCCCACTCAAAACCGAGCGCGGCAACCGCGTTTTCCCGCAGTCGGATAACGCAAACGACATTGCTGACGCTCTCGCCCGCCGCTGCCGGGCGCTGGGCGTGGATATCATCAAGACCAAGGCAAAGAGCATTGAGCAGCGAGACGGCGCTGTCTGCGCAGTGGAGACGGGCAAGGGGCGCATTGCCTGCTCCGCCGCTGCCATATGCACCGGCGGCCGTTCCTATCCGCTCACCGGCTCCACCGGGGACGGGTACCGCTTTGCCCGGGAAATGGGGCTCAGTGTAAGTAGCCCGCGCGCATCCCTTGTCCCGCTCGAGAGCGGCGACGCATACTGTGCCGAGATGCAGGGCTTCTCACTCAAGAATGTGATGCTCTCCGCATATGAGGACGACAAGCTCATTTACAAGGAGCTGGGCGAGATGCTTTTTACGCATTTCGGCGTGTCCGGCCCGCTGGTGCTGTCGGCAAGCTCCCATATGCGAAGCTTTGGCACGGCGAAATACCGCCTGAGCATTGACCTCAAGCCCGCGCTTGACGAGGAGAAGCTTGACGCGCGAATCCTGCGCGATTTTGAGAAATACTCCAATAAGGAGTTCAAAAACGCCCTTGGTGACCTTGCGGGCAGAACAATGATACCCGTGCTCATTGAGCTCTCCGGGATTGACGGGGAGAAGAAGGTCAACAGCATCACCCGCACGGAGCGGCGGGAGCTTGTGCGCCTGTTTAAGGCATTTCCCGTGTCCATAACCGGCCCGCGGCCCATTGACGAGGCGATAGTCACCGCAGGCGGAGTGAACACAAAGGAAATTAACCCCCGCACCATGGAGTCAAAGCTTGTGAAGGGCCTGTATTTTGCCGGGGAGGTGCTGGACTTAGACGGCTATACCGGCGGCTTTAATTTGCAGATAGCCTGGTCAACAGGCCGCGCGGCGGGAAACGCCATAGAAATATATTGAGAGGGAAAAACATGAACGGACATTATTCAGTAGCCATTGACGGGCCTTCCGGCGCGGGCAAGAGCAGCCTTGCGCGACGCTGCGCCGCCGCCCTGGGCTTTGTCTACGCTGACACCGGCGCGATCTACCGCACGGTGGGCCTTGCTGTTGAGCGCGCGGGGATCGACCGCCGCAGCGAGAGCGCGGTCGCGGCGCTGCTGCCGGGGCTTGACATTCAGGTAGGCTATGACGATAGCGGCGAGCAGCATATGTATCTGAACGGAGAGGATGTGTCCGCGCTGATAAGAAAGCCGGAGATATCCATTCTCGCCTCAGATGTGTCGGCCCTGCCGGCGGTGCGCGCGTTCTTGCTGGATATGCAGCGCAAAATGGCGCGCGAGCATGACATCATCATGGACGGGCGCGACATCGGAACCGTTGTCCTGCCCGATGCCGAGGTGAAGATTTTCCTCACCGCAAGCGCAGAGGCCAGAGCCGAGCGGCGGCTGCTGCAATTAAAGGAAAAGGGCGTTGAGGAGAGCTTTGAGAAGGTTCTGGAGGATATCCATTACCGCGACAAGCAGGACACAGAGCGTGCCACAGCCCCCCTCAGAGCGGCGGTGGATTCCGTTTATCTTGACACCAGCGATATTGATTTTGAGGAGAGCTTTAGACGAATGTGCAAAATCATCTGCACGGCGCTGAATATCCCCATGCCGGGGGCGGCCGGATGAAGGAACTGAGAATCGCCAAAAGCGCGGGCTTTTGTTTCGGTGTGCGCCGCTCGGTTGAGATGGCGGAGCGGCTTATTGAGGAAAAGGGCGGCTGCGCCTGCCTCGGGATGCTCATACATAATGAGGATGTTGTCGCTGAGCTTGAGCGCAAGGGTATGCGCGTTATTAATGACCCCACTGAGGCAAATCCCGGGGAGCCGGTGCTCATCCGCGCGCACGGGGCAAGCGGGGAGACGTACAAACGCCTCGAAGAAGCGGGCGCTGAGATACATGACGCCACCTGCCCGAAGGTCAAGGGAATACATAAGATTGTCGCCGCCACGGCTGAAAACGGCGGCTGCACCGTCATTGTCGGGATGCGAAATCACCCGGAGGTGGAGGCTATCTGCGGCTGGTGCGGGGAGCATTTAGTGGTGGAAAATGCCGAAGAGCTTGCCGGAGAGCTGGAAAAAAACCACGATTTTTGGAAAAAACAGATAAGCGTAGTGGCTCAAACGACCCAAACGCACAGTAATTTTAACGAATGTTGCAACTTAATAAAAAAAAGATGTACAAACCCGGAAATATCTGATACAATATGCCTTGCTACATCTACGCGGCAGGCGGAGGCCGAAAGCCTTTCTGCTCAATGCGGCGCGATGGTGGTCATAGGCGGCAGGCACAGCGCGAACAGCCGCCACCTTGCGGAAATCTGCCAGCTTCACTGCTCAAACGTCCAATTCATTGAAAGGACGGAGGAGTTGGATCTGGACAGGCTTCGCGGGGTTGACATCGTCGGGCTTACGGCGGGCGCGTCTACACCGGCGTGGATAATTAAGGAGGTAAGTAACAAAATGAGTGACGAAATCAAAGTCGAGGAATCCACAGTAGAGAAGGAGCTGTCCTTCGATGAAATGCTGGAGGAGACCCTCAAAACTATATATAATGGAGATAAGGTAACCGGCATTGTAGTTGCTATTACCGGCACTGAGATCAGTGTAGACCTCGGCGCCAAGTATTCCGGCTTCATACCCACTTCCGAGTTTACCGATGACGGCATCAAAGTCGAAGACGCTGTCAAGGTCGGCGACGAGATTGAGGCCGTTGTTGTCCGCGTGAACGATGTTGAGGGCACCGCGATGCTCTCCAAGAAGCGCCTTGACGCTACCAAGGTCTGGAACGATGTTGAGAACGCCGTTGAGGACGGCACTGTCCTTGAGGGTGTTGTCACCGAGACCAATAAGGGCGGCGTTGTCGTCAGCGTTAAGGGCGTGCGCGTTTTCGTCCCCGCTTCTCAGACTGATCTGCCCCGCGAGGCTGACCTTAACGAGCTGGTCAAGAAGACCGTCCGCCTGAAGATCACCGAGGTCAACAAGGCCCGCAAGCGCGTTGTCGGCTCCATCCGCCGCGTTGCTCAGGCTGAGCGCCGCGAGCGCACTGAGGCCATCTGGAACGAGATTGAGATCGGCAAGAAGTATCACGGTGTTGTCAAGTCCCTCACCAGCTATGGCGCCTTTGTCGATATCGGCGGCATTGACGGTATGGTTCACGTGTCCGAGCTGAGCTGGGGCCGCGTCCACAATCCTGCTGAGGTTGTCTCCGTCGGCGATGAGATAGATGTCTATGTCATCGGCTTTGATAAGGAGAAGCGCAAGATCTCCCTTGGCTACAAGGATCCCGATGCTAACCCCTGGGCCATGTTCAACGCCAAGTATCAGGTCGGCGATGTTGCCGAGGTCAAGATTGTCAAGCTCATGCCCTTCGGCGCTTTTGCTGAGGTTCTGCCCGGTGTTGACGGTCTTATCCACATCAGCCAGATCGCTAACCGCCGCATAGGCAAGCCCGAGGATGTGCTCACCGTCGGTGATGTCACCGAGGCGAAGATTATCGCCGTTGACGATGAGAAGCACAAGATCTCCCTCTCCATCCGCGCCCTGTCCGAGCCCGCACCTGTCCCCGCTGTCGAGGAGGACGAGGTTGACGAGGCCCCTGTCGCGGAGAGTGACGCGCTGGTTTATGAAGTCTCCGCCACCGGCGAGGCTACCGGCATCGCTCCCGAGGTTGACGAGTAATTAAAAATCAATCCCCCTGAAAGCCTTGCTTTCAGGGGGATTTTCCTTTTGATACTGCAACATTTCGTATCATCCAAAGGCGTCCCTGCGTAAGGGGAGGCTTCATTGGACTGCCAGAAAACTGCATTGCCCCCAAAAGCTCAGCTTTCGGGGGCAATTTTTATGCTTTAGATTTTTTCCATTTTTTCGTTGAGCCAGTTGAGAATGTCCTGATAAACCTGGTCCTTGTTTATCTCATTGAGCATCTCATGCCGCCCGCCGGGGTAGAGCCTTATCATCACATCATGGAGCCCGGCCTTGCAGAAGGCCTTGTATGCCCTGTCAACGCCCTTGCCATAGTCGCCAACGGGGTCACAGTCGCCGGACATGAAGTATATCGGCTTCTCCTTGCTCATTTTGTCGATGTTGCTCTGGTCGGTGACGAATTTTATGCCGGTGAGCATATCGCGGTAGAGACTCGCCTTGCAGACAAAGCCGCACATGGGGTCTGCCATGTATTGCTTCACGCTCTCATAGTCCCGGTTGAGCCAGTCAAAATCCGTCATCGGGAAGTCGATTTTTTTGTTGTACGCGCCAAAGGCGATGTCGTTGAGCATTTTCCCGTCGGCTCTGGGCCCGTGGAGCTTCACAACGGCGTTACCCATGGCAAGCCCGGCGTAAACCAGCGCCTTGGACTGATGCCCCGTGCCGCTGATGATGGCGGCGTCATACTTGTCGGGATTCTGAATAATGAATGTGCGGGTCAGGAAGCTCCCCATGCTGTGGCCGAAGAAGATATATGGCACATCGGGAAACTCCTCGTGCATCATCTCCCGCAGCTTTCCCACATCGGCGACGACCTTGTCCCAGCCTTTTTCATCGTCAAAAAAGCCGAGCTCCTCCGGCCTCGTGACGGACTGGCCATGGCCCAGATGGTCGTCCCCGGCGACGGCAAAGCCGTTGTTGGCGAGGAAGAGCATAAAATCATCATAGCGGTTTATATACTCGGATATGCCGTGGACAATCTGGATAACAGCGCGGGGCTTGCCATCCGGCAGGCACTTGCGGGCGTGAATGGTGTTTTTTCCGGTGCTGGAGGGGAAGAATATATCCTGAAAACTGGGCATGGAAAAATCCTCCTTTATGTGTTATCATATATCTGTTTGAACAATTTTACATTTTGAGCGTAAAATAGTCAATATTCATCTGGAGGAAATTGTATGAAAATACTTATTAAATATTTCGCCGATATAGAAAAGATTGGCAAGCTCAGCATTGGCGACTGGATTGACCTGCGCGCTGCGGAGGACGTGGACATGGCGGCGGGGGAGTTTAAGCTCATTCCGCTCGGCGTGGGCATGAAGCTGCCGGAGGGCTATGAGGCGCATGTCGCCCCGCGCAGCAGCACCTTCAAGAACTTCGGCATCATCCAGGTAAACAGCGTCGGCGTTATTGACAATTCCTACTGCGGCGAGCAGGACGAGTGGAAGCTGCCCGCCTACGCCCTGCGCGCCGCGCACATTAAGAAAAACGACAGGATATGCCAGTTTCGCATAATGCAGAAGCAGCCGGAGCTTGAGCTTGAAGAGGTCGCGCATCTTGACGACACCAGCCGCGGCGGCTTCGGCTCAACCGGGAAATAATGGGCACAATGTAAAATAGCAACGCGCCTAATGATATTTGACCTGTGGACAAGTGAAATACGACCTGAGGGACGATTTGAATTATTTTGGGCTGTTGCAATGAATTTTGCAACAGCTCTTTTTTCTTGACAGAAAGGTAACTTGTTGCTATAATAAGCGTAACAAGTTACGCAAAAGAGGGCAGGGCATATGAATTTAGACGAGTTGGTAATTAGATTCTCTGACTCAACGGATAAACAGCAAAAGGCGATTTTTAACACGTTGTTTATCGCGGGCAACAAGCTTCAAACGCTTTTTGATAAGCACATCCCACAGCTTTCGTTAAAGCAGTTTATGCTGCTGTCGATAGTCAGGCAGGCAAAGGAGCAGATGACATTTACGCAGCTTGGTGAGATGTTGGGCTGTTCAAGGCAGAACATCAAGAAGCTGGCCGAGGCTTTGGTTAAAAAGGGCTTCGTGAGCATTGAGCAAAGCCCGCAGGACACAAGGGCAATGTGCATCTGGCCGACAGAAAAGACCGAGGATTATTTTCAAAACGAATTTTCGCGCTATCAGGAGGAGCTGAAATACCTGTTTGAAGTGTATACAGCGGGGGAGATTGAGACGTTGTTTCGATTACTTTCTAAGCTCTATGCGGGAATAGAAAATCTTGAAAACAAAGTTACCGGGGAGGCCGAAAAATGAAAACAATAGTGATTTACACCTCGCAGACGGGATTCACAAGGCTCTACGCCGAGTGGATAGCAGAGGCTGCCGGGGCAGACTGTCTTGAACTATCCACCGCGAAAAAAACTGACCTGAGCCTGTACGATGCGATAGTCTACGGCGGCTGGGCCTGCGCGGGCAGCATCAGCAAGATAAGCTGGTTCAAGAGCAATATCGACAAGTGGGCGGGCAAAAAGCTGGCGGCCTTCTGCGTTGGCGGCAGCCCCGCGGAAAGCTCCGATATTGATACAGCGCTCAAACAGAATTTCAGCGAAGCAGAGAGGGAAAAGGTAAAGGTGTTTTACTGCCCGGGGGGATTTAACTATGAGAAAATGCCTGCTGCGTCAAAGCTGATGATGAAGCTGTTTTCAAAGACGCTGAAAGCAAAGAAGAACAAGACCGAGGCAGAGCGGGTGATGGCGGAGATGATTTCCTCCTCGTATGACATTTCTGACAAAAAATACATTGAACCGATTTTAGAATATTTGAAAAATTAACGGATAGAGCGGCTGCAAAGGTTTGCGGACGCTCTGCTTAATTTTCCTTAAATTTCCAGCGGGAGGATTGTAATAGAGGGGCTGAAAATGTATAATAAATGACATAATTCGATAAAAATGAGGTGCTGAGCCATGAAAAAGACCCTGTTGCTTCTGCTCTGTTTGTCGCTGCTGCTCTCCTGCTGCGCCTGCGGGCGGAAAGAGGCGGAGCCCCTGCGCGATAATTCAGAGGATGTCACCTATGGCGGAAGCCTCGGCGGCGAGGTGGACGGCGGGCGGTATTTTGAGCGCAGCACGCTCAAAGCCCCGGAGCTGGGCTGCTATTTCATCGATGCTATTGAGCTTTCGGACGGGCGGCTCATCCTGCGTGCGGAAAGGGGCACGGAGAGCGTGTTCTATGCCCTCTCGCTCGAAAGCCTTGAGTTTACGGCGCTTAAATTCGACATAAGCGGAAAATTCCTCTCCATGTGCGCTGCCGACAGCGGAGAGCTGTATATCCTCTGCTGCGAGGAGGACGGGAGCTACACCGTCAGCGTGACGGATAATGAGCTTGCGCTCAGGGAAAAGCTTACGCTCAGCGGTATGCCGGAGAGCAGCAGCGGAGGAGAGCTCGCCTATGCAAACGGGCAGCTTTTGCTCCTCGTGGATGACATAGAGCGCTATGCCTGTGTTATTGGCGCTGATGGGAGTCTGGGGAATGCGATAGTCTCTGAGCTTCTCGCCGGGAAGATAATAAAGGCGGGGGAAAACACACTTATCATCAACCAGTCAGGCCTGAATAAGCAGACAACGGTTTACGAGCTTGACAGCGCAAACGCGGTCGCGGCAAAGTACGAGTATGAAGCACCGTATATCTTCACGGGCGGCAGGAACGGTACGCTGCTCTGCCATGATGGCAGTTCGATATTTGAGCTCAATTACAAGACCGGGGAGAAAGTACCATATTGTAACTATAAGCTCAGCGGCTGCTCGACAAGCACTTTTGTTTATATTGATGACGAGAGCTTTTTCAACATCCAGAACGGCCAGCCCACGCTCTGGAAGGCCTCCGACCTCGAGGGCGTGACGGTTATCACGCTCGCGGCGTATAACAAATATGACGGCATAGAAATCGCAAACGCGGTGAATAAGTTCAATGACCGCAGCGCGGACGTAAAAATTGTCTACATCAACTATGCGGACTTTGACACGGACGCGGAGCCGCTCGGCATGACGCACCTGCTGGCGGATATCCTCTCCGGAAGCTGCCCGGACATTTTTGAGCTGAACGGTCTGCCCGCGAAGCTCTATGCCTACAAGGGGATGTTTGAGGATCTGCGCCCGTATTTTGACGCATCGGAGAGTATATCCTATGACGCGCTTCTGCCGAGCGCGGCGCAGTGCATGCACGAGAGGGGAGAGCTGTGCTGCATTATCCCTGCCTTTTATATAAGGACATACTATGCAAACGGGGAGCTTGTTCATGGCGCGGCAAGCTGGGAGGATATGTTCACCATCGCGGCGGAGCGCGGCGCGTATGACACCACCGGCGGCACACCGGAGAGCTTTTTGCGGGATGTCCTCAGCTACAACTCCGATAAATTCATCGACTACGACAGCGCAAGCTGCAATTTTGACAGCGCGGAGTTTATCCGCCTGCTTGAATACGCGGCGCAGCTTCCACAGGATGCGGATGAGATTATTTCCAGCGGGCGTGCGTACAGCGGCAATCAGATTTTCTGCCACTCCGAGAGCGGGCCGGCAGAGGTTTTGGGCGAGATGTACGGTGTATTTCACGGAAATTATGTAAACTCCGGCTTCCCGGAGAGCGGGAGCATTGCGAAAATGCTGCCGTGTGATCGCTATGCCATGTCCTCCGCGTCTGAGCACAAGGAGGCGGTCTGGGCGTTTTTCGAGTATCTGCTCAGCAATGAATATCTCAACGAGAATGTTTCCATTGACGGAAAGGTGAATGAAAATTCCTTTGAGGTTGACGGCATCCCCGCTGTGGAGGAATACATCGATGTGCGCCTTGATAAGCGGATAGAACACATGCAAAGGCACCCGGATTTGGCATTGTTTACATTTGACGACTATGGGAACGTTGACATTCCTGTTAATTACACGGACGGGAACACCAAGGCACAGGCCTGGGAGCTGCTGCGAGGAATGGACGGAATATACGAGTACGACAGCGCGATATATGACATTGTAATGGGCGAGGCTGCCTCGCTCTTTAACGGAGACAAGCCCGCCGACGAGGCCGCAAGACTTATCCAATCAAAAGCGAGCATATACCTTTCCGAACAATTCGATTGAAAAACACCGGTTTATGTATGTATTATTCCCCCGCCGGAGGCGGGGGAATAATACATACACTGTCAGATAAAAAACAGCCCGGTTCAAATGAACCGGGCTGTAATTGTAAATTCAGGGAAATCAGCCGACGATATCGCGGGTGTCGCGGGCGATGACAAGCTCCTCATTGGTGGGGATGACAAAGACCTTGACCTTGGAGTCGGCGGTGGAGATCATGACGTCCTCGCCGCGCTTGCTGTTGGCTTCCTCGTCGAGCTTGACGCCCAGATAGCCGAAGTACTTGACGATCTCGGCGCGGGTGGCCTTGCTGTTCTCGCCGATGCCGGCGGTGAAGACAATCGCGTCCACGCCATTCATGGCGGCGGCGTAGGAACCGGTGACCTTGGCGACCCAGTAATGGAACATGTCAAGAGCGAGAGCGGCGCGCGCATTGCCCTCGGCGGCGGCATTGTCGAGATCGCGGAAGTCGGAGGAGACGCCGGAAACACCCAGCACGCCGGACTTCTTGTTGAGGATGTTGAGCATCTCGTCAATGTTGAGATTGTACTTGTTCATAATGAACTGGATAACGCCGGCGTCCAGATCGCCGCAGCGGGTGCCCATGGGCAGGCCGACCAGCGGGGTGAAGCCCATGGAGGTGTCAAGGCACTTGCCGCCGTCAATGGCGCAGATGGAGGAGCCGTTGCCCATGTGGCAGGAGATGATTTTCAGCTCTTCAATGGGCTTACCCATGAGCTCTGCGCAGCGGGAGGAGACATAGCGGTGAGAGGTGCCGTGGAAGCCATAGCGGCGG
>URPA01000029.1 GCA_900549545.1 uncultured Eubacteriales bacterium
CGGCGGACATTTTCAGCGGACGAAACGGCCGGAGCTTCCAAAAATTTCGAGTCAGGGCCGTTATAACCACTTCGATACCGCTGCGTATAGCTTTATGATTATATCCGAAAGCGGCGGGAAAATCAAGCGGGGTGCGGACTTATTTCTCACAATTTACTCTGCGCCCCGTGTTCATATATAATTTGCAATTTTATTTATATAAATCTCTTGACAAAGTTTGTAAGAGAGAGTATATTCATCTCAAGAAACAGGAAGTATAGAAATATGAACCAGGAAGGGAGAGAATTATGAAGAAAACCCTTTACAGCCTCATGCTCAATGAGGACGTTGTCCGCGAGGTGGACGCGCTGGCCCACCGTATGGGCACAAACCGCTCGAGCCTGATAAACCAGATTCTGGCGGAGTATGTCAACTACACGACCCCGGAGCGGCGGATAAACGACGTGCTCTCCGCCATTGAGCAGATAATGAGCCCTTCGCGGGAGCTGGTGCCGTTTTTCGCGCCGAACACCTTCAGCATGTCGCTCAAAAGCTCCCTTGAATACAAGTACCGCCCGACCGTGAAATACGAGGTCGAGCTGTTTCGGGACGGCGAGGGCGGCATTGGCGAGCTGTCGGTGGTGTTCCGCACGCAGTCGGCCGCGCTGCTGAGCGCGATGAGTGAGTTCTTCCGCCTTTGGAAGCGCATCGAGGACGCCTACCTTGCCCCGCTCATCGGGCAGAAGCTGGATTACGCCCTGTATGACGGGCGCTTCACCCGCAGCATGGCCATGCCTGAGCTCGACTGCACTGCGGAGGAGCTGGCCGGGGCTATCTCGGACTATATCAAATTTTTCGACAAGATGATGAAGGGCTACATCAGCGGCAGGCTCAGCCCCCGCGATGTGGAGAGCGCCTACTATTCCGACCTGGCCGCAGCTTCCCTTCATATATAATCATTCATATCTAAGTTAGCACAAAAGGAGTGTGGAAAATGAACGCTCAAAACTATACTCAAAAGACCATTGAGGCGGTGCAGACCGCCCAGGCCATGGCTCAGGAGAGCCGCAACAACTACATTATGCCCGAGCATCTGCTCTACGCCCTTGTGGACCAGGACGGCGGGCTTATCCCCTCGCTGCTGGAAAAAATGGGCGTGGACTGCAACCAGCTTCTGGCCGAGCTTGACAGCGCCATTGGCGCGCTGCCCAAGGTGGGCGGCGACGCGGAGGTCTACCTGTCCCCGGAGGCAAACCGCGTCATCACCGCGGCGGAGAAGGCCGCCAAGTCCATGGGCGATGAATATGTCTCCGTCGAGCACATGATGATTGGCATATTTGCAGCCGCGACGCCCGCCATAAAACGGATATTCGCCGATCACGGGATAACCAAATCCGCCTTCACCGCCGCGCTGAGCAAGGTGAAGTCCGCTCCCGTAACCGGCGATAACCCCGAGAGCACCTATGACGCGCTGGCAAAATACGGCACGGACCTGGTGCAGCGGGCGCGGGAGAACAAGCTCGACCCCGTTATCGGCCGTGACAGCGAGATACGCAATGTTATCCGCATTCTCTCCCGCAAGACGAAGAACAACCCCGTGCTCATCGGTGAGCCCGGCGTCGGCAAGACGGCGGTGGCCGAGGGGCTGGCCCAGCGCATTGTGCGCGGCGACGTTCCCGAGGGGCTCAAGGGCAAGACCATTTTCTCGCTCGACATGGGCGCACTCATTGCCGGCGCGAAGTACCGGGGCGAATTTGAGGAGCGGCTCAAGGCCGTTTTGGAGGAGATTCGCCGCTCTGAGGGCGGGATAATTCTGTTTATAGACGAGCTGCACACCATTGTCGGCGCGGGTAAGACCGAGGGCAGCATGGATGCGGGCAACCTCTTAAAGCCCATGCTGGCGCGCGGCGAGCTGCACTGCATCGGCGCGACAACGCTGGATGAGTACCGCAAATACATCGAGAAGGACGCCGCGCTCGAGCGCCGCTTCCAGCCGGTGCAGATCGACGAGCCGTCCGTTGAGGACACGATATCCATCCTGCGCGGGCTTAAAGAGCGCTACGAGGTTTACCACGGCGTGCGCATACACGACAGCGCCCTTGTCGCGGCGGCGACGCTTTCAAACCGCTATATTACCGACCGTTTTCTCCCCGACAAGGCCATTGACCTTGTGGACGAGGCCTGCGCCCAGATACGCACGGAGATAGATTCCATGCCCGCGGAGCTGGACGACGTGCGCCGCAAGATAATGCAGCTTGAGATTGAAGAGATGGCGCTCAAGAAGGAGGACGACCGCCTCAGTCAGGAGCGGCTCGCGAAGCTCCGGGAGGAGCTTGCAAACCTCAAGGACGAGTTCAACGCGATGAAATCCCGCTGGGAGAGCGAGAAAAACAGCGTGGACGAGGTTAAAAAGCTCAAATCCCAGATTGAACAGGTGCATGCCGACATCGAAAACGCGCAGCTGCGCTATGAGTACGAGACGGCAGCGCGGCTTAAATACTCAGACCTGCCCGCGCTTGAAAAGCGTCTGGAGGAGGCCGAGAAGCTCTCCGCCGACGGAGCGAAGAACACCATGGTGCGCGACACCGTGACCGCCGAGGAGATCTCCGGCATCGTTGCCCGCTGGACGGGCATCCCCGTCTCCAAGCTCATGGAGGGCGAGCGTGAGAAGCTGCTGCACATGGATGAGTACCTGCATCGGCGCCTTGTCGGTCAGGATGAGGCCGTCCAGCGCGTGACGGAGGCCATTCTCCGCTCCCGCGCGGGCATATCCGACCCCAACCGCCCCATCGGCTCCTTCCTCTTCCTCGGGCCGACCGGCGTCGGCAAGACGGAGCTTGCAAAGTCGCTCGCTCAGTGCCTGTTTGACGATGAACACAACATCGTGCGTATCGACATGACAGAGTACATGGAGAAGTTCTCCGTCTCCCGGCTCATCGGTGCGCCCCCGGGATATGTGGGCTATGACGAGGGCGGCCAGCTCACCGAGGCCGTTCGCCGCAAGCCTTACAGCGTGGTGCTGTTTGATGAGATTGAGAAGGCGCACCCCGATGTTTTCAACATCCTGCTGCAAATCCTCGACGACGGCCGCATAACCGACTCGCAGGGGCGGACGGTGGACTTCAAAAACACCATCATTATCCTCACCTCTAACCTCGGCAGTCAGTATCTGCTTGACGGCATCACCGACAGCGGCGAGATAAGCCAGGAAGCTCAGGAGGCCGTCATGGCGGAGCTGCGCCGCTCCTTCCGCCCGGAGTTTCTCAATCGCCTCGACGAGACGGTGATGTTCCGCCCGCTCTCGAAGGATGATCTGAGCGGCATAATCGACATCATGATAACCGGTCTGCGTGGCAGGCTTGCGGATAAGTCCCTCAAGCTGGAGCTGACCGAAGCAGCAAAGCAGCTCATCATCTCCCGGGGCTATGACCCGCTCTACGGCGCGCGCCCCCTGCGGCGCTACCTGCAAAGCAGCGTTGAGACCCTCATCGCCCGCGCCATCATCGCCGGCGATATGCCTGCGGATTCCACCATCCTCGTGGACGAAGAGAACGGCGAGCTTGTTTGCAGGGAGAAGTAAGGCAATACCAGCACATCCCCTCCTGCACCGGGAGGGGATGCAATTTTTAAAAATCTGTGTTTTTGAATGAAATACAATCACAATATATAGCAAAAATGGGCAAAATTTAGACTTTTTCGCTATATCTTGCGATTGACATTTTGCCGGGATTTTGCGTATAATATTAACAGACGGCAGCAGGACTGTCCGTCGCGGCGTTGAAGCAGTTGACGGGATCAGCATCCGTATAGCTGTGGAGCCTTGAGCGAGGGTTAGACAGTTTCCACAGGCTGATGTAGGGGCAACCCGAAAGAAAATGTCATTTGGCGGGGTCTTCTTTTTTAGACCCCGCTCTTTTTTTCAGGAGAGCGTCGAAATGGGTCTGCTTTTGGATGCCGCCCACGTCTGGGACGAGCTGTGTAAAATCTCATACACTATCGTTCTTGGGCACAAGGGGAGCCTGTCGGAAATAAACCTTAGCTTTGAGGCGGCTGACCTTCCGCATCTTGTAGGTATGCAGTACGCAAGAGACGTGGACTTTGGGCTTCGCCCGGCGGAATATTACGGCGCAAATCTCCTTGATGCAGTTCTTAATGGTCGACTTAATGAAAGTCTCATCTGCAACGCAAGAGAGTGGCCGCGGATAGAAGGGCGGCTAAACGCAATTATTAATATGCGCAACACCCTGTCCGGTGATTTTGAAATTGCCCGGTTTAATCCGAAAAAAGTACACGGGTCGTGCAATATTAACGCCGAATATGTGATAAAAAATCAGCGCTCCGGGCAAATCTTTTTCGTGTTCTTAGACTCAGAGCGCGGCAGGTACTATTGCAAATCCGCGTTTCGGAATGAATACATAGATTATATGCGCTTTCAAACACGGATGACCGTGCTGTCCGTAACAAAGCATGATAGCTCCGGCTCTGAACCCCTTTATAGACGAGCCGGTTTTCCAGTGGGGAGCATCAATGAGGACTTATAACTTGACCGCGGGCAGTTTTTCCTTGGAGCTTGGGTTGATAACTTTTGAAAAAGACATAAGTCTCCCGGAAAATTCCCTGCTGAACATAAAAATAGTCAGCGATGATTTTGCTGCCGCCGGAGTATTGGATATAGGCATAAAAGCTTTCCGCGTTTTTGCCGGGGACTTACTGCACCTTTATGAGACCCTGCGCGGCTCTGCCGAGTTGAAAGAGGCTTATGGGCGTAACCACATTACATTTGAGGCGCTTGCGAACGGTCACATTTGCGTCAAGGGCACAATAAATAACAACTGCCGCGCTGGGCATGAGCAGGAATTGAAGTTTGAAAACGAATTTGACCAGACTTATCTGAAAGATTTTGTCCGCGAAATCAATAAGTAATAGCAGCGCAGCCTCTCCCAAACCGGGAGAGGCTGTGTTCATATCTTCAATTATTATAAGCTCCCGAGATAGCCCTCCAAAATCAGGCTTGCCGCGACCGCGTCAACGGTTTTGCGGTGGGCTTTTTCTTTTTTGCCGTTTGCGTGGAGGATGGCGTGCGCCTCGATGCTGCTGCGGCGCTCGTCCCATAGAATGACGGGCAGGCCGCTCTCTTTAATCAGCAGCTCCCGAAACTCGCGGGATTTTGCCGCGCGTTCCCCCTCGCTGCCGTCCATATTCTTTGGCAGGCCCAGCACAAGCTGCCCGACATCCCGGCTCTTAGCCTCCTCGGCTATGCGCTGTGCGGCACGCTCCATGTTCCACTCCTGCATTGTCCACGCCTCGCCGCAGAGCATGCCGAGCAAATCGCTCACGGCAAGGCCGATGCGGGCATCGCCGTAATCTATGGCCATAATTCTCATAAATTGTCCCTCATTTCTATACAAGACTGTCAGCGCAATCCAAAGCAGGCTCTTACTACGCCGGATATGTACAGCGAACCGACGGCGCAGACCATGCCGTCCGCCCCGGCCGCGTCAGTGGCGGCGGAGACCCCGTCCTCAATGCTGTCACAGACAGCGACGGGCTTGTTGTACTGCCTCAGCTCCTCGGCAAGCTGCTCGGCGGGCAGGGCGCGCTCGCTGTTATCGGGCGTGACGCAGACAAACTCGTCCGCCGCGGCGCTGAGTATGCGGCAGAGCTCCGGGTAATCCTTATCCCCGAGCACACCGACGAGCAGCACACGCTTTTTGTCGGGAAAATAGTTCTCCAGATTTTTAACCACCGTGGCGGCGCATTGGGGATTGTGCCCCCCGTCCACCACAAAGGGCGGCTCATCGTGCACAAGCTCAAAGCGGGCGGGCCAGCTCACCGCGTAAAGCCCGTGCTCCAGGTCCTCCTGCGCTATCCTCCAGCCCTTTCCGCGCAGGACATTGGCCAGCTCCACCACAACGGCGGCGTTTTTGAGCTGATTGGCCCCCAGCAGCGGTATGGCATAGGCGTCGCCCTTGTAGGAAAAGACCTGACCCTCAAGGCTGTCAAATTCCTTGTTTATGAGGCTGAAATCCGCCTTGTGAAGCCTTGCGTCCAGCTGCTCACAGCGCGCGGCGATGACGCGCTCCACGCTCTCGGACTGCTGATACAAAACGCACTCGCAGCCAGGCTTTATGATCCCGGCTTTCTCCGCGGCGATAAGCTCCACAGTGTCACCCAGCACCCTCGTGTGGTCAAGGCCGATATTCATTATAACAGCGGCTTCGGGCTTGTCTATGACGTTTGTAGCGTCGAGCCTGCCGCCAAGGCCGACTTCGAGCACCACGATATCACAGCGCTGTCGGGCAAACCACAGCATCGCGGCGGCGGTGATAAGCTCAAACTCCGTGGGGTGCTCGTCCATCGCCTCGGCGATAGGCTTTAGCTCCGTGATGAGCGCGGCAAGCTCCTCATTCTCTATCTCCTGCCCGTTTATCTGCATCCGCTCATTGAAGCGCACGAGGCAGGGCGAGGTGAAAAGCCCCGTGCGGTAGCCCGCCGCCTTGAGGACGGAGGCCGCCATCGCCGCGCAGCTGCCCTTGCCGTTTGTCCCCGCGATGTGGACGAACTTGAGCTTCTTCTGCGGGTCGCCCAGCTTATTGAGCAGCTCAGCCACCCGGGAAAGCCCCGGCTTTGAGCCAAACCACTGCAAACTGTCTATATATTCAAGAGTTTCTTTAATATCCATATTGCACCTCGTGATTGTTTTGTATCAGTTTTCCAAAATTGCACCACTCAAGGCTCCCTTGTGTAAGTCTGCGCCCGCAGTCGCTAATTCCGCTCTGCTTCTATACTTATCCCTCATCAAGACAGCCAGTATGATGAGATGTAAAATATATTTCGTCCTGCAAACCGCCCGGCAGAAATTATCACAGCAGAAGTTATCACGGCAAATATAGCACTATTTCACCCATGGGGCAAGTGAAAAAAGCCGGAATTTCCGCAAAAAAGCCTTGACCGCGGACTTTGCGTGTGGTATAGTCTTAGTTACCTGTCAGACGAGAGGTTTTATTTTCGTGCGCTTTTTTGCGCGAAAATGCCCTCGCCCCATACAGGGAGGCAATGCCCGCCAAGCGGGTAAATAAAATAGGAGGTGCCGAAAGAATGGCTGCAGGCGCAAGAGTTAAAATCACACTCAGGTGCGAAGAATGCAAGCAGAGGAACTACAACACGGTCAAGAACAAGAAGAACACTTCTGACCGTTTGGAGCGCAGCAAGTACTGCCCCTTCTGCAGAAAGCACACCAAGCATGTAGAGACGAAGTAAGTTCTGAAAGGATGCGTGAAAATGGCTGAAGAAAAGAAAAGCAAAGCTGCTCCCGCGAAAGCCGTCACCGCCGTTAAGAAGGAAGATGTGAAGCTTGGCTTCTTCAAGCGCATCGGAAAATGGTTCCGCGACATGAAGAGCGAGCTGAAAAAGGTCATTTGGCCCACGCCGAAGACCCTTGGCAAAAATTCTCTCATTGCGGTGTGCGTCATGCTGGTGTCCTCAGTGGTACTGTGGGGCTTCGATGAGCTGGCGCAGATGCTGGTGAAGGCGCTCTTCACGCTGGTAGGTTAACTATGGCTGAAGACGCAAAGTGGTATGTGGTTCACACATACTCCGGTTATGAAAACGCAGTCGCCGCCGCTGTGATGAAATCGGCGGAAAACCGCCACATGACCGACCTTATAAAAGAGGTCAACATCCCGATGGAAAAGGTCACGGAATATACCGACGCGGGCGAAAAGGTCGTCGAGCGGAAGGTCTTTCCGGGCTATGTGCTGGTGAAGATGATCCTCACCGACGATAGCTGGCACCTTATCCACAATGTGCGCGGCGCAACCGGCTTCGTGGGCTCCGATGGCAAGGCCATCCCCCTCACGGAGCAGGAAATTTATGATCTGGGCGTAGAACACAAGGAAATCGTCGTCGGCTATGAGCTGGGCGACACCGTCAAAGTCAATGACGGACCGCTGGCAGGCTTTGTCGGCGTTGTGGACGAGCTGGAACCCATCAACAACCGGGTCCGCGTCGTGGTTTCCATGTTCGGCAGAGAGACTCCCGTTGATCTGGAGCTCGACCAGGTCGAAGTAATCAAAGACTAATAAGAAAGAGGTGCTTTAAATGGCACAGAAAGTAGTTGGATACGTAAGATTCCAGGTTCCCGCCGGCAAGGCAACTCCGGCACCCCCTGTTGGCCCGGCTCTCGGTCAGTACGGCGTCAACATCGGTCAGTTCACCAAGGACTTTAATGAGCGCACCAAGGGCGATATGGGTTTGATGATTCCTGTTGTCATCACCGTCTACGCTGACCGCAGCTTTACCTTTATCACCAAGACTCCCCCTGCCGCTCTGCTCATCAAGAAGGCCTGCGGTATCGATACCGCTTCCGGCGTTCCCCAGAGGGACAAGGTCGCCACTATCAGCAAGGAAGATGTCCGCAAGATTGCCGAGCAGAAGATGCCCGACCTCAACTGCACCGACATTGACTCTGCCATCAGCATGATAGCCGGTACCTGCCGCTCCATGGGCGTTGTCGTCGGCGACTGAGCAAGCCGCACTATCGTGGGAGGATTTATCCATCCGATTCAACCACATAATTAGGAGGAAAACAAATTGTTTAGAGGTAAAAATTATAAAGAGAGCGCAAAGCTCATAGATAAACAGGCGCTTTACGATCCCATGGACGCTCTGAACCTGGTCGTCAGCGCAAGCAAGGCAAAGTTTGATGAGACTGTCGAGCTGCATGTCAAGCTCGGCGTCGATGGCCGTCACGCCGACCAGCAGGTCCGCGGCGCTATCGTGCTCCCCAACGGCACCGGCAAGACCGTCCGCGTGCTGGTGTTCTGCAAGCCCGAGCGTGTTGACGAGGCTCTTGAGGCCGGCGCCGACTATGCCGGCGGCATGGAGTACGTCGAAAAGATCCAGAAAGAGAACTGGTTCGAGTTTGACACCGTTATCGCCAGCCCCGATATGATGGGCACCGTTGGCCGTCTCGGTAAGGTCCTCGGCCCCAAGGGCCTGATGCCCTCTCCCAAGGCCGGCACCGTCACCCCCAACATCAAGCAGGCTGTCAGCGAGGCTAAGGCCGGTAAGGTCGAGTATCGTCTGGACAAGACCAACATCATCCACTGCCCCATCGGCAAGGTCAGCTTCGGCGCTGAGAAGCTCTATGCCAACTATGTCGCCCTCATCGGCGCCATCATCAAGGCAAAGCCCGCCGCTGCCAAGGGCCAGTATATCAAGTCCTGCGTCACCGCCTCCACCATGGGCCCCGGCGTGAAGATCAACGCTCAGAAGCAGCTTTAATTTAGTGGCCTATCAAAAAAGCACCCCGTTGGGGTGCTTTTTTTGTTGCGCAGATTAAACCCGCGTCTCTCCCTTGGCTCTCCCTCTGGGAGAGCCAAGTGTTAGGTGCAGATTTGCAGCAAAGTGCTCCGAAACGCGCCTGCGGGCGCAGCGAAAGAAGAGCCGAATCTCTTAAAATTTTTAGAATTTATCCCGCATATCTTAATAAAATCTCAAGGTCTTTTGCTCCTCGCCGGTGCTATAATTGCAGCAGCTTTTCTGAGGAGGACATGTATGAAAGCAAATTTTAAAGCAATTATCAGCACTGTTTTGATTTTATCTCTTGCTCTGAGCCTGTGTGCCTGCGGTAAAGGCGGAGATGCCGCCCCCACCGCCGGGCAGGAGGCGGTGAACACCGAAACGCCGGAATTTGTATATGCGGCGGAGCATAAGCCGCTGAGCCTGAGCGATGAGGATTACCGGGGCTTCACCCCCTACTCCCCCACGGCGGACGGCTTTTACATGAGCTACTCCGTCAAGACCGGAGAGAACATCCCCGAGGGTGTGACGCCGGAATACGAGGGGCAGTACGACGTATACGAGCCGCGCCTCGCCTTCGTCAGCTACGACGGTAAGGTAACGGAGCTTGAGAGCTACACCCCGCCCGAGCCGGAAATCAGCGCCGAGGGCAAGCGGGATTTTCAGGCCAGCAGCTCTGTTGTGCAGCTTTTCCTGAACGACGAGGGTAATCCTGTGCTGCTGGAAAATATCTACTGCTCATGGTCGGACGCGCCGGAGGACATGAAGGCTGACGATCCCGAGTACGGCAGCTATCTGTGCAGCGACGATGCCTATTACATCCGCGTGCTGGACGCCTCCGGCGCGGAGCAGAGCCGGGCAAAGCTCCAGCGCGACGAGGAGGTCTATCTCAACACCTACTCTGCCTGTCTTGATAACGCGGGGAACATTGTCATGCCCACGGAGACCGGCGTGCAGGCATACGACGTCGAGGGCAATCTGGCTTATGACCTCGACCTTGGCGGATACGTGATGTCCACGGCGCGGCTCAAGGACGGGCGCGTCGCCGCGCTGGGCTGGTTCGGCGGTGAAAACGCCATCGTCGCGATAGACGGCGAGAAGCAGGCCGCAGATGACAGCTCCGCCACCGTGAGCGACTATGTGTACAACATTTTCCCCGGCGGCGGAGACTACGACCTCTACTATACGCGCGGCACGGCCTTCTGCGCCCTTGACCTTTCAAGCGGCGAGAGCGAGACGCTGTTCGACTGGCTCGACTGCGACCTGAACGCCGACAATCTGCGCGCGCTGGCGGCTCTTGAGGGCGGCAGCTTCACCGGCATCTCCACCGACGCTGAGGAGACAGAAGCCTTCACCATCACCGAAGTGCCCTATGACTCCGTGCCGCAGAAGGAGCATCTGACGCTGGCAACACTGTATCTGGAGAGCGGCACACAGAATGCCATCATAAAATTCAACCGCGACAGCGACAAATACCGCATTGATGCGGTGGACTACTCACAATATGATACCTCGGAGGACTACAACGCCGGGCGGACAAAGCTGCTGACCGAGATCATGGCGGGCAATGTCCCGGATATCCTGTGCGTCTCCTCCGACCTGCCCTACCGCAGGCTTGCGGCGAAGGGGCTTTTGGCGGACCTGACGCCCTACATTGAGGCCGACAGGGAGCTGAAGCTTGATGACTTTTTCCCGAATGTCATCTCCGCGCTGACTGTGGACGGCAAGCTATGCGCCGCCTGCTCCTCCTTCGGCGTGCAGACCGTGGCGGGCGCGTCGTCCGTTGTGGGGGACACACCGGGCTGGACGTATGACGACTACTTCGCGGCGCTGGAGAAGATGCCGGAGGGCTGCGAGGGCTTTGACTTCGGTGTGGACAAATCCAATATGCTGATGGTCTGCACGGCGCTGGACATGGAAAATCTTGTGGACTGGTCCACCGGCGAGTGCCGCTTTGACAGCGAGGACTTCATAAAAATGCTGGGCTACTGTGCGAGCTTTCCCGACACACCGGACGATAATTACCAGTACAGCGCGGAGGACAGCTCCACCGCCCGCATCGCCGCGGGAAAGCAGATGCTCTACATGGCGCGCTTCCCCGGCACGGATTATATGACCGACGACTATGACGAAATGTTCGGCGGCGACGCGACCTTTATCGGCTTCCCCACCACTGACGGGAGCGTCGGCTGCGTGATGGCAATGAACGAGAGCTACGCCATAAGCAGCGCCTGCAAGAACAAGGACGCGGCGTGGGAGTTTATCCGGGGCTTCCTCACGGAGGAGTATCAGCAGGACATGTACGCCCTGCCCACGAACATGAACGCCTTTGAAACGCAGCTTGCGAAGGCTATGGAGGTCGAGTATGAACAGGACGCCAACGGCAACTACATTCTCGACGAAAACGGAGAGAAAATACCCCTGTCGCGGGGCATGATATATGACGGCATGACCTACAAGGAAATTTACGCCACCACGCCCGAACAGGCCCAGCAGCTCCGGGATGCTATCGCCGCCGCCACCAAGCTGATTGACCTCGACCAGAGCATCATCGACATCGTGACCGAGCAGGCCGCGCCCTTCTTCGCCGGGCAGAAAACCGCCGAAGAGACGGCAAAGCTCATCCAGAGCAAGGCAAACATCTATGTAAACGAACAGCGATAGTAAGCAACAGTTAACGCGCCGCCCTCCCCGATACCGGGGAGGGCGGCGTGCTTTTTGTGGAAGTATCTGCATTGTCAGCGATGAACAGACGCTTTTGCTATGACTTGCGCCGCCCCTTGGCTCCCCTGCGAAAGGGGAGCTGTCTGCCACCCAAGACAAAATTGAAACCCAGCGAAGCGGGTTCAATTTTGAGAGGAAGAACAAGGGAATATAGCGGCGGTTTTCCGCTCTCAGCGGGAAACTGAGCGGTATGAGCTTGTTCTGACGAGACTGAGAGGTCGTAAAAGCGAAGCGCGAAATTCACAATGGCACAAATTCACCTGCGCAAAGGGAAACCTCTCCGTCTTGCCGCTTCGCGTCAAGCCACCTCCCCTGCTGCGGCAGGGGAGGCAAGGGTTTGTGTTTACTCTATCACGCTGAAATCGACCATGTCCAGAATCGCGTCAATTTCCTCGTCGGTCAGGCTGTCGAAGGTGTCGATGTGCACCGCCACATAGGAATTTTCAAGATACGCATAGGCATATATGTCTATGCCGTTTTGCATAACGGTAAGCTCCGTGCCGTCGGGCGTTGTGTGGCTGCGGGTGGTAAAGGCATCAATGTCTCCCCTCGCCATGCCGGAAACCTCCTCGCCGCCGGAGAGCGTGCTGTACGGTGAGTTGTAGATATAACAGCTTGTACCCTCCACGAGCGTATCCTCAGTGAAAAAGCACATGCCGAATGTGCCCTCGTCAAAGCAGTAGAACTTATCAAAGCCCGTCGGCTCAGTGCGGAAGAAGCTCTTTCCACCGGCGCATATCTCATTGATTTTTTGGATTATCTCCTCGCGGGTGTTGAACTTTCCGCTCCCGTCATAGTCCTGATGATATGACCCTGTTTCACGGCGGAGGTTCAGGCTGTATTTCGCGGCAATGCTCTCAAGCGCCTCCTGTGCCTCCTGTGAAAAGATTCCGTACCTGAAATCATATTCGCCATAGAGTACATTTTGATTGGACATATACGTCTCATGCAGCTCATACTCCTCTGCCGTTGCGGTGCGGCGCTCCTCCCGCGCCTCAATACGATTGCCCTCATCGTCGTAGATTCGGGTAAAAATCACAGTATATGTACCGTCTCCGTTATCCTCGGTCGATATCGTTATTGTCCCCAGCGGCGGCTCAAACACTTCCGGCTCGCTGCCGCCGTTTTCCGGAAGCCACTCTTCCCACTCGGCCCATGCTTTGGCGGAGTTGTCAATTTTCTCCCTGATTGCTGCATCTACCGCATCATCCACGGCCTGCGGCTGAGATATGGATATATCAGCAATTTCGGGTATAGCAATTCCGGGCAAAATATTTGTTTTCTGCTCATGGTCTATAAGCATTGTCTTGATGCCGAATATGTCGCTTGCATACGCCGCCGCGCCCAATGCCGCGATAAGCGCCGCCGCAGCGATGATGCTTATTATCTTCTTCATCGGATACACCGGGGTGCGCCCCGCCGTCTCTCTCCCATAGCCGAGGGCGCGGGCGGCCGCTTCGATTTTATCGTCGGAAATATCCCCGACGGCGCTCAAAATTCGTTCTGAATCGTGCATAAGCCCTCCATCATCAAAAATGTCCTCAGTTTTTTCCTCGTGCGTTTCAGCATGGCGGAGATGCCGCTGCGGCTCATGCCGAGCTTTTTCGCAAGCCCCCGCTCCCCGGCCATGAACCAGTACCGCCCGACAAAGGCCGCCTGCTCCCGCTCGGGCAGGGTATCGAGGAAGCGGTCGAGCGCGCGCCTCAGCTCCCTGTCCTCTACCTCGCGCTCAAGGCAGTATCCGGAGGGGATGCACTCGTCCAGCTCCTCCAGCGCGAGAAGTGCCTCTCCCCCGCCGCGTTTTTGGGCCCTGCCGCGTCTGATCTTTTTCAGCGCGAAATTCCGGGTTATCTTCCCCAAAAATGGGCCGAGGCGCTCAGGCTTTTTGTCCGGCATCGAGTTCCACGCGCCAAGCCATGTGTCGTTGACGCACTCGTCCGAATCCTGCGGGTTTTCCAAGATATTGTAGGCGATGATGCGGCAATAGCTGCCGTACTTTCGCGCCGTCTCGTCGATCGCCCGCTCCGAGCGCTGCCAGTACAGGCCGACTATCTCTCTGTCGTCCATATCCTGCCCCCTTTCATAAGTCTTTTCACTTATATAAATCCCTTTTCGCGCCGATTTGACATTTGAAGATAAAAAAAGACCTCCAAGGAGGTCTTTTTGTTTTGACTAAGGACTCGTCAAAGCCTCCCCTGTGTAAGGGGAGGTGGCAAAAATCTCTGATTTTTGACGGAGGGGTTGTTCTGCGCGGCGTTGTTCTGCGCGGCATAGATTTTCGCCGGTGCAAAGTCCGCGCTTTACGACCCCTCAGGCGCTCCGCGCCAGCTCCCCTTACGCAGGGGAGGGCAGATTACAATAACAAGTGCAACAGCAAAAAAAAGAATAGACCTCATATTAACCAAGGTGTAAAATGTAGCTACCACACCAACAAAGAACACGGAGGTTAATATGAGAGTCTACACACATCTTACACTATCTGAAAGAGAATATCTAGAGGAAAAATTAAAAGAAGGCAAAAGTTTACGCCAGATTGCTGACGCGTTAGGCCGCAGCCCATCTACCATCAGCCGAGAGCTTAAACGCAACTGGAGCAAAAAGGCGAAACGGTATCATCACTGGAACGCCAATAATTGTTATAAGTTCAGGCGAAAAAAGTGCCATCGTAAAAACAATCTTACAAAGAATCCGGCTGCTTTCGCTTATGCGTTGGAGAAACTGCTCCTCTTTTGGTCTCCAGAGATTATTGCCGGCAGATGGAACAATGAACATGAAGATAAGATTTCGTATAGCTCTATCTACCGAGCTGTCAGAGCCGGACTCTTTCCGGGTGTTAAGCCTAATACACATTTCAGAAGAAAAGGCAAGCCTTATGCTGACAAAAGAAAGTCATTTACCCAGTATTTTGACAGTTCTATTCACGATAGAGAAGAAATTGCGAATTTGAGAGGCCGTCTGGGAGATTTTGAGGGAGACACAGTATATGGTTCAGTTGGTAAGGGGTACTTAATAACCGGCACTGACAGAAAGTCTCGCTTGGCCGTTGCCGCCATTGCGCATGATAAGACGATAGAGTCAACCAATGTGGCGTTAATAGCTGCCTTAACCAGAGATAAACGAGTTCCACCGATTACGCTGACTTTGGATAATGGCACTGAGTTTCTCGGCTTCAAGGACTTAGAGCAGGCTATGGATATTAAGGTTTACTTTGCTGATACTCATTCGCCGTGGCAGAGAGGCAGCAATGAAAATCTAAATGGTTTGTTCCGTTTCTTCTTTCCGAGAGGAACTGACTTTACCAAAGTTACTGATGAACAGCTGCTTGCCGTTTTGGATTTGATTAACAACAGACCCAGAAAATGCCTTGGTTTCCTTTCCCCTAATGAGTTCGTCGATAAACTGTTGCACTTGGCTTGACAATCTGGCGAGCCTTTGGGAGTAGCCTTTTCACAGGGAAACTAACTTTTTACTTCGTGCCGAAGATTCTGTCGCCCGCGTCGCCAAGGCCGGGGACGATGTAGCCGTGGTCGTTGAGGTGGTCATCCAGCGCGGCGACATAGATATCGACATCAGGATGATCCTCCTGCATACGCTTGACGCCTTCGGGAGCGCCGATTATGCTCATGAGCTTAATATGATGCACGCCGTCGTCCTTGAGGAACTTGATAGCGGCGGAAGCGGAGCCGCCGGTGGCGAGCATGGGGTCAACAACGATAACGTCGCGCTCCTCGATATCGGGCGGCATCTTGAAGTAATACTTCACAGGCTCAAGGGTCTGGGGATCGCGGAACAGGCCGATATGCCCCACCTTGACATTGGGCATCATGCTGACCATACCGTCAACCATGCCGAGGCCCGCGCGGAGAATAGGCACCACGGCCAGCTTCTTTCCCGCAATGCGGTGGCACTTGGCAACTGCAACGGGAGTCTCGATATCTACCTCTTCAAGGGGCAGGTCGCGGGTCGCCTCGTAGCACATCAGCATCGCAATCTCGGATACGATCTCGCGGAAGACCTTCACGCTGGTGTTCTTATCCCGGAGGATGGACAGCTTGTGCTGGATCAGGGGGTGGTCGAATACGCACACTTTGCTCATGGTTCAATCTCCTTTTTCTTTGTAAGTAATCGCTGAATAAACCGCCTGCGATGCCTTGCGGACAATTTGCGCTCTGACTTCGCCGCTTTTCCCCCAATACACAAAGTATGTCTGCAAAAAAGCGTCATCGTCAGAACACAAATTTTCTCGCAATTCATTCTTGACGATTTAATCATCGATTACTTTGGCTTAACTTATTTTTCTTTGCCGTGGGTTATATTTAAGCAGTCTTATAACTGATTGCTTACTTTTGTTGCTCTTTTGCAAGCCGTTCCTGCCGCTCCCGCTCCGCCTGAGACAAGCGCAGGTATACCGGCAGCAGCTCGTCCGCGCTTGCGGGGGGCTTGCCGAGGGCCGCCATAGCGACGCCCCAGGCGCTCTGGTACCGCAGGTTCTCCGGGGCCATTTTATAGGCTATCCCCTTTTCATTGAGGAAGCCCGCCGTCAGCTCCGCCCCATCACCCACGAGCAGCGCGGGCGCGTTGAGCTTAACAAGCTCCGCCGCCAGCTCCTCAAGGGAAATGGCTCTGTCCTCGCAAAGGCGCACAGGCAAGCCGTCCTTTATCTCAAAAAGCGCGTTATAAACCTGAGAGCGCCGCGCGTCCATCACGGGGCACACATACCCCCCGGCGGAAACTCCGTGCCACGCCATGGCTTCAAGCGTGGACACGCCGACGCAGGGCTTGTTCGCCGCCCAGGCGAGGCCCTTGACCGTGGACACGCCTATGCGGATGCCGGTAAATGAGCCCGGCCCCTGCGCAACGGCAAAAAGCTCCACATCGGCCATGCTCAGCTCCGCGTTTTTGAGCATATCCTCCGCCATGGGAAGCAGTGTTCTGCTGTGGGTCAGGGCGGTGCACTGGCTATACTGGGAGATGAGCCGCGCCCCGTCGCACAGAGCGACGGAGGCCGCCTTCGCCGATGATTCAAAGCTCAATGTCAGCATAGGCTCCCCCCTCAAGCGTAATTTTGCGGCGCTGCTCGTCCAGCTTTTCTATGCTGACCGTAAGCTCGTCGCCGTTAAATGCCTCGCGCACGTTCTCGCTCCACTCCACGGCGCAGATAGCGCCCCGGCTGAGGTAATCCTCCCAGCCGATGTCAAAAAGCTCGTCCGCACTGCCGAGGCGGTACATGTCAAAATGAAAGAGCGACCGCGCCCCGATGTACTCGTTTACTATTGTAAAGGTCGGGCTGGAGACTCTGCAATCAAGCCCCAGGCCCCTGGCCATGCCCCGGACAAAGGCGGTTTTCCCCGCACCCAGGTTCCCATACATGGCCACAACAGTCCCGTCAGGCAGCTTCCGGGCCAGCTTCTCGCCCAGCCCTTCGGTCTCCTGCTCGCTGTTGGTAAAATATACCGCCATAGTTCGCCTCGTAAATCCACGTAAAATTTACATTTTGGCTATTATAACACTGTTTACGCCGTTGCGTAAAGAGCAATTATGTGATAAAATGAGACAGCTTTAGCGCGAGTATTTGTTAATTTCGTTTTGCCTTTACCCGAAAGAGGTGTTTTATATAAAAGCCCGTTTGAAGAAGTATTCAAAGCTGTTTTTCCAGCGCGGGGACATGTTTTTGCTGTGCATTTGCCTTGTCTGCGCGCTTTACGGTATAACAATGATATATATCACCGCCTCCGGCATGTATGAAGGCGGCTGGGATATCCAGAACCCTGCCCGTCTTGTGCTGGTTCAGGTTTTTTCCATGTTTCTCGGCCTCGGCGCCTATGTTATCTTTACTTTTATTGACCCTGACCTTATCGGCCGCCAGTGGAAGATACTGTGCGTGCTTATCGCGGCGCTGCTGGTCGCCCTGGTCATCTTCGGTCAGGATGACGGCACCGGCAACAAGAGCTGGATCCGCTTCGGCGGCATAGGCATCCAGCCTTCGGAGGTCATCAAGGTCATTTACATAGTCATTGCGTCCTATCAGATGAGCTATCTGAAGGATCACGGGGATATCAACTCCGTCTCCTCCGTCGCGCAGATGGTGGTAGGCCTGCTGATGGTTTTCGGCGCGATTGTCGTCGTCTCCTCCGACCTTGGCAGCGCCGCCGTTATCCTCTGCATCTTCGTGGCGATGTTCTTCGCCCTCGGCGTAAAGCTCTACTGGTTTGCCATCGGCGGCGCGGCTGTCGCGGCGGCCATCCCCCTGCTGTGGACGTATTTTTTGAAGGACTATCAGAAAAAGCGCCTTGTCGCGCCCTATGATCCCACCATTGACCCCTCGGGCTACGGTATCACCTGGCAGACCACGCAGAGCAAGCAGAGCCTTGCCTCCGGGCGGCTCACCGGTATTGACGCAGAGCATACCTCCACCATCTTCACCGGCAAGCATACGGACTTTATTTTCGCCGGCATTGGTGAAAAGCTCGGCATGATCGGCTGCATCATCGTGCTTATCCTGCTTACTATTATAGTGTTTCACTGCGCCAAGGTGGGCATCCGCTCCGGCAGAACCTATGATATGCTCATCTGCATCGGCGTTGCCGCATCGGTCGAGTTTCAGATGCTCATAAACGTCGGCATGTGCATGGGCAAAACCCCCGTTATCGGCATCACCCTCCCCTTCTTCAGCTACGGCGGCTCCTCCATGATGACAATGTTCGCCGCCATGGGTCTCGTCTCGGGCGTGAAGTATAAGCCAAAACCACAACTGTTCTCGATGATGTATTGAAAAATACTGCCGCACTGTTTGTGCGGCAGTATTTTTCAGCTTGTCAAAAAAGTCCTACAAGGACTTTTTTGACCGCTTCATCCGCCGAGCGTTTTGAACAAATTCAAAACGCTGCTTCGCCCGAAAAGCCCGTAAATACGGTCTTTTCTGCGGCGGGTTATTGTACACGAGGTGGGCCTTGCCCCCTCGAGCTCCCCCGCTGTTTCTTTATATTCACTTTTTTGCATAGGTTTTTTGATAGTCTCAAAAATACTGCCGCACTGTTTGTGCGGCAGTATTTTTTATTGCTGATAATTATCCCGGTCGTTGCCGTAGTCGACATAGTCCGCCTGGGAATTGAAGTCATTGGGGCGCGTACCGTCCGCGGTCATGCCGTGGAGCGTATCGTAATACACGGCGTACACAGTCTGCGTATAGGGTATGACCCAGGCCATAGCGGCATAGCCCACAAAGGGGATTTCGCAAAGAAGGTTCCAGCCGATAAAGGACAGGTCAAGTGTAAAAAGCTCACCCTTGTGGCCCACCATCATTCGCTTGCTCTCGCGGATGCACTGCATCGGGGACATCTCCGGGTGGTCAAAAAGCAGATAGACAGCCATTCTGTAACGGTAGGCGGCGATAATTCCCGGCACGAAGAGCAGCAGCGACCACAGGGTCACAAATATCGACTCAAGTATATTCAGAGCGATAAAGCGCCAGAACATACCAAAGCCGTCCAGCAGGTTTCCCCAGACTGGGGCGGCCCGGCGGATGGAGTTGAGCAGGAAGATAATAAAGCCAAACGAGAAAATATCCCCCACGATTTCCAGTGCCAGAATGATCATGCTCTCCCCAAAGGACGGGAGCGAGGCAGCATACATTTTCGCAACAGCCGCATCATTTCCCGCTAAAGAGTATTCAATGATTCTCTGCCGCTCATCAGCGCTTAAAAACAGATTGATCGACAGCATATTGATAAGCAAAAGCACCAGCGCCACCACAAGCCCCACGTATATTATCTTGGGTTTAGAGTCGCGGATAATCATCTTGGACTTGAATTTTATCTCCTGACGGTTGATATACATCTCCCCATACCTCCCCATTTTATTGCTGTTATTATAATCTTTTCCGCCAATGCTGTAAAGCCCATTATTTTTGCGGGGGACTTTGTCAAAAAAGCCTTGACAAAGTCCCCCGCCGGTGATATTATAATCCGGCAAAGTTGATACGCGCGAGTGGTGGAATTGGCAGACTCGCTAGATTCAGGTTCTAGTGCTCATTCCGGGCGTGCGGGTTCAAGTCCCGCCTCGCGCACCACTTTTTAAGCCTCAAATCTCTGGATTTGGGGCTTTTTCTGCATTTTTGGTATTTTCCACATGCATCTCTTTGGCTGTTTCCATCTTCATTCGACGCAACAAGACGATTTCTAACATTTTTCTAACGCATTTTCGGGCAGCGTTAGAAAAGACTTTCTTCCATTTTCTCGGTGAGCAATTGTTTTCGCTGTGTGTCCAGATGCCCGTAAATATTTGCGGTCATCTGAATGTCCGCGTGTCCCATGTACTCTTGAACATCTTTCAGCGTAAATCCGCTATTCAGAAGCAGACTCGCGCAGCTATGCCGGAGTTCATGGAAGCGAATATGCGGCAAATGGTTGTTTTTCAGAACAAGCGCAAAGTGGGATGATACATAGTCCGGCGAAAATGGCTTGCCGTCAGGCCATTTGAAGACAAACTCATTTTCCTCATATTCATCTCCGCAGAGATGTCGGTTTATCCGCTCATCGTCTTTCGCCCTGAGGAAGATTTCTCTGGCTTCCTGCGTCAGGGGGAAGGAACGATGGCTGGAGCTGTTTTTCGTCTTATCCTTGCAGACGGCAGTTGTGACCTTTGACACGGTATGTTTGATCGTCAGCCGACCGGTTGTAAAATCAATACTGTCCCATTTCAGTCCCAGAACTTCGCTGCGGCGCAGCCCATACAGGGCGGTGATTTTTACGATCGGATATATCGGGTCATCGCAAATTGCGTTAAACAGAGTTTTGAGCTGGTCGGCATTATAATAGCTGGACTCATAGCGCTGCTTTTTCGGAAGCTCAACAAATTGACAAGGATTCGTCTGAATGATGCCGTTTTTCACCGCCTCATTCAGAGTCTGTCGGATAATATTTTTATACTGCCGCAGAGAAGCAGGCGATAGTCCACCCTTCCCGTCTTTGCGGCCTTTTACCGCCTTTTCATCGAAAAAGGCCTGTAGCATCTCCCGCGTTACATCCTGCAGAAGTATTCCGCTCTTGTCAAAATAAGGTATCACTTGAGCATTTGCCATCAGCGAATACCCCTGAAAAGTCACGGAATCTACTTTGCGCTCCGCCACTTTCAGCCATGCGCGGACATAATCGGAGAACAAAATGCTGCATGCAGGGCGTTTAGGAGCCCTCTCGTATGTCAAAAGTGTTTCTCGCAGGAGCTGTTCGGCTTTCCTCTTGTTTCCTTTTACTTCAAGCCCGGTGGCGATCCATTTTTGTTTTCGTTTACCATTCTCTTTCAAGTTGATAATTATATAGAATTTGTCATTTTTGACTTGCAGGCTGCCTGTCATGTTATCTCCTTTCTGACAGTCGGATCCGCCTGTTTGTCAGGTTCGTTAGCTGTATACCACGCAGAGGCAACATATTCAATGAGACAGGATTTCGGTACTCTGATGCATGACCCAATTCGCAGATGCCGGATAAAATTACTGTTTATGAGCATATATGCGCTGTTGCGCCCGATATGCAGGGCATGGCTGACCTGTGTAACAGTCATAATGTCCGGGTAGGCTTCAAACATTGTTTTTTCCACTGTGTTTTTCATTTGTAAATCCCGATGGATATCCTGAAGTCATGTTTGCTCTGGCGCTATGAGGAAAGACAGCTAAATCACCAATATAAATGACAGAATATTCAACATTTTCAAGGTACATAGGGAACACACTTCCTATACTAATTTTCTCATGTTTGTCGAGGCTTGTCAAATTTTTGAGCACTTTTTTGAAGGGAAAATCCATCTCACCATGAGACGCATTAAACGACAAAATCCGCACTTTACATTGTGCGGATCGTTTAATATCACGAATTTGTTCAAAGGCAAAACAGACGGCGGCGGGCAAGGCCGCTCCATAGGAAATTACCGTGCCTCCCTCCATACTTATGGCGGGGCGCTCTACTCTGTGATGTGTAGCCAGCGCAAGTATCATTATAC
>URPA01000030.1 GCA_900549545.1 uncultured Eubacteriales bacterium
CCCCTGCCGATGGAAACTGCGGGCGCGGTATGCTTTCGAAATCAGGCCCAGTTTGAGCCACTGAAATTCGCTGCCGGGATAAGCCGCCAGCTGCGTATTTACGAGATGACGCGCATTACGGAGATTCGCGACGGCAAGGCGCTGACCGATGGCGGGAGCGTAAGGGCGGCGCATTTCGTCATTGCCACGCACTTTCCGTTTATGAATAAATACGGCGGGTATTTTCTCAAGCTCTACCAGCAGCGGGCCTATGTTCTGGCGCTCAAAGGCGCGCAGGATGTGGACGGAATGTATATTGATGAAAAGCAGGGCGGCCTGTCCTTCAGAAATCAGGGGGAGCTGCTGCTTCTTGGCGGAAACTCCCACCGCACGGGCAGGAGCAAGGGCGGCTGGAAGCCCTTGGAAAGCTTTGCCGCTGCGCATTACCCCGGTGCTTCGGAGGTCAGCCGCTGGGCGGCGCAGGACTGCATGAGCCTTGACGGCATGCCATACATCGGGCTGTACAGCCGCTCCAAGCCGAATATCTATGTCGCAACGGGCTTTAACAAGTGGGGCATGACAGGCTCCATGGTGGCGGCCCGCTGCCTGACGCAGCAGCTCACCGGCAAGGGGCCGGCCTATGGCGGACTTTTCGACCCCGGCAGAAGTATGCTGCATCCGCAGCTTGCCGCAAACGCCGCCGGGGCACTGCTGAATCTTCTGACGCCCACCGTGCCGCGCTGCCCGCATATGGGCTGTGCCCTGAAATGGAACAGGCAGGAGCAGTCCTGGGACTGCCCCTGCCATGGCTCAAGATTCACCGGGGAGGGGGAGCTTTTAGACAACCCCGCCACCGGTGACTTGAAAAGGTGATTTAATGTATATCCTTCCGGGTGTATTTGATGTAGGCGGCGGCGACACAGGCAGCGCAGATTGCCGCGCCTATGGCGAGCTTTTCTCCGTCAAGGCTGCCGCTTGAGACAATATCCGCCCCCTCGCAATAGCCAAAGGGTGTGATGTGTTTTAAAAATCCGGCGCGCTCAGAGATATTTGCGATGAGGTTTAGAAAATACATCACCGCAGCGAGGCCGAGGCCGATGCCCGTGCTGCCCTTGCGGATAAAGGCCGAGATGCCGAAGCACAGCCCCGCAAGCTCAAGCTGAAGCAGATAATAGCCCAGATGCAGCAGACTTATCTCCCGCCACGGAAGCTCTTCACCGATGGCGGCTATCGAGGCGACGGCAAGGGCGAAAATGATGAGGTTCATCGCCGTGATTTGCATAAGCAGCGCGAGCAGCTTATCCGTGACGATTTTCCTGCGGCTGATGGGGTGGGTGAGCAGAAATTCGGCGGTTTTGTCCTTCTCCTCCTTGCAGAGGATGCCCGCCGCGCACATGGCGGCGTAAAACGCGCCGCCAAGGCCCAGAATGTTGCCGCATTCCACGGCGTAAAACCCGGTGAGCGTCCCAAAATTCAGCCGGTCCATGCCAAAAGCGGCGGTAAAAGAGCCCATGGAGGCGAACACATCCGAAACACCGTCCATCTGCCCCTTCATCTCCGGGAAGAGGAACACGCACACTGCAAGCAGAAAGCCGATTGCCGCCGTCCATATCAAAAACGCGGCCTTACCCTGCCGCAGCTCATGCTTTATAAGCGTCATACCGGCTCACCGTCCTTCTCATAGTAGTGCAGGAAAATCTCCTCCAGGTCCGGCTCCGTGACACTCAGGTCATCGACCCGCCCAGAGGACAGCGCGCGCAGAAGCTCGCCCATGTCCCCGCTGTACAGGAAGCTGACCGCGTCCCGCTCCGTTTTCACATCGCGCACACCGCGAAGCCCCGTGAGCTCAATATCGCCGTGGACGCTCACGCGTTTTGCGCTGGTTTTTGAAAGCTCGTCCACGCCGCCGCTGGCGATGATGCGCCCGTCGCGGATTATCGCGGCGCGGGTGCAGTTGCGCTGAATTTCGGAGAGAACATGGCTTGAGAGCAGAATCGTCGCTCCCTCGCGGCTGCGCTCGCGCAGAATGTCGAAAAACTCCCGCTGCATCAGCGGGTCAAGGCCGCCGGTCGGCTCGTCCAGCACCAGAAGCTTCGGCCGGTGCTGCAGGGCGCAGACGATGGCGGCTTTTTTGCGGTTTCCGAAGGACAATTCGTCCACCTTGCGCGATACATCCAGCCGCAAGCGCTCGCAGAGCTGCCGCGCCTCGGCGGCGCAGTCTCTCTTGCGCAGCTCGGCTGAGAGCTTGAGCACATCCTTTACGCGCATCCCCGGATAGAACACCTCCTCCGAGGGGAGGTAGCCCACATCCCGCAAAATGGCCTCCCGCTCGTGGCCTATGTCCTTGCCGAATATCTCCGCTCTGCCGGATGTCGGGGATATAAGCCCCAGCAGCGTGCGGATGGTGGTGGATTTGCCCGCGCCGTTTGGCCCGATGAAGCCGAAAAACTCACCCTCGTCCACCGTCAGGTCAAGGTCAATGATGCCCCTTGACTTGCCGTAAAATTTTGTGAGCCTGTCGGTTTTGATTACCTGCATTTTCTCACTCCTTTCTAAGGTAAATGCGCTTCCAGAAGTCCATTAACCTTGAAAAATCGCGCTCCATCTGCTCAATGTCCACATTGCCGCGCTGAACCATCTCCCAGAGATAGCCCTCGGAGGCAAGGTACATCTCGCGGTACATCATGGGGATATCCAGCCCCGGAACAAACTGCTCCGGGTCCATATTCACCCGGGCCTTGTCCGCCTTGAAATTGAAATACCGGTGATAGCTCTCCTGCACGGCGGCGGAGATGTCCGCATCCGTCTCATAAAAGGCCTTGATGGTGAAGTTTGCCATGTCCGGGTAGAGGCGGATTATCTCCATCTTTGCGCGCATGCCGCGCTCCATGCTCTCAAAGAGCCCGCGCTGCTCGTAGCAGCCGCATTTTGTCAGGTGTTCAATGGTTATCCGCGCGCACTCATCCCACAAAAACAGATACAGCTCCCGCTTGTTGTGAAAGTAGTGAAACAGCAGGGATTTGCTGATGCCCGCCTCTGCCGCGATCTCGCTCATTGGGCTGTGCTTATATGAGTTTTGCGAAAACACCCGATACCCGGCGTTTAATATAGCCTGCTGCTTTTCTTGCGGCAGGGAGAAAAATTTTTCGTTCATAGGCTGACCTCCGTTAACCGATTCGTCCAACGACATATTATAGCCATTGACCGATTTTGAGAAGACCGGGGCGCAAAAAAATACCGGGGAAGATGAAAGCGTCTTCGCCGGCGGTGTTGTGATTGACTTGAAAATTGCACCACTTCCTGGCTCCCCTTTCGCAAAAGGGGAGCTGGCGCGCAGCGCCTGAGAGGATAACCCACATACAGTAAAAATATACGCTTATGAAAATCCATACCACTCAGGGATACCTCTCCGTCTTGCCGCTTCGCGTGAAGCCACCTCCCCTGCTGCGGCAGGGGAGGCAAGGTGTTTGGTGCGGATTTTGAAAATCACTCCATCTCATTCATCTTAACCAGCAGGTTTTGCAGGGCGTTATATCTGTGGCTGATGGAGTTTTTCTCCTCGGCGCTGAGCTGGGCGGCGGTCATGCCGCGCTCGGGGATAAACAGCAGCGGGTCATAGCCAAAGCCGTTGCTGCCCTTGGGCTCAAGGCCGATAACTCCGTGCAGATATCCCTCGGCCTCCAGATGGTGCCCGTCCGGCCAGACGAGGGCGACGGCGCTGGTAAAATGCGCGCTGCGGTCAGTGACGCCCTCCAGCTTTTGAAGCAGCAGGCGGTTATTTGCCGCATCGTCCCCGTGCACGCCGCTAAAGCGCGCGGAGTAGATACCCGGCGCGCCGTCAAGCGCGTCAACGCACAGGCCGCTGTCATCGGCGAGGGCGCATTTGCCGGAAATCTCCGCAATCTCGCGGGCCTTTTTCAGGGCGTTTTCCATAAAGGTCTGGCCGTCCTCAACAGTCTCATGCTCGATCCCGGCCTCACGCAGGGAGAGAATTTTATCAAACTTCCCGCCCAGAATGGCCTTAATTTCCTCCAGCTTGTGCTGGTTATTTGATGCGATTATAAGCTCCATTTTATTCTTTCTCCTTCTGAACAAGCCGCCGCAGCCTGACCCGCGGCCCGGAGCAAGGATACCATGCAGCAAGCCGCACTGTCAAGGCTTTGCGCGTTCCCTTCTTGGCGCCCCCTCCTATCGTCAAGCCGCTTTGCGTCTTGACACTTCCCCCGGAGGGGGAAGCAAGATTGGTGCGGTGCTTATCTTGCGCTTTCACTCAAAATTTGCACTATCCGATGGCTCCCCTTACGCAGGCGAGGCCTTGATAGGCTCTCTAATTGCAACTCCCCGCCGCATAATTGCGGCGGGGGGTTCTTATATCCGGTGCTTGCGGAAGGCGGAGGGGGTCAGGCTCTCGCGGCTTTTGAAGAGGTAGAGAAAATGGTTCCCGCAGGGATGTTTTGCTGCGCAAAATCGCCGACACTGCCGGATTCGCGTTGAAAAAGGGCAAACAATATATAATTGCTGGACATTTCCCGGGAAACGGTATAAAATAAAATTTAACTGTTGTAAATTTGACAGCTTATATCGCTGACATGGGAGTTTGTTCAATGAAAAAAAGAGCCCCTTTTTCAATAGGAATGTTTCTTGTCACCATAGGAGTCGTCTATGGCGACATCGGAACATCTCCGATGTATGTTATGAAGTCCATTATCTCCGGCAACGGCGGCATCGCGCATACAAACGAAAGCTTTATCGTCGGCGCCCTGTCGCTGGTAATATGGACGATAACTCTTCTCACCACAATAAAGTATGTGCTGATAGCCATGAAGGCCGACAATAACGGCGAGGGCGGAATATTCTCCCTATACGCTCTTGTCAAAAAGTGCGGCAAGGTGCTCATTATTCCGGCGATGATCGGCGGAGCCGCGCTGCTGGCCGACGGTGTTCTGACCCCTGCTGTGACCGTCACCACCGCCATAGAGGGCCTTCGCACCATTCCCGCAGTGGAGAGGTTTCTCGGCGCCGGGCAGGGGAAGGTCGTTTTGATAACCCTCACCATAATCACGGTGCTTTTCGCTATTCAGCACGCCGGGACAAGCAAGATCGGCCGCGCGTTTGGCCCCGTGATGCTGCTGTGGTTCACCTTCCTCGGCGGCACGGGCATCTTACACATCCTTGATTATCCCATTGTGCTGAAGGCCTTCAATCCCATCTATGCGGTAGAGATACTTTTCAGCGATTATAATAAGGTCGGCTTCATGATTCTCGGAAGCGTCTTTCTTGCGGCAACCGGCGCGGAAGCGCTGTACTCCGACATGGGCCACGTTGGAAAAGAGCATATTTACAGAAGCTGGCCCTTTGTCAAGATCTGCCTCATTCTCAACTACCTCGGTCAGGGCGCGTGGATAATAAGAAACAGCACCAACTCTGCGACGTTTGCAATCGAGGACCTCAACCCATTCTTCCTTATGCTCCCTGAGGCGGTGCGCCCCTTGGCTGTCATTTTAGGCGCCGCCGCGGCAATAATCGCGTCTCAGGCGCTTATTACCGGCTCCTATACTCTCGTTTCCGAGGCGATTCGTCTCGACCTCATGCCCCATCTTAAGATCCGCTATCCCTCTGACACCAAGGGGCAGCTCTATATAGGCGCAGTCAACACCGTGCTTTTTGTCGGCTGCTCGCTGGTCGTGCTGTATTTCCGTTCCGGCGCGAGGATGGAGTCCGCCTATGGCCTTGCCATCACCGTCACCATGCTCATGACCACGCTCCTTCTGGGTGTGTATCTGTGGAAGATAAAGCACCTCAAGGTCGTTTCGATAATTATTCTGGTCGTTTTTGGCTCGATAGAGAGCGTTTTCTTCATCTCAAGCCTCAGCAAGTTTGCCCACGGGGGCTATGTGGCCGTTATTATGGCACTGCTCCTGTTCCTCATCATGGAGGTGTGGCATAAGGGCACTGAGCTTGAGCAGAAGTATTCCATTCGTCTGAATCTCCCGGATTATATCGAAAACCTGCGCCTTCTCAAAAACGACACGGAAACTCCGCTGTGCGCCCACAACCTTGTTTTCCTTGACAAGCCGGGCGACAAGAACAGCATCGACAGGGATATACTCTACTCGATACTTGATAAGGACCCCAAGCGCGCCGAGGCCTACTGGTTTTTCAGCATCACCGTTACCGATGAGCCGAATGCCTCGCGCTACCGCGTTGAGACCTACGGGACAGATTTCATTTTCCGCGTAAACCTCGAGCTTGGCTTCAAGAACGACCAGCTTCTCAATTTCTATTTGAGGCAGATTGTCGGTGAGCTTATTGCCAGCGGAGAGCTTCCCAAGCAGGAGAAGAAATTCTCCATATACGGGCCGGGCGATGTAGGCAGCTTCAAATTCGGCATCCTCCGCCGCTCCATATCCCCGGGCTCTGAGCTTACACGCACCGAGGAATATGTGCTCAACACCAAGTATTTCATCAGGCGTCTCTGCGGCTCCGTTGCCAACTGGTACGGCCTTGAAAACTCCTCGATTATTAATGAATACGTCCCCCTCGCCATCCCCGGAAAGAAGATAAACAGCTCAAAGCTTGAGAGAGTTGAAATGACGGAGGAATAACCATTCGGCGCTGACGAATTTGAAAAGAAAAAGCGCCCGCTCCACACTTGACACAGCGCGGAGCGGGCGATATAATGAGCATAGAAAGGGCGCTGCCGATAGACGGTTAGCCCCCGGCTTTAGTTACAAGAAGTAACCGCCACGCTATGGGACGCAGGGCGGTTACTTCTTTTTGTATGCCTGTATGAACAGGCTGCAAATGCCGATGATGACTAAACAGAGTTGTAAAACTTCGTTCGTACTCATGAGCAGCCCCCCTTTCATTCAGGGGGCAAGAAGCTACCCCCTTTATGTAGAGGGTCAACCGCCTACCGTTACTGGCAGCGCTGAAAGATGTTCTTTCCTGTCGCCAGAATAGCACAGGCTTTGACAAAATGCAAGAGCGGGAGCGGGTGCAGCACATCGGCGCGGATATAAAAAAGCGGCTTTACCACCTGACAGAACAGGGGCAAAACCGCAATTTTTTTGAGCTTGTGCGCCAAATGTGCGCTGAATGAAAATGAAATATTGCTGATGCAGCGTATACTTAAATCGTCCCGCAGGGACACCGCAATTATTCATTATTCATCAGCGAAGCGGCTTCATTCTTCATTACAAAAATCTATTCTAATGAATGATGAATATTGAATAATGAAAAATGAAGAATACAAAACAAAAAATCCGCTCTCTGTCGAGAACGGATTTTTGTTTTGGCACGCCGTAAGGGATTCGAACCCCTGACCTTCTGGTCCGTAGCCAGACGCTCTATCCAGCTGAGCTAACGGCGCATTTATCAAGCCTTGATATATTAGCACAGCTTACAGAAAAATGCAAGTGTTTTTTCCAAAAAACTGAAAATAATTAGAATAAAATTAAAAAGCCCGCATTTGCGGGCTTTTTAAGGCTTAGATTACAGGCCAAGCGCGCCGGACACGGAGTCCACGACCTCGCCCAGGGCGAGCATCGCCTTGCCGACGGCCTTCTTCACACGGCACTTTTTCTTCGGGTGCATCACCATCGCGCCGACGCCGATAAGCACAAGGCCGGTACCCAGGCCGATACAGATATTTTTGTTGTTCATATTTTTGCCTCCTTTTACAGTTATATTACTATTATGCGCAGAAATTCCATTGCTACATATATGTAAATTGTGGTATACTGATTTTGTATAAATATAGCGGAGGACTGAGCATGAGCGTTAAAATTCTTGCCGTGGGCGACATCTGCGGCCAGCCCGGGCTTGATTTTCTTGAAAAAAGGCTGAAAACCTTTCAGCGTGAAAATAATATAGCGTTCACTGTTGTCAACGGCGAAAACGCCAATGTTGTCGGCGTGACCCCCAGACAGGCGGACGCGATTTTCCGCGCCGGGGCGGATGTGATAACCCTCGGCAATCACACCTGGACGCGCACGGAGCTTCAGCCGTATCTCGACGAGCGGCGGCGCATCCTGCGCCCGGCGAACTTCGGCCCCCAGTGCCCGGGCCGGGGCATCGCCTCATATAAGACAAACTTCGGAAGCGTATGCGTCATTAACCTTATGGGCCGCTTCACGCTGGATGCGAACACCGATAACCCCTTTGTCATTATTGACGCCTGCATCGGCGATATTGAGGACAAGATAATTTTAGTGGATTTCCACGCCGAGGGCACCAGCGAAAAGCGGGCCATGGGCTTCATGCTCGACGGGAAGGTCAGCGCCGTGTGGGGGACGCACACCCATGTGCAGACCTCGGACGCCTGCGTGCTGCCGCGCGGGACGGGGTACATCACCGACCTCGGCATGACCGGGGCCGAGAACTCCGTGCTCGGCATTGCCCCGGAGCAGAGCATCGGCAAATTCATGGGCGACCCGCCCCGCCGCTACGAAGCGGCCGGTGGAGCGGCAAAATTAGAGGGCTGCATTTTTGAGATAGACCCCGATACGGGGAGATGCCTTAACGCGGAAGGGATAAGATTGAGATGAGCAAAATCAAAATTCTCCATTCGGCGGATCTGCATTTGGATTCGCCCTTTGAGGGCCTGCCGGAGGGCAAGGCCGCCATCCGCCGGGGCGAGCAGCGCAAGCTCCTTTCAAAGCTTGCCGCCGTTGCCGCCGAGGAGCGGGTGGACCTGGTGCTCTTGAGCGGAGATTTGCTTGACAGCGCCAATACATATTTTGAGACCGGGGAGGAGCTTATCCGCGCCCTGGGCAGCATAGCGGCGCCCGTGTTCATTTCCCCGGGAAATCACGATTTTTATGGCCAGCGCTCGCCATACGCGCGGCTAAAGCTGCCGGAAAATGTGTATATCTTCCGCCAGAACAGCATAAGCGCCGTTGAAGTGCCGAAGCTCGGCGTGCGCGTTTTCGGCGCGGCGTTTACCGACAGCCGCTGTCAGCCGCTTTTGGAGGGCTTTTGTGCTGAGCGGCGGCAGGGGATAGCCAACATCATGTGCATCCACGGCGAGGTGGGCGCGGCGCTCGGAAGCCCCTATAACCCCATAAGCCTTGAACAGCTTGCCGGCTGCGGCATGGACTATGTGGCTCTTGGCCATGTGCACAAGGCCTCCGGGCTCTTGCGCGCCGGGGAGACCTGGTATTCATGGCCCGGCTGCCCGGAGGGGCGCGGCTTTGACGAGACGGGGGAGAAAACCGTCAACATCATTGAGCTTGAGGACGGCGAGTGCAAAATGCACACAAGGAGCATCGCCTCGAGAAAATACGAGGTCATGAAGGTCGATGTGACCGGGATTGACCCGCTGCTCGCCGTGCACACCCAGCTTCCCGATGACACAGTGGGGGATATCTACCGCATAATCCTCACCGGAGAGACGGAGCAGACCCCCGATGTAAACCGCCTTGACTCCGGCCTGAGCGAGCTGTTTTTTGAGCTTCAGCTCCGGGACGAGACCCGCCTGCGCCGCAGCGTGTGGGACAGCGCCGGGGAGGACAGCCTGCGCGGCGTGTTCCTCTCACGGCTCAAGGCCAGGCACGACGCCGCCAAGGACGAGGCGGAGAAAAAGACCATTGAGCAGGCGGCCCGCTGGGGACTTGCCGCGCTTGAGAACAGGGAGGAGGTAGTGCGCCATGGTGATAAATAAGCTCACCGCGTCCTTCGGAAAACTGGAAAACGAGAGCCTGCGCTTTCACGAGGGGCTGAACGTCATCTGCTCACCCAACGAGAGCGGCAAGTCCACCTGGTGCGCCTTTATCCGCTCCATGCTCTACGGGGTCGACAGCTCCGAGCGCGCGAGAGCCGGATATTTGCCCGATAAGCAGCGCTACGCCCCGTGGACCGGCGCGCCCATGGAGGGCAGCATGGAGCTTACGGTCGACAAAAGCCCCATCACCATCACCCGCCGCACCAAGAGCAAAAGCGCGCCCATGCGCGAGTTTACCGCCACATATACCGGCACTAACACCCCGGTGGAGGGCCTCACCTCCGCAAACGCCGGAGAGCAGCTCACAGGAGTTTCAAAGGAGGTCTTTTGCCGCAGCGCCTTTATCGGGCAGGGGGCGGTGGCTATCAGCGGCAGCCCTGAGCTTGAAAAGCGCATCGGCGCGATTGTCTCCACCGGCGAGGAGCAGAGCTCCTATACCGAGGCCGATGAGCGCCTGCGCTCTTGGCAGCGCAAGCGCCGCTACAACCGAAAGGGCCTCCTGCCGGAGCTTGAGGCGAAGATGGACGAGAACCAGCGGCGGCTTGACGCGCTGAAGTCCTCGGCCGATGAGATAAGCCGCATGGAGGAGCGCCTTGAGCGGGCAAAGCAGAACTGCGCGGCGCTCGAACAGGCCGTCACCGACAGCCGCAAAAAGCAGCGTAAGGATTCGCTTGAGCGCCTGAGCAGCGGCAGGGCGGAGCTCAAAGCGCGCAGCGAGGCCCATGACGCGGCGCTCGCGCGGCTGAGCATGAAGCGGGAGGAGCTGCAAGGCAGCCGCTTCGGTGACAGGAGCCGCGATGAGGTGGAGGGGCAGGTTCGTGAGGATCTGGAAACCCTCGCCCATCTCAAAACAGATGTAAAGGTCAAGGCGGCGGTCGCAACGGTCATTTGCTTCATTCTTGCCGTGACCTTCGCCGCGATATACACCTCCGCCCAGACCATACCCTTTGTTATTTTGGCGGCGCTCTTTTGCGTCGCGGCGGTGGTCATGCTGCTCAAATACTCAAAGCAGAAGCGCGCCGCCAAGGAAAATCAGGTCATTGAGCGGCAGATATTGCGAAAATACAAGGCCGCGCAGGCGGAGGATATCGCCGCCGCACTGGATGCTTACATCGCATTGTGTGACGGCTGCGTTCAGGCTGAGGAGGACGAGCAGCGCTGCCGCGCCGCCTATGAGCAGGCGCGCGCCAGGCAGGATAAGCTTGAGAGCGAAGCGCTTGCCGAGCTGGATTTCTCCTCCGGCGAGTCGGAGGCCGCAAGGCTCGGCCGGGAGCTGACTGCCGCCAGGGCCGAGGCCGAGAGCATCTCCGCCCGCATAGCCAGCCTAAACGGCAGGCTCTCCGCCATGGGCGATCCTGTGGTGCTCAAAAGCTCCCTCGGCTGCATGCAGGAGGAGTATGAGCAGGTTTCAGACGAGTACGACGCGATTTGCCTCGCCATAGAGACTCTGCGCTCCGCCGACGCTGAGATTCAGAGCCACTTTGCCCCGGAGCTCGGGCGCCTCGCGGCAAAATATATGAAGATAATGACCGACGGGCGCTATGAAGATGTGTTCGTCGCCCGGGATTTCACGGCCCGTGCTCGCACGGGGGATGATGTAGTTGCGCGGGAGGCGGAGTATCTGAGCGCGGGGACGCTGGATCTGATGTATCTCGCGGTGCGCCTCGCGGTGTGCGCGCTTGCCATGCCGGAGGGGGAGAACTGCCCCCTGATAATTGACGACGCGCTTGTAAACTTCGACGAGCAGCGCAGCAGACAGGCAATGCGCCTTCTGCGGCAGATCGCAAAGGAGCGCCAGGTCATACTCTTCACCTGCCACGAGGTGGAGGTCCCGCTGAGCGACTGAGAAATTATCAGGAATCGGGGAAACCCATGAAAAAATTGCTCACAATAGTTGTAATCCTCGCCATTATATTGTCCCTCTGCGCCGTGACCGCGTTTGCGGCGGGCAGCCGCTTTACTGACGCGGACGGGGACGGCGTCTGCGATAACGCCGGAAGCCGCACCTGCGTTGGTGCTTACTGCGGGGAAAATTATGTGGATGCCGACAATGACGGCGTTTGTGATAACTACGGCTCCGGCCATGGCTGCGGCCAGGGCTATGGCCACGGCAATGGCACCGGCCATCATCACGGGCATGGTCATTGCTGAGAAAGCTGCCCAAAATGCAGGCATAACAAAATAAATTGCACCCCATTTGTCGGACAGCGTGGTACACTGAGCGGCAAATGGGGTGCGTTTTACCGGAAGCTATTTTCCGCTCTCTATTTGTGAAAAATGTGTTGAAATAGGGGGCGGGTATCTGGTATTATAAAAAAGATGTGTTTTCATCATCAACAATTTGACCGCGGGGCAGCACAGCTCCGTCTCCGGTCAGCTAAATATAATTGGAGGAAAAGAACAAGTGGAAGAAAAAGTGGAAAAAGGCAATGTGAAGGCCCTGCTGCCGATAGGCGTGTTTCTGGTGCTGTATCTGGGGCTGGGCATAATTTTCGAGTATGTGCTCAAGATAGAGATGGGCTTTTACTCAATACCCATCGTTGTCGTGTTTCTCATCGCGCTGCTGGCTGCCTGCCTGCAAAATAAGGCGCTGAGCTTTGATGATAAGCTCCAGCTCATGGGGCGCGGCATCGGCGATAAGAACATAGTCACCATGATTCTCATTTTCATGGCGGCGGGCATATTTGTCGGCGTCGTCGGCCGCAGCAGCGCACAGAGCGTGGCTTATTTTATTCTCTCGATTATCCCGGCAAAATACGCTGTCGCGGCGCTCTTTATCATAAGCTGCTTTGTCGCCACAGCGATGGGCACCTCCGTCGGCACAATCACGCTCATAACCCCCATCGGCGTGGAGCTTGCGCTCAGCTCGGGCGCCTCCGTCCCGCTGTGCATAGCCACCGTCATGGGCGGCGCGATGTTCGGCGACAACCTCTCCTTTATCTCTGATACGACCATCGCCGCCTGCAACGGTCAGGGCTGTGAAATGAAGGATAAGTTCCGCGAGAACTTCAAAATCGCGCTCCCGGCCGCAATCGTAACGCTCGTCATCATCCTTGTCATGTCACTCAGAAGCGGCATTGACAGCGTCTCCATTGAGGAGTATAACCTCATCCAGATAATTCCGTATCTGCTTGTGCTTGTCGGCGGCATCATCGGCATAAACGTCTTTGTCGTGCTGCTTATCGGCATCCTCTCCGGCTCTGTTATCATGCTCGCAACCGGCGCGACTGCGGCAACCGACCTGCTCGCCAACATGGGCAGCGGCGCTGCCGGCATGTTCGAGACTACCATGGTCGCCATCCTCGTCTCCGCAATCTGCGCGCTTATCAGCGAGTACGGCGGATTCACCGCTCTGCTCTACGGCATCCGCAAGGCCTTCAAGGGCAAGAAAATGGGCCAGCTCGGCATGGGTATCCTCGTCGGCGCAATGGATATCGCGACCGCGAATAACACCGTCGCCATCGTCATGGCAAACCCGATAGCCGCGGAGATGGCCGAGGGCTACGGCATCTCCAGGCGCAAGACCGCCTCCCTGCTCGACACCTTCTCCTGCGTGTTCCAGGGCATCATCCCCTACGGCGCGCAGATGCTCGTTGCGATCTCCGCTGCCGCTACCATGGGCTGCACGGTCTCCGCGTTTGACATCATCCCCATGCTCTTCTATCCGTTCCTGCTGTGCCTGAGCTCGCTGGTGTTCATCTTCTTCATCCCCGATAAGGCTGAGAAAAAGTAAAAAACTGTTCTAAAAGGCCTGAGTAAGCTGTGCTTACTCAGGCCTTTTTTACTTTCTTGCCAATTCAGACTCTATCTGATAATATGGTAGCATCGTTTAAAAACACAAGCACTTTTTAGGAGCGTGAATAACATGACCTTTGTTTGCTACCCCAAATGCACCACCTGCCAGAAGGCGAAAAAGTGGCTGGACGAGAACAAAATCGCGTATGAGCTGCGGGACATCAAGACCGAAAACCCCGGCTATGAGGAGCTTGCGGCCTGGCACAAGCTCAGCGGCCTGCCGCTCAAAAAGTTTTTCAACGCAAGCGGCCTGCTCTATAAGTCCATGGAGCTCAAGGACAAGCTCCCCCAAATGAGCGAGGAGGAGATGCTGCGCCTGCTGGCGACGGATGGCATGCTTGTCAAGCGCCCACTGCTAATTGGCGATGATTTCGTCCTCGTGGGCTTCAAGGAGGCCGAATGGCAGGGCAGACTTTTATTACACGGAGGTAAATAAGCATGAAAAAACTGATTGGATATTGCGGGCTGGACTGCGAGAAGTGCGACGCGTATATTGCGACAATAAATGATGATCAGCAGCTGCGGGAAAAGACCGCGAAGCTGTGGGCTGAAATGAATAACGCGCCCATCCTCCCTGAGCATATCAACTGTCAGGGCTGCCGTGTCGAGGGGGTAAAGACACTCTTTTGCGACAGCATGTGCGCTGTCCGCCAGTGCGCGCTTAAAAAGAGCGTTGCGACCTGCGGCGACTGCCCGGAGCTAAAAAATTGCCCGACCGTTGGGGCAATCTTGGAGAGTGACCCATCTGCCTTGGAGAACCTGAAAGGGTAGTTGCGGGCGAGACTGCGGAAGGACAAATTGGGAGTTGTAAAGCTAATCTTGGCTCTCCCTTTGGGAGAGCTGGCGAGCGTAAGCGAGACTGAGAGGGCTATGTAACAGTCTCTCCCCCAGTGCAGGACGCCCCCTATCGGCGCTGCGCGCCACTTCCCCCGATGGGGGAAGCAAGTAGGTGCGACGGATGTTTTAGCGATTTTGCCACAACTCTCACCAAGAAATTGGTGCAATTTTTACGGCTGTTGCACACTTTATTGGCTCCCTTGTGTAAAGGGAGCTGGCACGGCGGAGCCGTGACTGAGGGATTGTAATATTACGGTGTTTTGAGCAATAAAGCTAATCGCAGCACAGGTAACGACCTCTCAGTCAGCTTCGCTGACAGCTCCCCTTACGCAGGGGGAGCCTTTGTGCAGTGCAAACAATTAGACAACTTCCGATTTGTTTAGCCGCGGAGAGCCAGGTTTGCGCGTTTATATCTAAAAACGGAGCGTATCGATACCGATACGCTCCGTTAACTGCTTTAATATACGGCGCTGCTTTTTTTACTTCCCGCAGTCGGCGCTGCCTTCGCCCCGGAGCATCTCAAGCCCGTGGCCGATGGGGTCGATGACCGCGAGCAGATTCTCTGCCGAAGCCTTTTTGCTGCCGGGGAGGTTCACGATAAGGCTGCGCCCGCGTATGCCCGCGGCGGAACGGGACAGGCAGCCACGAGGGGTAATCTTCATGCTCTCGGCGCGCATGGCCTCCGGGATGCCGGGGGTGGGCCGCTCCACAACGGCCATTGTGGCCTCGGGCGTGATGTCACGCGGCGAAAAGCCCGTGCCGCCGGTGGTCAGCACCAGCGCGATGTGAAGCTCATCCGCGCATTTTATAAGCTCCGCCTGAATCCGCTCCGCCTCGTCCGGCACGAGCGCCGTGTGGCGCACATCAAAGCCGCGCTCGCGGAGAATATTGCAGAGATTGGGGCCGCTGGTGTCCTCGCGCTCGCCGCGCCATCCCTTGTCGCTGACGGTGATAACCGCTGCCGTGTATGCCATAGCCGTCATTCCTTCCTTTCAAAATCGCCGTGGACACCGCCGGATTTTTTCAGCAGCCGAATGTCCGTGATGACCATATCCCTTTGCACCGCCTTGCACATGTCATATACCGTCAGGGCAGCGGTGCTTGCGGCGGTGAGGGCCTCCATCTCCACGCCGGTGCGCCCGTCACAGGAGACGGTGGCCTCGATCTCCACCGAGCAGCGCTCCTCGTCCAGATGCAGCTTGAGGTCGATGCCGTCCATCAAAATGGGATGGCACATGGGGATAAGCTCCGGCGTGCGCTTTGCGCCCATCACGCCCGCGACCTGCGCCACCGTGAGCACATCGCCCTTTTTCATGCCGCCGGAGCGGATGAGGTCAAAGGTCTCCCGGTTTACAAGCACACGCGCGGCGGCGGTAGCCGTCCTCCGTGTGGGTGCTTTTTCGCCGACATCCACCATCTTTGCCCGGCCCTGCTCGTTAAAATGAGTAAAATCCATGTCTCAGCCTCCAATTTGATTCATGTTGCGCCCGGCGTGGCTGGGGTTTTGCGCGTTGAGCACCCCGTGCCACTCGGGCTTTGCGTTGATGACCTGTGTAATTACCTCGCGCATCTGCTCCTTGCTCAGCCCCTTGATGCTGTATTCCTCCGCCGAGTGGAGGCAGGGCTTGAGCTTGCCGTCAGCCGTCAGGCGGATGCGGTTGCACCCGGCGCAAAAATGCGCGTTTACCGGGCTTATAAGCCCCACATTGCCCAGCGCGCCGGGGAGCCTGTAAAGCCTTGCGACGCCGCCGTCGGCGGGCTGCTTTTCCAGCTCCGGCAAAACCTCCAGCACCCTCGTGTTGGGGATAAAGCACTCCGGGCCGAAGCCGCCCTGCACCATGGGCATCAGCTCAATAAAGCGCAGGTCGATGGGGTAGCGCCGCGTAAGCTCTGCGAGCGGGGCTATCTCATCATCGTTAAAGCCGCCGATGAGCACCGTGTTGAGCTTTATCTTCTCAAAGCCCGCCGAGAGCGCGGCGCGGATACCCTCCGCCGCCTGCTGCAAGCTGCCCATGCGGGTGATATAGGCGTATTTTTCGGAGTCTAATGTGTCAAGGCTGATGTTCAGCCGGCGGACGCCCGCGTCCTTCAATGGCTTCGCCAGCTCCGGCAGGAGGATGCCGTTTGTGGTGAGGCAGAGCTCCCTTATCCCCTCCACCGCTGCTGCCCTGCGGCAGATGGAGAGGATGTTTTTCTTCACCAGCGGCTCACCCCCGGTGATGCGCAGCTTCGTGATGCCAAGGGATGCGGCGGCCTCCACCGCCCGAATCAGCTCATCCTCGGCGAGCATGTCCTCGTGCCGCTTTTTGCACACGCCCTCCTCGGGCATGCAGTAGCGGCAGCGGAGGTTGCAAAGCTCCGTCACCGATATGCGCATATAGCTTATGCTTCTGCCAAAAGGGTCTCTCATTGCTTACTCCGTAAATTTCTGCTTATTCATTGCGCGTCAGTCAATGCTGATTATCTCGCCCGGGTTATCCAGCGTATATCCGCCCATGGAGAGAATTTTCTCCCGGAAAACCGGGCTTTGAAGCGTGGCTATCATCTGCCGCAGCATGGGGCTGTCCCAGGCGTGGTCGGGGATGAGAAGGTCATATTCCTCAATGCACACCGGCAGGAAATCCAGCTCGTAGAGCTTCGCGGCGGAGTAGATGCCCATGCCCGCGTCGGCCGAGCCGCTTGCAAGCTGCGCGGCGACGCTTGTGTGCGTCAGCTCCTCGCGCTCGTAGCCGTAGATATCATCGGGGTTAAGCCCCTCTTTTTTGCAGAGATAATCGGTCAGGATGCGTGTGCCCGAGCCCTTCTGCCGGTTTACGTAGCGCAGGCCGGGGCGGGCAATGTCGGCAAATTTTTCAATGCCGAGGGGGTTGCCCTTTTGCAGCATCAGCCCCTGCTGCCGCCCGACGCAGCGCAGCAGCTTCACGCCGCCATTGGGGAAGTACTTTTTTATAAACGCGCGGTTGTATTCGCCGCTCTCGGTGTCCAGCAGATGGCAGCCCGCGGCGTGGGCCTCGCCCCGGCGGACGGCCATTATCCCGCCCATAGAGCCGACGTGGGCCGAGCTCATGTACACATTGTTGTTTTCGAGGTGCATCAGATTTGCAAGGTCGTCGAGCAGCGGGTCATGGCTGCCGATGACGACAAGCGTGTTTTTAAGCTTCTCCTCCCGGCTCAGAAGCCGCACGGGCACCTGCGCCCCGGCCTCATAGCCCTCCACACCCTGCGGGACGGTGAGCAGCCCGTCAGCCTTCATGAAGCTGGAGACAACGCCGCTGCCCCGGTTGAGGGGGGAGGCCATGAGCTTTCCGCCCACATAGCCCATCCGCACGCGGACAAACTCCTCATATTTAAGCCCCGAGACCACGGGCCGCGTCAGCGTCGCCAAGGCGGTCTGCACCGGCGCGGCGGGGGAGCTGAGCCAGTAGTCGATAAGGGGCTTGAGCAGCTCCTCAATAACAATTATGCCGGAAACCGGGTAGCCGGGGACACCCAAAACGGGCGTTGCCCCGATGCAGCCGAGAATCGCGGGCTTGCCGGGCTTCATGGCGATGCCGTGATACAGCACCTGCCCCAGCTCTGCGATGACGCGGGCGGAAAAATCCTCCCGCCCGGCGGAGGAACCTGCGTTGAGAATGACAAGGTCGCACTCCGCCGAGGCCTTGGAGACGGCGGCTTTTATCTTATCAAACTCATCAGGCACGATGGGATAGGTCAGGCTCTCCGCGCCCCACCGGGAGAGCATTGCCGAGAAAATGGAGGAGTTAAACTCCATAATGTCACCGGGCTTGGGGTCGGTGCAGGGGGGAATTATCTCGTCCCCGGTGGGGATGATGCCCACCAGCGGCCTGCTGATGACGGAAATTTCCAGCACGCCCCCGGCAAGCATTGCCCCGATGGCGGCGGGGCTGACCTCCGTGTGGGCGGGGAGAATCATCTCCCCGGCGCAGACATCCTCGCCAATCTGGCGGATGTGCTGCCAGGGCGCTGCGGCGGAGTGGATGGTGATGCTGCCGTCTAAGTTTTTGACGATATCCTCCACCATGATAACGGCGTCCCGCCCCTCGGGGATGGGGTCCCCGGTGTCTAAAACGGTGAACTGCTCGGGCCGGAGGGTGACGGGGGTCGTCTCCGTCGCGCCGAAGCTGTCAGCGGCGACGACGGCCACGCCGTCCATGGCGCTGGCGGCGTAGTGCGGCGCGCAGATATGGGCGTAGACCGCCTCCGCCGTTACCCTGCCGCAGGCTTGCTGCACCGGGATAAGCTCTGTTCCGGACGCGTAGCCCTGCCCCTTGAGTAAGCTGAGATAGTCGCTCTTCGCCTGCTCAAGCGGAACATTCGTGAGATATGTAAAAGCCAAGATATGCCCTCCTGTCACTGGGTTATTACCTGAATTTCGGCGTTTTCCGGCAGCCCCTCGCAGTCGCGGCCGATGCAGAAAAAGCCGTCCGCCCCGGCAAGGGTGGTTATAAGCCCGGACTTGCTGCGGATGGGGTAGGCGACAAGCCGCCCCTGCTCCTCTATAAGCCTGACGCACTGGTACTGCGCCCGGCCGTGGTTCGCGCTCACGCTCTCGGCGAGGTATGCGCTCACCGTGAACGTCCGCACCTTCTGCCCCATCAGGCGGCTGAGAAGCGACAGAATGAACAGCTTCGTCACAAAATACGCCGCCACGGGGTGGCCGGGCAGGCCAATAATGGGTTTCTCGCCGAATTTGCCGAGGATGGTGGGCTTGCCGGGCTTGATGGCTATGCCGTGGAGCAAAAGCGTGCCCATGGATTCAATAATTTCGCAGGTCGCGTCCTTCACGCCGACGCTGCTTCCGCCGGAGATGACCACCATGTCACAGGCGGCCTCTGCGGCCTTGACAGCGGCAGACAGCCGCTCGCGCTCGTCCTTTATTATGCCGTAATACTCGACCTCCGCCCCGGCGGCCATGAACATGGCCTGAAGCATCGGGCCGTTCACATCGCGGATCTGCCCCGGGCCGGGGGCCTGCTCGGGCGGGACAAGCTCATCCCCGGTGGAGATTATGCCCACGCGGGGCTTTTTCACTACCGGCACATTCACGCAGCCTATGGCGGCGAGCGCGCCAATGTCCCTGTCGGTGAGCAGGCGGCCCTTTTCGAGCACCGGCTTTCCGGGGAACACATCGTCCCCCTTGAAAATCATGTTCTGCCCGGGCGCTGCGGCTTTGGCAATGCCTATGCTGCCGTCGCCGTAGTCCTCGGTGTACTCGAGCATCACAACGCTGTCCGCCCCATCGGGGACTGCGCCCCCGGTGGGGACGGCTATGCAGCAGTCCGGCTCCAAGGGCATCTGTGCCCCCTGACCCATCAGCACCTGACCGCTCAGCGACAAAATGGCGGGGATAGCGTCGGAGCAGCCAAAGGTGTCCCGCGCGCGGACGGCATACCCGTCCACGGTGGAGCGGTCAAAGGCGGGGACAAACTCTGCGGCGGTCACATCCTCCGCCAGAACTCTGCCGACAGCGGCGGTGAGCGGGACGGCCTCCGCCCGGCCGGGCAGGGGAGCAAATTCGCTTTCTATTATTCTCAGAACCTCTTCCGGGGTTTTTACACTTAACATCGCAGACCTCTTGAATGAATTTTCTGTTATTATACACTTTTTTATAGCCGCTGCACAAGGGCAAAACGCTATATTGGGCCGGGGCTTGACGAGCGCGCGGGTAAAAAAGTAAAATAGAAGGCAAGATTATCCGCAGAAGGAGAGATGACATGACAGAAAAACGCTATGAGAGAAACATTCCGGCGCTCACTGCGGCGGAGTGCGCCCTGCTGCGGGAAAAGCGTGTGGCCATCATCGGCTGCGGCGGACTGGGAGGATATCTGATCGAGCTTCTCTGCCGCGCCGGGGTGGGTCATATCCGCGCCGTGGACGGGGACGTTTTTGACGAGAGCAACCTGAACCGCCAGCTTCTCAGCGAGCGGGCGCTTATAGGCCGCTCCAAGGCCGAGGCCGCTGCGGAGCGGGTGCGGCGCGTTGGCCCCGGTTGCGAGCTTGAATCGGTCACGGCTTGGCTCGATGAAAATAACGCCGGGGAGCTTATCTCCGGCTGTGATGTGGTGCTTGACGGGCTGGATAATATCCCCGCCCGGCGTGTGCTGGCGGCGGCCTGCGTCAAGGCGGGCGTGCCGTATGTCTACGGGGCGATTTCCGGCTGGGTGGCTCAGGCGGCTGTGTCTCTGCCCGGGGACGGGCTTATCGATGCGCTGTATCCGGAAAACACAGAGATGCGCGATAAAAGCGCGCTGAGCTTTACCCCCGCCCTCTGCGCATCGATGCAGGCGGCGCTGTGCGTGAAGCTGCTGACCGCCCGCCCGGTCGAGCGCGGGACGCTGTATTATTTTGATTTAATGAATATGGAGTTTGAGACTGTCAAACTAAAAACCGGCGGAGCATAAGCTCCGCCGGTTGTCAGTTAAGCAGCTTTAATAAAAGCCCCGCAATCGCGGCCACGAGAATCCCCGCCGCAGCGCCGGCGAGGGGCTTTAGCACCGCCTGATACGGGCGCTTGCCTATCTCGCGCTGGGTCTGAATCTCATCAAGACACTTGCCCTCGCTGAAGGCGACGATTTCCTTGTAGGTGTGCAGGTCGTGCTTCTTCTTGAGCTTTTCCACCCGGAAGGCAGACACAAGAGATATAAGGCACAAAACCAGCCAGATGTAAAATCCGACTTTTTTCAAAAACACCACCAGCGGGATAAACGCCAGAATGTTCAAGATAAACAGCGCGCTGTGTATCTTGCCCAGCCGGTTAAATTCCGCAACCTCCGCCTTGTCGATTTCCTTTTTCATAATTTCAATATCCCCCTTGACTAATTGGTCAAGAGACACATCGAACACGCCGCCCAGCAGCATAAGACTGTGCACATCGGGATAGCTCTTCCCGGTCTCCCAGTTGGAAACCGTCTGCCGGGTCACAAAAATTTTCTCCGCAAGCGCCTCCTGCGAAAGCCCCTGCGCGTCGCGGTATTTTTTTATCTGAGCGCCGATTTCCATGTTCATTCCCTCCTGACCTGTCACTCTTATACCACAAAAGAGCGCAGAGCGCTGTCAAAAGTCTTTGACATGGGCGGGCCTTATCGAAATTTCCCCAAAGCGGAGGGCCTCCGGGCCGTTCTCCCCGATGATTTGCAGGGACATATCGTCGTTTATACCCACGGCGCGCGCGGGGCGGCTCGTGCCGTTTTGCAGGACAAGGATATCCTGCCCCGGTGTGGAGCAGCGGCGGCGGTATTCGGGCAAAAACGCGCCGCTGTCGCTCTCCCAGAGGGGGAAAAGCCCGTCCAGCTCCGCGATTAACCGCCGAGCAAAGGCTTGCATATCCGTCTTGCGCCCGGTGCTGCCGTATATTGAGCAGACCGCGTCCCGCAGCGCGGGGGAAAAGCTCTCCGGCGGGGTGTTCACATTCACGCCGATGCCCACCACCAGATACTGAAGCCGCCCGCTCTCTGCCTCCAGGGAAAGCTCCGTCAAAATGCCGCTGAGCTTTTTGCCGTTCAGGATAGGGTCGTTGGGCCACTTGAGCCCCGGCTGCACGCCGCACACCTCTTCCAAATACTCGATGTACTTGCGCGTGTTCTCCGGCAGCTCCTCGT
>URPA01000031.1 GCA_900549545.1 uncultured Eubacteriales bacterium
CGACCTCCGGGTTATGAGCCCGACGAGCTACCAGCTGCTCTACCCCGCGATATCTTGTTAGCTCAGTAAGGATACCACAAAGAAGCGCTGGAGTCAAGCCCTAAATTAAAATTTTTTGATAAAGCAGGCGGGCGGCAGATTATGCCGCCCGTCTGCCAGAAGCCTACACCCGCCAGGCATGGCGCGAGAAAAGCACCAGAATCGGGTAAATTTCCAGCCTGCCGATGAGCATCGCCAGCGACAGGACGGCCTTGACCCCATGCGAGAAAATGTCAAAATTCCCGGTCGGGCCGATGAGAGACATACCCGGCCCGATATTTGAAAGGCAGGAGAGCGCGGCGGTGAAATTCGTTGCGATATCATAGCCGTCGAGCGAGACAATAAAGGTGAACAGCAGCAGAAAGAAGATATACTGCGCGAAGTACACGCCCACGGCCCTGATCGTCCCGTCACTGACGCGGCGCCCGTCCAGCTGCACAAGGCTCACGCTCTGGGGGTGGGCGGTCTGCTTGATTTCCACCCGGGCGGTCTTGGCGAGAATGGCGACGCGGGAGATTTTAAGCCCGCCGCCGGTGCTGCCCGCGCAGGCGCCGGTGAACATCAAGAGCACCAGTATCCACTTGCAATACTCAGGCCAGACGGTGTAATCCACCGTGCAGAAGCCCGTGGTGCTGATAATTGACGCGACATAAAAATAGCTGTGCCGCAGGGCGATGCCAAAGCCCCCGTAGAGCTTGCTGATGCCCAGAGCGATGGCCAGCACCGCCGCCGTGACAATGCCGAGATACCAGTGCAGCTCCTCGTTTTTCAAGACGTCCTTCCCGCGCTTTATGAGCAGCAGGAAATAGAGGTTGAAGTTGACGCCGAAGAGAATCATAAATGTGGCGGTGACAAGCTCAATATACAGGCTGTCAAAGGCGGCGATGCTCGCGGCCCTTGTGGAGAAGCCGCCCGTGCCGGCGGTGGCGAAGGCGTGCAGCAGCGCGTCATAAAAGCTCATGCCGCCGCAGAGCAGCAGCACCGTCTCGGCAACCGTGAGGGCAATATAAATAAGGTAGAGAATTGTGGCGGTTTCTCTCGCCCGGGGCACGAGCTTGCCCACGGTGGGGCCGGGGACCTCGGCGCGCATGATGTGCATGGAGTGCTCATTGCCGCCCGGCAGCACCGCCATGATGAACACAAGCACACCCATGCCGCCTATCCAGTGGGTAAACTGCCGCCAGAACATATCCCCGCGCGGCATGGCCTCGACGTCATTCAGGATGGACGCGCCAGTGGTGGTCAGGCCGGAGACAGTTTCAAAAACGGCGTCAATATAATTGGGGATGCTGCTGCTTATTACAAAGGGCAGCGCGCCGATAAGAGCCATCAGTATCCAGCCCAGGCCCACAATGGTAAAGCCGTCGCGCGCGAAAAGGCGGCTGTCTCTGGGCTTTACAAGGCGCAGCAGCGCGCCAATAGCGGCGGCAACCGCGATGCTCACGGCAAAATTCAGCACATTCTCCCCATAGCACAGCCCCGCGATAAGCGGCAGCAGCAGCAGCGCCGCAAGGCACAGGAGAATGGCGCCGAGCACGCGGCAGATCATTCGATAGTTCATTATTTATCCTCGATTATCGCATTTATGTCTTTAAGCCGGCCGGCGGCGGTGATTATGATGGCATGGTCGCCGGGGAGGATGACAGAGCTGCCGTCAGGCACGATGCTCTTGCCGTTACGGATAATGGCGCAGATAAGGATGTTCGGCTTGAGGCGCAGGTCCTTGAGCGGCGTGTTGAGGAAGGCGGCGCTTGCGTCGATCTTAAATTCCAGCGCCTCGACCTTTCCGTCGGCAAGGCGGTAGAGAGTCTCCATGCTGCCGCCCTCGGAGTTCTGCATGGCGCGGACATAGCGCGCGAGCTTCAGGGCGACCAGCTGCTTGGGTGTAACCACGCTGTCAAGCCCGGACTGCTCCAGAATGGTGGTGAAGTGCTCCTTGTTGACCTTGACAACGACCTTGCCCACATTGAAGCTGCGGGCGTAGAGCGCGGTGATTACATTGTCCCCATCGTCCCCGGTGAGTGAGACAAAGGCGTCGGTGCTCTGGATACCGCTCTCGAGCAGGACGTCCTTGCGCGTTGCGTCCCCGCAGACGATGTGCGCCTTGGGGATAAGCTCAAAAAGCTGCTCACAGCGCTGGCGGCTGCGCTCAACGATAGTGACGCTTATGCCGCTTTCAATAAGCGTCCGCGCGAGATAAGCCGCGACTCTGCCGCCGCCCATGAGCATGACCTTGCGCACGGGCTTCTGGTATTCCCCGGCGGAGATGAAGAAGCGGCGCAGCTCGGAAAATGAGCCGGTGACGCTGAGCTTGTCCCCGCTGCGCAGGACAAAATCGCCGTTGGGGATAACAGCCTCCCCGCCGCGCTCGACAACGCCGACAAGCACCTTGGCGTTGAACATTTTGGGCAGAAGCTTTAGCTGCACCCCGTCCAGCTTGCTGTTTTCGCGGATGCGGTGCTCGATGATCTCAACATTGCCCTTGGAAAACGCGTCCACCCGGACGGCGCTCGGAAAGCGCAGCACGCGGGATATCTCCATCGCGCACTCGTACTCGGGGTTGAGCACCACGTCCAGCCCCAGCGCGTTGCGCAGGAAATTGGTCTGCTTGAGGTATTCCGGGTCGCGGATGCGGCTGACCACATGGCGCGTGCCGAGCTTGCGGGCGGATATGCCGCAGACCATGTTCGCCTCGTCCATCTCCGTCGCGGCGAGGAGCAGGTCCGCTGTGGCCGCGCCCGCCTCAAGAAGCGTCTCGGGGTTGGTGGCGCTGCCCTCAACGCATATAACGTCCAGCGTGTTTGAAAGGATCTGTATTGTGTTCGGGTCCTGGTCGATAACGGTGATGTCGTGCCCCTCGTCGGAGAGCGTCTCCGCCACGGTATGGCCGACTTTTCCTGCACCGGCTATGATAATCTGCATATTGTGTTCGACTCCCGTCTGCTTAATAAACTGTCATATTATAATAGTATACCATTTGTTTTGCCCAATGTACAGCTTTCCGATTGCCAATTTGCCCGTCGCTTGATATAATACAGGAAAATGTTTTCACAATGCGAGGGAATACAGATGTTTTATAACGAGAGCTATGCGCCGCGGCTTTCCGACCTTGACCGGCGCGGGAAAATGTCATACGAGGCGATTCTTCAGATGCTTGAGACTGTGAGCGGGCACCATTCAGACCTTGCGGATGATTCTGTCATCTCCGGCACCCGCCGGGGTATCGCCTGGATATTGACAAGCTGGCGGATATCCCTGCGCCGCCCGATTGAGAGCACGGAGAAGCTGAGCATCACGACTTGGGTGCGCGGTAAGGCCGAGGCGCCCGCAGTGTTCCGCGATTATATCGTCACAGACGAGAACGGGGCGGAGCTTATGCGCGCCGAGGCAAAGCTGTGCCTGCTCGACATGGCAAGCGGCAGGCTCACCCGCGTAAGTCAGGAGCTTATCGCGGCGTATTCCCCGGAGGAGAAGCTCGCCTTTGAAAGCGCCGCGCCCCGTCTGCGCGCGCCCGAGGAGTACACGGCGGAGCAGAGCATCACCCTGCGCCGGAGCGACATTGATTTTAACCGCCATGTCCACAACACGCGGTATATTCTCTTCGCGCTGGAGGCCCTGCCGCAGGAGGTATACGAGTCTGCGGACTTTGCGGAGATAAATATCAGCTACTCCAAGCCCGTGACCGGACAGGAGCGGGTGACGGCGAAATACGCCAAAACAGATACCGGGCACTTTGTGGGTATCTATGCGGGGGAGGGCCTCTGCACCCTGATAGCGCTTACGGACAGATAAATCGGGAGACAAGATATGAACAAAATCGCGGTCATCGGCGGCGGCGCGTCGGGCATTATGGCGGCACTAACCGCGGCGGAGGATAAGAATAACAGGGTGCTGCTCATCGAGCGGCAGCAGCGCATAGGGCGCAAGCTCCTTGCCACCGGCAACGGGCGCTGCAACCTTACAAATACCGGGGCGGGCCTTACCAATTACCACGGCAAGCACCCGGAATTTGTGCTGCCCGCGCTGGAGAAGTTCCCGCCCGCGGCGGCGCTTGAGTTTTTCCATGGCCTGGGGCTTTTAACGGTGACGGAGGACGGCGGGCGGGTGTATCCGCTCTCAAACTCCGCCAACAGCGTGCTGGATGTGCTGCGCTTTGCGCTTGAAAAGCGGGGTGTGGAGCTGATGACGGCCTGCCCCGTGCGGGAGCTTCGCCGGGAGAAAAAGGGCTACACCATCATCACCGATGAGGGCGGGATTTATGCCGACAAGCTCATCGTCGCCTGCGGGGGCGCTGCGGGCGGGAAGCTCGGCGGTGTGATGGACGGATACAAGCTCCTCGCGCCGCTTGGCCACCAGCGCACGGCGCTGCACCCGGCGCTTGTGCAGCTCACCACCGAGGCGGACTACCCCCGGGCGCTCAAGGGCGTGCGCGCCGATGGCAGAATATGGCTCACCGCCGGGGGCAGGACCCTCGCCGAGAGCGCGGGGGAGATACAGTTTACGGAAAAGGGTGTCTCCGGCATTGCGGCGTTTGACATCTCCCGCGCCGCCGCCTTCTGCGCCGAGGGCGGGCAGGTGCATTTGGATTTCATGCGCGGCTATTCGAGCGGGGATGTGCTCGAGATGCTGCGCCGCCGGAGGGAGCAGTTGCCGGAGCTTTTGGCCGAGGAGCTTTTCACCGGCATGCTCCACAACCGCCTTGGCCGCATGATAGTCAAATACGCGGGCCTTGACCGCGCAGCCGCGCTGGGCGGCCTCTCGGATAAGGACCTGCGCGCCGCCGCCGAGAGCTGCAAGGACTTTGCGCTCAAGCTTCGCGGCACGGAAGGCTTTGACGCGGCGCAGGTCACAGCCGGTGGGCTGATGACCGGGGATTTTGACCCCCAGACCTTGGAAAGCCGCATCTGCCCCGGGCTTTTTGTCTGCGGTGAGCTGCTGGATATTGACGGGGACTGCGGCGGCTATAACCTCCAGTGGGCATGGGCCAGCGGCCGCTTGGCGGGGAGGCTCGGCCGATGATACTTGTGCGTGATCTGCGCCTCATGCCGGGTGAGCCGGTGGAGGCGCTGCGGCAGAGAGCCGCCAAAAAGCTGCGCGTTTCCGAGGATAGGATAGGGGAGCTGCGCCTCATAAAGCGCTCTCTCGATGCGCGGAAGAAGGACGATATTCACTATGTCTGCTCCGCGGCGGTCAGCGTCAGCGGGGAGGATAAGCTTTTAAAGCGCCTCAACAGCCGGGACGCTGCGCCCTATGCCGAGCCGGAGCTGGATATTCCGGCGTTTACCCCGGAGCTGCCGCCCGTGGTTGTGGGCTTTGGGCCGGGCGGAATGTTCGCGGCGCTGGTGCTGGCTATGGCGGGGGCAAAACCCATCGTCATCGAGCGCGGGCGCGATGCCATGAGCCGCAAGGCGCTGGTCGATGCCTTCCGCGCCGGGGGCAAGCTTGACACCGAGTGCAATGTGCAGTTCGGTGAGGGCGGCGCGGGCACATTTTCCGACGGCAAGCTCAACACCGGCGTCAAGGACGCCCGCATGGGCTGGATGCTGCGGCAGTTTGTGCTCCACGGCGCGCCGGAGAATATAATTTACGACGCGAAGCCCCATATCGGAACCGACATACTCATTGATGTAGTGCAGAACATCAGAAAAGACATAATCGCCCGCGGCGGGCAGGTGCTTTTTAACACCAAGCTCACCGCCCTTGAAATGCAGGACGGCGCGGTCTGCGGCGCACGTGTCGAGGACGCGGCGGGCGAGCGGGTGATACCCTGCTCGGCGCTTATCCTTGCCATCGGGCACTCGGCGCGCGACACCTTTGAGACGCTGCTGGGGCAGGGCGTCCCCATGGAGGCGAAGCCTTTTTCCATGGGCGTGCGCATAGAACATAGGCAGGCGGACATAGACTTTTCACAGTACGGCAGGCAGCGCGGGGCGCTGCCCCCGGCGGATTACTCCCTCAACGTCCACCTGCCCGACGGAAACAGCGCCTACACCTTCTGTATGTGCCCGGGGGGAGAGGTCTTTGCCGCCGCGTCAGAGCTTGGCGGCGTTGTCACCAACGGCATGAGCTATTCAAAGCGCGACGGGGAGAACGCAAACTCCGCCCTGCTTGTGACCCTGCATACCGAGGACTTTCCCGGCGAGGGCGTGCTCTCGGGCATGTACTGGCAGCGGGAGATCGAGCGCGCGGCCTATGCTTACGGCGGTGGGGACTACCGCGCCCCCGCTCAATTGGTGGGGGATTTCCTTGCCCATCGTCCCAGCACCGGGGCCGGCTCGGTCGCGCCCAGTTACAGACCCGGCGTTGTCTGGGGTGAGCTGCGGCAGGTCCTGCCGGAGAAGATATGCTCCGTCATTGAGGCGGCGCTCCCGGAGCTGGGCAGGAAGCTGCGCGGCTTTGACGCGCCGGAGGCGGTCATGACCGCGCCGGAAACCCGCTCCTCAAGCCCTGTGCGCATCCTGCGCGGCAGGAATTTACAGTCCGATATCGCGGGGCTCTATCCCTGCGGTGAGGGCGCGGGCTACGCCGGGGGCATCTCCTCCGCAGCACTCGATGGCATCCGTTGTGCCTTGGCAGCGATAAACGCCGTTGACTGAGGCGGAAAATAATGTTAAAATGCAGACAGACCAAACGAAAAATTTATATGGAGGAAACAACATGAGCTTCAGAACCATAACTGTCAAAGAGTGCTTTGACAACCCCAAGTGCGTTGACATCATCAAGCAGTACGCCCCGAACATCATGAAATACCCCATTAAGCTCTTCAACAAGAAGACCTGCGGCGAGGTTTTTGATCTCGTGGTCAGCAAAAAGATCGTCCCCGAGGATGTGGCCAAAAAGGTCGAGGAAGCCATCAACGCAATACTGTAAAATGAAGTAATGACACAGCCGCCGAATTTCGGCGGCTGTGCGGTTTTTGCGCGCGAAACAGGTAAAAATTGACAAATACCATTATCTAAGATAAAATATAGTCGCTTCTAATAGAAGCAGGCGCTGCCATATACGGTAGGCGGTTTGGCCACTTTCCCGAAAGGGAGGTGGTGCTATGATTACATATTCGGAGCTTTTTCAGTTCCTGCTTGTGGTAATCAGCTTTGCAAGTCTGTTAGTTCAGATAAGCAAGAAGAAGTAACCGCCCTCTCACCCAAAAGATAGCGGTTACTTCAATCGTAATTCCAAAGGGCTGAACCGTTTACCGGCAGCGCCTTTTCTATACGCATTATACTATACCCAAAACAGCTTTGTCAACGGCGTGGAGAATCTTAATTTTGCTTAATATCGGCAATAAGCCTTGACCGGGATTAACGGATATTATAGGATATAAGCGCGAAAGGAGCAGGGTAAGCGATGAAGAAGAAAATCAGACTTTCTGCACTTTTTGTTGTTGTAATCGCTGTGGCGCTGCTGATTTACGGGAAGATACACGATGAGCGAAACTTCGCGTGCTATACCCGGTTTTTCAACTATGTCAAAACCGGGGAGGACACCATCAGAGTGTACGGCACGCCGAAGGGAAGCGAATATGATTATAACTGCTACCAGAACGGGGAGCGCCACCTCGTATATATAACGCTGTACTATGACGGCTTCTCGTTTGGCATTCTTGACGACGATCTGGCGGGGAGCATTTGCAAGCTAACGGTGGAAAAGCCCGGCTTGCTGCCCCTGCGCGGCGGGATAGACATAGGTGCATCGCGCGCAGAAGTTGAGCGCTCATACTCGGATGCTCCATTGGCGACAGAGGGCGATGCGTACTATTTGACATATAAAGACGAAATCCCGTGGGAGGGCATATGGATTTTCCCGGTTTATGATGAAAATAATGTTTTGGTGCAGTTTGATGTGACGGACGGATTGTAAATGGGAGCAATGAAACAAAGCAACGCGCCGAAAAAGCCGTGGTTTATCTGACTGTAAATTTCGGGAAAACAAGGGGGTGTCTGTATGCAAAAACTTAGAGCTTACAAGCTGCTTTGCCTGCTGCTTGCTGTCGGTATGCTGCTGAGCCTGTCGGCCTGCGGGAAGAGCGCAAAGGAAGAGCCGCAGCTGCCAGAGCCGGCGCAGAGCGTACCGCCGATTGTTGAGCCGAGTGCGGCTGTAACCGAGGTCAAAACCGTGCCCGGCTATATCTGCACGGAGATTGAAAACCCTGACTGGATCGTATCCTTCGGCGGCTCGGAGATTGTGGGGGACACAATTTACCTCGTGGTGCAGACCACCGACGGCGTGGTGGAGATAGCGGGCTTTGACACCCTGACCGAGCAGTGGACACGCTATGGCCTTGAAAAGGGTGAAGCCGTTAATCCCCAGCCTTCGCTTTTTTCCGCAACCGAGGACTCGTTCTGGCTTCTTTTCCGGGAGAATGTAACTGATGAGGAATCGGCGAATAACGATTTCTCGCGGGAGCTTGGCTATTTTCTGCTGCATATTGATTGCGCTTCCGGTGTGCAGACATGGCGGCCGGTGAGCTTTTGCAGTGCCAACACCTATTTCATGTCGTTCATCGCGCTGGACTCCGGCAGAGCGCTCTTGGGCGATGGCGGCACGACATATCTGATTGACCCAGAGGCCAATGTGACAGGCAGCCCCGCACTGAACCTTCAGGGCGATGGACTGCACGCGCGCATTGGCGGCAGGCTCTACTCCCAGTCGGAGTCAGGGCTTGCGGAGATTGACACGGATACGCTGCAATTTGGCAGCCCCATCGAGGCCATCTATGACCAGGCCGTCTATTGCAGCAGCCTCGGACATTTTCTGACCACGAAGGACAGCATTTTATACAGCGTTGACCCCGCCACCGGGGAGGAGACAGAGGTTTTTCGCTGGATGGATGTGGCGCTCAGCTACAGCAGGCTCTACGGCTGGAAGGGGCTTGAAAACTCAAACGGCGACATTTTTCATATTACCGACCGGATTTCAAAGATAAGCATGGGCGAAGTGCCGCTGAGAAAAACGCTCACGCTCGCCTGCCTTGGCGACGCCTCGGGCGAGGATTATGCCCTTGTAAACGATTCCTATTTCTGCGCAGACAAGCTGAAGGACGCGATAATCCGCTTCAACAACTCAGACCCGGAATTTCGTGTTGAAATTAAGCCGTTTATCTATCACAATGACACCGAGCGCGGCAAAATCCTGATGGACATCGCCACTGGGGCGGAGGCCGACATCATTGACACGAGCCTTCTGCCCGAGGGCGCGGTGGACAGGCATCTGCTTGTTGATATACTGCCCTATATTGACGCGGACGAGACTATAAGCCGCGAGGATTTTATCCCCACCCTGCTAAGGAGCATGATGAAGGGTGGCGGAATATATGAATATGTAGACAGGTATACCATGCTCACAATGTATACACACCCGGAGCTTGCAGAGGATGCGTGGACAGTCGAAAACATAAAAAGCCTCATCGCGCAGCACCCTGAGCTGAATGTCCCGACCGGACAGGACAAGCTGATAACGCTCTTTTCATGGGCGGCATCAGCGGAATTTATGGATAAAAATACCGGAACGGCCTATTTTGACAGCCCGGAATTTGCCCGCTGGCTCGAGCTTTTGAAAACGCTGGCGGAGACGGAGGCTGCACCTATGCAGCGCACCTTCCTCTTTGAAATCAGCTATGATTACGCAAGGGAGGCGGGCTTTCGCACCCGCTCCGCAATGCACGGGGATTATATCAGTGTCGGTTTTCCCAGCGCGGACGGTACAGGCAGCTACTTCATGCCGCTGGGCAGCCCCGGCAATATGGGCAGCCTGGGCGCTCTTCCTGAGGCCATGTATACCCTTGGCTCATCCACAAGCCTTGGCATAGCCGCATCCTCCGCCAACCGCGACGCGGCGTGGCGCTTCGTGCGTACCTTTATTGTCGGCGAGGAAGAGCCGCAGCTGCGAAAGGGCATCCCCGCGGTTAAAGAGAGCTTTGAAGCGGCGATTGCCGCCGAACTCGCGTGGAATACCGAACAGAAGGACCTGCCCTATGAGGCTTTCAATCAGCAGGACGCGGACGCCCTGCGGGAGCTGGTGTACGGTACGGAGAAAATCGTCTGCACCGATGAGGCGGTCATGGATGTGATGAGCGAGGCAATAAACGCCTATCTCGGCGGCAAATTCACCGCCGCTGAGGCCGCCCGGCAGATTCAAAGCCGCATGGGCATCTATACGGCGGAGCAGTACGGATAAAATAGGAAGAAGCCCCCTGTTTGGGGCTTCTTCCTATTTCCTATGCTTCAGCTTCGTAAACAGCGCGGGGGCGACTTCCCCGGTCTTGGCCACGGCCTTGAACGCGGTGAGGGTCAAGTCGGGGCTTCCGCTGCGGAGGACGCGGCAGAGCGTCTCCGTGGGAAGGCCGCCGGAGGTGTCCCGGCAGCGGGCGAGGACATGCTCGTTCGTGATTATCTCCTCAGCAATGCGGCGCTTCTCGGCGCGGCTGAGCGTGCAGGAGCGGGAGAAAAGATTCGTAAGGCAGGAGAAAATGCTCTTTGCAAACATGTAGCGAAAATCCGCCTCGTCCTCCGCGCCAAGCTCCCGGCAGAGAGCCTGAACGCGCCGGTCAATCTCAAGACAGACGGCAAATTTTTTGTCGTAATAGCGGGTGATGAGGCTCTCGCCCTCGTGCATGATATAATGATATTTGCACTCAGGCAGCACCGTTATGCGCCGGACCTTTTCAAGGCAGGAGAAGATGAAAAGCCGGTCCTCGCCCCAGCGGTAGTCGGGAAAGCGGATGCTGTTATTCCGCAGCAGCGCCGCCGAATAGAGCTTACCCCAGACCTGATTGAGCAGATTTGCCTTATAAAGCCGCGCAAGACTCTGCCCCAGCTCCGAACGGTCAATGCTCTGCTCCGGCTCGTTATACTCCCGGGATGAGCCATCAACATTGTCTATCGCGTAGCCAAATACGACCATATCCGCCCCGGCGGCGCCCCTGAGGGCGTATTCCACCGCGTCAGGCGCGAGGGCGTCATCCGCGTCGATGAACATCACATACTCCGCCTCCGGGGAGATAAGCTCCAGCGCGCGGTTGCGGGCCATGGCGGGGCCGCCGTTTTGGACGCTCACCGGGCGCAGGCGCGCATCCTCCGCTGCCATCCGGCGCAGGATTTCGGCAGTGCTGTCGCGCGAGCCGTCGTCAATGACTATAAGCTCCAAGTCCTCATGGCTCTGGCTGAGCACACTTTTTACCGAGCCCTCGATGAATTTCTCCGCGTTGTAGGCCGGCATAATGACAGATACCCTGTTCATGTCCCCTCCGTTTCTGCGGCCAGCGCCGCCTCCGACAGAAAATCGTAAAGCTCCATGAGCTCAAGATACGCAGCACATACGGTCTTGGGCAGCGCCTCAGTCAGCTCCTCGCCGCCGCAGTCGACCCTATGGGTCACATACAGCGTGCGGCGGTTATACCAGTTGGCGGTGTGCCCCTCGGCCTTACCCTTCGGGCGCTTATACTCCTGCCCGCCGACGAACCAACCGCTGTCCTCAATCTTGGCCGCTGTCCGCTCAAAGCGGGCGGGGTTTGCGTCGATCGCCTTGCGGAAGGCCGCCATCAGCGCGGGGGTCGGCTCGGAAAAGCCCATGCCGTACTCATACCGCGCCGCGCCGATCTCAAACCAGAAGTCCGGCGCGAGCTGGGAGCGCCGCTTGCTCCAGATGGAAAACCACATGTGGTCCTTAAAAGGCCCGCGCCCGAAGAGCCGCCGCGCGTCCCGGTAGATGCGGGAGACGTGCAGCTGAAAATCCTCCCCTGGGAAGCGCGCGTTCATCATCTCAAGACAGTCCGCCCCCAGCGCCTTCATCGGCTGGTGGACACACTCCTCAAACAGCGCCTTGCGCGGGAGAAACCACTCCCGCTCGTTATTGAAACTGATACCCCAGAAAAACTCGGCGGTATCTTTTGTGAAGCCTTTGAACATTGCTGTGACCTCTTCCGTGAAATTCACCTGAATTTTACCACATCCTGCGCCGGATATGCAAGAAAAGGCTTGCAAAAAGAGCGTTTATACTGTAATATATAAGCGCTAAAATTTTATTAAAGATATTTTTTGTTCGGGAGGTCCCATTTATGATTACAGCAGGCGATTTCAGAAACGGCGTTACCTTTGAGATGGACGGCCAGGTTATGCAGGTCGTTGAGTTCCAGCACGTTAAGCCCGGCAAGGGCGCGGCCTTTGTCCGCACCAAGATGAAGAACGTTATCACCGGCGCCGTCACCGAAACTTCCTTCAACCCCACCGCGAAGTTTGAGAACGCGACTGTTGACCGTATGAACATGGAATACAGCTATGCCGACGGCAACCTTTATTACTTCATGAACCCCGAGACCTATGAGCTCGAGCCGGTGGACGAGTCCGTCCTGGGCGACAATTTCAAGTTCGTCAAGGAGAACATGGAGTGCACCATCTACTCCTACAAGGGCAAGGTCTTCAATGTTGAGCCCCCCTTCTTTGTGGAGCTCGAGGTCACCGAGACTGACCCCGGCTTTGCCGGCAACACCGCCACCAATGCCACCAAGCCCGCCACCCTTGAGACCGGCGCCGAGATCAAGGTCCCCCTCTTTATCGAGCAGGGTGAGCGCATCAAGGTCGACACCCGCACCGGCGAGTATCTGTCCAGAGCGTAAGTGTTATTGTTGTCCGTGAGGTAGTATTGAAGCCAGCGAAAAGGAGGTTTTCATCATGACAGTTGTTGAAAAAGCGGCATACCTGAAAGGTCTTGTTGAGGGTCTGGGCGTTGAGCCCGAGTCCAGAGACGGGAAGCTTTGGGGCGCACTGACGGACCTTTTGTCCGACATGGCGCACGAGGTGGAGGACCTTCAGGCCAGCGACCTTGACTTTGCCGAGGCTCTTGACGAGATCAGCGAGGACCTGACCTATCTTGAGGAGCTGACCTGCGACCTGGATATGCCCGACGATGAGGACGAGGATTGCCTTGGCGATTGCGCCTCCTGCCTCAACCCCTGCGAGGAAGCCGACGAGGATGACGACTATGAGGAGCTGGAGTATGACGGCGTGCTGTATGACGCGACCTGCCCCGGCTGCGGCGAGGAGATAACCTTCGATCAGGACACGCTGGACGAGGGCTCCATCAAGTGCCCCAACTGCGGGGAGACGCTTGAGTTCGACCTCAGCGAGGACGAAGAGGAATAATTAAAAAGCAAACCGGGGCTACCAGCTGGCAGCCCCGGTTTTTTATGCAACTTATTTGCCGAGCAAATATTTTTCAAGCTCCACTATCCATTCTGGGCGCACATTTCCTTTCAGCACAAGCTCCCCATTTTGATATTCGGCAACCTCGACAAAGCCGTTGTCATTGTCAAAAAACCGCGCCTCGTCGCAATACGGCAGCACCTTTGAAACTGCCTCCCAGCGCCCGGCGAAGCGCCGCTGCACATCCTCCTCGCGGATATTGTGCCCGCCACGCCTGACGCGGTTTTCTATTCGCGCAAGGCAGTCCTCCGGTGTATTCAGCCCCACATAGTAAAGGCGCACAAAATAACCCTGCTCCTTGGCGCGCGCCGCCGTAAGCTCGGTTCTGCGCCCGGAGAGCGTGGTCTCCTGCGTGAAGCTGAGGTTCTTTTTGAGGCACTCATCAATGCGCTCAAGCGCAATCTTGCCGCCCTGTATGGCGCTGCCGCCATTGAGCGCGGTTATTTTATCCACATCAATGATGATTCCCAGATCGGCCGACTGCGTCTTCAACACGCCGGTCAGGCTGCTCTTGCCCGTCCCATTGACGCCGCCGATGATGGTATAAATTTTCACTGTGCCTCCGCCTCCCGCTTCGTTGCTGGTGCTATTATAGCATAATTGCATTATGATGTAAATTTGCAAATCCGGCAATAATGCTTTTACTTTCAATGCTTGCATGGTAATATAAAGCCAAGGGCTTAGATATACAGCAGAAAAGGAGAATTACCATGAGCGTGATTAGTTTGGCGAGCGCACAGTCTGCTTATCGCGGGTACGAATACTACGAGGCGAAAAAGGTTCTATGCGTGGAAAAGCGGGGCGACGGCATTTTGACCGGTAAGGTAGCCGGCAGCGATGGTGCTTTTTACGATACAACCGTGGACATAAACCACCCCAGAAAAGGCTCAAGCTGCACATGCCCTTTTGCCACAGGAAAGCAGCGAGTGTGCAAGCACATGGTCGCGATGTATTTTACGGCTTTCCCGGAGCAGGCTGAAAAGTTTATTGAGGATTTGCGCCATTATTACGAGCAAGAGGAGCAGCGCGAAAAGGAAGAACAGGAGCTGGAGTTCGCTGTCGTTCAATATGTCAAAAAGATGAGCAAAGGCGAGATGGAAGCCGTCCTGCTTGACCTCCTGTTTGACGGCCCGGATTGGCAGTTTGAGCGGTTTGTTAATGAGTATATCATGCTGGACGATGAAGATGAGCGTGACGAGGACTATTGATGCCGCCTGATTTCCCCCGATTCTCGCTCAGCGAGAGAGATTTACGGTCTGCGGGCTGGTAAAATGTGTGCCGTTTTGGTAGAATTCAGACAGACCGGTCAATAAAGCAATAAGGATGACATCAAAATGGAAAAGAAATCTATCGGCTCTTTTATCGCCGCGCTGAGGAAGGCGAGCGGGCTTACCCAGCGGGAGCTGGCGGAGAGGCTGAATGTGTCCGACAAGGCGGTGAGCCGCTGGGAGCGGGAGGAGAGCCTGCCCGATTTGAGTCTCATCCCCGCCATTGCGGAGATTTTCGGCGTGACGGCGGACGAGCTTCTGCGCGGGGAGCGCAGGAAGGAAGGGGAGAGCCTGCCCCGCGCCGGGGAAAAGAGCGAAAAGCAGCTTAAAAATCTTATAAACCGCAGCCTTTTGTGCTTCAATAATCGCTGCATCATTGCCGCCGGGATAACTCTGGCTGGATTTATCGGCGCAATGGTAGGCAATGTCGGCTTCAACAAGGCATATGTCGCCTTCTTCATCGCCCTCGCGTTCTATCTTGCGGCGGCCCTGTGCGAGGCGTGCTTCACCGTGGCCGCCATGGCCTCGCTGAATGTGGAGGAGGACTGCGCTGAGATTCAGGCCGCGCGGCGCAAGATTTTGAACCGGGCGCTGCTGGTGTTCGGCCCTGTCATCGTCCTCTTTGCCGCCACGCTGCCGCTGATAATGTTCCCGTATAACGCATATATGGGCCTTACAGGAGACAGCTGGCTTGTCAGCGGCGCAATCTGCGGCTGTTATGGTTTGCTGGCGAGCATGTTTGTTGCATGGTTAAGTGTGGGCATTGCCGTCAAGCGCGGTCTGTTCAGCCTTGACGCGAGGCAGCGCGCCCGGCGCCGTCTGCGCGTGATAAGCGTTTTGGCAACGCTTGGCATAATGGGGCTGACCCTCGTTGCCAATATCCTGCTGACGGAGGATACAAGTATGTACGCCGACACCATTGTCTTTGACAATTACGAGGACTTCACCGCCTACATGATGCAAAAGGAGACGGTGGGCGAGCAGTACGGCACGAATATTGCAACAGGTGCGGAAGTGAGCATCGACCAGTACGGTAATCTCATCATAGACAGGCAGAGCGACGATATTATTTACTACGACGAGGACGGCAACCCCACCACGGAGAAAAAGTCCCGTATGCAGGAGATTGTCAACGCCGAGGGGGAGACGGTGTTGCGATATTACCGCCGAAACGACAACGCCGTAATCATTCGCTATGAATCCAGCGACACCTGCCTGCCCATTACGGTCATTACACAGGATGCCTTGAACAGCGCGCACAGAACGGTGCGCAAGCTGGATGGCGTTTTTGCCGCGCTGTATATCGCGGAGCTTATCGCCGCCATTGCCATATACATTATAAAAAGCCGCCGCATAGAAAAGCGCGACGTGTAATCGTGACAAACATGAAAGAGCATGGTATAATGACCCTGAGCTATAAGCTCAGGGTCATTGTTGTTATAGCTGCTCCCTTGCCTCCCCTGTGTAAGGGGAGGTGGCAAAAATCGGAGATTTTTGCCGGAGGGGTTGTGAGCGAAAAGTTTTGATTCTTGCAAAAAAGAAGGACTATTCAGAACGTTTAACGTGCAAAAACAATCCCTCAGGCGCTCCGCGCCAGCTCCCTTTACACAAGGGAGCCGAAGGCGTTTTTTTGAATTTTTCAATACGAGGTGAGGGCAATGTATAAGCCTCTTGCAGATGAGATACGCCCCGACAGTCTGGACGATGTTGTCGGGCAGAAGCATATTTTAGGGCGGGACGGGATGCTCCGCCGCATAGTTGAGAGCGGGCAGATACCGAATATGATTTTCTATGGCCCGTCCGGCACGGGGAAAACCACTGTCGCGCGTATTATCGCCCAGCGCACGCACCGCAGCCTGCGCAAGCTCAACGCCACCACTGCGGGCATCGCCGATATTAAGAAAATTATCGACGAGCTGGACACCTTTCTGGCTCCAGGCGGCGTGCTGCTGTATCTGGACGAGATCCAGTATTTCAACAAAAAGCAGCAGCAGTCCCTGCTGGAATTTATCGAGGACGGGCGCATTACGCTCATCGCCTCCACTACGGAAAACCCGTATTTCTGCGTTTTTAACGCCATTTTGAGCCGCAGCACCGTGTTCGAGTTCAAGCCAATCTCCGCCGAGGACGCGCAGGGCGCGGTGCGCCGGGCTATCGACATCATGAACGGCCGCAGGGAGCGCCCCCTTGAGTTTGAGCCGGAGGTCATCCGCCACATGGCAAGCGCCTGCGGGGGCGACGTGCGCAAGGCGATAAACTCGGTCGAGCTGCTCTTCTCCGCCGCCGGGGCGCGCAATAAGATAAGCCTTGAGGACGCCAAGGCCATCTCCCAGCGCAGCGCCATGCGCTATGACCGTGAGGGGGACGAGCATTTTGACATTCTCTCATCCCTGATGAAGTCCCTGCGCGGCTCTGACCCGGACGCTGCGATGCACTATCTTGCGCGGCTTTTGGAGGTGGGGGACCTTGTGGGTGCCTGCCGCCGCATCCTGTGCTCCGCGAGTGAGGACATCGGCCTTGCCTATCCGCAGGCCGTGCCCATCGTGAAGGCCTGCGTGGATTCGGCTTTGCAGCTCGGCCTGCCGGAGGCGCGCCTGCCGCTGGCGGAGGCCTGCCTGCTGCTCGCCACCGCGCCGAAGTCAAACACTGCCTGCATGGCGATTGACAGGGCCCTTGCCGATGTGCGCGCCGGGAGAACCGGCAGCATCCCGCGTGAGCTTCAGAACGTCCATGCCGACGGTACGGGCTTTGAGCGCGAGCAGGGCTATAAATACCCCCACAACTACCCCGGCCACTGGGTCAAGCAGCAGTATCTGCCCGACCCCATCAAAAACGCCGTCTATTACGAGTACGGCGACAACAAGACCGAACAGGCGGCCAAACGCTATTGGGACGAAATAAAAAAGTAGGTGTGAGATGGACATTCAGGTTGGCGATGTGCTTACAATGAAAAAGCCCCACCCCTGCGGCAGCAGGGAGTGGCTGGTGCTGCGCATCGGGGCGGATTTCAAGCTCCGGTGCATGGGCTGTGGCCATGAGGTCATGGGTGCGCGGTCAAAATTTGAAAAAAATGTGCGGGAAGTGCGCCGATGAACTGGGTATACATCCTTCGCTGCGCGGACGATACGCTCTACTGCGGCTGGACAAACGACCTTGAGCACCGCATCAGGACTCACAACTCCGGCAAGGGCGCGAAGTATACCCGCTCCCGCCTGCCGGTGGAGCTTGTGTACTCTGAGCGCGCCGACAGCCCCTCCGCCGCCCTGCGCCGCGAGGGCGAGATAAAAAAGCTCAGCAGGAAAGAGAAACTGGAATTGATAGAAAAAAGCACTGAAAATCATTGATTTTCAGTGCTTTTTAATGTGCTTTGCGGAAAAATTTGCGTCAATCCTTTGGCTCGCCTTGTCGTAACAAGGAGAGCTGTCAGCGAAGCTGACTGAGAGGATAACCCGCGCGAAGCGCGAAATTTTCAACTTAAGCAAATCTCGACTGCACAGGGGAATCCTCTCCATCTTGCCGCCGCCCTATCCCACCGCCTCAACATCCGGCCGGGCGAGCTTTAAATACACCTTGCCGGAGACGGAGCTGAGGTTGAAATTTTCAAGGTAAATGACATAGGTGTCGCTGTAATTGCCGTATGGGTAGGTCGTCGTTCTGTCGCCCTTCGGCCAGAAAACCAGCGAATCCTCAATGGGCACAGTCTCGGAGGTCAGGGTCTCGCCGGTGTATTCAAGGGTATTGAAGTCCACGGTGAAATTGCCGCTTTTTACCACACCTGTGGCGGTAAAGTCGATTTTCAGCGTGTCCTTATGCTTCTCGTCATTGGCGGCGGTGTAGCCCTGGCGCAGAGCAAAGCCATAGGACATCTGCACGGAGGTAATCTCCCCGGCGTTTTCCCCGTCGGTGAGCTTGGAGTCGGCCCGGTAGGCCTTGAACTCAAAATAGTCCAGCAGGTTTTCCGGCGTTATCTCCACCTCGTATATCTTGTCGTAATCGATCTCGGCGCTCGCTGTCGGCTCGGCGGGGGCGGGCTCCTCATCCTTCCCGCAGGCGCACAGACACAACAGAAGCATCGCCGCGCACAAAATAAAAGACAAAATTTTCCTCATTAAAACACCTCCTGAGAGGGAGAATAAAAACAATCAAAAAAATTTGCTTTTACATTATAACATACAAAGCGCCTGTCGCGCAATCGGCGGCTTTGCTTGCAGACAAAAATTAACAAGTCCCGCGCGGCGGCGCTCTATGGCTCTGAGAGAAATATCCTACTTTAATTATCCCCCGGCGGCGCATAATTATCTTGCGGCATTTTGGAAAGCAGTGATAATGCGCAGGAGGGAGATTACTATGAAAAAAGCGCTTGTTTCAACGCTTCTGTGCTTTTCCCTTGCGGCGGCGCTGCCCATCGGGGCTTTTGCTCAGGAGCTCACGGTAGGGGGACAGGTCGTCGGGATACAGATAAGCACGGACGGCGTTATTGTGGCGGGAGTTTCGCCGGTGGAGACGGCGGAGGGCAGCGTTTCCCCTGCGGAGGAGGCGGGCCTTTGCGAGGGCGATATTATAATAGAAGCCCAGGGCAAGCCCGTCAAGACCGCGGCGGAGCTGATCGACATCGTCAATCAGGGCAGGGGCGCAGCGGTGGAGCTGACGGTGCAGCGGCAGGAAAAGAGCATGAAGTTTTCAATCACGCCGGTGAAGGCCGAGGAGGAGCAGTGGCGGCTTGGCATGTGGCTGCGCGACAGCGTCTCCGGCATCGGCACGCTGACCTTCTGCGACCCGGAGACCGGAATTTACGGCGCTCTGGGGCACAGCATCAGCGGTGACAGCGATAACGAGGAGCTGCCAATCAGCAAGGGCAAGATAACGGACGCGGAGATTATCAGCATCGAGAAGGGCGCGGCGGGAAAGCCGGGCGAGCTCAACGGCTGCGCTGACGCGGGCCGGGTGCTGGGCAGCGTCGAGGCAAACGACTGCCACGGCATATACGGCAGACTCTACACCGAGCTTGCCGGGCGGCGGCTGGAGACAGGCGAGATGTGCACCGGCCCCGCCAGCATACTGTGCACTGTCGCCGGGCGGCAGACAGCCGAATACAGCGTGCAGATTTCGCGCGTGTATAACGACGCCGATGGCCGCCACGCCACGATATGCGTCACCGACCCCGAGCTCTGCGCCCTGACCGGCGGCATCGGGCAGGGCATGAGCGGCAGCCCCATTTTGCAAAACGGCAAGCTCGTCGGTGCGGTTACCCATGTGTTCATCAACGACCCGCAGAAGGGCTACGGCATATGTATTCAGGATATGCTCAGCAGCGCGGGCCTGAGCGAGGCGGCGTGATTTTTTACAAGGGAGTTCATTTTGAACTTCCTTGTAAAATTATAATAATTTGCCGCAGCTTGCGAAATATTTTTCTATTTTATGTTGCATTAACCCTATTAATCCTGTAAAATAAAAGTAGAATATGACTGAAATCTTTAATAGCAGAGGAAAGAGAAATGGAAAACGCCGCTTTGCAGTTTAAGTTTGATGCAGAGCCTGTCAGCTGCGAAAAATACGGCTGCGGGCACATTAACCGCACCTACCTTGTCGTCACCGGCAGCGGCAGGCGCTACATACTTCAAAAGATAAATAAACTGGTGTTCCCGGATGTAAAGGGCCTGATGGAGAATATCTCATCTGTGACGGAGTTTATATCCAAAAAGGTCCAAACCTCCAGAGAGTGCCTGCACCTTGTGAAGAGCCTTGACGGGCAGGTCACCTGGCAGGACGAGGAGGGCGAGTTCTGGCGCGCCTATGATTTCGTTGAGGACAGCCTCTGCCTCCAGCACCCGGAGAGTGACGCGGATTTTTACGAGAGTGCCGTCGCCTTCGGCACCTTCCAGAACCAGCTGGCGCAGTTCCCGGCGGAGACTCTGCATGAGACCATCGCCAACTTCCACAACACGCCCGACCGCTACCGTAAGTTTAAGGCAGCCCTCGAGGCGGATGTCATGGGCAGAGCTGCCGGCGTGAAGGAGGAGATTGACTTTGTCCTCAGCCACGAGGAGGAGGCGGGCTTTTTGCAGAAGCTGCGCGAGAGCGGAGAGCTTCCGCTGCGCGTGACGCATAATGACACAAAGCTCAACAATGTCATGCTCGACGCGAAAACCCGCAAGGCCCTGTGCATAATCGACCTTGACACAGTCATGCCCGGCCTTGCCGCCTATGATTTTGGCGACTCTATACGCTTCGGCGCGTCCACCGCGGCGGAGGATGAAAAGGATCTGAGCAGGGTCGAGATGAGCCTTGAGCTGTTTGAGACTTATACCAGGGGCTTTTTGGGCGCCTGCCGCAGCCTGACTGCGCTTGAAAAACAGACCCTGCCCATGGGCGCAAAGCTTATGACCCTGGAGTGCGGCGTCCGTTTCCTGACGGACTATCTCGACGGCGACAAGTATTTCGCCACCGCCAGACCCGAGCACAATCTTGACAGAGCACGCACCCAGTTCAAGCTGGTTCGTGATATGGAGAAGAAGTGGCAGCAGATGCAGGACATCATGGCAAGGGAGGGCAATGAATGAAACTGTATAATGTAGAGTTTTCCGTCAAAAACATGCCGGAGCTTGACCCGGGCTTCATGCCGCTGGGCCTGTTCATGCGCGCGTACCGGGCGACTGCCCACAAGAGCGTGGGCATAGCCGTGGAGCGCTCCGGCGGGCAAATCGCCGCGGTGAACACCTTTATCCGCGGCGGCGAGGAGAACCGCGAGGCCGACCGGTATTATATCGACAGGCTGGTGAAATTCATCCTGTGGATGAAGGGCGGCTTCAGGATCTGGGTCAGCGGCGACGAGGGCATCTTCGAGTACCTGCGCGAGACCTACGCCGTGGGCGGCGCGCGGGATTTTGACCGGGATCTGATGTCCGGCGTGTATGAGCAGCCCTTTGAGGTCCGCTTTTGCGAGAAGCTGCCTGAGGAGCGCTCCGCTCCGCAGGCTATCGGCCGGCATCTCGGCGGCTGCCGCATAGGCTTTGACGCGGGCGGCAGCGACAGGAAGGTCTCCGCCGTTATCGACGGTGTGCCTGTTTACAGCGAGGAGGTCGTCTGGTACCCGAAGATAAACGCGAACCCGGACTACCATTTTGAGGGCATTGTCTCCGCGTTTAAAAGCGCTGCGGAGCATATGCCGCGTGTTGACGCCATCGGCATCTCCTCCGCAGGTATTTTTGTGGACAACCGCTGCATGGTGGCGTCCCTGTTTTTGAAGGTTCCGCCGGAGCTTTTCGAGAAAAAGGTCAAGGATATCTACCTGCGCGCGGCAAAGGAGATAGGCGACGTGCCGGTTTCCGTCTGCAACGACGGCGATGTGACGGCCCTTGCCGGGGCCATGAGCCTTGAGCAGGGCAACATCCTCGGCA
>URPA01000032.1 GCA_900549545.1 uncultured Eubacteriales bacterium
GCGCTTGTGGCACCTTCCGTAAGGAATGGTGCCACAAGCGCAGCTTTTTAACTTATTTCAGCTCCTCCTGATAGTGCGCTCTCTCGCCGCCGATGAAGCGGGGGCGGGTGCGGGCGCAGATGAGCGGCGCCTGACCGATGGTCTTCACGCTCAGGCGCACGGGCACGGCCACCTCCTTAAGGTGCATGCCGATAAGCGTCGCGCCGATGTCCATGCCGGCTTTGGCCTTGACATGCTCCACAGCGCAGGGGGCCTCAAAATGTTCAAACACGGTGGTGGCAAAGGAGCCGCCCGCGTGTGCCCAGGGGCGCACGTTCACCGGCTCATAGCCAAACTTCTCCGCCGCGGCGCTCTCTATGATAAGCGCCCGGTTCAGATGCTCGCAGCACTGGGCGGCAAGGTAGATTCCCCGCTCCCTGAGCACCGGGTATATCCCATCGAAAACCGCCTGTGCGGCCTCCATGCTGGAGCCCTTGCCGATGCGCTCTCCCACTATCTCACTCGAGGAGCAGCCGACGACAAACAGATCCCCGGCCTTTAGCCCCGCAATATCCAGAAGCTCCGTTACGGCAGCCCTCGCCTGCGCGCTGATTTCTTCAAACATAGCTCTTACCTCAAATCATCTTTTTAATATATGGTATGGCGTACAGCGCCCGATATACGGCGATGCCCGCAATCATTCCACCCAGGCCCTGAATGGCGTTGGCGGGGATGCTTGCAGCGGCTGCAAGACCGTAGCCCAAAATCAGGCTTTCAAAGGCGAAGTACCCAATTACCATTATAAGCTCCCCTGTCAATGCCCCGATGACAGTGCCGAGGCTGCCGCGCTTCATCGCCCGGAACACCAGCGCCGCGCAGAGCGCCATCAGCCCTTTTATTATAAGCGTCCCCGGCGCATAGGCCGCGTAGCCCAGCAGAATATCCGCCAGCATCGATCCGAGGCCGCCCGCCGCCATGCCGTACACCGGGCCGAGGATGAAGGCCCCCAGCAGCACCACGCAGTCACCAAGGTTAATGTATCCGTTAGTGGCGGGGATTGGAATATGAATAACCATCGTCGCGACGCAGCACAGCGCCGCGAAAACCGAGGCCAAAACCAGTTTTACAAGCTCATCATGTTTCATGTGCGCCCCTCCTTGGAGAACATGAACAAATAATAACTCCGTTTCTGAACATATTCAAGTTCCAATTCAGTGTGCAAAAATAATACCAGATTGGCTAAAAAATATCTGCCGCTTTCGCGGCAGATATTTAATAAAATCAGATAAGAATCCCTCTCTGCTTTGCCTCAAATGTCAGCTCGTCCCGGAAGTCGGGGTGAGCGATGGAGATAAGCTGCTTTGCGCGCTCACCCAGGCTTCTGCCGCGCATATGGGCAATGCCGTACTCGGTGACGATATAGTCAACATCGTTCTTGCTGGTGGTGCAGACAGCGCCGGGGGTCAGGATGGACTTAATCTTGCTGATGGTGCCGCCCTTCGCGGTGGAGGCAAAGGCGATGAAGCTCTGGCCGCCCCTGGACTGGCAGGCGCCGCGCACGAAGTCTATCTGCCCGCCGGAGCCGGACATGTGCCTCGTGCCCACGCTCTCCGCGCAGACCTGACCCATGAGGTCGACCTCAAGCGCGGCGTTTATGGAGACAACATTGTCGTTCTGGCAGATGACATTCGGGTCGTTTACGTAGTTGACGGGCAGGATAAGCATGGCAGGGTTATCGTCGATATAGTCGTAAATTCTCTGGGAGCCATAGGCGAAGGTGGTGACGCTCTGGTAGCGGTGGATCTGCTTCTTGCTGTTGTTGACAGCGCCGCACTCGATAAGCTCAACCATGGAGTCGGTGAACATCTCGGTGTGGATGCCGAGGTCGTGCTTGGTCTTGAGCATCATGCCGGTGGCATCCGGGATAGCACCGATGCCGAGCTGGATGCAGGCCCCGTCGTTGATGCGCTCGGCAATGAGCGCGCCGATGGTCATGCTCACATCGTCCAGCGCCGGGGGCGCGGATACCATCAGGGGGTGGTTCTCCTCAACAAGGGCTGTCACCTGGCTGATGTGGATCTGCTTGCCGCCGACGGCTCTGGGCTGCTGGTCGTTGACCTGGAGATAGATGCGCTTTGCCTTTTCAAGCATCGCCTCGGAGAAGGAGTTGATGGTGGAGCAGCTGAAGTACCCATGCTTGTCCATCGGAGATACCTCGATAAGCACCGCGTCATAATCATACTCGCGCAGGATGCTGCCGGGGATGTCCCTGTAATAGGAGGGGATAAAATCGGCATAGCCGCTGTTGACGGCCTTGCGGGCAAAGCCGCCGGAGAACCAGGAGTACCCGGTTATCTTGTCGGCCAGAGTGGGGTCGGTGTAAAACTCAAGGGGATAGACATCGAACATGGTCTGAATCTTCAGGTCCTTCACGCCGCCGTTTTTCGCCCGCTCACTTATCGCGCTGAGTATGGCGGTGGGGTGGCTGACGGCCGCGTCAATGCACATGAGCCAGCCGTCCTGCACCTGCTCTGCGATCTGCATGGCGCTAATACGCTTTGACTCATACATCTGTTTGAAATCTGTCATTTCAAATCTCCTTTTATATATTTTTTATTATCCGTATTATGTAATTACACAACAAGGGCGCACAGGGTATGCCTGTGCGTAATGCTGTCTCAAAGCCTATCTTCTTCTGCCGCGCTGCTTATGCTCGGCATATATCTTGTTGTCGGCTATGCGGCTGTTGGCCTCCTGCATGAACTTTTTGAGCTTATCCTCAAACTCTCTGTTCTCCGACGGCTCATCGGCCACTTGCGGAGCGGGAGCGGCAGCCTTGGGCGCTGCGGGCCTGGCTGGGGGCGCACTGCGCCGGGGCGCGTTCTCTCTCGGCTCTCTGGGCAGGGCCTTTTTTATGGAGAGGTTGATCTTCCCCTCCGGGGTGATGTTTATTACCTTGACCTTCACCGTCTGCCCGAGCTGCAAATGCTCATTGACATCGGTCACATAGCTGTTGGCTATCTCCGATATATGCACAAGCCCGCTCTTGCCCTCTGGCAGGGCGACAAAAGCCCCGAATTTGGTTATGCCTGTGACCTTTCCCTCAAGAATACTGTCTACTTCCAGCCCCATGTTGTGTCCTCTCTGTCTGTTGTGAAATAAAATACCTTCTCATCGGGCATGACCATGCCAAGCCGTTGCCAGGCAAGCCTGCGCAGCTCATCCTCATCGTCAAGGCCCGCAATCTGCTTTTTGAGCCGGGCGTTTTCCTGCTCAAGCTCCGTAAGCTCCTGCCGCGCCGACTGAACGGCAAGCTCCGTCTCCCGCAGGCGCTGACGGGCCGCGATGAAGCTTGAGAGCGTGTAACAGAGCAGGACGACAATGACGATGCGAAGAATGACATTTTTGTTGTGCATGGCTGTCCCTTACGCCGCGCCGGGATAAACGGTTTTTCACTTTTTCTCCGCGCTGCGTTTCTCCTTTTTTATAATAAAACATTCTCTCACTTTTTGAAAGAATTTTTTTGCAGAAACAGCGATTTTTTTCAAATTTTTTTTGCAAAAGACCGCCGCTTTTTTAATATACCGGAACAATGCCGTGAAAAATGCCAGAATCGGAGTGCTGAGCGTGTGCATGTAGAGCAAAAAACCGATGAGCACCGCCGTCAGCTCCCAGAGGCCCATCCTTCCATTGTCCGCGCCCATGGCAAAAACAAACAGCCCGCCGCCCGCGATAAGGCAGAACAGCGCGTCCTGCACCGCCGCCCAGACCCTGCCGGAGTGACGGCGCAGAGGGCGGAAGAAATCATAGCATACGCCGGTCAGCACGCCAAGCAGCAGCGCCAGCGCTAAAGCCAGCGCCTGCTTATCAAGCTGCGCCGCCATTCAGCCGAAGAGCCTTGACCACAGAGAGCCGGAGGGCGTGGGCTCCTCATAGCTCAGCTCCTGAATGTGGCCGCGAACCTCTATCTGCCCCTGCTCAAGGTCAATTTTGTCAATGTGCAGCCCCTGACCGCGCACGGTCAGGTCTCCCTGCACCGTCGTGAGCACGATGAGGCTCTCGTCAAAGCCGGAGACGTCGTTCACCCCGCTTATGCTCAGCCGCTCGCGCCCTTCAAGGCTCAGGCTGTGGGCGCGCACAAGGCTTTGCTGCGCCTGTTCGTAAGGCATGTTCTCACCCCCTTGGGATATGTATATTCATCAAGAGGATGAATTATCACTGCCGCGAAGCGGCTATATCACTTTGCGCAGCAAAATATCACTTGCCGTCAGGCAAATATCATTGCCGCAAAGCGGCTCTATCACTAAATTTAATGATATTTCAAGCTTACGCTTGAAGTGATATTTTCCCTTCGTGAAAGTGATATTGCCGCCCTGTGGCGGCAGTGATATTATATTCGCCGAAGGCGAATATAATTAAGCAGACGGGAGCCGAACCCATGCCGCCCGTCTGCTTAAGAAAATTGGGCTGCTGCAAAAATGCAACAGCCCATTGGTTTTTTATTTGTGAAGCTCCGGGTTTAACTGCGGCTCAGTGCTTCTCGCTCTTGTCGCCCACACCGAAGTGCAGCTCCTTCATGCCCTCGACCTCGTCACAGATATCCTTCAGCGCGCACACCGAGCAATCGGTGGGCAGGCCCTCAAGGATATGAGTCAGCGTGCCGGTGACATCGTTGGCCTTCTTCGCCAGCTTCTGCATTGCGGCGTAGTCAAGCCCCTTTGCGGTGGCAAAGATAACCGTGGCGTTAAGCACATTGGCGTCCTTCTTATACTCCGCGATATAGCTCGCGCCCACGGATTTGAAGCTGATTCCCTGGCGGATAGCCGCCTTGCTCACACGAATCTGCTCGCGGTAGCTCTCGGGAGACATGCGCACCATGTAGCCCTCGGGATAGACATGGTACTTTGCAAACTCAATGTCCTTGAGCGTCCTGTAAACATTTTCGTCATCATCGTCCAGCACGCCGACGCGCAGCAGAACGATACGGGCAAAGTCCACATCACCCTTTATGTCCTTGAGGTCCGGCCCGTAGACAATGACCTGGTCCTTGTTCACAAGCTCCGCGGTGGAGGTGAACAGGACGAGGTTTGCAGAGCCCCGCCCCTGAGCGCCAAGCTCATAGGCTGCGTCCTTCTGGAGGACCAGCTCGCTCGAGCCGACATCCTTCCAGCAGTCGCGGGGGTTATAGTCATATACCTTCGCGCTCTGGCCGTCAAAAAGGGCTTTTGCTTCACTTATGAGGGAATTGTACAGCTCCATATATTAGAACACCAGATCCACTTTCTTGCGGTCAAACATGGTGTTGACCTGCTTGTACAGCCAACCGAGCACCTTCTGATCAAGGTTCCAGAAGTAGACGACAAACAGCACGGCTACTGTCACAAAAAGCACCTTGAACAGCTTCTTGAAAAACTTGCACATATTAGCAATATGCTCCTTTCAAATTTTGGAGTTGGGATTGTCTGCCGCGATTACTTCTTGGCAAGACCCTTCTGGCGTGCATACTCGGCAGCGCCCAGAGCACCCATGAGCTGAGGGTCAGTCTTGAGGTTGACGACCTTGAGCTTCAGCACGCGCTCGATGGCCTCCTTCAGACCGTCGTTCTTCGCGCAGCCACCGGTCAGGGTGATGGAGTCGGTCGCGCCGGCCTTCTTCGCCATGACGAAGCAGCGCTTTGCAACGGCCATCTCGATGCCCGCGGCGATCTCGTCGGTGGGCTTGCCTTCGCCGACGAGGGTGATGACCTCGGACTCAGCGAAAACGGTGCACTGTGCGGTGATGGGGATGACGTTCTTCGCGGAAAGGCTCAGCTTACTAAACTCGGGCAGGCTCAGCTCGAAGGAGCGGGCCATGGCCTCGAAGAAACGGCCGGTACCGGCGGCGCACTTATCGTTCATGGCGAAGTTCTTGACAGTGCCGTCAGTGTCGATGCTGATGCCCTTAACGTCCTGGCCGCCGATATCGATGATGGCCTTGACATCGGGGTTGGTCACGTGCACGCCCATAGCGTGGCAGCTGATCTCGGAGATGTTTTCATCCGCGAAGGGAACCTTGTTGCGGCCGTAGCCGGTACCGATGAGGTACGCGAGGTCCTTGCTGCTCTTGAGCTCGGGAACCTGACCGATGACCTCTTCCATTGCCGCAACTGCGGAAAGCTCGGAATTGATCTTGCTGCGGATAGTGGTATCCGCTACCATTTTGCCGTTCTCGTCAAGAATGACTGCCTTAGTGTAGGTGGAGCCTACGTCGCATCCGCCAAAGTATTTCATTGTGTTATTTCCTCCAATTATTGTCAGTCGTTTTTGTGCTGTCATATATCGTACTCGTAAGAGGGATACTTATCCATGTCGTAAGGCGTTTTCAGGGTGTCCTTACGGGGCATATCGTCATAGTGCTTTTTGAGGAAAGGCTCAACGACGTTGAACAGGAGCTTACCGTCAAGGTCGAAGAAGAACACCACAAAAAGCGCCACATTCGCGACGAGAGCCACGCCGACGAGCTTGCCCAGAAACTTGCCGAATTTGCATTTTTTCATTGCTTTCCTCCTGTTTACCAGACCATGGAATCGTCAAAGTCAAGCAGAGTCGGGTCGATAGGCTCTTCATGCATGACGGTGGTCATGTAGTCGTTGATGATACGGCGAATTTCGGCACGGGAGACGGTGCGGCTGTCAGGCAGAGCGTGAGGCACCCAAAAGGCCTTGGTGTTTCTCTTTCTGAACTCATCCTCAAACAGGCCGTGAACGCCCTGCATGCCCTTGCACTGGAGCTGGTCATACATACAGACCATGTCGCAGTTGAACTTTTCCATATTCTCCCACAGCTCAAAGATGTGGTTCATGCCGCCGACGGCCATGCGGCGCATAGGCGCCCACATGTGGTAGGTGGCCATATCCTCAAGAGTGTGCTCATAGCTGTCGGTGCGCAGGGTCATGTCGAACATGAGAGAGTCCATGTTTATGACGACCTTCAGGCCCCAGCAGTTATATGCCCAGGTGCACCAGTTGGAGTAATAAAGCGGGGCGCAGGACCATGCGATAACTCTGTGACGGGTGTTGGGGAAGGTGTTTATCTTGTTGGCGACACACTTGTTCATTATCTTGCGCACCTTGGCGTCTACCTTGTGCCAGATGGGCAGGTCGCCGTACTGGGACTGATAGATGCGGTAGAGCGCCTGAGCCGTGCCGCCGACGGGGTAGTACTCGGTTTTCGCGGCGACATCCCACTTCTCCCACTCAAACTCCTGAAGCTTGTTCTGGCGCTCGAGACACTCGCAGAGCAGCTCATAGTTGAAGGGAACGCCGGTCTGCTCCTCAATGAACTTCCAGCACTCCTCGATCTCTCTCATGCAGTGCTTGTGAACCAGCGGGTCATCAAACTGCATGGGCTGGGGCATTGCAAACAGGGGCTTGTTGAAGAACCAGTCCTGAAGAATAGAGGTGGCGACAGAGCCGTCGCAGGCCTCGTTGGAGGTGATGACGAAGGGAGCGTAATCGGGCATATCGTCCACAACGAACAGGCCGGATTCCGCCTGACACATGGGGCAGGGGTCGCCGGGCAGACCGATGGACTGGACAGCGTCGATATAGTTGTGAACTGTGTGGGAGTTGACGTGGCAGGTGACGAAGTAGGGGATCATCTCCATTGCCACGCTCTCGAACTTATCGGCCCAGGGGTAGAACACGCCGCCCCAGACCGTCTCATTATGGGCAAAGGTGTGATGCCATGCATCGTTATGCTTGCCGCCGTGGAGCTTGGCATCGGCAACGAACATGCGCATGAACTGCACGATGGTGGCGTTGACCATGCCGCGATAGTGCCAGGAGGAGGCGCGCATTGCGGGGCCGCGCATACCTTCCATGCCGCGGTCAAACCAGTGCATAACGGTCAGATAGGTCTGGCCGACCCAGCGGTAGCGCCAGACGCCCTTTGCGAAGGTTATCGGGCCGCCGTACTTCATAATGTCGCCGACCATGTGGATGTAGTTATACAGCCACACATTGTAGAAGTAATCCAGAGTGTCCTTCAGGCCGCGCCACTCTCTGTGCTTATAAAGGCCTGTCTTATCCTCATACAGCTCGCCCAGACGCAGGTCATCCAGCGGTCTGCCATGGAGAAAGACATTGACGGCTTCCTTGAGTTTGGTTTTGTTGAATGCCATATTACTTGCCCTCCTGGATCTTCTTGATCTCCACGCTCTCCACAAACGCCTGGAAGCGCGTGCGGAGCTGACCGGAGGCGGTGTTTATGTATTCCTTCTCAATGGAGCAGACGGGGATATCAAAGTCACGGCGCATGACAACGGTGTCGATAACGCGCTCATATGACCAGTACTCGCAGAACTTGTTGGAGGCGACGATAAGCCCGTCGGCGTTATAGTCCTTAACAAGATTTGCAAGGCGCTGCTTGCGCTCACGCATGACATCCTGCGGCATGAAGCGCGGGCAGTTGCTGGTGTCCAGATAATGGCGGGCGATAGCGTCCAGCGGGTCCTGACCATCCTTCACAACGATGGGGACGCGGCTCTCGACCGCGCCGTAGCAGTAACGGTCGGCAACGACCTCCGCGCCGCAGCTCTCGATGAGCTTTGTAAAATCGGGGTCGTCATTCTCGGAACCGGCGAGGACGACCTTGCAGCGGAACGGCCATTTGTCGTCCGGCTCGCGGGTCTTCATCTCCTCCGCGGTCTCGCGCAGGTAGGGGAGAATAAGCGCCTTCGGGCAGCAGAGGGACACAAGCTGGATAACATGGAACTCATAGCCGGTGATGGTGGGATTATCAAGCTTGCGGTAGTCGCCGATCTCGTTGATGAGGCGGCAGACCTCATTGTGCTGCTCAATGGCCTTCATAATGGCCTCGTCCGACACGTCGATGCCGAAGTGCTTGTTGAGCTCACCGAGCACATGGTGGCGCAGCTGCTCCTTATAGTGCTGGTAGCTGTTCTCGGTTTTCTTAAAGGGAACATCGATAAATTCGCAGAAGAAGTTGGGGTTCTGGATGATGTCCATATCATCGACGCTGTCCAGATTTTTCTTCTTCAGATGCTCCTGGAAGCGGCAGGTTACCGTGCAGGTTTCAGTAGCCATCTGGGCATCCAGGAAATTGTAGCCGCCCTCCAATGCCCGTTCAAAAAGACTGCGGCCATAGTGACATACGCGAGCTGACATATAATAAGTCGCAATGTCGGGAGAGGCGCAGCGCGGCGCTCTCAGCCTCACTGAGAAGCAGCCGGGCAGATCGAGAAGGACTTCAGGCATGAAGTAACAAGTATAGCCCAGAGCGTATTTTCCGTCCGCCTTCGCTTTCTGAACTAATTCGTTGTTGGCTTCCTGAAGCAGATTCTCAAAGTAGATCAAATGCTTGAGATCTTTCACGGATAACCTCCTAAAAATTTATTTTCGATAAGGGTACCGGAACCCCGTGTCGTTGCTAATATTTTATCAAATCGCAATAATAATGTCAAATTGAAATTGAGCAGTTTTGACATAAAACGGGGCTGAAACGCTATACAATTTAAGTCGAAGTGTCTAAAACGCACAGTTTTGTACAAAATTTCTAATTTCTTCCTCCGTTGCGGAAGCCCTGCCGCTGATGAGAGCGCTCTTGCCGCCGCCGCGCCCGTTTATGCCGGAATTTATGCTCTTTGCCGCTGCGCGCAGGTCGACGTGGCGGCTTACCATGATGTACTCATAGCCCGCCTTGTCGCTGCCGGAGAAGACCGCGGCAAAGCCCGTGCAGCGCTCGGCGAGGAGGTTTGCAAGCTCACGAAGAGCGACACCCTCAAGGCTCGGCTCAAAATGGCAGATGTTTCCCACGGTCACGGGGAAGCCCTCCGCCTTGACGCGGGCAAGCTCCATGCTCAGCGCGCCTATCCGCTCCTTGAGCCGCTCCTGCTCGCCCATGATGCGGAAGAGAGCGGGGGCAACCTCGTCCCGCTTCGCGCTGAGCATGGCGGAGACAGCCTGTACGCTTTCCTGCCGCCGGCGGAAAAGCTCCAGCGCGTCCATGCCGCAGGCAAGCTCGATGCGCACGCCGCCCCGGTGGCGCTGGGCGTCCATGAGCTTTATGATGCCGATCTCCCCGCTGCGCTTTACATGCGGGGCACAGCAGGCGCAGCAGTCAATATCGCCGATGCGCACAATGCGCACATCGCCTGTAAGCTCTATTTTGCTGCGGTAATCAAGCGTTTCAAGCTCCTCCGGGGAGGGAAACCAGGTCTCCACCGGAATATTATCGCGCACGGCCTCGTTTGCAAGTGTCTCAATGCGCGTTAGCTGCTGCGCGTCGAGCTCCCCGTCAAAGTCTATGGTCATGCACTCCGCGCCCATGTGAAAGCCCACGTTGTTAAGCCCATACAGCCTATGCGTAAGGCCGGAGAAGATATGCTCCCCGGAGTGGTTCTGCATCCGGCGCAGGCGCTGCTCTTTGTCGATGGCGCACTTAAGCTCCGCGCCGGGGGTGACAGGCTCATCTGTGAGGTGGAGAATCTCCCCGTCTTCTTCCTGCACGTCCAGCACGCGCACAGAGCCTATATAGCCCGTGTCCGCGCTCTGGCCGCCGCCCTCCGGGAAAAAGGCCGTTCTGTCAAGGCAAAGGGCATAGCTGCCCGACCGCTCCCGGCAGGCGAGAACCTTCGCCGTGAACTCAAAAATGTGGCTGTCGGAATAGTATAGTTTATCTGTCATAATGTACCTCTTAAAAATAGAATAGTTCCTCGAATTTTTTATCAAGCGCGATGCACAGCACCAACGCCAGCTTCGCCGTGGGGTTAAACTGCCCCGTCTCGATGGAGCTTATGGTGTTTCGCGAGACACCTACCAGCTCCGCAAGCTGGCTCTGGGAGAGCTTGCGCTCCGTCCGTGCCTGCTTGAGGCGGTTTTTGAGTATCAGCTTATCCTCCATGCTCAGTGCCCCATGAAAAAGCGCACCGCGGCGAAAACGGCGGCAATGAGCGTGATGACGGCAATGACGAGGTTAAATTTATCCTTCGTCTTTGTATAGCAGTAGAAGCGCCCCGCGCAGACGGAGATGCACACCGTCGCGCACAGATCCATTATCGGCTCATCATGCATCCCTCGTATGAGGGAGAAAAACGCCGCGCTCAGCACCAGCGCGATGTATGTCCACTTCATGGACTTGTCCCGCACCTGAACCTCCATCTCGTCATTTTTCTCCCCGCGGCTGCGCCGCAAAATCTCGTCTCTGTCCATAACGGCCTCCTTGAATTGCCAAGTTTTGTTGTCAACACAGAATATAACACTGCCAAGTTTACTTGTCAATAGCATATAAAAGAAAAATCCCGCAGAAGCGGGATTTTTCTTTTATCAGTCGGACAGCTTGATTACCGCCGTGTCGCCGATTATGCGCACGGAGCCGTCGAGCGGCCAGACGGGCATATCATCCGTCACGCCGGAGGCAGCAAGCTCATCAAGCTCCGCCTCGCTCACAGGCGTGTAGCCGCAATCAAGCACGGTCACCATATAAGAAGAAGCGTGGAGGTGGTCATATATCAGCGTCGGCTGAACCATGTTTGCAAAGACGGTAAGTTCCTCTATGCCCTCCGCCCCGCTGCTCACCAGCGATTCATCGGTGCCGCCCACAAAGGCAAACTTTTTGACGCTGCCGTCATCGAGCAGATGTATGCGTGTGAGCATTTCAGAGGCGGTAACGTGGCTTGTTCGATTGCAGCGCTCAAGCAGGAGATAAGCCTGATTTGCCTGCACGGTGAATTTAAGCGCGATAACCGCAAAGAGCACCGCCGCCAGCGCGCGCAGACGCTGACCACCGAAGCGCTCTGCAAGCACAGGGGCCAGAATATACAGCAGACACAGGCTTTGCAGCATCACAGGATAATAATACACTCCTGGAGAGGCAAAGAGCCAAATGCAGGCAAAGACCGGCAGTGATACAAGGCTCAGGATAAGCAGAACGAGCCGCTGCCATTTTGCAGCGAGTCCGGCCTTGGCGGCGGCATATACCAGCAGCGCCGCGAGGGACAGCAGAAAGGCAATGTTCAAAAGCGCATAAAAGCTAAAGCCATTTTTGAATACATTCCCGCCGAGGAAAAAGGAGGCCAAAGTCTGCGCCATTTTGACAAGAGCTGTGGAAAATGCCCCACCGCCTATGCTGCCGAGCTCGTTTATGCCCTGATAGTTTTGCACGGGCAGCCCCGAAATGAGCAGGCTCAGCTTCCAAATCACGTAATAGACCGCAAGTGCCGCTCCATAGACAATAAACTGCCTGCCTATCCAGCGGTAAAGCAGTTTGTCCTCCCGTTTTTTGTTCAAAAGCTCAGTAATAAAATGGCTCATGGACAAAAGTAGCGCGAAGGACACATAGGCCTGATATATCCCGCAGCAAAAGCACACCAGCAGCGCCGCGGCCGCCGCGTGGAGCCGGTTTTTATCGCCCACCATATTCAGCCGCACGGATAGCGCCGCCAGCAGCATGGCCAGCATGTAGGCGTCGGCGGTGAACTCATAAAAAAAGCTGATCGTTACGCAGGGGAAAGAAGCGAGCAGGGCGCCGGTGATCACTGCTGCGCTCCCGCGGTGGAGCTTGAATATATCCGCAATCACCGCGGCAGTAAGGCCTATGTATATCAGCGAGAGCAGACCGTTTATCCAGGGCAGGTCAAAGCAGGAGCTTGGCATGCTTGCCGCCGCCAGAAACCAGCGCCCGGAGCCGATCATGTTGTTTTTGAAGCTCCAGCCGAAGATGGCGTCATGGTTATAGAGTGTGTTTGTAAATTTATAAATATGCGCGGCGAGGCCAACAAGCAGCGCAGCCCAAAACGCCTGCTTCTGCGCGCTGCCCCAAAAACCGCGAAGATGGGAGTATAAGCTCGACTCTTTTTTCACAGTATATCCTCCCGGATTATTCTGTCCGTTATCTCAAGGCATATCTCCGAGCTGCGGCGGATTTGCGCGTAAAATGCGTCCGCACCGCCGTCGACCCCGTCGGAGACGGTCTTTATCGCGAGGCACGGCACGCTGCAGCGCCGGCAGGTCAGGGCGATGCCGGCGGCCTCCATCTCGCAGATGTCCGCGCCGTACCTCTCGTGCAGGGCGCGCTTGGCCTGCTCATTGCCGACAAACTTGTCCGCCGAGGCACAGACGACCCTTTTCAGCTCCGGCGCTATCTCCACGGCCTTCTCAACAAGCTCCGGGCTCATGGGGATGTATACGCTGTCATAGCCGGGATAGCGCCCCGGCTCAACCGGGTCAATCTCCGACAGGTCAAAATCATAGTGCACCAGCTTTTCAACCACGCAGGTGCGCATCTCGCCCATGTCCTCGGTAAGCCCGCCGACAACGCCGAAGTTTACAATGAGACTTGCATCGTAATGGTCAATGAGAAGCTGGGCCGCGGCGGCGGCGGCAAGCTCACCGACGCCGGAGTTGAGCACATAGAGCCTGCATCCCGCCATGTCATAGCGAAAAATCTTGAAGCCCCAGATGCTCTCCTCGCCGTGGGGCGTCCCGTATCGCTCAAGGACGGAGGCAATCTCCACCGCCACTATCATACCGATATTTTTCAAGCTTATCTCCAATCTGACACCTTTGCAGATGTCAATTTAATACTTGCTTCCCCCTGCCAAGAAAGGGGACTTCCTTACAGCAGCACCCGGACGCGGAGCACATCGCTCATGGATTTGATCGAGAGCGCCGTGTCCTCGCCGATGCAGGTGTCCAGGTCAACAATAGTGCAGGCGTATTTGCCGCGGGACTTGTTTATCATGTGCTCGACGTTTATATCCAGCGCGCTTATGAAATCCAGAATACGGGTAAGCATGCGGGGGATGTTGCGGTGGATGACGCAAAGGCGGCAGGCTCCGGAGCGGCTGAGGAATATATCCGGGAGGTTGACAGAGTTTTTGATGTTGCCGTTTTCAAGATAGTCGTACAGCTCGTTTGCCGCCATCACCGCGCAGCGGTCCTCGCTCTCGGGGGTGCAGGCGCCCAGATGCGGCATGGCGATGACATTGGGGGCCTTGAGAATCGTCTCATTGGGAAAATCCGTCACATATTTTGCGACTCTGCCGCTGTCAAGCGCGGCGGTCATTGCGATATCGTCCACAACCTCGGCGCGGGACTCGTTGATTATTCTCACGCCGGTGCGCATCTGGGAAAAGGCCTCGGTACCCAGCATATGGTGTGTGTCCTCGGTATATGGGACATTGATGCTTATATAATCGCTCCGGCGGTAGATGTCCTCCAGCGAATCCGCGTGAATGACCTCGCGCGAGAGGCGCCACGCGGCGTCGACCGACATGAACGGGTCGTAGCCGTAGACCACCATGCCCAGCTCCAGCGCGGCGTTTGCCACCAGCGCGCCCACCGCGCCAAGGCCGATGACGCCGAGGGTCTTGCCCAGAAGCTCAGGCCCCGCGAAGGAGGACTTGCCCTTTTCGACAAGGCCGGGGATCTCCGCGCCCCGGTCGGCGATGGAGCGCACCCAGTCGATGCTGCCAAGAATGTCGCGCGAGGACATGATGAGCGAGCATATCTCCTGCTCCTTGACGGCCTCGGCATTCGCGCCGGGGCTGTTAAAGACCGCGATGCCCAGCTCCGCGCACTTTTCGATGGGGATGTTGTTGTACCCCGCCCCCGCGCGGGCGATGCCGAGCAGCTCCTCGCCAAAGTCATAATTGTGCAGATCCGCGCTGCGGATGAGCATCCCGTCCGGGTTCTGCACGTCACCGCCGACGGTGCAGCCGCGCTTTGTCAGCTCCTCGATCCCGCCGGGGGAGATGGTGTTCATGGTCTTTATTTTATACACGGTGCTTCACCTCAAAATCTTTCATATGCTCCAACAGCGCCTGAACGCCCTCCATGGGCATCGCGTTATACAGAGAGGCGCGCATACCCCCGGCCACCTTGTGGCCCTTGAGGTTTATAAGCCCCTTTGCCGCTGCGCTCTTTACAAACTCTGCGTCAAGCTCAGCGCTCGCGGTGCGGAAGGTGATGTTCATGTCACTGCGGGAATCGCGCTCGGCGTGGGGGATAAACAGGCGGCTGTTATCCAGATAATCATACACAAGCGCGGCTCTTTCGCGCTTTATCCGCTCCATGCCATGGACGCCGCCCTGACTCTCCAGCCAGTCAAGCATCAGCCCCAGCATGTATATGCACCAGCAGGGCGGGGTGTTGATCATCGAGTCGCCCGCGATAAGCTCATCATAGCACATGACCTGCGGTGTGTACGGAAGCTGCCGCCCGGCGAGGGCCTTGTCGAGGATGACGACCGTCAGCCCCGCAGGGGCCATGTTCTTCTGCGCCCCGGCGTAGATAAGGCCGAAGCGGGACACGTCCACCGGCTTTGAGAGAATGTCGGACGACATGTCGCACACGAGCGGCGCGGCGGTTTCGGGCACATAGTTCCACTCTGTGCCGTAGACGGTGTTGTTCGCGCAGTAATAAAAATACTTCGCGCCCTCGCTGAAATTAAGCTCCGACTGCGCGGGGATGCGGTGAAAGCCCTCCGCCGTGCCGTCATAGGCGATGTTGACGCCTCCGTATTTAGTGGCTTCCTTCGCAGCCTTCTTTGAGAAGTTGCCGGTGATGGCATAGTCCGCGCTCCCGCCCTCTATCAGGTTCATGGGAATACCCGCGAATTGCAGGCTAGCCCCGCCCTGAAGGAAGAGAATCTCATAGTTATCAGGCACGCTCAGCGCATTTTTGAGCTTCGCTTTGGTTTCGGCAAAAATCTCCGCAAACATGGGGCTGCGGTGGCTCATCTCCATGACGGATATGCCGCAGCCGTGGTGATCCAAAAGCTCCCGCTGCGCCGTCTCCAGCACGGAGCGGGGCATGATGGAGGGTCCCGCCGAAAAATTATATACTCTTCTTGCTGCCATTGTTTTCATCTCCGAAAAATTGACAAAAAATTATCTGCAAAATTGAATTATACAATAACTGAGCCTGCCCGTCAAACGATTTCGCCTATCAGTTCATCGCCCGAGACGCCCGTGATGCGCACGGGTAAAATCTGCCCTCTCAGCCCCGTACCGGGGACGCTGACGACAAGATAGGTGTCGCTGTGGCCGGAGCAGCGCCCGCCCTCCTCGTGCTCGAAAAGCACCGGCAGGATAAGGCCCACGCTCTCCTGTAAAAAGGCCTGGTGCAGCTCTTCGGCAATAAGCCCGGCCTCGTGAGCGCGCGTTGATTTCACCGCCTGCGTCAGCTGCATGGGCATGCTGTCCGCCGGGGTGCCGGGGCGGCGGGAGTAGGGGAAGATGTGCATTGCGGAGAAGGCGCAGCGGCGGATAAACTCAAGGGTGTCCTGCTGGTCCTGCTCCGTCTCGCCGGGAAAGCCTGTTATCAGATCGCAGGCGATGGCACAGCCGGGGAAGTATTTTCGCAGCAGGCACACCGCCTCATAAAAGCGCGCGGTGTCGTACTTGCGGTTCATGTTCTTGAGCGTCCTGTCGCAGCCGGATTGAAGCGAGAGATGAAAATGCCGGCAGAGCTTATTTGTCGCTGCAATGCGGCGGCAAAAATCCTCGGTTATGACCGTCGGCTCGAGCGAACCCAGACGTATACGCATATCGCCGCAGCCGTTGGCCACGGCCTCAATAACATCGGCAAGGCCGGGCCTGCCGGGCAGGTCCGCCCCATAGGAGGCGACCTCGATACCTGTCAGCACCAGCTCCTTGTAGCCCTCAGCGCTAAGCCTCCGGGCCTCGGCGGCGGCCTCATCCATCGGCAGGCTTCTCAGCCGCCCGCGGGTGTAGGGGATGATGCAGTAGGTGCAGAAATTGACGCAGCCGTCCTGAATTTTGAGCATCGCGCGTGTGCGCCCGGCGAGGGCCCCGGCGGGCAGGCGCTCAATGCTGCGGCGCTTGAAGGGCTCGTCAATGCGCTGCTCCCCCTCGCCGCCGCTGACGGCCTTTTCGACCGCCGCGATAAAATCGCCCCGGTCGGCCGCACCGAAAATGACGCTCGCGCCGAGCTTTTCTGCCTCCTCCGGACTAATCTGCGAGTAGCAGCCGCAGACGCCCAGCACCGCGCCGGGGTTTTCGTCCCGCAGGCGGCGGATGGCCTGCCTCGATTTGCGCCCGGACTCGGCGGTGACGGCGCAGGTGTTGACGACTATCGCGTCCGCAATTTCACCGGCGATGGCGGGGCTGTGCCCGTGGCTCTGGAGCATCGCCTCCATCGCCTGCGTCTCATATTGGTTGACCTTGCAGCCGAGAGTTGTTATAATATACTTCATGTTTTTCTCCGGATAATTTCGATAATATATAAGAAATAGGAGTGTTTGAAACCGTGGAACACTATCTTGATAATTCCGCCACAACAAGGGTCTGCCCCGAGGCGGCGCAGGCCGCGCTTATGGCGATGACCGAGGTTTACGGAAACCCCAGCTCCACCCATACGCTGGGCAGGGAGGCCAAAAAGCTGCTGGATAAATCCCGCGCGCAGGTCGCGGCGGCGCTGGGCTGCGCGCCAAATGAGCTCGTGTTTACCTCCTGCGGCTCGGAGAGCGGCAACTGGGCGCTGCTCGGCGGCGCGGAGAGCATGAAGCGCGCAGGCAGGCACATCATCAGCTCCATGGTGGAGCATGACGCCGTGCGCAAAAGCCTTGACGAGCTTGAAAGCCGGGGCTTTGAGGTCACAAGGCTGAGGCCCGACAGCACAGGGGCCATCCCCGTCTCCGCTGTCATTGACGCGCTCCGCCCTGATACTATACTCGTTTCTCTCATGCTGGTCAACAACGAAACCGGCGCTGTGACGGATATTTCCGCAATTTCCGCCGCGATGAAGGCGGCGGGCTCCAAGGCCCTGCTGCATACGGACGCTGTGCAGGCCTTCATGAAGCTGCCCTTCACCGCCAAAAAGCTCGGCGCTGACATGATAAGCATCAGCGGGCACAAGATTCACGCGCCCAAGGGCATCGGCGCGCTGTATATCAGAAGCGGCCTTCGCCTCAAGCCCTTTATCGTCGGCGGCGGGCAGGAGAATGAGCGCCGCGCCGGGACCGAGGCCATGCCCCAGATAGCCGCCTTTGCTGCCGCCTGTGAGGCGGGCCGCGCGGGGCTTGAGGAAAACTGCCGCCGCATGGCGGAGCTTCGCCAGAGGGCGATGGATACGCTCCGCGCGGGCATCCCGGAGATTCGCTTTATCGAGAGCGCCGCGCCCCACATCCTGAGCCTGTCCCTGCCGGGATTTCGCAGCGAGGTGCTGATGAATTTCCTCGAAGCGCGGGAGATTTATACGTCAAAAAGCTCCGCCTGCAAAAAGGGCGGGCGGAGCCATGTGCTGGAGGCCATGGGGCTGCCGTCGAACGTGATCGACGGCGCGCTGCGCATCAGCTTTTCGCGCTTCACGACGCAGCAGGACGTCGACACCCTGTGCGACGCGCTCCGCGAGGCAAAGCAGTCACTGTTTCCGGTTCTCCGGTGAATCGCCGGGCGGTTCCGAAGCTTTCTTCTCCTCCGCTTCGGTATGCCGGATCGGCATTTTCGTCTCCTGATCGATAGCGTCAATATTCATGTACTGCGCGGTCTCCGTTTGGAGGCCGTGCTTTTTTAATCCGTGCTCCACCAGCCGGCGCAGCCCCTCATATACCACGACGAACACCGGAACGCCGAGCAGCATGCCAATCACGCCGAACAGGCCGCCGCCGAGCAAAATGGCAAACATGATCCAGAAGCCGCTGATGCCCGTGGAGCTGCCGAGGATTTTGGGCCCGATGATATTGCCGTCGATCTGCTGCAGAATGATGACGAAAACCACGAAGATCAGGCATTTCATTGGGGACACGAGAAGAATAATCAGCGCCGACGGCACCGCGCCGATGAACGGGCCGAACACCGGGATGATATTCGTCACGCCCACGATCACGCTGATCAGCACCACGTACGGCATGCGCAGCAGGCTGCAGCAGATGTAGCAGAGGATGCCGATGATGAGCGAATCAATCACCTTGCCGCGGATAAAGCCCATAAAGGCCGAGTCTGTAAACCGGGTGGCGCTCATGATTTTTTCCGCAGTTTCAATCGAGAAGATGCTATAGAGCACTTTCTTGGATTTCGCGCCGAATTCCTCGGTATTAAACAACAAATAGCACGCAACGACGAAGCCGATCAGCACATCCAGAACGCCGCGCAGCACCGAGTATACGCCTGCGGAGACGCTGGTGACCACCTTGCCCATGGTCGGCAGCACCGCCGTCTTGATCCAGTCCAGCACACTGTCGGAGATATTGCCCGTCGCCTCCAGCAGCACGCTTTCCAGCTGCGGATAGTCCTCAAAAAAGCGCTCAATCCAGCCGGTAACGGTGTCGTAATACTCCGGCGAATTGACGATGATGCTCTCAATGCTGGAAATGAGCTGCGGAATGATGAGCCACAGCAGCGCGGCGACGCACAGCAGCGCCACCACGATCGAAAACAAAACGGACAAGCCGCGCGCAAGTACCGCGCCGTTTTTCTTCGGCGCGATCTTGTTCAGCAGCGGCGTAAAAACGCTTCGCTCAAACAGTTTGGTGAGCGGCCAGAGGAGATACGCGATCACCAGGCCCCAGATGATCGGACTGAGGATACCGAGCAGCGCATTGATGCCGTCCACCACGACGCCGCCGTGCTGAAGCAGCATATAAAACACAATCGCGCCCGCGATCACGCAAAATGCCGTAAGCCCCCAGCCCAGATATTTATTGTCGGAATTGAACTTCTTCATACTTTGTGATGCCCCTGTTTCTCACTCTGCTTTTGATTCTTCCCATATTGTACTATTTTGCACCGCCGCACGTCAACCGCAAGAATGAGATTTTTGCATCTCCTTTGCATTTCTTCTTAAAATTCGACAAAATCTGCGCACCCGGTAGACATAAAAATGTTATGAACTCTGTTGAAAATGTTGGCAAGTCCTGATTTTGCAGCAAAATTACAGCCAAAACCGGCTGATCCGGCGGCGGCGATCATACATTGGAACAAAGACCGCCGCAGCGCAGGACGAAGTTCCGGCTGGCGGCTGATGATAGGAGGAACTATGAAAAGACTGTTTGCCACAATTCTTTTACTCTCGCTGCTGACCATGCCGGCGCTGGCCGTGACCACGCCGGAGGAAGATGAACTGAGCCTCACCGCTCCGTCCGCCGTCCTTATGGAGCGGACGACCGGCACGCTTTTGTACGAGAAAAACGGGCACGAGCGCATGTCGCCCGCGAGTGTGACAAAGATCATGACCCTGCTGCTGATCGCCGAACAGATCGAAAGCGGCGCGCTGACGAAAGACGACATGGTGTCTGCCAGCAGCCACGCCGCGTCCATGGGCGGCAGCCAGATCTGGCTGGAGGAGGGCGAGCAGATGTCGGTACACGAAATGCTCAAGTGCATCGCCGTGTCCTCCGCCAACGACTGCGCTGTCGCCATGGCCGAGAAGATCGCCGGCTCCGAGGAGGCCTTTGTCAAACGAATGAACGAGCGCGCGCAGCAGCTCGGCATGCAGGATACACACTTCGTCAACTGCACGGGACTGACTGACGACGCGGAGCACTATACCTCAGCCTATGACATCGCGCTCATGTCACGCGAGCTGCTGCAATACACATGGCTGCAGGAATACACGACCATCTGGATGGACACCGTGCGCGACGGGCGCTTCGGTCTGACGAACACAAACCGGCTGGTGCGCACCTATGAAGGCGCGACGGGGCTGAAAACCGGCTTCACGCAGCAGGCAATGTACTGTCTGTCCGCCAGCGCGGAGCGGGACGGCGCTGAATTCATCGCCGTCGTCATGCATGCGCCGACCTCCGCCGACCGGTTTGAGGATGCAAAAACGCTTCTGAACTATGCCTTTGCCAATTACACCGTCTATTCCCTCGCCGCCAATGTCGCGCTGCCGCCGGTGCGCGTGGAGCTGGGCGCGGCGGAGAGCGTGCAGCCGGTGTGCGAGGGCGCGCAGACGCTTGTGGTGAACAAGGGCGGCGGAGAAATCCAGTGCGAAGTTTCGCTGCCGGAATCCGTGCGCGCGCCGGTCGAGCAAGGCGCGCTGCTCGGCAAGGTCACTGTTTCGGACAATACGGGCGTACTGGCGGAGCTGCCGCTCGTCGCGCCGGAGCCGGTCGCGCGCATGTCTGTGCCGAAGCTGTGGCTGGTGCTCCTGAAGCAGCTTTGATCGGGTTGATTTTCCCCACATCCTGTAAAGAAATTCGAAAAAAATGAGCTGCTTCCACCACAAACGACGGATTTTTCTTGCGAAAAAATCAGTTTGGTGTATACTGGTGTTATACGAATTCAATCTGCAACAGAGAGAAGGAAACCCATCATGTTGAAAGTCGATTTATCGGGCGCGGCCTCGTTCTTTGACGCCGTCGGCCCGGATTACGCAGCCGCGGCCGCAGCGCACCGAACGCTTGCCGAGCACGCCGGTGCCGGCGCGGAGTTCACCGGCTGGCTGGAGCTGCCGCAGCGCGTCAAAAACGGGGAGCTGAAGCAGATCTTGTCCGCCGCCTCCAAGATCCGTGGCCGCTCCGAAGCGTTGGTCGTGATCGGAATCGGCGGGTCCTATCTGGGCGCCA
>URPA01000033.1 GCA_900549545.1 uncultured Eubacteriales bacterium
CCGGGGCGGGTTTGGTTTGGTTGCACCAAAGCCAACCCCCGGCTATGCCGGGGGAGTTGAAAAGCTTTAGCGGGGAGAGAAGAAACAAAAAAAGAATCCCTCAATAAAGCAGAAATGGTTTGCCGACCACACATCTACAATAGAGAGGGATTCCAAATGACAATATAGGGCAGTAATGCAAGCAAGAAACTAAAATAGAAGGGAATTTGCCCCTTTAGGGGCGGCGGGGCGATCAATGCAGACGGTGAAATTGTTCAACGCATCTTCAGATGCTCGCCTGTAAAATGCCCTTCTAGGGCTTAATCAAGCCTCCGGCTTAGCCGGAGGTTTTGACTTGCCTGCGGTAAGACCGAGGAAAACTGGGGGGAGAGCTTCCGGCAAACCGGTGCTCAGGCTTATACCGGCAAAAACTGCCCCAGCACAGAAAAATTTGAAAAAAATATACGGAATTTCATAGAATAAAAAAAGATGTTTACCTATAATTAAAACAACTTAATTTAAAATGAAAAGGTTGACTCTATGACTTCCTATGAACGAGTAGCGGCGGCGCTGTCCCACAAAGAGGCGGACAGACTGCCCGTTTATCCAATTTTAAGCGGCTGCAACCGCAGACTTGTCGGCGCAAGCTATAAGCAGTGGGCAAACGACGCGCAGCTGTGCGCCGAGAGCTATCTGAAGGCGGCGGAGCTGTTCGAGCTGGACTGCATCGTGACTTTGATCGACCTGTCCGTAGAGTGTGAGGCGTGGGGGCAGGAGCTGATTTACCCTGAAAACGAGGCCGCGCACCCGAATTACAAAAACTGCATCATCAAAGAGCTTGAGGACTATGCCAAAATTGAAAAAATCGACTACCGAAATGGTAAGCGCATGATGATGCACCTGGACGTTTGCCGCCGTCTGGTGAGCGAAAAGAAGGGCAAAATCCCAATAGTGGCCTTTGTTTTCGGCCCGCTGGGGACGCTCTCCATGATGCGCAGTCAGGAAGCGCTGTATATGGACCTGTACGATGACCCGGAGGCGGTCAAAAAAGCCGTTTGGAATGTGGCGGAAACTCTGGCGGATTATGCCGCCGCCCTCTGCGAGCTGGGTGTGGATGCCATCATGTGGGACACGCTCTTTTCCAGCGGCTCAATTATGAGCAAGGATATGTGGCGCGATATTGAGGCAGGCCCGATGAAAATGCTCGCGGAGACCGTCCGCGCCCATGGCGGAATGAACATGATTCACAACTGCGGCAAGCGCATCTATTTTGACGCGCAGATTGAGGCCATCGACCCTGTTGCAATATCTTTCCTGTATCCGCCTGACGACTGCGCCGATTTTGCGCAGTGCAAGGCAAAGTATGGCGACAGAGTCACGCTGATAGGGGCGGTGCCGCCCACCAACGCCGTGTTTGGCACAGATGAGGAGTGGGACGCTATCTGCCGCGAGCAGATCGACGCCATGGCGGCCGGCGGCGGGGTTATACTGGCTACCGGCTGTGAGTATCCCGCCAATGCGCCTTTTGACAGGGTGTATCGGATGCTCAACATCGCGAAGACATATGGGAGCAGTAAAAAGTAAAAAAAGCTGAGGCTGCCGCGATAGACACAGCCTCAGCTAAAGGTTATTTTATGATATTGAAGCGGTACTGCTTGGGCGAAACACCCTCATACCGCTTGAAGACGCGGGAAAAATAGCTCTGGTCGCCAAAGCTGCACTCGTTGGCGATGTCAATCAGCGACATGGAGGTGTTTGCCAGCAGCTTTTTGCTGTGGGCGACACGGGCCTGGTTGAGGTAATCTATGATGCCCATGCCGGTTTCCTACTTGAAAATGCTGCTGAGATACGCCTTGCTGAGGTAGACCTCGCCGGCAATATCCTCCAATGTGATATGCCGCAGACAGTTGCTGCGAATATAGTCCATGGTCTTGTACACTATATCGGAGTGCTTGACATTGATATAGTCGAAGGAAACGGCCAGAAACTGATCAATGACCTGCGAGAGCCACTTGTTCAGCTCGTCGACCGAGCTGCATTTATCAATCTGCTGCATATACTCCGTGCTGTACCGGAAAATGTCTCCCACATCGGCGCCGCTGGAGATAACGGCGCGGGAGATAATGACAATCAGCTCCAGGGTGCGGGCCTTGATGTCCGGCAGGTTCCCGGCGTGATAGAAGAAAATATGCCCCAGCAGGCGGTTGAGCAGATCCTGAGAGCCTATGCGGTCCCGCTTTTGAATCAGCTCGGAGAGTTGGTCCTCCGCGGTGAGAATATAATCGTAATGCTCCTTTTCATCCATATATTTATCGCGCATATCGTATATGGTATTTAAAAACTGCTGCTGGTCATAGGCGCGGTTCTGGCAGAACTGGCCGTATTGGATACTGCTGGCGGCAGAGGTCATGAGAAGCGCCAGCTGGCGCACCTGCAAGGTGCTCATGTGAGGGAGAGCCTCCAGCTCGCTCCGAATCTCGGGATACTCCGCGTAACAGGTGCTGTCCTGAATGTCGCCCATGACGATGGGCCCGGCTATCATGCCGCCGCCGAGGCCGCCCGAGCTGTCCAAAATGGCGGCGGCGACAAAAATCAGCGCCTTTGGGCAGTAATACACAAAATGCCCGTCCCAGCGATATGCCTCGCTGAGACCATAGAGATGGGTGGTCCACTCATTCTTCTGCGGGTTCGGGCATTTGGCGCAGAAGCTGTTTTGACTGCAATCACAGCAGAACGGCTCCGGAGTATCCGGGAAAAGAGGATGCACATCAATATTTGTCAGAGAATGGAGCGCCTCGCACAGCGCCTGGGTTTCTTCTCGCATGATATCTCCTCTCCGTCTGTTCTCCGTAATTTCTTTTGAGTTATGATAACAACTATTTTTTGGCTTGTCAAGGAGTGACGATTTGTGCAGCCCCACATACATTTGGAAGAAAATCTGGCTGTTGCCAACGCAATCCTGCCCGGCGACCCCGCCAGAGTTGAGCGCATTGCGGCGTATTTGGACAATGTGGAAAGCCTCGGCATGAACAGAGAGTACCGCGCCATCAGCGGCAGCTACCGCGGCGTGCGGATACTGGCCATGTCGACCGGCATGGGCGGGCCTTCAATGGCTATCGCCGTTGAGGAGCTGCGCCGGATAGGCGTGAGCCGCATGATCCGCATAGGCTCCTGCGGCGCGCTGCAAAGCGGGATAGGCATCGGCGAGCTGATAATTGCGCAGGCCGCAGTTCGGGATGAGGGGACTTCCGCCGCGTATGCGCCGAGAGCATACCCCGCGGTTTCCGATGCCGGGCTGCTTTTTGCCTGCCGCGAGGCGGCGGAAAAAGCGGGCTTTAAAACACACACGGGCATTGTGCGCAGTCACGACAGCTTTTATGTGGACAATCAGCGCGAAATCAACGAGACATGGAGCCGCCGGGGCGTTCTTGCCTCCGATATGGAGACCGCGCCGCTTTTGACGGTGGCGGGGCTGCGGGGCGTCAAGGCTCTGAGCATCCTCAACAATGTGGTGCTCTGGGGCGGAGATACCTTTGACAGCATCAATTCATATTCCGCGGGCGAGAGCGGCTGCGCCGACGGAGAGAGAAATTCCATCCTGCTGGCATTGGAAACCTTTGCCGCATTGGATAAAGAGCGGGTGAAAAAATGATCAGCGTTTATTCGGGAGACAGGTTTATAACTGAGCGCCCATGGCAGGGGCAGGAGATAACAATAGCGCGGTTTTTGCAGGAAAACGGCCTTCAGATGGATATGCCCTGCGGCGGCCATGGCCGCTGCGGCAAATGCCGCGTGCTTGTGGTGGGAGATGTGCTGCCACCGGAGGAGAGCGAACTGAAGATGCTCTCTGCCGAGGAGCGCGGGCAGGGCGTCCGCCTCGCCTGCAAGGCGGTGATTTGCGGCAATCAGGTGCGAATCTCGCTTGCCCGTCAAAAGAAGATAGATGTGGAGACACACACAGCGCTTGAGAATATGATATGGCGCCCGTGGGGCAGGGGCCTCGGCTTATCTGCGGATATCGGGACTACGACCGTGGCGGCCTACCTGTGGGATCTGGATGCTCACAGACAGCTGGGGGTACGTGCCTGCAAAAATCCGCAGGAGCGTTTCGGCGCGGATGTGGTGTCCCGCCTGGAGGCCGCTCTTAACGGAAATGGCAATGCGCTCAGGGGCGAAATCTGCCAATGTATCAATACGCTGGCAGGCGAGCTTTGCAGCGGCTGCGGACATACTCCCGAGGAAATTCACAGCGCGGTCGTCACGGGCAACACCACCATGCTCTATCTGCTGTGCGGCTATGATGTGCATGACATTGCCTTTGTGCCCTTTGAGGCTGCCCATCGCTTCGGTGAGTTTATGAGCTCGGCTGAGCTGGGCCTGCACATGGCACAGGATTGCAGGGTGTATCTGCCGCCGTGCATCTCCGCCTATGTGGGGGCGGATATTTCCTGCGGCCTTCTGGGTGCGGAGCGCGTGCTGGGCGGCTTTGGCTATATGCAGGTCAATTTTTCTCCCGGCTATGGATATGACGGCATTACCATCGCCGTGATTGCAAACAACAATCCGTTTGGTTGCCTGCTGATGTCCCTGCTGATGGGCCTGCTGCGCTCCGGCGGCACACAACTTAATATCATGACCGAAATTCCCTCCGAGTGGGTGGATATGCTCTCCGCTTTCATCTTTGTGTTCGTGGTGGCGGCCAATGCCGTCCTACTGAAAATGCCCGAATGGAAGGAAAAGTGGCTGAGCCGTGAAAGTAGGCAGAGCAAATGATTTCCGTCTCATCCGTAATCTGCAATATGTTTGCCTCTGCCACGCCGATTGCCCTGGGCGGCATCGGCGGCATGTTCGGAGAAAAGAGCGGCATTGTCAATATCGGCCTGGATGGCACAATGCTTTTTTCCGCCTTCAGCGCCGTGGTCGCCTGCTACTACACCGGCTCCCCATGGCTTGGACTCCTGGCGGGCGTATTGACCGGCGTTCTGATTTCCTTCCTGCACGCCTTCTTCTGCATCACCCTGAAGGTGGACCATACAATAATAGGGCTGGCTGTGAACATTCTGGCCTCCAGCGCCACCGTGTATGCCTCAAGCAGCATTTTCGGCAATAAGGGCTTCACCGCCTCCGTGACGAAATTGCCGGATGTGAACATTCCGCTTTTGCGGGATCTGCCGGTGGTGGGCACCTTCTTTTCAAGCGTGTCCATGATCACGCTGACGATTATACCTATTGCGCTCATCGGCCATTACCTGCTCAATAAAACCCCGTTTGGCATCCATGTTGTGGCTGTGGGGCAGAACCCACAGGCGGCGTTTGTCGCGGGCGTTAATGTGCAGCGCACCCAGTACATCGCCGTTATGCTGGGCGGGCTGACCTGCGGCCTGGCCGGAAGCTTCCTGTCCATTTCAAACCTGAGTATGTTCGTGCGCGATATGGTAAGCGGCCGCGGATTCATTGCCATCGCCGCTATTCTGTTCGGGCGGTACAAACCGGCCGGAATCCTGCTGGCGGCGCTGTTCTTCGGCCTTGCCGACGCGGTGCAGATTGCCTTGCAGGGGACTGTCCATATTCCAAACGAGATTATTCAGTGCGCGCCCTATGCGCTGACTATCCTTGCCGTGACTATAAATGAGGCGAGAAACAAGAAGTAATCCAATAAGGAGAATGCTACTATGAAAACCATGACACCCGGCGAGCGCTTTATGCGCGTTTTGAACTTTGAAAGTGTTGACCGTATTCCCGTTATGGATTTCGGCTACTGGCGGGAGACAATTGACGCATGGCACAAGCAGGGGCTTCCGGCTGAGGTGGATACCACTGAAGAGGTGGAGCGCTACTTCGGCTGTGACCGCGGCTTTGAGACAAATCTTGTAAACTACTGGGGGGACAACGGCCCCGTCGGTATTGAATGGCGCGCCTGGCCCCGCTGGACAAGCGAGGTGGTGGCCGAGGATGAGGACACCATCACCTACGGCGGCGAGGTCGGTTTGATTACAGAGAGCAAGCGCTCGGCGTCCATCCCGTTTCAGAGCAAGTTCCCCGTGGAGAACATGGAGGATTTTGAACGCCTTGTCGTGAAGCGCTGCATAGGCTCTGACAGAAGCCGCGTAACGCCCAGCTTTGCCCCCATGCTCAAGCGTGCCCATGATGAAAAGCAGGCCGTAGGCGCGTGGATTGACGGCTTCTTTGCCTGGCCGCGCGAATTGCTCGGCCCTGAGAACCTGCTGATGGCCTTCTATGATGACCCGGAGATGCTCCATGTAATTCAAAAGCAGCACGTCCAGTTTGTAAAGGATTGGGTGGATATGGTCTGGGAGCAGACCCCGCTGGATTATGTGTGCTTTTTTGAGGATATGGCCTATAACCATGGCTGCTTTATATCCCCCAAGACCTTTGATGAGTTCCTGATGCCCTATTATCATGAGCTGGTTGCCTATCTGCGCGGCAAGGGCGTGAAAAAGGTGCTGGTGGATTCCGACGGCAACTCCGTGCAGCTGACCGATAAGCTGGTTGAGGCCGGCGCCGACGGGCATTATCCGCTGGAGATCAACTCCGGCTCCTTCCCCGAGGTCATCCGCAAGCGCCATCCCAAGCTTGCGCTGATCGGCGGCATCAACAAGCTGGTGCTGGCCGAGGACCGCGCCGCTATCGACAAGGAGCTGTCAAAGCTGCCCCCGCTGCTGGAGCAGGGCGGCTACATCCCGGCGCTTGACCACCGCGTGCAGCCCGATGTGCCCATGGTCAACTATCAGTACTATATTGAGCGCAAGCGTGAGATTATGGAGAAGTATTGCTACTGAAATTAAAGGAGTCTCTGATTCCAGGGCTCGAGCCTGTCAAAAAAGTCCCGCAAGGACTTTTTTGACAGGCTGTGCAAGGCATAGCCTTGCTTTTTTTATTTCTTTGAAATTATACTATTGCTTTGTGTTAAAGAATTATTTATAATAAAAAGGCGGAGTTTGGGCTCAAAGCCCTAAGTTCCGACGGTATAGATGTTCAATAAACTCGAGCACAATATATTTCACAATAAAAGGAGGAACAATTATGGTCAGAGATTATCCCAAAGAATTTGAGCCTATCATCGCTAAGGCAAAGTCCCTGGGTAAACCAATGCGCGTCGCGGTTGCGGCCGCAAATTCGGAAAATATCCTTCGAGGAGTGTTTGCGGCAGAGGATGACGGCTTTGTAGAGCCTATCCTCGTGGGCAACACCGAGAAAATACGCGCTGTAATAGATGCCATTGGCGAGACCGGCCGCAAGACCGAGATCCACGGCGTATACGGCGGCGACAATCCGATCCAGTATGCCATTGAGATGATCAACGCCGGCGACGCGGATACGCTTATGCGCGGCAACTGCCAGACCAGAGACTATCTTCTCCCTGTGCTCAACAAGGCAAACCATCTTATAGACGGGGACGCGCTCGTCACCCATGTGGTTTTCCTGAAGATTCCCGGATATGAGAAGGTTCTCGCCGTCTCGGATGTGACGCTGCTTATTAACCCCAGCATTACTCAGCGCAGGCAGGTGCTTTTGAACATGGTCGATGCCATGAAGATACTGGATATTGACAAGCCCAATATCGCGCTTCTGGCTCTGGTGGAGAAGCCCAGCTTCCATATGCGCGACACCGTTGAGGACCAGACCCTTGTATCCAAGCATCTGCAATATCCGATTGCTGACTGCAATATCGCCGGGCCCATATCCTACGACCTTATTATGAGCAAGGAGGCCGCGCGGCTTAAGGAATATGACTGCCCCTACTGCGGTGAGTTTGACGGCATTGTTGTCCCCAACCTCATGTCTGGAAACCTGCTTGTCAAGGTGCTTATGAACAATGCGGGCGCTGTGGGCTTCGGGCTTTTGACCGGCGCGAAAATACCCGTCGCCATCAGCGGCAGAAGTGACGCGCCTGAGCAGACTTATCTGTCCCTCGCTGCCTGCGCGGCAAAGCTTGCAAAGTGACAGCGCTGTCCCTGCGGGACGATCTAATATTAAACGGCAATCGCGCCAGCGATTGCCGTTAGAGCTTGTCAAAAAAGTCCTACAAGGACTTTTTTGACCGCTTCAACCGCCGAGCGTTTTGAACTAATTCAAAACGCTGCTTCGCCCGAAAAGCCCGTAAATACGGTCTTTTCTGCGGCGGGTTATTGTACACGAGGTGGGCCTGTCTCGCTGAGGCTCGGTCACGGCGCGGCTCTGATATGCCACCGGCATATCATTCACTACCGCGCCGCCGCTTCGCTACCCCTCGAGCACCCCCGCTGCTTCCTTAATTTCACATTTTTGCATAAGTTTTTTGACAGCCTGAAACGGCAACCGCTGAGGCGATTGCCGTTAATTTAAGGAGCTTCAATATGTATTATCTTCAAAGCCGCTGGAAGCTTGAAAACAACGCGCTGTATTATTACGGGCTGAGGAATAAGCCGGAGATGTTTCACAACAGGGTGAAGCTATCCGCGCCGCAGAGAGAGATAATTGCCGCTCTGCCGAAGGAGCTGAGCGAGGATGAAAAAAAGACGCTCGGCACTCTGCTGGGGGCTCAGGTCGTCTCGCAGAGCGAGGTGAGGCCCGTCCCCAAATCTCTCTCCGAGGCCAGATTCTGCAAAACCTGCTGCGCCAACGATTTTATTATACCGGGGCTTGAGTTTGATGATGCGGGCCGCTGTCCGATGTGCCAGACGGCGGAGGCGGCGAAAAAGCTCAAAAGCGTCGTCCCGCTTGTCGATGATATCCCGCGCTCGGAAAAATCCCGCTTTGACGTGGCGATTTTTTATACCGGCGGCAAGGACTCCACAAGCCTTTTGTACTACCTGGCTAAGGTGAAAAAGCTGCGGGTGCTGGCGCTGACGTGGGAAATTCCTTTCATGTCCGATTCGGCAAGGGCGAGCATTGCGGGGGCGAAAAGAGCCTTTGAAAATGTGGAGTTTATCACCCGCTCGATGAGCCAGAGTGACCTGAAAAAAGTGTACCGCAGGCTCTATTCGCTCTCTGGCAACACCTGCGCCTGTCCATCGCTCGCGTATGTGCTGTTTTACCCGGAGCTGGTGGCGAACCGTGTGCCATATTTCGTGGCGGGGAATGAGCCGGTTCAGATGCTGGGGCTGTATTATAACCACATAGCGCCGCCGCTTGCTTATTCCTTTGCGGACAATAAGCTTCTGACGCTGCTTTTTAATATCGGCAGGGGTTTGACCCTGCACCCGCCGCTGCGTCAGGGCCAGTTCCAGACCCTGATGACGATGAAGCAGCTTGCCTATGGGGATAACCCTGTCAAGAAGCTGAGCGGGTATGAAAACGAGCTGGTTTCCAACATCGTTGAGGCGATACACGCTGTGCCGGAGCTGCTGCCGCCGCTTAAAAGAAGCATACGCCGCTCGTCCTGGTCGGGGAATGTCCCGGCGTTTGTCCATTTTGATTTGGACAAGATTTTCGGCGGTACATACGACTGGAACAAGGTCAAGGAGGTGCTCATAAGCGAGTGCGGCTGGGTCGCGCCGGAGGAGAACAAAAAGGCGCTCCATACAAGCTGCAAAATTGAAAAGTGCAAGGATTACACGCAGTTTCTGCGTTTTTATCACTGCAAAAGCAGGATGATTCCCTTCAGCGCGCTTGAGATTTCCCTTGCCAGCCGAAGCTGCGGCCGCAGCCGGGAGGAGACAATTTACGAGATGGAAAACCTCCTCGGCTTCTCGCTGGAGGAGATACCGGAGTGTGCGCTGATGCGCGCGTATCTGGAGGGAGAAGAATGACCGGGGTATTCTGCTTTACGGGCAGCGGGCACAGCCTGCGCGTCGCGGAATATATGGCGGGGCGGCTCGGATGCCGGGTGTGTATGATTGAGCAGAAAGCACAGCCACAGTGCGAAACCGCGCTTGTCATGTTCCCGGTATACTGCCAGAACATTCCGCAGCCTGTGAGGCGCTTCTTGAAAAATCTCAAGGCCGAAAGCGTTGCGCTTATTGCAGCTTACGGGAAAATTTCCTGGGGCAATGTGCTCTCGGAGGCAGAAGGGCTTGTGCGCGGAAGAGTCATCGCGGGGGCCTGCGTCCCCATCGGGCACACATTTTTGAGCGGGAGCGCCGATTTTGATAAGGCGGCCCTGGAGCCGCTTTTTGAGAGAATCATAAACCCCAGAGAGGCGGTAATTCCCGCAAAGCGAAAGAGCGTTTTCGCGGATTTCCTGCCCGGCTGGCGCAGCCGCGTTTCGGTCAGGATAATTCGCGCGGACAGCTGCACCGGCTGCAATGTCTGCGGCCGAGGCTGCCCGATGGATGCCATCAAAAACGGCGTGACGAACAGCAGGTGCATCCGCTGCCTCAGATGCGTTTCAAGCTGCCCGCAGAAGGCGCTGTCCTTTGAAACAGACCCGATTTTGCGGCGGTATCTCAGCAAAAGGCGCCCCGAAAAAGGCGTGGAGCTGTATTTGTAAACAGCTTACATATTCCGAGTGGTTAACGAACAAAGTAAAATAATTATCGATAAACATTAAAAAACTATTGACAAACATGAAAATGTGAGCTATACTAAGGCCATCAAAACAACAGGAGGCTGAAGTATGAATAAAATACCTTCCATTACAAAGGTGCTCGCGAAAATTGTTGAAGTGTTTCACTGGGTGGGTGTGGCGCTGATGGCGGCGGCAACGGTCTGCTCGGTGGCGGCGCCGCAGCTTGTGCGCTATTTTGTCGGGCTTGACACCGCCGGGCGCGGCTGGGCGGATATGGATGTCTACGGCGTGAATATCACCGCCCCATGTGTTGACGGCATGGTGGACAGCACCGTGTTTCTTATCTTCGGTATCAGCGGCGTTATTGTCCTGGGCCTGATGGCGATGGTTTTCCGCAATCTATATCTCATCCTCAAGCGCTCGGAAAGCTCCACCCCGTTTCAGAAGGACAATGTGCGCATGCTGCGCGAGATGGGCATTTTCTGCATCTCCGTCCCCGTCGTGGGGCTTGTGATGAACATCGTCGCGCGCCTCGTTCTGGGAGCTGACGCGGTGGAGACCAGCCTTAATATGGCGGGCTTCTTCCTCGGCTTTGTCATGCTCACGCTCTCGCATGTGTTTGCCCGCGGCATCGAGCTTGAGCAGGATGTGGACGGACTGGTTTAAGGTGAAGATATGGGAAAAATCGTGCTTCATCTGGACAGAATGATGGTCGAGAGGAAAATTTCGCTCAATGAGCTTGCCGAGCGGGTGGGCATTTCCAACGTTAATCTTTCAAAGATTAAAAACAACCGGGTCACAGCCATCCGCTTCTCTACCCTCGCCAGCATCTGCGAGGTTCTCAGCTGCGGCGCGGGAGATATTCTGGAATATATTGAAGAATAAAATCAGGGGGCTGTTGCAAAATACATTGCAACAGCCCAAAATAATTAAATTGTCCCGCAGGGACACCTCAACCGCCCCAAAAGGGGCGATTTCACCCGACCGCAGGTCGGATTTCACACGCTTTAAGCGTATATCACTTGACCGAAGGTCAAATATCATTGGGCGCGCTGCAATTTTGCGGCGCGCCCGTTTTAGGTGACATTGTCACGGAAATCCATGAAAATTTCGGGTAAGATAAGGCCACAAAGAAAAAATAATGGAGGAACAAAAAATGTCTATACTCACTGTTACCAATTCCAATTTCCAGAGCGAAGTTATTAATTCCGATAAGCCCGTCCTGCTGGACTTCTGGGCCAGCTGGTGCGCACCCTGCCGTATGCTCAGCCCGATCGTGGACGAGGTCGCCGCCGAGCGCAGCGACATCAAGGTCGGCAAAATCAATGTCGACGAGGAGCCGGAGCTCGCGGGCAGGTTCGGCGTTATGAGCATCCCGACGCTGGTCGTCATGAAAAACGGCAAGATAGTCAATCAGGCTGTCGGCGCAAGGCCCAAGGCGCAGATACTCGCCATGCTGTGAGGTAGAAGTATGGGATTCTTCGATTTTTTAAAGCAGCCCGACATTGATCAGGGCCTTGAAGCCTGCCGGGCCACTCCCGGCGCGGTGCTTCTGGATGTACGCACGCCGGAGGAGTATGCCGAGGGGCACATCCCCGGCGGGCGGAACGTCCCCCTGCAAAGGCTTGACGCCGTGGAGAGCGCGGTAAAGAGCAAGGATACGCCGCTCTTTGTCTACTGTCTGTCCGGGGCGCGGAGCCGCCAGGCGGTGAGCATGCTCAGGAGCAGAGGCTACACAAATGTTCAGAACATCGGCGGAATTTCCGCATATTCGGGAAAGGTGGAGAAGTAAATGAAGATAGTTATAGTTGGCGGCGTCGCGGGCGGAGCCACCGCCGCGGCCAGACTGCGCAGGCTCGATGAGCAGGCGGAGATCGTGATATTTGAGCGCTCGGGCTACATGTCCTACGCAAACTGCGGCCTGCCCTATTACATCGGCGGCGCAATCGAGGACAGGGAGGAGCTGACGCTCCAGACCCCGGAGGCCTTTTTTGAGCGCTTCAGAGTCAACGTGAAGGTGCGCCACGAGGTGACGGCGATCCACCCGGAGCAAAAGACCGTCACTGTCAAGGACCTTGACACCGGCAGAGAGTTTGAGGAGAGCTATGATAAGCTCCTGCTCTCTCCCGGCGCGAAGCCCACGCAGCCGCGTCTTCCCGGAGTGGGGCTTGATAAGCTCTTCACCCTGCGCACGGTGGAGGATACCCTGCGCATCAAGGACTATATCGATGAGAACAAGCCCAAATCCGTTGTGCTGGCGGGCGGCGGCTTCATCGGTCTGGAGCTGGCGGAAAACCTCCGGCATCTGGGGATGGAGGTCACCATTGTTCAGCGCCCGAAGCACCTGATGAGCCCCTTTGACGCGGATATGGCGGCCCTTATCCATGCCGAGATGCGCCGCGGCGGCGTGAAGCTCGCGCTGGGGTACACGGTCGAGGGCTTTGAGGAGCGCGACGGCGGCGTCGATGTGCTGCTCAAGGATAACGAGCCGCTGCACGCGGACATGGTTGTGCTCGCAATCGGCGTTGCGCCGGATACAAAGCTTGCGCAGGAGGCGGGGCTTGAGCTGGGCATCAAGGGCAGCATTGTTGTAAATGACCGCATGGAGACAAGCGCCAAGGACATCTACGCCGTGGGCGATGCCGTTCAGGTCAGGCACTTTGTGACCGGGCAGGACGCGCTCATCGCCCTTGCGGGCCCTGCCAACAAGCAGGGGCGCATCGCGGCGGACAATATCTGCGGCAGAGACAGCCATTACACCGGCAGTCAAGGCAGCAGCGTGCTCAAGGTCTTTGACATGACCGCCGCAGTCACCGGCATTAACGAGGCAAATGCCCAAAAGGCCGGCATCGACGCGGACGCGGTCATTCTCTCGCCCATGAGCCACGCGGGCTATTACCCCGGCGGCAAGCTTATGACCATGAAGGTGGTCTATGAAAAGGGGACATACCGCCTGCTCGGCGCGCAGATTGTGGGCTATGACGGCGTTGACAAACGCATTGACGTGCTGGCGACAGCCATCCGCACGGGGCTGAAGGCCACGGAGCTGAAGGATCTGGAGCTTGCCTACGCGCCGCCCTATTCCTCCGCCAAGGACCCGGTGAACATGGCGGGCTTCATGGTGGAAAACATCGCCGAGGGCCTCGTAAAGCAGTGGCGGCTCTCTGAGCTTGACAGCCTGCCCATGGACGGCAGCGTCACCCGGCTCGACACCAGAACCGCCGCGGAATACGCGGCCGGCCATGTCGAGGGCTTTAAGAACATCCCGGTTGACGAGCTTAGAGAGCGCATAGGGGAGCTTGATAAGGATAAGCGCGTCTATGTCATCTGCCAGAGCGGGCTGCGCAGCTACATCGCCTGCCGGATACTCAGCGGCTATGGCTTTGACTGCTATAACTTCGCGGGGGGCTTCCGCTTCTATGACGCGGTGATGAACGACCGCCGCCTCACGGAAAGCGCCACCGCCTGCGGCATGGATAAATGAGAATAACCGGACATTCCCACGAAATGGGAATGTCCGGTTACTTGCTTCATGTAATATATCTACCGCGCCAGCTCCGCAAGACGGTCGGCGTCGGTAATCTCCACAGCCCCTCGGGAGAGCCTGACAAGCCCCTCGCTCTGAAAATAGCGCAGCATACGGGTCACGACCTCGCGGGGGTTGCCCATGTGGCTGCCGATGGCCTCGTGCGTTATTTTGAGCTCCCGGCTGCCCTCAAGGGCGCTCTCCTCCAAAAGAAAGCCCGCAAGCCGCTGGTCAAAGCGCTTCCAGAGTATCTGCTCCAGAAGCCACATGACCTCGGAAAAGCGGCCGCCCATAAGCTCGTTTGTGAAATTGGCAAGGGGAGCGGAGCTCTCCATAGCCTGCTTATAAATTTCCGGCGGGATAACCCACAGCTCCGTGTCCCGCTCGGCGCGGATAGTCACCTCAAACTGAATGGAGCGCATGATGCAGGAGGCGGAAAACAGGCAGATATCCCGCTCAAGCAGGCGGTAGAGCGTAATTTCGCGCCCCTCGTCCGAGAGAATATAAGCGCGAAGCTGGCCGCGCTCAATAAGCAGCAGACCTGTGCAGTCAAGGCCGCCGCTGTGTATGGCTGTCCCCTTTGGAATAATGCGCCTGAAAGCACTCTCGCTAAGCTGCTTTTGCTGCTCCGGGCGAAGCTGGTCCCAGACAGGGAAAAAATCCTGAAGCTCCAAGAATGTCCCCTCCTTTTTGAGCATTATAGCACCGCTGCGTGATTTTGTCACTGAAAAACCGCCGCGCGGAGGGTATACTGATGACAACAAACACCCGGAGGTGGTATAATGAAAATAAAGAAGCTTATCCGCCCGGCGCTGTTCATTATAGGCGGCGCGCTGGCCGGTCTTATATACTATCTTGCGGTGGGCTGCCCCACGGGGACCTGCGCCATCACCTCAAGCCCCGTAAACTCTATGCTCTACATGGGCGTCGTGGGCGCGCTGCTCTCCGCTGTTACCAAAAAGGAGTGAAGGCGGCATGCAATATCTCGTCTCGTTTTTGGAGGGGATAATAACCTTTATATCCCCCTGCCTGCTGCCGATGCTGCCGGTGTATGTGACGTATTTTGCCGGCGGCGGAGAGCGCAGCGCCGGGAAAACGCTCAAGGCCGCGCTGGGCTTCGTCGCGGGATTCACGGTGGTTTTCCTGCTGCTTGGCGCTCTGGCGGGGACGCTTGGCGGGCGTCTGCAGAGCCACAAGAGCGTTGTCAATGCCGTCACCGGGCTTATCGTTGTATTCTTCGGGCTTAATTTCCTCGGCGTGTTCAAGCTCAACCTTTTTAAGGGCAGCAGCCGCGCCGTTAAGACTGAGAACATGGGCTTTTTCTCGGCGATGCTCTTCGGAATGGTTTTCTCCGTGGGTTGGACACCCTGCGTCGGCGCGTTTCTTGGCTCGGCGCTGATGCTCGCCTCCCAGCAGGCGCACGCCGTGGAGGGGATAATCATGCTGCTGGCATACTCGCTCGGCCTTGGCATACCGTTCATACTCAGCGCGGTGCTGATTGATTATCTCAAGGGCGCGTTTAGTTGGATAAAGCGCAATTACAGGGTGATAAACGCTGTCTGCGGCGGATTTCTGGTGCTCATCGGCATACTGATGGCCACAGGGACAATATACAGATTTATTGAGGTTTTGGCATGAATGATAAGAAAAGACTTTTGACTTTAATACTGGTGTTCGTGTTGCTCATCGGCGGGGCGTATGCACTTTATAACACGCTTGGCAGCCGTGTTGACGCGCAGCAGCTCACCGCGCAGGAGGAGCAGAGCGGGGAGGCCCCGGAGGAGACACCGCCCATGGCCCCGGATTTTAAGATGATGGACGCGGATGGGAACGAGGTGCATCTCTCCGATTATACCGGAACGCCCATAGTCCTCAACTTCTGGGCAAGCTGGTGCGGCCCATGCAAGATGGAGATGCCGGAGTTTAACGATAAGTATCAGGAGCTTGGCGGCGAGGTGCAGTTTCTGATGGTCAACATGACCACCAGCTCCCGCGAGAGCCTTGAAAAAGCCCAGACGCTCATCGCCGAGCAGGAATATGTTTTCCCGGTATTCTATGACACCGAGGGAGACGCCGCCGCGACCTACGGAGTTTACTCCCTGCCCACCACGATCTTCATCGACGCTGAGGGCCGGGCAATAGCTCAGGCCACCGGCGCAATAGACGCGGAGACTTTGCAGACCGGCATTGACATGATAAAGTGAAGAACGAACCCATCACCCTCCGAGGGTGATGGGTTCGTTCTTTGCTCTTAAACAGCCACTTGACAAAGCGTCCACTCCGTGCTATCCTAAGTGTACTAATAATACTGATACAGATTAACTGTGAAGGGAGGCTTGAGTGTTTGATTTCAATTAATTTGAGAGATCCCAGGCCCATATATGAGCAGGTTCGCGATAATTTCCGGATGCTGATGCTCTCCGGCGTGCTGCCGCCGGACTATAAGATGCCCTCCGTGCGGGAGCTGGCGGCGTCGCTGGCTATCAACCCCAACACCATACAGCGGGCGTACCGGGAGCTCGAGAGCGAGGGGTATATATGCTCCGTGCCGGGAAAGGGGAGCTTCGTCTGCGATATGAGCGAGGCCGCCGCCGCCCGGAAAAAGGAGCTGCTGCTTAAGCTCTCGGAGCTTGCGAAGGAGCTGCGGATGCTCAATGTCGGCGACGAGGAGATAATCGAGGCTATCAGAGGAGATGAGAAAAAGTGATACAGGTCAAAGAGCTATACAAGAGCTTCGACGCTTTCAAGGCGCTGAGAGGCCTGAATATAAGCGTGCCGAAGGGTGCGGTTTACGGACTTGTCGGCCCGAACGGCGCGGGGAAATCCACCCTTATCCGGCATCTTGCGGGGATATACCGGCAGGATGCGGGCGAGGTGTTGATAGACGGGCAGCCGGTTTTTGAAAACCCGGAGGTCAAAAAGCGCATTGCCTACATACCCGATGATGTGTTTTACTTTGCCCAGTCCAATGTGCGCGAGCTTGCGCGCTTTTATCAGGGCATGTACCCTAACTTTGACAGAGAGCGCTTTGAACGCCTGCGGGAGGTGTTCGGCCTTGACGATAAAAAGCCGATACGCAAGCTCAGCAAGGGCATGCAGAAGCAGGCGGCTTTCTGGGTGGCGCTCTCGCAGATGCCGGAAGTCGTTATTCTTGACGAGCCGGTGGACGGGCTTGACCCCGTGATGCGCCGGCAGGTGTGGAGCTTGCTGATGAGCGATGTGGCCGAGCGGGGGACAACGGTGCTTGTCTCCTCCCACAACCTGCGGGAGCTGGAAGATGTGTGCGACTATGTCGGCATCATGGACAAGGGTCGGATGCTCATCGAGCGGGAGCTTGTCGACCTTCAGCAGAACATTGTGAAGATTCAGATAGCCTACCCGGAGGGCAAAGGGCTGCCGGAAGGGCTGAACATTATCCATTCCTCCAGCACCGGGCGGCTTCAGCAGCTTATATTGCGCGGCAGCAGCGAAGAGCTTGAGGCGGCGCTGAGCGCCTCCGAGCCGCTGTTTATGGATTTTCTGCCCCTGAGCCTTGAAGAGATATTTATATACGAGCTGGGAGGTGTCCACAGTGAAATCAAGAACCTCATTATTTAACCGCTGTGTTTCAAGAGATCTGCTGCGGCGCTTCTGGCCGCTGTGGACAAGCTACTTTGCGCTTATGCTCCTGCTGCTGCCGGTGAGTAATTATAGCGCCTATACATTCAGAATCAATGAATACGGCGCGTGGGAGGGGCTGTCGGCTGCCGGCAATATAATATACAGCGATTGCCACACGGTAATAAGCGTGGCTCTTGTAGTGGGTATCCTGGCTGCGATGGCCATGTTCGGCTATCTTTATAACCCCAAGAGCTGCGGCATGATGAACACCCTGCCCATAAAGCGCGGCACGATGTTCATGACCGCCTATCTTACGGGGCTGCTGCCGCTTATCGCTGCGAATATCGTCGTTGAGCTTATCACGATGCTTGCGCTGACTGTCGCGGGCGCATCCGATGTGCTTTGCGTACTCAACCGCCTTGCGGTGTCGGTAATGTGTACCGTGACATTCTACGGCCTTGCGGTGTTTTGCGCCATGCTCACCGGCAATATTCTGGTGCTGCCGCTGTTGTATACTGCGCTGGGCTGTGCGGCATGGATATGCGAGGGCTGCCTGCGGCACATTCTCAGCGAATTTGTGTACGGAATGACGGTGCAGACCCATATTTTCGACTGGCTCTCCCCAGCGGTGACGCTCACAAGCGAGGTGGGGCTAAAATACACGGGCGATCGAATGGTTTTCACCGGAATGGGGATCACGGCGGCCTACTGCATGGCCGGTATCGCGTTCTCGGCCGTCGCGCTGCTGCTCTACCGCAGGAGAAATATGGAGAGCGCCTCCGATACGGTGGCGATCCCGTGGCTTAAGCCCGTTTTCAAATACTGCATGACCTTCGGCGGGGCGCTGGTAGCGGCCTACGCGCTGTTCTCTCTGTGCTTTTACGGCACGCGCGGCTATGCCACTGCCGGGGGCGAGCTGCTGCTGATGCTTCTGGGCGCTTTCGTTGGATATTTCTTGGCACGGATGATAATCCACAAGAGCATTGATGTCTTTCGGAAGGACTGGAGAGGTTTCATTGTCTCCGCATGCATTATAGTCGCCTTTGTCGCCTGCGCGGAGCTGGATGTTTTGGGCTTTGAAAAACGCACGCCCGACCCGGACAGCATCGCGAGGGCAAGTATATACTATTCAACCGCTTATGAGCAGCCGGATAATATCCGCGATATAGTGACCCTGCAGAAGCAGATCATGGCTCACAAGGCGGAGAATGAGCAGGCGGAGTATCTGAGTTATATTAACTTTGAATACACCCTGAAAAACGGCAAAATCATAAAGCGGGCGTATCAGGTGGACTTCACCGATGCCGCCCAGAACTCGCCGGACTCCGATATAGGCAAGGCGCAGGAGCTTCTCAACCGCCCAGAGGCCATAGAAGAGCGCACCGCGCTCAAAATACCCGTAAACCCGGACACGGTGGAGTACGCCACCCTCGAGTGGGTTTTAGATGCGGAGGAATATTACGGGGAGAGCGTCCGCCTCACGCCGGAGCAGATGACGGAGCTTTATGAGACATGTATCCTGCCGGACATTGCCGACGGCACGCTCGGCCTCGATTGGATGACATGGGGCGAGGAATATTACAACACGACCACCAATGTGTCTATAAACTTCTCTCTGCGTCTCAGAGACCAGGAAGCGCCCATGGGCGTGCTGCGGGATTACAAATATCTGACCGTGACCACCAAGGCCGAGCGCACGCTCGTATGGATAGCGGAGAACACCGACATCGAGTGCCTCCCTCTGAGCATAGCAAGCCCTCCAACCAATACCGAGATTCTGGATAAACCTGCCTGAACCGTCGTGTTCACAAAATAGGCTCTGTTTGTTAAAAAAATCTTGAGCTTTTGTTCATTACAAGGTCATAAATGCAAGGTATATTATGCTCGTAAACAAAAGTTGAGCAAAAAAAGCTCAGCACAGCAAAAAAGAGGTCTTTTAAAATGTTAGAGCCTGAAGAACTTGACGGCGTGGAAACCACAGCCGAGAACGGGCAGCAAACGCCCGTTGAGGAGACACAGGCGGGCACCGAGCCGGAAACCAGCGCCCCCATTGACGGCGGCGAGGCGGCTGGCGATAAAAACAGCCGCAGCGGCGAGACTGACAGAGTCAACGGCGAATACCATTATAAAAATGGCTACACCCAGAGAATTTACGCCGATGCGCACTATGTACCCGCAGGGGAGAACACCGTTCCCCCAAAATACTACACTCCTCCCGAGAAGCAGGAGCGCAGCCCAAAACCCCGCAAGCCCAGAAACGGCAAGGGCCTGAAGGTCGTCAGAGCCATCTGCATGTGCCTTGTGTGCACACTGCTGGGCGGCACTGCCGGTGCGGCGATAGTTGGCGGCAGGGTTGACGACAGGATAAGCGGCCTTGAGGAGCGCCTTGCGCAGGCTGAGGCCGATAATCAGGCCACCGCCGCGAGCATCCAGTCTGTTCAGAATACCAGCGCCACAGGCATCGGCGCAAACAGCGTTTATGACCTTGCCTGCCGTCAGGTGGTCAGCCTCAGCTCCGAGGTAAGCTACCAGAGCATGTTCGGCGTGATGACGTCTCCTGTCAGCGGCTCGGGCTTCATAATCTCCGAGGACGGATATATACTTACCAATTACCATGTTGTCCAGCAGGCGGATCAGGCCAAGGTCCCCGTCACTGTGACGATGTACGACGGCAGCACTTATGAGGCCGCCATAGTGGGCACAGAGTCCACAAACGATATCGCCGTTTTGAAGATTGACGCGGCGAAGCTTGACGCCGTGACCTTCGGCGACAGTGATAAGCTCTCTGTTGGCGATGAGGTTTACCCCGTCGGCAATCCCCTTGGTGAGCTGGAATTTTCCATGAGCACCGGGCATATAAGCGCCCTCAATCGGCAGATTGCCACCAAGACCGGGGGCGACGCGATAAATATGTTCCAGATGGATGCTGCCGTCAACTCCGGCAACTCCGGCGGCCCCGTGTATAACAGCAAGGGCGAGGTCGTGGGCATTGTTACCGCGAAATACGAGGAGACAGGCGTTGAGGGTATTGGCTTTGCCATCCCGATAAATGACGCCGCCGCCATTGCCGAGGACCTTATTACCAAGGGCTATGTCACCGGCAAGGCCTACATGGGCGTGAGTCTGGATAACAGATATAACTCCATGTACAGCCAGTATTACGGTATGCCCATTGGCGCGTATGTCGCCTCCGTTGAGAGCGGCAGCTGCGCCGAGAAGGCCGGGCTTCAGCCGGGGGATATTATCACCGGCGTAGGTGATGCCACCGTGGAGAGCTATGACGATCTGCGCACAGCGGTCAAGAACTATTCCGCCGGTGACAGCGCGGAGCTTGAGTTCTACCGCGCAGGTGAGAGCCAGACTGTCACCATCACCTTTGACGAGGCAAAGCCGGACTCCGTGTCCGAAACCCAATAAAATTGCTACTTTTCTACTCCTATAAATCCTCTCTTTTCTCCCAAAACAAAGGGTCGCCCATGAAAATGGGCGATTCTTTGTTTTTGTGATTGAAAAGGCAGAGCCTTTTCAATCAGAGAGGAGTTTCACTTCTTTCGCGCATTTTTGCCCAGCGTGGTAGGGCAAAAATACACTCTCTCCGTGCAAAGTGTTTTTCCCGAGGTACAGGCCCCCGG
>URPA01000034.1 GCA_900549545.1 uncultured Eubacteriales bacterium
GTGGGGCGGGCGGCAGCGGTATTGTTATCCTGCGCAACACCCGCTATGGCGCGACGACCCTTGTATCGGCGAAAAGCGGCGTTTTTGGCTCACCTATACAGATTAGCCTGAGCCGCGATGACGCTTCAGCCGTGCACACGCTGAAGGCGGAGCTGCTCAACGCCGCGGGGAGCACGGTTTATACGGAGACTATCGCGGAGAAAACCGCCGAATACCCCACGATAAGCTGGACGCCGGGAGAGGCGCTGTACGCGCCGCTGGTAAAAAACGCGGCCTCGGCCAGATTCCAGATAAAGTGCTATACCTACATCGACGGAGACGAGCAGGGCGAGGAGGAGCTGGACGCGCCGATAAGCGTGAGCTTCAGGGCGGAGAGCATGTCGCCGGAGATGGGGGAGGGCTGCGTCACTGTAAGCCCATATAACGCGGGGGCGGCAGCGGGCATAAGCTGTTTCGTGCAGGGTTACAGCATGGCGGATGGCAGCTTTGACGACAGCCTTATAACGCTCAAATACGGGGCGGGCATCGCAAAGCGGGAGATAATCTGCGGCGGAGTATCAAACGCAACCCCACCATACCGCACGGGGCCTTTGACAGGCGTGAGCGAGCTTACAGCGAAGGTGACAGACAGCAGGGGCTTCACCGCGCAACGGAAAATCACCGTCAGTCCCGAGCCTTACGCCAAGCCCCGCCTGAGCGAGATTGAAATATTCCGATCTGACGCCGCAGGCACGGCGGACGCGGCGGGCGGCAGAATATGCCTCAAGGCGACGGCGGCGGTGAGCAGCCTTGCCGGGGAGAACACGCTGAGCCTGTCGGCGGCAATACGGACCAAGTACGGCAGCTATGGCGCGGAGGAGAGCTTTGAAAGCGGCGCGGCAACCGTGCTTTCGGGCAGCGCAAGCCCGGATGAGACAATATATGTCCGCCTGACGGCGAGGGACAGACTTGGTGAAACGACACAGTTTGAGCAGATGCTCTCCCCGCGCAAATGGGCCATGAAGTTCAGGGAGAACGGAGAGGGCGTCGCCTTCGGGAAAGCGCCGTCCGCGGACAAGGTGCTGGAAATTGCCGAGGATTGGGAGATAAAGCGGGGGCAAAAGATACTACCGTGGGAAATCGCGAAGGGCTCGGTGACAAAGAGCATGCTGGCCCCGGATGTGACAGCGGCGGCGCTGGGCGGCTTCAAAATAACAAAGCTCTGGGAAAACACAAACCCTTCCGTGCCCTTTGCGGCGCAGACACTCAACCTCACGGGGGCGGCAAGGAAGTTTTACATAGTGGTCCTGCAAACCGCCACGTATGACAGCATTACAGAGTGCGCGTTCTGCCCCAACACGCTTGGAACAACCAACAGGCTTACAAGCTCGTGGGCCTATGAGTATCTGGTCGTGAGCTGGAGGAGCATGTATATAGAATCCGGCACAAAGGTGCGCATTTCGAGCAACAGATATCAGACCCACAAGGGCACCGGCGCGGAGGACAACACCCTGAATATTCCGCTGCAAATTTACGGTGTGAATTACTGAGACAGGAGGAAAAGATGACACAGACAGAAATTGAAAAGAAGAGGCAGACGCAGATGCCCGGCGCGGCGGGGTATGACGCGCAGGCGGAGATGAACAGGCTGGGCGAGGCGATAAATTCCCGCCGGAGCTTCAGCTATAACCCCAACAGCGACCCGATGTACCGCTCATACGCCCGCCAGTACCAGCTCAACGGCCGCATGGCGATGAAAAACTCAATGGGCCAGGCGGCGGCCCTTACCGGGGGCTACGGCTCGAGCTACGGCGCGGCAGTGGGGCAGCAGCAGTATGACGAGTACCTGCGCCGGCTCAGCGAGGAGCTGCCGGAGCTGTACGAGTTTGCCTACCGGCGCTACGCCGACGAGGGGGACGCGCTCAAAGACAGATACGACATGGCCTATCAGCGCTACGAGAGCGATTATCAGCGCGGGCAGGATGCCCTGGCAGAGCAGCAGCGGCAGGAGCAGCAGGACTACTCCCGCCGTCAGGACAGCTACAACAGCCTTGTAAAGCTCATCTCCGGCGCTGGATATTCGCCCACTGATGATGAGCTCAACCGCTCCGGGATGACCCGCGCGCAGGCAGACGCGCTGCTCAACCGCTATCTCATGGAAAACGGGCTGCTGCCCGGCAGCGGCGGGGGCGGCGGAGGCTATCGCTCCGGCGGGGCGAAGAAAAAGAAATCGAAAAAGGAAGAGGAGAAGAAAAACGTCGTCAAGCCCGGGGCACAGGCCATAAGCTCCGCTAAGGGCTCCGGCATTGCCTCCTCCGCCGGGGGCAAAAACAGCATGGTGCAGAGGTCTGTAAGAATATGAACGAGCAGGAGCTTAGAAACAAAGTTTGCGCAGTTGCCAGGAGCCACATCGGACGCAGGGAGGCGGACGGGAGCCACCGGGCCATTATCGACAGCTACAACCGAATCCGGCCCCTGCCCAGAGGATACGCCCTGAGCTATACCGACCCCTGGTGCGCGGCGTTTGTGTCGGCTGTCGGCGCGGAGGCCGGGGCGGAGAAGGCGCTTTACCCGGAGTGCTCCTGCCCGGCCATGCTGCAAAAATATGCTCAGGCCGGACGCAGGGCCGACAAGGGTGCGCAGCTCGAGCCGGGGGACATTGTCATGTACGGTGAGAATGAGCCTACGCACGTGGGGATAATCACCGGCGTTTCCGGCGGCACGCTGAGCACCGTGGAGGGCAATCTCGGTGACAGCGTGGCGCAGAGGAACATCCGGAAAGACGACGGGCGCATTCTCTGCTTTTGCAGGCCGGATTACTCAGCGCTTGCAGGCGGCGGGGAGAGCGCTCCCGCCATGGCGGTCAGCCGCTTTACACCCAAGGCTCTGCGCTATCTGCGGCAGGGGGACACCGGCGAGGACGTGCGTGCCATGCAGGCACTGCTCATTCTCCGGGGCTTTCCTGTGGGCATTGACGGGGCCGACGGGGACTTCGGGCCGAACACTGCGCGGGCTCTGAGTGATTTTCAGAGTGCCCGTGGATTGGAGCTTGACGGCGTTCTGGGGGCCGAGAGCCTCGCGGCGCTGTGGGAGGTGAGAGCGTGACGCTAAGCGCGGGCAATATAATCACCCTCGCCGCAGTGGCCGGGGCACTGGCCGCCCTGCTGGGCTATTACAACAAGCTCTACGGCTGGTATAAGCGCCAGCAGGCACAGGATAAGGACATTGCCGCCATCAAGGCCGAGCAGACCCTGCTTACATATGGCTTGCTGGCCTGTCTCAAGGGCATGAAGGAGCAGGGCTGCAACGGCCCTGTTACAGAGGCCATATCCAAAATCGAGAAACACATAAACCAAAAAGCGCATATGTAGTGCGCGGAAAGGAGAAAGCATGGAATTTACCGCAGTTGCGGGCGTGGCGGGGATAAGCGTCATCTGCTATCTTGTGGGGCTGGGCGTGAAGCTCTCGCCCCTGGGGGACAGGTTCATCCCCCTTGCCTGCGGCATATTCGGCGGGGCGCTGGGCGCGCTCGGGCTCTATGTCATGCCGGAGTTTCCCGCCGGGGATATACTCAGCGCCATCGCCGTGGGCATAGCCTCCGGCCTTGCCGCAACCGGCGCTGACCAGCTTGTAAAGCAGCTCACCGCCGGGGAAAAGTAATATAAAAATGGGTGCGCTGCAAAACAAAAATTTTGCAGCACGCCCAATGATATTTCGGTGTCGGAAAAATCCGACGTCTTTAGCCCCTGCGAGAATTTTTCTTGCAGGGGCTTGAATTTAATCGCCGGGCATGGTATACTACCATAGAAAATGCGGATGTAGTTTATCGGTAGAACTCCGGCTTCCCAAGCCGATAAGGTGGGTTCGACTCCCATCATCCGCTCCAAAGCAAAAATCCGTTCTCGTATGAGAGCGGATTTTTGTTTTGCTCAAACTCATACATATCCGGAAAAATTGTGCCCTGCGGGTAAAACGCTGTTGACATGCCGGCGGGTTCATGCTAAACTGGGAATACCAGTTGAATATCTGGTGATACCAAAAGACGAGGAGCTGACATCTCGGACATATGACACTGAAGGACAGCCTGGTAAAGCAGTTGACCGCGGATATTGTTTCCGGCAAGTATAAGGTCGGCGACAGCCTGCCGTCCGAGCGGGAGCTTTGCGCGATGTTCGGCGTTTCACGCACGGTTGTGCGCGTGGGGCTTGCAGAGCTTGCGGCCAGCGGCCTTGTGGAGACGAAGGACCGCAGCGGAAGCGTGGTGCTGGATTTTCAAAACAACGCGAGCATGTCAGTTCTCAATGCTATTCTCAGCTCCGGCGGGAATTTGTCCGGGGAGCTGATGCGGGGCTTTCTTGAAGCGCGCATGCTTCTTGAGGTGGAAACCGCCCGCCTTGCCGCGCGGCGGCGCAGTGATGAGGATCTGTTCCAGCTATACGGGATACTGCGCCGGGAACTCACGTTTGGGGCGGACAGCGCGCAGGAGCTGACCGAAACCAGCTTCCAATTTCACCGGCAGATCGCCGTTGCGGGAGGAAACCCGATTTATCCCATATTCATAAGCTCAATGGAATCCACATATAAAATACTGCTCAGGCAATACTACGACGGCGGGGTTACCGCCGGGGAGGTTGTTCCTATGCATCGAAGGCTATATGAGGCAATATTTGACATGGATGAAAACGCCGCGGCGGCGGGCATGAAGGAAATACTTGAGTACAGGGTGTGAAAGCACCCTGTACTTTTTTCTGGTCTTTTATAAAATACCCAGTTTGGTAACTGGTATATAAATAAGGAAAGGAATGGTAGACATGACAGCAAAATACGATGCCGTGGTCATCGGCGCGGGCAACGGCGGCCTGACTGCGGCGGCGACGCTTGCAAAGGCCGGGAAAAGGGTGCTGGTGCTGGAGCAGCACAACACTCCCGGCGGCTTCGCATCAAGCTTTGTGCGGGGGAGATTTGAATTTGAACCCTCCCTGCACGAGCTGTGCGATTTTGGCACGGAGGAGCACCCCGGCGATGTGCGGCGGCTTTTTGATGAGCTTGGCGTAAAGCTCGACTGGTGCCCGGTGCCGGACGCATTCCGCACAATTCTCATCAATGACCCGGATCTGAAGGACTACACCATGCCCTTTGGCACAAAGGCCTTTGTGGACAAGATGGAGGAATATGTCCCCGGTTCACGCCCCAGCATGGAGAAATTTATCTCCCTGTGCGAGGATTTGGACCGCGCCATAGCCTATATGAGCGCCGCCTCCGGCAATGTTGACCCAAAGGTCATGCAGCGCGAGCACGCAAACTTCCTCAAATGCGCGCCGTACCCGGTGTCCGTTGTGCTTGACGCGCTGAAAATGCCCAAGGCCGCGCAGAAGATCCTCGGCTCGTACTGGTGCTACATCGGCGTTGACCTGGAGCGGCTCTCATTCTTCTTCTACGCCATCATGGTGTACAAATACCTCATCGGCGGGGCCTGCGTTCCGGCGCAGCGCTCCCACTCCATATCCGTCGCGCTCACCGACAGGATACTGGAGCTCGGCGGGGACATCTGGTGCAGCACGAGGGCGGAAAAGATACTCATGAAGGACGGGCACCCATACGCCGTGCGCACATCGAAGGGCGATATCGAGACGCGGCATGTTATCTGCTGCTGCTCACCGCACGCGGTGTTCGGCGACATGATGGACGCGGCCGATGTGCCCGAGGCGCAGCGGCGCGACACCAACGCCCGCGAGTTCGGTATGCGTGGCTTTGTGGCCTATGTGGGGCTTAACCGCTCCCCGGAGGAGCTGGGGCTCAAGGATTACAGCTATTTCATCTATAACTCCATGGACACCGCCGACGAGTGCCGCAGGGTTCGTGCATTTGAGACAAACGATGTGCAGGCCACCATCTGCCTCAACATCGCAAATCCGCACTGCTCGCCCGCGGGGACAACGACCATGAGCTTTACCACCTTCTTTAACTCCGATGTGTGGGACAGCGTGAAGCCCGAGGATTATGTCAAGACCAAGCGCGCCGTGGCAGCGCATATGTTTGAGGTGTTTGCACAGCAGACCGGCGTGGACATCCGCCCGTACATAGAGGAGATCGAGATCGCAACGCCCGCCACACTCGCGCGCTACACCCTAAACCCCAAGGGCGTGATGTACGCCTACGCCGGCAATGAGTGGGACAGCCTGCTCGCGCGGCTGATGATGCTCTCGGAGGATGTTAAGGTGCCCGGAATACGCTTTGCCGGTGCATATGGCCCACGTTTTTACGGCTTCTCCTCCACCTACGTGTGCGGAGAGCTGATTGGCAAGCTCACCATGGCGGACATGAAGGAGGACAAGTGATATGGCAGAGTTCAATTTTAAGGTTAGTCTCTTCGGCTTCATGGATATGCTGAAGTTCAAGAAAATTGTCCCGCTGCGCAGAGAGAAGCTGGCAGGAGGCGAAAACACCCCGCTGACAGGCACATTTCCCATAAACAAAATGGCGGAATACCTCCACCCGAAGCGTCAAACGCTGACTATAAAGGAAATCAGGGACTATCCCGGCGCCGGTGCAAGGGGCTATGTCCTTGAGGGGGAAAGCCTCGCTCCCTTCCGCGCGGGACAGTATCTGCCGGTGGAGCTTGAAATCGGCGGGGGCGTCCTGCACAGGGCGTACACGCTTTGCTCCGCTCCATCCGATGCCGCAAAGGGCAGATACGAGCTGGGCATCAAGCGCACGGAGGACGGCTTTGCCTCCGCGTGGATTCTTGATAATTGGAAGGTCGGCGATAAAATAACAGTCGCAGGGCCGGAGGGGCAGTGCTACTATGAGCCGCTGCGCGATGAGGCGCAGGTCGTCGGTATCGCCGGCGGCAGCGGGATAACGCCGCTGCTCTCTATGGCGCGCGCCATCGCCGCCGGGACGGAGGATTTTGACCTTACGATACTCTACGGCTGCCGCAGGGAGGAGCAGATCATGTTCCGCGATGAGCTGGACGCAGTCGCGGCGGCAACAGAGCGGGTGAAGGTGGTATACATTCTCTCCGACGAGGAGAGCCCCGGCTATGAGCATGGGTTTATTACCGCCGCGCTCATTGAAAAATACGCGCCGAGGGCGCCGTACAGCGTCTTTATGTGCGGGCCGGAGGCCATGTACCGCTTTGTTAAAGCAGAGTGCGAAAAGCTCGGCCTTGACAAAAAGCATGTCCGCTGTGAGGCTGTGCCCGCCCCCGCATCACCCGAGGGGCTGAGCGGGTATACGGGAGATGTGAGCGCTGAATATACGCTAACGCTCCGCATTAATGGTGAGGAGCGGCGCGTGCCCATGAAGGGCGGGGAGAGCGTGCTTGCGGCTATCGAGCGCTCCGGCATACGGGCGAACACCAAATGCCGCGCGGGCGAGTGCGGCTTCTGCCGGACGAAGCTCATAAGCGGGGAATACTTTGCCCCGGAGGCCTTTGACCACAGGCGCGCCGCCGATGCCGCCCACGGCTACATCCACCCGTGCAGCACTTATCCGCTCTCGGATATGACGCTGCTTTTGTGGGCAGAGTGAGGTGCGGCATGGAAAGTAAATATGCCGAAAGCATAAAAAAGCCCGGGGAGCTCTCTCCCCGGGTGCGCGCCCTTCGTGAATGGTATTTTGAGGGCGCGGGGCGCTCGTGGAATAATGAGTATCTGTGCTTCACCACCGGGACGCCATGGGATAAGCAGTTCAACGAGCTGACATATTTCATTGTCCCCGAGACCTACACCTTTTTTGACACCTTTACGCGCAGCAGCGCGCAGGCGGCAAAGCGCGTCGCGCTTCCCGAAAGCTTCTTCAACCTCTCCATCCCCGAGCGGGTGGCGCTGTTTAATAAGCTCGCGATAACGGAGCACGCGCCGGTAGAGCTTCTGCCCGGAGACCTGCTGTGCGGCGCAAACTTCAATATGCTCTCCTCCATGTGCCTTACAAAAAGCGAGCAGCGCCGCCGGGACGCGATGACGGCAAAGGCCCGCGAGTCCGCATTCCTGCTCTATTACCGGGGCTACGGCAACTCCGGCTCTACCAGCGGCCACCTCATCCCGGACTATGAATACATATTAAAGCACGGCTTTGAGGGCAGATACGCGCAGATAAAGGCGCAGTATGACGCTTTATCCGACGGCGAAAAGCGGGGCAAAAAGGGCGCGAACCTGCGCGCCATGCTCACCGCCTGTGAAACGCCCCGTGTGCTCTCGGAGAGGTATGCCGCCCTACCACGCAGGCGGGCTACGAAGGGCGCATCCGCCTGCATATTATTCCTGAAATCGGTCAAATCCCACTGAACAAACTGACCCAGAATGATTTGCAGCAGTTCTATGCGCGGCTCAAGAAAAACGGTCGAAAAGCACGCATCGAGTGCTACGGTGAGGGACTGTCCGACCGGATGGTAAGAATGTGTCACGCCACCTGCCGCACTGCGCTGGAGAAAGCGGTACAGGAAGGGCTTATCCGCACCAACCCGGCTGTCGGCTGCAAGCTGCCGCCAAAAAAGGCGCGGGAGATGCAGGTGCTGGATCGTGATGAGCTTCAGCGCTTTCTTATACAAGCTCAGGTGGAGGGGTACTATGAGCTGTTCCTTCTGGACTTGGCTACCGGACTGCGGCGGGGAGAACTCATGGCGCTTCAGTGGGACGACTTAGACTTTGCAACGGGCGTGTTGAATGTGAACAAGCAGGTCTACGCGGTCAATGGTAAGCTTCAGTTCAGCGAGCCGAAAACCAAGAACTCCATCCGAAAGCTCGTCCTGCCGCCCGCGGTGGTGATTGTGCTGCGGGAGTATAAGAAAACCGTCCACTCCCGCTGGATGTTTCCGTCCCCAGTGAAGGAGGACACACCGCTGACACCCGGCGCGGTGCGAAAGCGGCTCCAGCTCATTCTGGAACATGCAGGGTGCAAGCATGTGCGCTTTCATGACCTCCGCCACACCTTCTCAACGCTGGCTTTGCAGAACGGCATGGATGTGAAGACTCTCTCCGCCATACTGGGCCATGTGTCGGCGGCGACGACGCTGGATATATACACCCACATCACCGACGACATGCAGCGCGTGGCCGCCGCGAACATTGACCACGGTATCGGCAAAGCAGCGCCGCAGGAGGGCGCTTCGGCAATCGGGCAGAAAACTGCACCGGCAGCAGATACGACGCCGAGTATGACCGATTTCAAGCCCTACATGGGGCTCAGGCGCAAACCCGGCACCGGCTGCGTCTCCGAGCTCAACGACCATCTGTTTGAAGGGCGCTACTCTCCCAAGTGGCCCGACGGCAAAAAGCACTCCCGCAATGTCTACGCCCACACCCGCGAGGAGTGCGAGGAAAAGCTCAAGGTGCTCATTGCAGAGATGAAAGCCGAGATCGCAGAGGCGAAGCGGATGATGGAAATGGGTAAGGGCAGCGGGATAATGTACCCCTGCGCCGCAATAGACAATGAATGAGAACGCATCTGCTCTTATGAACAGATGCGTTCTCATTCTAATTTGCGTGGCTTATTCAAATCCTGGCATTTTCGACTCGACATATTTCTGGCGGGTCTTCTTTGGCGTTCTCTGTTTTCAACAGAAGCATATCTTTTTCACTGTTTTTTCGCCCTTCACATAGAAATGGGAGCTGTAGCAGATTTATTCGTTTTGCTACAGCTCCTTTTTTGTATCAGGGAGACTTGAATCATGTCCGCACAGCCCGGTGGGCTGTGCATGAACCAGGATAACTCTTGACACTACCGCCGGCTGACCTCATTCGGCCGGAGTCTGCAAATTAAATTTGCGCATAACTCTTGACACTACCTGAACCAGTGCGCACACTGGTGAATACATTGATTTTTTCGCACAGAGCCAGCTTCCGTCAGAAGCAACATCTTCCCTGCGAAAAAATGCAAACAAGTCTCCTCTCTCGCCTGACCATTGTCTCTGCTCTGCTGCCCGTTAAGAAAATACGTAAATATTCAAGTGCCGAAAGGTTGATTTTGTAAAATCAACCTTTCGGCACTGTCATTGTGTCAGGAAACGGCAAAATGCACAGCCGTTTATTTTATACTATCTTTGACCGGGTCGTATCCCTAGACATTGGTTTTGAAGTCTTTGCGTTTTTGAGGCACTTTCTTGACAGTTCCATATTCCAATTCAAATAAATGCCTGTCCGCCATTGACTTGGATGATCTCGCCAGTCAGAAAGGAAGCCTTTTCAGAAGCCAGAAACTCAATAACCGAGGCCACTTCGGCGGGCTGTCCCAGCCGCTTCATGAGAATGCTGTCTTTCCAGGATTCAATAATTGTGCGATCGGTTGCCGCATGGAAGTCCGTGTCGATTGTGCCTGGGGAGACTGCGTTAACCCGAATGCCATACTCTGCAAGATCCTTAGCCAGCGCACGGGTCAGTCCTTCAATTGCGGCCTTTGATGCCGCATAAATCCCAGCGCCTATTCCGCCGCCGGATGTGGTCGCAATGGAGCTGTAATTAATAATTGAGGGGTTTAATCCCTTCTTGAGCAGAGGAATAGCTGCACGACTGGCAAAAAACGCACTGTCAAAATTCAAGGCCATAACATTCCTCATAAAGGAAGTCTCCATTTTTTCAAACCGCTGTCTGCCGACCAGTCCGCCAATATTGTTAACAAGAAGATCAATGGAATCGTATTTTTTTGAAATTTGATCAAAGGCCTGGTTGATATCTTTCTCAACCATGGAATTTGCAAGGATAAATTCAACTGAGACGCTCTGTTCTGAAAGCACCTTTATTGCGCTATCGCCGCGTTCCTGACTGCGGCCCGTAAGGATAATATGGTAACCTGCCTTTCCAAGCGCGATAGCGACGCTCAGTCCAATTCCTTTTGTTCCGCCGGTAATAACTGCCCGCATAATTTTCAATCTCCTTTTTCAGATAAATTCAATACCAAACGTAACGTAGTTCATAATTATGAACTACGTTTTGTATTGTGTACTCAATATATCATCAATTTCGCGCTTTGTCAATCTAACATAATCATTTCAACTGTCACTCTCAAGCACTTGTTTATACTTGCTTTTGGTTTGTTTTTTTGCTACTCTTAACCAGTACTCATCGATTCTTCAGCAATGAAAACCACGGAGGTTGGAATGAACAGAACAACAGAAAGATCAATGGCGATACTTCAGCTAATCGCAAATAGCGAAAACGGTATTACATTGCAGGAAATTTCTCGACAAATGGATATCGCAAAAAGCAGCGCATCCGTGATCGTGCACACGCTGCGGGAATTGAACTATATAAAAACAGCTGAAAACAATGATAAGAAATACTTCCTCGGCGTTGAAACTTTTACACTTGGCATGAAATATCTCAATGAGCTCAGCTTCGTAAAGCAGTGCGCCGCCTATCTGCCTGCGGTCGCAGAAAAATATAATCGCACAGCTTTTGTTGCTGTGCTGAATGGGCCGGATGTAATCTATGTTTACAAATATAAAGCGCAAAATGCACTTTTAGCTACCTGTGCTATCGGGTCGTCCAAACCGGCTTATGCAACAGCGCTTGGAAAAGCGATCATTGCTTTTTTGCCGGAAGCTGAGCAGGACACCATCTTATCACAAACAGATTTTATTGCATTTACGAAAAACACGATCACATCTCCCGCTTCGTTTAAAGAAGAACTGCTCATCACAAAGCAAAGGGGCTACGCGAAAGAACGCGGCGAACTTGAAGATATTACGACCTGCTGCTCCGCACCGATTTTTGATTTTTCGGGCCGCGTAATCGCAGCAATCTCTTTTTCAGATATCTATAGTAAGGAGAAAGAGGAGCAGGAGCAGGCGCTCATTCACGACCTTTTGTCTGTCTCCGGAGAAATTTCAAAAAGTCTTGGGTACATTCCGCATTCATGAGGGTGTATCCGGCTCTATGGCTTGGCGTTGATATGCCTTGACAAGGTAGTGTGATTTTTCACACGCCCCCTTCGATTTAGCTCGGCAACGTACACGTCGCATGCTAACCCCCCTTTATGGGAGCATACTTAGGAGCGCAGGTGCTTTTCTAAATTTATCTGCCCTCCAAATTGATCGACTGCTCCAAAAAAATGGGCTGTAGCAAAACAGTCCCGAAAAAAGAGAAACCGAGACGGCTGAAAACAGTCGCCTCGGTTCCTTGTTTGTGGTAAAATGAAGGTGTGAAACAACATCTACCGCAAAAAGATTATGGCACATGTGAGCGGAATGTGCAACTAAAAATTGATGAAAGTTTCGCGGAAAAGGAAATACCGGCAGACGACAGTGTGAGGCTCTTAGACAAGATTGTAGAGGGGATGGATCTGAGCGCACTCATGAGAGCATATAACTCGCACGGACGCCCACCGGCAACGCCACCGCGTACCATGCTGAAGATCGTGCTGTACGCCGCGATGGAACACAACTATTCGTCGAGGAAGATCAAGAGCAGCTGCCAGAGGGATCTGAACTACATCTGGCTGCTGAATGGCGCTCCGGCACCAAGCCATTTTGAGATCGCGCGTTTTCGGAGCAAGCGTTTGGCGGAGTGTGCGGACGAACTATTCAGCCAGCTGGTACATCATCTGCATGGGCTTGGTGAGATTACATTTGAGCACCTGTTTGTAGACGGGACAAAGATGGAAGCCAACGCCAACAAGTACAGCTTTGTGTGGAAAAAGAGCACGAATAAACATGAGGCTCGTTTGGATGCGAAACTGGAAAAGCTGTTTCCAGAGCTGTGCGGCAAGTATGGTGTTGTTGCAGCTGACCCGAGTACCTTGTTGTCTGCCCTGGAGAACAAGGCAGACTTTCCTTTCGTGCATGGACGCGGCAAGAGGAAGAGCGCGTTGCAGCGGGATATTGAACAACTCCGGGAGTTTCTTGCCAGGAAGCAGAAGTACGAGGGCTACAATGAAACATTCCGGGGACGCAACAGCTTCTCCAAGACAGACCCGGATGCCACCTTTATGCACATGAAAGAAGACCATATGCGCAACGCGCAGCTCAAACCGGGCTACAACGTACAGTTCGGCGTTGAAGGAGAATACATCACCGGTGTGTTGGTTTCATCGGAGCGAAGCGATCAGCTGACGCTCATCCCTTTGATGGAGAAGATGCAGGGGTATGGCGCAGATTACAAGGACGTAACTGCTGACGCGGGTTATGAGAGTGAGGAGAACTACAGCTGGTTTGAGGCGAAGCAGAAGTCTTGCTACATCAAGCCGCAGAACTATGAGCGCAGCAAAACGAAGAAATTCAAGAGTAACATGGCCCTGCGGGAGAACATGGCGTATGATGCCCAAAACGATGAATACACCTGTCAGGCCGGTCAAAAGCTTCGTGCAAAGTATGTAGGCAAACGGAAAAGCAAGAGCGGATTTGAAAGTGAGATTACCTATTACGAATGTGACGATTGCTCTGCCTGTCCACACAAGAAAACCTGTACCCGCGCGAAAGGCAACCGTCAGATCCACGTCTCCAAGAAATTCATTGAACAACGCGCCGCATCTCTGGAGCGCATTACCAGTGAACGGGGAATCTTGCTGCGTATGAATCGCTCAATCCAGTCCGAAGGTGCATTTGGCGTGGTCAAACAGAACTATGGATTTCGGCAGTTCCTTTTGCGTGGTCACAAAAAGGTTTCAACCGAGGTACTTATTCTCGCAATGGCATACAACATAAACAAACTGCACGCCAAGATTCAGCATGATCGAACCGGCACGCAGTTGTTTGAAAAAGATACGGCTTAGTTTTCCACAAAACGGAATATTTGCCCTATTCGACTCGACATTTTTCTGGCGGGTCTTCTTTGGCGTTCTCTGTTTTCATCAGAAGCATGTCTTTTTCACAACATTTTTCCTCCTACGCGTAGAAATAGGAGCTGTAGCAGAATTATTCGTTTTGCTACAGCTCCTTTTGGTCCGAGTGGGGCGACTCGAACGCCCGGCTTCCACATCCCAAATGTGGCGCCCTACCAACTGGGCTACACCCGGATATTGATTTTTTAAGTTGTGCTGTCTGTGGTCAATCCTGTGGTCAAAGCGGATTTTGTGCTCGGTTTGATGAAACGGGGAAATCCCGCAAACGCCAGTGTCGCAAGGGGTTCCGGGCTTTGGCTGTTCACATCGTGGATAGACGGAGCAACGCTCCCAAACCACCCGCGCTACCAACTGCGCTATACCCGGATATTGATTTTGCTTGCGGAGCGTATTATACAACAAATCCCGCCTGTGCGCAAGGCTTGATTTTCAGCGGCGGCTTTTTACACGCGATGGTGGGGCCGCTCTGGCAATTTCTGTAAAAGCGGGTTGAAATGAAGGCCCGCATACATTATAATCAGTTCAACAAACAGGAAGTTGACTAACTATTAGTTCTGCGCTTTGGCTCCCCTTGTCAGGGGAGCTGTCAGCCGAATAGGCTGACTGAGGGGTAGTATTCTCTCCCTCCGTCTTCGCCTTGCGGCGAACCCACCTCCCCCGTCAGAGGGAGGCAAGGTAGTGCGCAGTGACCTACACCTTCCCATTTACCGGGTAGCGGCGCAGGGTGACTCAGCCCGGCGTTCTGTCGTTTTGACAAATAAAAAATTCCCTGAAAAGGATGGACAAGCATGAAAATTCAAAGAGAATACCCCCGCGTTATTGTCAGCCGCAAGGGCTTGCGCTGGACAAAGCAGGGGCATCCGTGGATATATGAATCGGACATCGTGGGCGAGGAGGGGGCGCTTCAAAGCGGCTGCCTTGCCGACGCCGTGGGCGAAAACGGCAAATACATCGGCACGGGCTTTTATAGCCCCAGCAGCAAGATTCGCCTGCGTCTTGTCTCGCGCAACGCGAATGACCGCTTTGACGAGGCGTTTTGGCGGCGGCGGGTAAAATACGCCTGGGACTACCGCAAGACCGTCATGGGCGGGGACATCGGCTGCTGCCGGGTAATCTTCGGGGAGTCTGACGGCTTTCCGGGGCTGACCGTGGACAGGTTTTCTGACCTTTTGGTCGCGCAGACGCTCTCGGTCGGCATGGAGCGGATAAAGCCCATGCTTTTTCCGATAATCGTCGAGACCCTGCGCGCGGACGGGCAGGAGATACGCGGCATATTCGAGAGAAACGACGTGGCTCTGCGTGAGCGCGAGGGCATGGAGCAGGGCAAGGGCTGGTTCCCGCTTGAGGGTGAGCCGCTGCCGGAGAGCCCCCTGACCGAGATATGCGAAAACGGCGTTTATTATCATGTGGATGTGGAAAACGGGCAGAAAACCGGCTTTTTCCTCGACCAGAAGTATAACCGCCTCGCCGTTGCCCGCCTTGCAAAGGGCAAGCGCGTGCTCGACTGCTTTACCCACACGGGCTCCTTTGCCCTCAACGCGGCCATGGGCGGCGCGGAGCGGGTGACGGGCGTGGATGTGTCGGAGTCAGCGGTGGAGATGGCGCGCGCCAACGCCCGGCGAAATGGCCTTGAGGACAGGACGGAGTTTATTGCCGCCGATGTGTTCAAGCTTCTGCCGGAGCTGGAGCGGCAGGGAGGCAAGCCATATGATTTCATTATCCTTGACCCGCCTGCTTTCACCAAGTCCCGCAAGACTATGGACAGTGCCGAGCGCGGGTATAAGGAGATAAACTACCGGGCGCTGAGGCTCCTGCCGCGCGGCGGATATTTTGCCACCGCCTCATGCAGCCACTTTATGCCCGCCGCGAATTTTGAGCGTATGCTCCGCTCCGCCGCTGCCGACGCCGGGGTGGAGCTCAAGCAGATCGAAGCCCGCCAGCAGGCTCCCGATCACCCAATACTCTGGAATGTTCCGGAAACGGACTATCTGAAGTTCTATATTTTCCAAGTGATATAAAAAACCGGGACTTTTGCAAAAGTCCCGGTTAGTTTATCCCGGCCATGTTTCCATGCCGAATATATTCGTCCAGCCGTCGGCCCTGAGCGGGGAGAGCTTCGGAAGCTTATAATACCGCAGCGGCGGGAGAAAGATGAAGCCATCGTCCGAGGACAGGAGAAGAGTATGCTCGCCGCCGTCAGCAAAGGTGCAGCGCAGCTCATAGTCATAGTTATCAAAATTGCTCGGGCCGCTGCCGATATAGGCATCGAGCAGGGTGCCAATTTCGGTAAGTACGGCTTCGTCAACCGTTGCCCAGAGGATTTCGCCGTCCTTGATAAGCTCCACTTCGCAGGCGGATTTGAAGTCGGGGAGGGTCATACCTGCGTCCTGCCCGGAGGCTTCGCCAATCTTGCCAAGCAGATTCTCCGCCGCCTCGTCCGCCTTGACGCCGGGGGAGCCGACATAGGTGAAAAAGTATCCCCCGGAGATGCTTTCATACGCGGTAAAATGCTGCTCACTGTTGAGCTCCACCTTGAAAAGGCTGACAGTATCCTCGGGCTCGACGCGCTCCCTTTCTTCCGCCGTGAAGGCGGCGCGGCAGAGCTCCACATCATCCTCGCAGAGCGGTATGTAATACAGGCCGCCGCTCTCCCCACCGTGGGAGTAGAGAACGGAATAATACATCCGCGGGTAGGGAACCTCGTCCTCCAAAAAGCTGGCGCTCGGCTGCGGGGCGCTGTTCGCCTGGGCGCAGGCACTGAGTGAGAGAAGAAAAATCAGGATAAGTGCCGTGCATATGGCGCGCGTGTGCTTTGAACTGGATTTTTCGTGAGCTTTCATTTTGTGCCCCCCTTGTTTATATTTACATCTCGCCGAGCTGCGCGATTATCTCCTCGGCGGTGTAGAGCCCATCGTTATAATGACCATCCTCGCCATAGGCAAGGGTATAAAGGTCGTATGAATACACGGCATGGGACGCGTCGAACACGGCGGCAAGCTCCGCCTCATATTCCTCGGCCGTGACAGAAGCGCCGTTCCAGGTGTAGTTATAGTGAAACTCCCCGTTTTCATCGCGCACGGGAGGATCCTCGGTCTGATCCCGCGTGCCGCCCGCAATGACGGTCATTTGCCCGTCAACTATGCTGTACACGGACGCCGTATAGTGCCCCATGTTGCCCTCGTCATTGAGCAGGAGATTGCCGCGCGGAATGTAGCTGAAGCTCAGGCGCCTTAGCTGCGTTTCATGCACCGCGCCGTCGGAGTAGTTGAGGATACGGCTGCCCTCGGCCTCAGCGCCGCCAATGTCGGCAATCTCCGGTATGTCATCATCGTCGAGATATATCAGCAGGAAGCGGCGGGGGGAGATGGAGCTTGTGTGCTCCGGGAGATATTCGGCGTAGGCCTGCTTCCAGCCCTCGTCAGCGCTCTCATCAGGCACGGGGGCGGGCGCGGGAGTGGTGCCGGCGCCATAGATTATCAGGGGCGAAGACGCAGGCGTCGGTGTCGGTGTCGGCGTAGGCTCGGGCGCGACGGTCCCGCAGGCGCACAGCAGCAGGCACAGCGCCAGCATCGGCAGAGTTTTTGCAAGCTTCATATTTTGTCACTCCAATTTGTTGCCTTTTTCTTCATCTTAACCTAAATAATGGCGGATTACCACTAAAGAAATCTTAAATAAATGATATAAGGAAAATGATAAACGATATGTGTGAAAAGTCACTTTTTCTACTTGCCTTATTTAGCGAAGCAGTGTATTATAATGAAGAATAAGGCAAAGAGAGGGGAGACTTTAATTGGAATTTAATGTGAACAGCCCGATACTGTTTGTGCTGGCGGGGATAATTGTCGCCGTGGTGCTGGCGCAGTCGGTGTTTTTCCTTGTGAAGGCGTGGAGGCGCGGCAAGGAGATAGGCATGGGCGCGGACAAGCTCAAGAGAGTTGCGGTCACGGCGGGGGTTTTCACCATCGCCCCGGCGGTGGCTATCGTTATAAGCGTAATCACCCTTGCAAAGGACCTTGGCCTGCCGCTGCCCTGGCTGCGGCTGAGCGTGGTCGGCTCGCTCTCGTATGAGACTATCGCCGCGACAAACGCCGAGAGCGCCATGGGCCTTACCTTCGGGCAGGTCAGCGCGCTGACGGCGAGCCAGTATGTGACCATTGCGGCGGTGATGACCGTGAGCATTATGCTGGGCATCTGGCTCGTGCCGCTTATCGGCAAGAAGCTCTTAAACGGTGTTATCAGCCTTGAAAACCGCGACAAAAAGTGGGGCGACATTTTCTCCGCCTCGCTCTTTATCGGCATGATTTCCGCGTTTCTGGGCTATGTGTTCTGCGATTTCGGCGTGGTGTTCAAGGGCGACAGCTCCGGGCTTATCCCGCCGCTGGTTATGCTTGTGTCCGCGCTCGTGATGGGTGTCGCCGGTCTTGCGGTGAAGAAGCTCAAATGGCGCTGGATTTCGGACTACGCGCTGCCGATAAGCCTTGTTCTGGGCATGGCGAGCGCCATTCCAATCACGGCGTGGCTCGGCTGAGAGGAGGCAGAAGCATGAAAAACAAACTTTCTTATATAGACTCCGTCCACAGAGCGGGGCGCATCTGGAACCTGAGCGTCATGGTGATTCTGATAGCCTTCCCGATAGCGGTCGCGCTTATCTTCGGCGCAGCGCCCGATTGGCGCGGCTTTGGCATGGGCCTTATCGCCACGGCCCCGATGTACTGGGCGGTGGGCGCTGTCGAGACGGTCACTTACGTGCCCATGCTGGGCGCGGGCGGCTCGTACCTGTCCTTTGTGACGGGCAACATCTCAAACCTCAAGCTGCCTGTGGCGCTCAACGCCCTCGAGCAGGCGGAGGTCAAGCCCAGCTCCGAGGAGGGGGAGGTCATTTCCACCATTGCAATCGCGGTGTCCAGCATTGTGACGACGCTTATAATCATCGTCGGCGTTATTCTCATAACACCGCTGACCCCTGTGCTCAATTCCCCGGCGCTGGCCCCGGCCTTCGCGCAGATTCTGCCGGCGCTCTTCGGCGGGCTGGGCGTGGTGTTCATCTCCCGCAACTGGAAGATTTCCATTGCCCCGGTGATACTGATGCTGGTTCTCTTCATCTTCGTGCCCGCGCTCAACTCCTCGACGGTCGGCATCATGGTGCCGGTGGGCGTGCTGTTCACGCTGGGCGTGTCGAGAATCATGTATAAAAAAGGCTTGCTTTAAGGAGACTAAATAAAAATGGTAGTGTTGATTGTTGTACTGGTGCTGCTGGCGGCGCTTATCGCGCTGGTGCTGGTGCGCACGGCGAAGTTCAAGCCCGCCGCGCAGGAGACGGCGGTGTTTGGCGATGTGAATTTTGACAGGGACGCGGCGGAGGACGCGCTGGCGGAGCTGGTGAAATGCCGCACGGTGTCGGACCTTGACCCGGCCAATGAGGACGACGCGGAGTTTGAAAAGCTCATCGGAAAGCTCCCGGAGCTGTACCCGAATGTGGTAAAAACCTGCCCCATGCAGCGCTTTGACGCCAGAGGCCTGCTCTTTCACTGGAAGGGCAGGGGCGACGGCGACCCGGCAGTGCTGATGGCGCATTATGATGTCGTCCCCGTGGAGGAGGAAAACTGGGAGAAGCCGCCCTTTGACGCGGTGGTTGAAAACGGCGTCATGTGGGGGCGCGGCACGCTCGACACCAAGGTCACGCTCAACGGCATCATGTCCGCCGCGGAGAACCTGATAAAGCAGGGCTTCACCCCGGAAAATGATATCTACTTTGCCTTCTCCGGCTGCGAGGAGACAAACGGCCCGGGCGCGTCGAATATTGTTGAGTATTTCCAGAGCAGGGGCATTGTCCCGTCCATGGTCGTGGACGAGGGCGGCGGCGTTGTGGAGGATGTGTTCCCCGGCGTCAAGAAGCCCTGCGCGCTGATAGGCATCGCGGAAAAGGGCGCAATCAATCTGGAGTTCGGCATCTCCTCCAACGGCGGGCACGCCTCCGCCCCAAAGCCCCACACCCCTGTGGGGAGGCTCGCGCTCGCCTGCACGAAGCTTGAGGCCAAGCCCTTCAAGGCGCATTTTGAGGGCCCCGCCGGACAGATGTTTGACACCCTCGGCCGGCACTCGACCTTTCTCTACCGCATGATTTTTGCCAATCTCTGGCTGTTCAAGGGCATCCTGAACAATATGTGCAAGAAAAACGGCGGCGAGATGAACGCCCTCGTGCGCACGACGGTGGCCTTCACGCAGATGCGCGGCAGCAAAGCGCCCAATGTCATCCCGCCCATGGCCACAATGGTCGCAAACCTGCGCCTCAACCCGGCCGACTCTATCGCGAGCGCCATGGACTATGTGCGCAAAACTATAAAGGACGACGAGATCACGCTCACCAAGGGCACCTGCATGGAGCCGAGCCCCATATCCCGCACCGACTGCGAGGGCTGGCAGCGGGTCGTAAACGCCGTGTCCGGCACATGGCGCGGGTCTATCGTCTCCCCGTATCTGATGGTGCAGTGCTCCGACAGCCGCCATTACCGCGACCTTTCGGACAAGGTGTACCGCTTCTCGGCCATGGACCTGAGTGCTGAGGAGCGCGCGACTATCCACGGCAACAACGAGCGCATCCGCCTCGAGGTCATCCACCGCGCGGTGGAGTTCTTCATAAGGCTCATGCAGCAGTGCTGAATAGAGTGCAAAACGCCCCGACCACCGGTCGGGGCGTTTTGCTTGTAAATTGCACTGCACCAAGGCTCGCCAGATTGTCAAGCCAAGTGCAACAGTTTATCGACGAACTCATTAGG
>URPA01000035.1 GCA_900549545.1 uncultured Eubacteriales bacterium
AGGCGTAGCCCGTGGGCGTTGTGCCGCCCAGCCAGCGCCCGGTCTTGGACAGCTCGTGCATATTGTCCCGGATGCGCTCGGCGATGGTTTCACGTTCCAACTGGGAAAAGACCGACGCGATATACATCATGGCGCGCCCCATGGGGGAGCTGGTGTCGAACTGCTCGCGGATGGAGATAAAGTCGATGTGCCGGTCGCCCAGATCCTCGATGAGCTTGGCAAAGTCGCCGATGTTGCGGCTGATGCGGTCGAGGCGGTAGACCACGATGGCGGCAAAGGCGATCTTCTGCGAGTCCTTCATCATTTTCTTGAACTGCGGGCGCTCCAGATTGCCGCCGGAAAAGCCCTCGTCCTCGTAGACCAGCACGTTTTCCGCCGCTTCCTCGCCAAAGTGCATGGCGATGTACTGACGGCACAGCTCGATCTGGTTCTCGATGCTCTCGCCCTTGCCGGTGAATTTGGACTTGCGGGAATAGATGACATATTGCTTCGGCGTATCTTTCGTTTTCATGGCGGCACCTCGCGTTATTTGTTAGGTTGATAGATATATTATAACGGATTGGAATCCATTTGAAAAGGTACCCAAGGGAAGAATCTGAAAATTTCTGCGGGAGGCAGAGGTTTTCGCGCGCTGATTATGCCCGTTCGGAGGGCATCACTCATGTCCATCGAGAAAATGATTGATGGAATGAGCGATGCGTGCTATTTGGAATATTATCGTTTTCGTCATCGACTGCATTCGTGCAGTCTCGCCGCACGATTTTTGCGCATTGCTACTTGTCATATGTCAAGTTTATTTTGCGTCACAGCTTGTCATATGACAAGCTGCATCATAAAAACCGCCGCCCCGAACGAAAAATCGGGGCGGCGGTTTTGTTATGCAAGATTTCTCAGATATTCTTCCACGTTCTGATACTGAATGCCGTCTATCTCTTGGCTTTCTCCACGGTAGAGGACGAACTTTCCGGTGATCGGGCCGTAGCGGTGCTCGGTCTGGGCGCATTTTTGCTCGTCGATCAAATGGCGATACTGCTGCGGGACAGCTTCTTCGCTGTGCTTGATCTCGAAAATCCGGCAGGAGCCCGCCTCCGGGTCAAACACCACCATGTCAAATTCGCCCACGGGGAATTGCAGGACAAATACCTGCTTCTTGGGGTTTGCCAGCTTGGTTTCCAGCAGGACAATGTCCTCCAGCATCCGCCCCTTGATCTCGGTCAGGACGCGCTGCTGCACGGCGGTGCGCTCCGCCAGAGACAGGGCGCTGAACGTCTCATCCAGCAGCAGACTGCGGATCAGCGCGTCCGCCTGCGCATAGCGGAGACCCGGCTGCGCGATCACCGTGCGTCCGGATTTCGTGCTGACATCCGGCAGGTGCAGCACGTCGATCTCCCGCGTTAAGTCCAGCAAGTCCAGATACTCCTTGATCTCCGCCGCGTGAACATCGTCCAGCGCTACAGTCTGCTCTGCCCTGTTGCGGATCTCCAGCAGCTTCCGCAGTCTGTCGGTGACAAGCGCAAGGTCGATGCGGTCGAGGATATCCGTCGGCTTCTTCCGATCCCGGCGCAGATTGCTGGCGGAAATACCGAGATCGTGGGACTTCCAATCCTGCGCCAGCACCTCCAGCGTGAAGCGGTGGTTGATGTCCTCCACCACCCGGTTGATGGCGCTGGTTAGCTCGCCCTTCTCGTATAAATCCCGCAGATGGCGGAAGTGCCCCTCGTACTGATAGCAGCGCAGGGAGTGCTGGATATTGCGGGCAATGGCGGTGTCCACGTATTCGTCGGTGCTTTCCTTGCTGGCAAAGGTAGCGGTCTCGTTGTAGTGGACGCCGCCGAGACTCATGGTGCCGCCGTAGCGGATATACTCGTCGATGCCGTGAACGCCGAGGACAGATTCAAACTCGCGGTAGGGGATGAAGGTGGTGTGCAGCAGGATGCAGCGGTCGTAAAGCTGCTCGTCCTCGGTAAAGAGGAAGCCCAGCGAGTCCGTGCCGGAGAGCACGATTTTCATGCCGCAGGCCGCAAACACGTCAGAAAACAGTGCCGCGCCCTCGATGAAATCCTCCATCAGCGTCACTTCGTCGAGGAACACATAGCGAAAGCCCTGCGCTTCCAATGCCTTGAGGTCGCGGTTTACGTCTGCCAGCGTGTCTTTTGCAGTGATCTGAATGAACGCTGCCTTGGTAAGCTCCTTGTCGCTCATCTCCGCAAAAATCTGGCGAATCATGGTAGTTTTCCCCGTCCGGCGCAAGCCGTAAAGAATGAACACCTTGTCCTGCGGCTCGCCGTAGACAAAGTCGTGCAGCTGCCGGAAGCACTCGCGCCTGCGATAGCCGCGAACAGACGCCGCAAAGGAACGCAGCGCCTCGCCGGTGCGGACATTGGTGGTAAACGCGGAAAGTTTCGCAGATTTCGCCTTGGGCATCTGCTTTTTCAGCGCTTTCAGCTCCTGCTCCAGCTCCTTCCGCTGCTCGATCTGGGCGCGGAAATTCTCCAATTCGTCAGCAGGAATATACTTCTCCCGCCGCTTCTTGTTCTCTGTCCAACGATGGTAGAAGTACTCCTTACCGCTGACGGTTTTCTTCGTAACAGAGCCAGCGGGCAGAGCAGAAATCTGCTGTTCCAGCTCCGCCGCGCGGGTTTGCATCTCGGATAAGTCCATCGCGCACCTCCTGTTCATTAGTGTTATTCTATGCAGAATTATACCCTATTATACCCGCAAAATCAAGGGTATAATAGGGTATATAAACAAGAGAAAGCCTCGAAAGGTCTTCTAGATAACTTGGTCATTTCGAAAACTGTTTTCGCAAGGATCTCAAGAGTGTTGATAGCGCTGATGCATACTCGTCACCATTAAATCGGAGATACTTTATTTGAGAAATCAATGCTGGAGGTGCAGAATCATCAATAATGATCGGATATATTACGCAGGATTTATCATGAAGCGCTTTTCCGTAAAAGGCACCCCACTCATCTGTACAACACACTGATTTCAGGTAGTCCTTAGAGATTATCATGATAAGAGCTTTACTTTCGCATAATCCTGTGCTGATTTTTTCGAAAATTCTCTCGCCGATGTTTATTGACCAATCATCTAAAAACACAGAAAAACCAGCATCCATTAAATCTGTAGCAATGGCCCTAGAAAAAGCCAAATCAACAGAAGAATGGGATATAAAGACTTCGGTTTTATTTTGATCCTGGAATTTTTGCATAGAGCGAAGATGTCTCGCAGTCAGCATGTCAGAGCAAAAAACTCTCTCGTGTAACAACATGATTTCTTCTTCGGCCGGCAGATGCTCCAAGCTACAGTTTTTATACAGTTCGTGATCAATATCAGATAATCTCTCTGCAAGGCATGCTGTCGGTATAACAGATGTTGCTGCTGATTGGCTGACTTTATAATAATCGCTACAATAAATCGGCACATTGGGATAGATGATTAGTTTACCATCCATATCTTCATCATCATAATATCCTATTTTCCCCTTATATGGGCCTTTTCTAATGAGTATGGGTCCATACTTTGTTATTTTCTCCATGTCACTCTCTCTCGTATATTTTGAATGTTAACGGCTATTTTTTAACCTTCTAACATCGCCTTTACTTCCACAGCTTTTTCTGATAGGTTCTGGCAATTCCGCAAAAGTCCTAAATAGAACATTTTTACATCTAAATCGCCAATGATGTATCGTACCTGGCTGTTGCTTAGCGCAATTTCAAATATTGCTTCACGTTCTTCTTGTGTCCACGTGTCAACACGCCGCATTTTCTCTACTGCTGCATGTGTACTAGCAAAGCTACGGCTACTTTCCAATTCTATCAACAGTTCAATCTTTTCTTTTTGATCATCGCTGTTCTGTCTATCAACTCTAATCTGCTCATTTTTGCAGTCAAAAAACTTAGATTCCAATGCTTCATTTTTAGCTGTTCGATCAATAATTGCTTTAATGAGCTCATCCAACTCTGCTCCATCTGAATAATCAGCCATTGCGTAGTAACGAATGCGATTATCTCGCATCATTTTATATACCTTGGCCTTATCATGAGTCACTGCACTATAGACGCCAATTGAATGTCCCCCGTAGGTATTAACCAGTTTCATGCACGGGATATCCGTATCGCTATCACCGATATACACCATATTGCGGAAAGGAACACGTATTTCGTCTGGAGCGAATGAATCATTTACACCCGGATCGTTGATATCCAAAACGCCTTTTTCGATACGAAACAAGAATTGAGTCTTATTTGTATAGTTGACAACTTGTGCCGGCCATTCTGCTACCCCATCTGAATCATAATAAAAGGAACTCGCATATATTCTTTTGAATGCACCATTTTTCGCAACAGATGTCCCTTCAATCATTTCCTTCAGACCTGACGAGATAATATAGTGCTCAACAATAACACCGTGTTCCGCTCCATATGTACGGATGCGTTCAAACCAATCCTCAACACCGGGAAATAGGCTAACCTTTGCTCCATAGTTTTCAAGGTTTTCACGCGTGAACACGAGTTTTCCAGCCGCTTTCTTTTTCATCAAAAGCATATAAGCCAGATTCTGATCCATATCATTTTGGCTCGCCAGTCCATTTGATTCTGTCCAAAATTCTCCCACATCATATCCAACAGATTGGATATACCCCTGTGCCTGCATATCGTCTGGCGACAATGTTTTATCAAAATCGTAGCATATTGCAAGCACAGGCTTATCTTCCTTACACTCTCTTGTGTACTGATTCGATGACATAGTGTACTCCTTTCTATCCACTGTAGATTGATTTTTAGTATTGCGACTTTTCCGATATAGAAGACGTGAAATCTTATCCCACTACCAACTTATTCGTCTTCTTCAAAAACTTCGCCGGGATCGGGCGGTCCAGCTGCCAGGTGATATTCATCGGCCTGCTGCCCGTGTGCTTCACGTAATTCGCCGTGCCCAGATAGGTGTACGCTTCCGCACCGCCGGTCATACGGTCCGCCTTAAACTCACGCACAAACAGCAGCACCTTGCTGCCGCGTTCCTTGTGATGGATGTAGCGCTGGCCGGTGGGTGAATTCTCCGCCGTGGTGCTCTGGCTCTGCCAATGGAACAAGCTCTCATTGATGGAATAATCGTTGTACATGGTGGTTGGCGAGTAGTCCTTGTCCGCCTTGTTCAGCGTCACAAAGAACACGTCGATGCTTTTCTCCGGCAGCCACTTCACGCCCTCACGAACGGTGGACGGCTTCATAAAGTCCAGCGCCACCAAGAGCTGGTCGCGGGTATAGGTGCAATGCAAATCCAGAGGACAGTCAAAGCCCAGCTCCACCGGCTCGTCGATAAAGTCGATCTGCTCGAAGCGATAGCGCAGCAGCTCCAGGATCTCACCGAGCAGAACTGTGCTGTCAGACAGGGCATAGAGGTTACTAAGCACCTCTTCGTCGTCCCAGTCCTCCACAGCCTTACCCCAGACGGTGATGTAAAACATCTGCATCATCCGCTTTTCCGCATCCGGAAGCGCTGCAAAATCAAGGTTGTCCAAACGCGGAAGGACGTCCAACAGGAACGAAATCCAGCGGCGGGAATCAGCCACAGCAAGCTTTGCAAACGCTTTGGTCAGGATGTCCTCCAGCGGCTCCGAAAAGTCCTCGATGGCATCCGCTCTGGCACAAATGCGAGAGAAGGAGGAAAACTTGTAGATCGCCCGTGGGTCAAGATGGTAGTAATCCAAGAAATTTTTGAGTGTCAGCTCCAGACCGCTGTCCTCCGTGAAGGAGGCTGCGCGAGCCACCAACCCAGCCGTATTGCCATAGGACGCGCGGATATTCTCCAAAATGTATTTGGCCGCCTTCTTCTCCAACTGGATATAGCAGCCCTTGGGGACGGACACAAAACCGTCCTTGATCTCCCGGCTCACGCTGCGGGTGGTATTCGACAGCAGCGCCGCAAACTTATCCTCAAAGTTGTATTTTCTATTCGCCTGACCGATGAAGTCCAGCACGGTCAGGCATTCCTTGCCCTCGGATAGACGCAGACCGCGTCCCAGCTGCTGCAAGAAGATCGTCAACGACTCCGTGGGTCGCAGGAACAGAACAGTATTGACTTCCGGAATATCCACGCCCTCGTTGTAGATGTCCACGACGAAGATGAACCGCACCTCGCCGGACACCAAGCGCCGCTTGGCCGCCGCTCTTTCCTCGTCCGAAGATTGCCCGGTGAGGCACATGGACGGGATGTTGTGGTCGTTAAAATAGCGGCACATAAACTCCGCGTGATCGACCGTCACGCAGAAGCCGAGGCCCTTCACCTCGTCAATGTCCGTCACATATTTCAGCAGTGCCGTCACCACATGGTCGGCGCGGCGGTCGGCAACCGCCCCGCTGAACGTGTAGATGTGCTCCAGCTCGCTCTTTTGGTAGCCACCGGCAGACCATTTGAGCGCATCCAGATCCACCGTATCGGTAACGCCAAAATATTGGAACGGGCACAGGAGCTTTCGATCAACGGCTTCCGGCAGACGGATCTCCGCTGCAATGCGGTTATGGAAGTACGGCAGGATGCTCTTGCCGTCCATACGCTCCGGAGTAGCGGTCAAGCCCAGCAGGATGCGCGGCTGGTAGTAGGACAACAACTTCTGATAAGTCGGTGCAGCGGCATGGTGGAATTCGTCCACGATGATGTAGTCATAAAAATCGGGACTTGTCTTTTCCGTGAAGCTCTGTGAGTTGAAAGTCTGGATGGACAGAAACAGGTTGTCGATGCTCTCTGGCTTATAGTTGCCCACAAACAGCTCAGCAAAGTTTGCGTCCTTGAGCACGGCGCGGAAGGTGTACAAGCTCTGCTTGAGAATTTCCTCACGGTGCGCCACAAAGAGCAGGCGGCAGGGTCGATCCGGATTCTGCTTGCGGAAGCGCTTGTAATCCAGCGCAGAGATGACCGTCTTGCCGGTACCGGTGGCCGCCACCACCAGATTGCGCGTATAGCCACGAACAGTGCGCTCTGCCTCCAGCTTGTCCAAAATCTCCTGCTGGTAGGAATATGGGTTGATGTCCATGGTGTAGACGTCGGCATTGTTGGTGTCGAAATATTTTTCCGCTTTCAGCGCCCGCGCCAAGCGCTCTCTCTGATCCTCCGCGTAGTATTCAAATTCGCGGTCATTCCAGTAATACTCGAAGGTAGCGGCGATCTTGTCGATAGTTTCGGGTAAGTCGCGTTTCGTTACCTTGGTGTTCCATTCAAGGCCGCTGGTCAATGCGGCATTGGACAGATTGGACGAGCCCACATAAGCCGTCGTGAAGCCGGTTTCGCGGTAAAAGATATATGCCTTGGCGTGGAGCCGGGTCGTCTTGGTGTTGTAGCTGACCTTGATCTGCGTATTGGGCAGCTGGCGAAGTTCCTCGATGGCTTTCACATCCGTTGCGCCCATGTAGGAAGTGGTAATAATGCGGAGCTCGCCGCCGTTTTGCGTGAATTCCCGCAGCTCGTCCATGATGAGCCGCAGACCGCTCCATTTGATGAAGGACACCAGCATATCGATCCGATTAGCCGAGACGATTTCCTTTTTGAGCTCTGTAAACATCTGCGGCTCATGCACAGCCCCGGTGAAAAGTGAGCTTTGTGCGATGGAGGTTTCCGGGCGCTCTATGTCCGCCGCTGTTTTCCCCACCGCCAGCCGCGGGTCGGTCTCCCGCAAAAGCGCAAGAAGCTGCTCTGCCCGCCGGTCAACGCCCAGCGCGGCAAAATCAGCTTCTTTCGTTGTATTTTGAATGAGATCAACGATCTGGTTGGTCAGCCCGATCTGGGCAGAAATATCCCCGCCGTTGTCCAGCACGTTATCCAAGCCCTTTTGAACTACATCTGCCAGATACTGCGCCAGCGCCTTGGAGGCTTCCGCCTTGTCAATGGGCGCAACAGACTTGCGGGCCTCCGGAATCTCCGCAAGCTCGCCCGTCAGGGCATTGTTGATGACTTGTTCGTATAGACCAGGGTGTAACATGGTTTTTTCTCCTAATCAGATAGCAATTATTTTATTCTTGAGAAATACTGAGTCAGCTTCTCGTCACTTATTTTTTCAATCTCAGCTTTTTCCTCTTTGCTCAGATGCTTCCACACCGCCTCGTCCACTTGCACAATGCTCAGCGTCTTGGTGTGTCGCAGCATCTGCATATCCTCAAAGCGTTTGAATTGACGCCATCTGAGAGCACTGTGAGCAATTCCTTTGCGCGTTCGATGTCCATGTTCAATCCTCCTTTACTTCTACCAACAGTATTTTCTTCTGGAATGCGCCACGCTTTTCGGTCTTTTTCGCTCTGACTTTCTCCAATTGCTCAATGGTATAGCCGCGTGCAACCGCTGCTGCACAGATCACTTCCATCAGATCTGCCAATTCTTCGATATTCTGGTCCTTGTGGTATTCAGCCAATTCCTCGTCCAGCTTTGCATCGACCATGCAGAGGTATTCCTCATCCGAGAGGATTTCAGTTACGCAGGCTTTTCCAGACTCCTCGATAATATCCAGTATACGATCCCTGACCAGCTTGTTATATTTTATGGTTCCCATTTATTTTCCCTCCGGCACAAACTCCATCACATCTCCGATATTGACATCTAACGCAACGCAGATCCGATTGAGCACGGACAGCGTGACTTCCTCATCCCGCCGCAGCCGGGTCATGGTATTAGGCGCGATGCCTGCCGCTTTGCGTAGATCAGCCTTGCTCATCTTTTTATCAACGAGCAGTTTCCAGAGCTTATTATACGAAATAGCCATTTCCGTTCGACCTCCGGCTACAAATATTGTTCTTATTATACATCTTTCTCGATCACAAGGCAAGCGAGCTTCGCATCATGTTGCGAAACTCTCCAATTCCAAAAACAGCTTGCACGAAAGACTCTCACGCATAGATCGTTCGTATATCTTGGCAGCAGTTTTACTTCTCATTTTCCGCTCGGCGTCAATATCACAAGGGCTTGGGATTATCCCAAAATCGCCGCGTGTCCGGACAGCGGCTGTGCTTGCTATTCTCTCAAATCTTAATATCCGCAGATCGTGATGTCCCCGCTTTTTCGAAAGCGGGGACATTTTTTCTTCTCCGATACTTAAAAAACGGCAGAAAAATGTCCGTTGTATAGTAGAGGGCTTTTTGAAAATATCGCGCAACTTTTTCCGGACAAAAGGCAAAAACATGTCCGTGTGTTATATGGAAGGAAAATTTTTCGCGCTACCCCCCTAATTTGCAAATATTTTGTCCGTTGTAAAGTGAGAGGGAAACGTCCGTGAGACAAAACCGTGACAGACCGCATCATTTTGTCCGTTGGAAAGTAGAAAGGGCAATTTGAAGCAGAACACAGGGCTTGTCTCTCCGTCTCCGAAACTTTTTCGAGAAATCTGGGGCAAAACCGGTCTCTGATTCTCTTAGCTAAGTAGAGGGAGAATCAGGAGCAAGAAAAGTTTTTTTGAAAGGGGGTGCCAAGTTTTTGAGGAAAAATGTCCGTTGTAAAGTAGAGAGGAAAACGTCTGTGAGACAAAATCGTGACACTCCGATTTATTTTGTCCGTTGGTTATATAGAAGGGGAAAATAATTTTCTCTCGACCCCTGTTTTTCTCTTGAAAATTGTCCGTTGTAAAGTGAAAGGCAAACAGCTTCGCTTCCAAGCCGCCCTTCAAACAAAGTTTTCAAAATTGAAAGGAGAAACATTATGATCACTTACCACAACCGTACCCACATGACCGCTGTCCCCACAGAACTGCTGCAAGACACGCACCTTTCTGTTGAGGCAAAAGGCTTCGCCGCAATCCTCTACGCCCTTGGCGATGAAGGCGTTGAGCTGTCGGAGCTGGCCTGTCAGCTGAACATGCCGGAGGAAAGGATTTCCGTTGTTTTAACAGAACTTTCCGACACGGATTACCTGCAAATCCGGAAGGAAGGCGATGATGAGTTCTGTCTGGAACTGAGGGGGAAGTAATACATGCCAGACCGCACGCGACCCATCCGAAAGGAAATCTGCCTGAACGAGCAAGAACTGAGCTTAATCCGCCACAAGATGAACCAACTCGGCACCTGTAATTTCGGTGCATATGCCCGAAAGATGCTGATTGACGGCTACATCATCAAGGTCGATTACACCGAGCAAAAGAAGCTGGCTGCTGCCGTCAGCCGTGCCGCCTCGAACATCAACCAGATTTGCCGCCGCATCAACAGCACCGGGCACTGCTATGAGGACGGCGTTGCCGAGCTGAAAGCGCGGCAGGCCGAAATCTGGGAGCTGCTGAAAGTGCGGCAGAAAGATGAGCTTTGACCACGACGGGCTTTTCCATGTGTGGGTTTTCCGTCACCGGTTTTCCGGACGGTGGACAAGCTGACGCTCCGGAGCGTTCCGCAACCGGATTTCAGGACGACGGTTTTCGTGCCGTTCATCGGGGCTGAAATTCATCCTCTAACTAATAAGAAATAAATCAAGATACAAGAGAATCAATCTATCAATCAATCAACACAAAAATGGATGGATTGATGGATGGGACAGGAGGCCAGATGAAAACTTTTTGCAAGCTCACGGCGCAGAGCCCGGCGGCGTCCTATGTGCCGCTTCCAAGGTTCCTTCTCCAAGACGAAGCTCTGCGGGACATCAGCAACGACGCGAAGGTACTTTATGCGCTGCTGCTGGACAGAGCCAGCATTTCCCGGCAGAACGGCTACGTCGAGCCGGACGGCACCATCCGGCTGTACTTCACCTTGGAACAGGCGCAAACCAAGCTCCACCGCAGCCGCCAGAGCGCCACGCGGATATTCCGGGAGCTGGAGTACAGCGGCTTGATTATCCGAAAAAAGCAGGGGCTGGGCAAGCCCGCCCTCATTACGCTGAACTATCCATCAGATGCAAAGCTCATCGCAAAGGAGGGTGAAGATGCACAAGCTTGACCCCATCGAGCGGCTGCCGGATGGCACGCTCTTCCGCCTGACGCCGGGGCAGCTCCGCAGCGTGCGCGGTCTTACAAAGCGCTGCTGCAACTTCTTGGATGGCGACTGCCTGCTGCTGGACGGTGTCTGCCCGCAGTTTATCTCCCGCAGCCTGATCTGCCGGTGGTTCCGCCGCGCCGTGCTGCCCCAGCAGCCAAAGCTGGAACAGGCCATTCTCAGCCCGAAAAAACTCCGCCGCTGCGAAGTCTGCGGCACGGGTATTCTCGCCCGCTCCGGCAGGGCAAAATACTGCCCCTCCTGCGCCAAGGAGGTTCACCGTCAGCAGAAGGCAAAGTCCGCCCGCAAACGGCGGTCCGGTGTAGACAATTCAGGGTCAAAAAGCCCTTGAATTGCAAGCATTCCCGCACCGCAGAAGGCACATAGCAATACGATTTCCCTCGCAGCCGCGAAATCGAGTTCTATTTGTCTACATAGCAGCCGGAACACACGCATAGATTGAAGCAGAAAACGCTCTGGAAAGGAGGGCAGTCATGGAAGTATTTCTGATCTTCCCGAAATCAAAGCTGGCGCAGCAGGAGCTTGGGCAGGAGCTGGCGAAGTTCCAGTCCGAGCAGGCGCTGAAATCCATCCAAAAGCTGCCCTGCTCCACGGAGCAGAAGCTGGAACTGGTAGACGCAGCCGTGAAGCATCTGAAAGCGCAGCAATAATACATAGCAAACGAGCAGGCCAGCATTGAACGCCGGTCTGCTCGTTTACTGCTATGGTTATGTTTGCTTGAAATGCTTCTCCCATGTGGACTTGAAAATCTGCACGTTACCCTGTTCCCATCGCTTGAACTTTTGCAGCGGGACGCCAAGTTGCGCTGCATATGCCTTCTGCGTCAAGCCGAGCCGCTGGCGTATGGCTTTGATCTGCGCTCCCTGACCCCGCAGCAGAAACAGGTTATAGTCATCCAGCAAATCCTCCAGCGGTACCTCAAACAGCTCCGCCAGCTTCTCCATATGCTCCTTCGGATAAAAGTCCCGCCCTGCCTCTTCGTAATGGATATAGGTACTGCGGTCGATGCCCGCATAGTCTGCCGCGTCACGCTGACGAAGTCCTTTTTGATAGCGATACCACCGCAGCTTGTCCGCAATTTCCGTGATCTCGGATGCGTCCGAAAACCGCAGATTGAACTTCTCGGCATCCAAAAACTTATGTGGAAGGACGACCGGAAACTTGAGAATTTGAAGCGGCGCAACTTTTAACGTACCTGCAACATTCGCAGCCAATACATAGCTGCGGACTTTCAGGCGGCAGAACATAGACCATTTTGCCCCAAAAGGTTCATGGTTTTCCACCTCAACCGCCGATTGTTCCGCTGAGATAGTATAGCATTTTCTATGCAGCGGCTGGCATAGGTCACAAGCTTCACGCCCTTTTCAGGGCGGTAGGTGTTGATGCCCTTGATAAGCCCTATCGTGCCCACGGATATCAAATCGTCAACATCGTCGGTCTGGGCATAGTATTTCTTCATAATGTGGGCCACAAGGCGCAGATTATGCTCAACAAGAATATTTCTGGCCTCAACATCGCCGTTGAGCCAGCGCTCGGTATACTCCTTCTCCTCCTCGGGCGCGAGGGGCTTCGGGAAGGAGTCCCCCGGCGCTATGCGCAGCATGAGCAGCAGGCCGTTCATCAGCAGAAGCAACGCGCTTTCAAGCATTTTTTCACCCCGTTTTGAGTCTATTCCGCCGTTGCTGACAAAATTACTCTCCTGAAGTTTTTTGCCGGATTTTATTTACACAAACGCGGTTTTATTGTATAATAGTTTAGTTTTTTGTGACTTAATCCCGTTGAGATATGGGATTTTTGCAGGAAGAAGGCAGTTTAATGGACTATAACGAAGAAAAAGTCAGCTCATTTTCGCTTGATGAGTCTACCATCCCGATAGTGGAGAAGCTCTCCAACGGTATTCCCGGCGGTTTCTTCATATACCATGCCGACGAAGAGGAGAGGCTTATCTACACCAACCGCACCCTTCTGCGGTTTTTCGGCTGCGCCACGCTTGAGGAGTTTAAGGAGCTCACCGGCTACACCTTCAAGGGCATGGTGCATCCCGATGATATAGACGCGGTGGAGATGAGCATCTCCCGCCAGATAGACGAGGACACCTACGACATGGACTATGTGGAGTACCGCATAATCCAGAAGGACGGGACCATCCGCTGGGTGGAGGATTACGGGCACTTTATGCGCACCAGCGACTACGGGGATATATTCTGCGTATTCATCGACGATGCCACGAACCGGCTGGAAAAGCGTCTTTCAGACCTTGAGGAGATAAACAGTGAGCTGAGCCGGGCCTACGTCCGGGAGGCGCAGTTCAAGCGCGCGATGTTCAGGGATGCCGTATCCATCACGGAGGTCGATGTCACGCTTGACAGCTTCGTCCTCTCCTCCGATTATCAGGCACTCCACGGGGCAGACGCGGGCATGAATTACCCGGAAAAGCTCAGCGATTACATTGCCGACCGCTCCAAATCCGTTGCGGAGGCTGACCGCGCGCGGTACCGCGAATTTTTCGACCTTGAGCGGCTCAAGCGCTGCTATGCGCGGGGCGAGCTGGAGCAGGTGTTTGAAAACTGCCTTACCGACAAATTCGGCCAGGAGCATATGTTCCGGCACACTATGCTGCTCTCCGAGAATCCCGGCTCCGGCAACATCATGGGCACCTGCATAACCAAGGACATTACCGCAACGGCAGAGCACAAGCGCCTGCTCGAGGCGGCCTGGCGGCAGGCCGATATGGCAAACGCCGCGCGCAACGCCTTTCTCAACAGCATCTCCCACGAGATACGCACCCCGCTCAACGCGATTATGGGCTACACCGAGCTTATGGAGCGCGGCATGGCCGAGGACGACCCGATGCGCGAATATCTGAGCAAGGTCCGCTCGTTCAGTGAGCAGCTGTATGGTATATGCAGCAACTCCCTCGCCATCACCGGCGCCGCGTCAAGGGCCGTGGTGATGCGGGAGGACAAGCTCCACCTGCTTGATGTTCTTGAGGAGCTCCGGCACCGCGCCGCAGCACACGCGAAGGAAAAGGGCATTGATTTTATATTTAACACGGATAATCTCAAGCATCTGTATGTGATATCCGACCATGTCCAGCTCAGGGAGATTCTCTGGCAGATACTGGATAACGCCGTCAAGTACACGCCCGAGGGCGGGCGCGTTGAATTTATCGCCGACGAGGTGACATGCACGGCGGACGGCTGCGCCTGCTATCAGTTTGAGATTGCCGATAATGGCATCGGCATGGACGAGGACTTTGTCCGCCGCATTTTCCGGCCCTTTGAGCGCGCCGCCAGCACAACACAGACCGGCGTTTACGGGGCTGGGCTGGGGCTGCCCATGGCGAAAAACCTCATTGAGCTTATGGGCGGCACCATCTCCGTTGACAGCGCTCCCGGCGTGGGCAGCCGCTTCACCGTGCGCCTGACGCTGCGCCTCCAGCCGGAGCATTTTCAGCAGCAGCTCCACTGCGACGACCGGGCCAGCCTCATCGGCAGGCGGATCCTGCTGGTGGAGGACAATGAAATAAATCAGGAGATAGCCCTTGCGCTGCTGCGGGACGCCGGTTTTACCGTCGACTGCGCGCCCGACGGGGCCGCCGCCGTGGATATGGTGCGCCGGATGCCGGTGTTTGACCTTATCCTGATGGATTTGCAGATGCCGGTTATGAACGGGTACGACGCCGCCATGGCCATCCGCGCCCTGCCGGACAGGGCCCGCGCCAAAACGCCGATCATCGCGCTCTCGGCGGACAGCTTTGCCGAGAGTCAGGAGCGGTGTCTGTCATGCGGGATGAACGCGCACTGCTCAAAACCGCTGGATATTGACAAGCTCTGCGCCATGATAAGCGCCGTTTTAAGCGACGCTGACACTGCGCGCTGAGAAAACGAAGTAAAAAAGTCTCACTGAGTTCGCCGCTCGCAAGCGGCGAATAAATTCAATCGTTTTTCCCGAAGGCGTGTACCTCGGGAAAAACACTTTGCGCGGAGAGAGTGTATTTTTGTCCTCTCACGCGGGCAAAAATGCGCGAACGCAGTGAAATCCCTTTTGCCTGAAAAGCCCTTGGGCTTTTCAGGCAGCATAAGCAGTATAATCTTAATATATCTTCACTTTTATTTTGGGTAAAGCTGCGATATAATGATGGCGGATAAAGATTCGAGTAGACGAAGGTTTATCCGGCGTTTACAAGGGAGGCAACACACATACATGAAAAAGAACACCAAAATTATTCTGACCGTACTTATTATAATACTTGCGGTTGTTTTCGCGGTAAGCGCGTATAAGCTCATAAGCACGCTGCACGAATACAAGGTTGCGGACAATATGTATTCCAATCTCAACAACCGCTTCGTCTCCGGCAAGACGGCGGAGGCGGAGGATGACGCAGATAAGGAGCACTCCCCTATCAGCGTCGATTTTGATGAGCTGCTGGCCCAGAGCTCCGATGTGGTGGGCTGGATATACAGCGCCGACACACCCATCAACTATCCGGTGGTCCAGGGTGAGGACAATGACTTCTACCTCCACCGCTTCATGGACGGCACATGGAATCCCAGCGGCACAATCTTTCTGGATATCGCCTGCGAGGGGGATTTCACCAGCCGCAACACCATCATCTACGGCCACCATATGAACGACGGCTCGATGTTCGCAAGCCTCTCCGAGTACCGCAAGCAGGGGCAGGACTACTATGACCAGCACTCTGTCATGTATCTCAACACCCCCACCCAGAACTACAAGATCGAGGTGTTTGCCGGCATCCTGACCGACGCGGAGTCCGATGTATACGCGATAAGCTTCAGCTCCGAGGAGAGCTTTACGGATTATATCCAGCGCATGAAGGCCCAGTCCGTGTTTGAAAGCCCGGTCGAGGTACAGCCCGAGGACAATATCGTCACACTCTCCACCTGCGCGTATGACTTTGAAAACGCCCGGTTTGTCATTCTTGGCAGGCTCGTTCCCATTGCTTAAGAATTATCTTAAGAAAAGTTCAGCATTTGAAGTATTGCATTTTTCGTCAATTTTGTTATAATGATGTTGCATCAAGTTTCAATATGGTTTCAATTTTGTAACCATATTTGAGATAGATCGTAGAGTTCACAGCAAATTATTTAGCGACTTTTTTTCAGAGGTGAAACGACATGAAGAAATTCAAGATATTTTTCAGTCTGCTGTTGACGCTGGCACTGGTGTTCCAGCTGGGCGTGGTGGCTTTCGCCGCGCCTGACAATGCGGCTGAATTCAACGACGAGGCCGGTTTTTCCTACCGCCTCACCGCCGAGGTTAATAAGCTCGGCGAGGACGGCCTGCCCATAGAGGGCGAGACGGAGTCTGTCCTGATAGACGAGAGCAACGCCGACAGGCTGGGCGGGGGCTTCTCCCTCAAGCTCGGCATTGACAGCGATGAGCTCGCGCAGGATGCCCTGCTCAAGGATGTTCTTGGCAAGGATCTGGCTATCTCCGTCCCGGCGGGGTACTATGTCAGCGCGCTTTCTCTCCGCGCTGCGGATGACACTGACAGCGTCCCTGTTGACCTGCTGAAGCTGACCGAGGCGGATGCCAATTCCGCCAACATCAAGCTCAAGGCCGGTGCGCTCACACTCACTGACGAGCTGAGCAATCTCTACCTTGACAGCAGCCTCATCACCGGCGATGCCATGGCGGATGCCTTTGTGCTGGATATTACCCTGAGCAAGCTGGACGCGGACGCGGATGTTGCAGTAACGGTTGGCAGCGATACGCTGGAGGCCAGCACCGCAGCCACCGAGGACGCCCCCGCCGTGTTCACCGCTCGCGAAGCCCCCGAGTTTGACGCGAATGTTCAGAGCTTCTCCGGCTGGAAGCTGGTCTATGCCAACGGCAGCAGCGTCATGGTCGGTGAGAAGGCAGAGTTTAGCCCCTATGCAAGCTGCAGCCTCGAGGCGGTCTTTGCACCGGTGATCCACGCGCTGAATGTGGTCGTCACCGCCGACAAGAGCGAGTACGCCGCAGACGAGATACCTGCTCCCTCCGCTTACATCACCGAGGAAGGCTACACCGCTGATTTTACTTTCAAGGTATTCATCAAGGACACCGAGACCGAGACTGAGGCGGACATTAATAACCTTACCGCCGGCAGCTACGTTCTACGAGCCACTGTTTCCAACGTGCAGCTCAACGGCTCCGCTATCCCCGCCGAGAACCTCAAGCTCGCCGTAAACGAGTTCCCCTTCACGGTCACGGCACCTAAAGAGCCCCCCGTAATCACTGATCCTCCCGAGACCACCCCTCCTGCAACCACTGAGTCCCCTGCCCCCTCCGACGCCCCCAACGGCAACCCCATTATCGGCGGCGATGACCCCGATCCGGTTGAGCCCACTCAGCTCACCATCACCGTGAAAGAGCCCAAATACGATGAGCAGACCAAGCAGTTCGTTGACCAGGGCTATGAAGTCAGCGGTCTCGCCGATGGCGACAGCATAAGCGCAATCGCTTTCATATTCGATGAGGAAAATTCCCTCTTCACCGTCAACAATCTGGAAATCATCGACAGTAACAGGAACGCGGTTCCTTTTGAGGTAGAAGGCTCTTCCACCTTTACCGCTGAGACTCCCAAGTACAGAATCAGCATCATCGGCGCCCCCGCCGAGGTTCCCGCTCCCCAGGGCACGGATATAACCCTCACCGTCAAGAACCTCGAGTTCACCTATGACGCCAAGGAGCATGTCCCCGCCGAGACGGATTACACCTTCAGCGGGCTGGACGCCACCCTCAAGCTCGTCCCCAAGTTCAAGGCTGTGACTAATGCCTGCGACGCCACAGATATAGAGCTTGAATCCTGGGAGATCGTGAAGTCCTCCGACAGCAGCGTCGTTGCCAGCAGCAGCGATGCCAAGGGCTACACCGTCAATGTGACCGGCACCATCAAAATAAACCCCAAGGACGCGACCATCTCCATCAAGAATGACATTCAGTTCAAGTCCAACGGCTCTACCGCCTTCAAGCTCGCCAGCGGCAACATTACCGCAAGCGGTCTGATTGACGGCCATCGCTACGCTCTCTCCTCTCACTTTGAGAAGAACGGCACCAAGGTTGAATCCCCCACTGAGGCCGGTGAATACACCATTGTCATTGACAAGTGCGAGATTTATGACCAGAGCCAGATAGTGGGCGGCCAGGTCACCGGTGATCCCATCACCAAAAATTACAACCTGACCAAGAATAACGGCAAGGTCACCATCACCGTCAACGCCAACGCCATCCCCCTCACCATCACCGCCAAGAGCGGCACCTTCGAGTATGACGGCAGCGCCAAGACCGTCGAGGGCTGGGAGAGCGTTGAAGGCCTGAAGGACGGCGATGTTCTGGAGAGTGTCAAGTACAAGAGCAGCTCCACTCAGACCATCCCCGGCGAGAGCAGTGCCGAGATTGAGTCCGTGGTCATCAAGGACAAAAACGGCAACGCTGTTTCCAATGATAAGTACACTCTCAATCTCAACCCCGGCAAAATCACCGTCACCAAGCCCAAGCTCACGCTTACCGCTGTCTCCGACGAGAAGGTTTACGACGGCAAGGCCCTCAGCAACAACAACGTCAAGGCCAGCCGCGATCTGAGCAAGACCAACTTCAAGCTCTCTGTGGGCCTCTCCGTCACCGACAAGGCCGGCAACAGTGTGCGCAACGGCCCCGTGAACGTGGGCACCTACACCAAGAAGATAAGCTCCGTGAAGATCACCCTCAACGGAAACGATGTCACCGAGTACTTCGATGTCACCTGTGTTGACGGTACTCTCACCGTCAAGTCCGGCAACGGCAGCAGCAGCAACGCCGGTGTCAAGACCGGTGATGAATCCAACATCGGCCTGCTTATCGGTATTCTGGCCGTCTGCGCCGTGGTCATCATCGTGATGGTGGTTATCCTGCTCAAGAAGCGCAAGCCCAGCGATGCAGCCGAGGCTGAGGCCGAGGCCGACGAGCTCCCCACCGAGTCTGTCGACGAAGCCGAGGACGACGGCATCCACATTGACCAGAGCGTCTTTGACCAGAAGGATGACGAGAACAAGTAAATAATAAGATAGACCGAAAGGCCGCCCGCCATGGGCGGCCTTTTTGCTGTTCAAGCGGGAGTATTGAGAAAATATATGGTTCCGGCCTCCACTTTTCTTTTGTCTTTTCTGCATACCTCTAATCATCTTTACAAGGCTCGACTCAAAGTGGATTAGAGGGGTGCAATTCAAGCAACCACCGCACCATTCTTGCTTCCCCCAACGGGGCTGCGCCCGCAGGCGCGTTTCGGAGTGCAACCGCCGCAAGGCGGCTCTTAGCGCGGAGATGAAGTGGCAAGCCGGGACGGCTTGACGATAGGGGGACGCCTTGCATTGCGGTTAGATAAAGCAAGCCCCCCTTCAGTCTTGCCGCTTCGCGTCAAGCCAGCTCCCCCGGAGGGGGCGCCAAGATTTGGTGTGGTTCTCATCTATACGCTAATCTTCAAAATTGCACAATCCAAAGGCCTCCCTGCGTAAGGGAGGCTGGCGCGAAGCGCCTGAAGGGTCGTAAATGTGCGAAATTTTGAGCAATAAAGTAAATTGCAACGCAGGTAACGACCCCTCAGTCTCGTCAGAACAGGCTCATACCGTTTCACTTCTGCCAAGCATGGCAAAAGCTGCACTATATTCCCCCGTTCTTCCTCTAAAAATTGAACCCGCTTCGCTGGGCTTCAATTTTGCCAGAATGGCTGACAGCTCCCCTTACGCAGGGGAGCCTTGGAATTGCGCAAATTGGATACAGCCGCACATATACGCCGCTATCCCCTTGGAAGAAAATGTGCCTTGACTTTATCTTATCAAGATATTATAATCAGTATATAATCCTGATAAGATAATGCGAGGTGAATGTCTTGGCAAAGGACAGGCGCTATATGTGCATAGACCTAAAGAGCTTTTACGCCTCGGTGGAGTGCGTTGAGCGCGGGCTTGACCCGATGACGGCGAAGCTCGTTGTGGCAGACCCGGAGCGCACCGCCGGGACGATATGCCTTGCCGTGACCCCGGCGATGAAGGCGCTCGGCGTGCGCAACCGCTGCCGCGTGTTCGAGATCCCGCCCAATATCGACTACATCATGGCGACGCCCCGCATGGCGCTGTATATTGAATACTCCGCGCGGGTCTATTCGGTGTACCTCAAATACGTCGCGCCGGAGGATATCCACCCCTACTCTATCGACGAGGTGTTCATGGACATAACCGACTATCTCTCCTACCGCGGGCAGACGGCGGAGGAATTTGCCCTGATGATAAAGGAGGATGTTTTCAGGACAGTGGGCATAACCGCCGCCTGCGGGGTGGGCACAAACCTGTATCTCGCCAAGATAGCCATGGATATTCTTGCAAAGCGCAGCACTAACGGCATCGCCAGCATTGATGAGGCCGACTACCGGCGGCTCCTGTGGGGG
>URPA01000036.1 GCA_900549545.1 uncultured Eubacteriales bacterium
TAAACGCTGAAGGCATCTAAGCGTGAAACTCCCCCTAAGATAAGATCTCCCATCCATTATGGAGTAAGGGTCGAAGAAGACTACTTCGTTGATAGGCCGGCGGTGTACGCACAGTAATGTGTTCAGCCTACCGGTACTAATAGCCCGAGGGCTTGACCTACAATTTGACCTATGCAGGTTTATCCCTTGCTACACTTCTCCCTCTGTTTAGTTTTTAGGGTATATGCCCTGATAGTTGGTGTTTTTAACGGTGAGGGTCCACCTGTTCCCATTCCGAACACAGAAGTTAAGCTCACCAGTGCCGACGATACTTGTCTGGAGACGGACTGGAAAAATAGGTCAATGCCAACACGGAGCCGCCCAATAGGGCGGCTCTGATTTTATATATAGTCCCAAAGGGACTATATAACTCATACTTTTTGATTACCTTTTCACCCGCAGCGCGGAGGTTCCCGGCTGCGGTTTTTTTGAATTTATTTGGGGGTGTTTTCATGAAAGCAGTGAAGATTATATTCTGGGTGCTTGTTATCGTGCCGATAATTGCGACGCTCGTTGCTTTGCCGTTCCTTCCGGACGTTATTCCCGCGCATTACGACATTAACTGGCAGGTAGACCGCTGGGGGAGCAAATTTGAGACGCTGATTTTCCCGGCAATCAATATCTTCATGGCGCTTACATTCTTCTTCAGCGCCAGACACTCCGCAAAGCATGAAGCCAATCCCCGCAGCGCGATGAAGATATGCTACATAACCGGCATATGCTGCTTCCTGTTTATCGACATCCTCTGCGGAATCTTCCTCTATATGGACTTTCAGCAGTTTTCGCAGATGATGCCGCCGCCAGTGGATATTACCAAGCTTGTTTTTGCAATGATGGGTGCTCTTTTTATTGTCATGGGGATTATCATGCCGAGAATGCAGATGAACTCTGCTTTTGGCATCCGCACCAAGGCCAGCATGGCCAATGCCTATGTCTGGCGTGTGAGCCAGCTTTTCGGCGGGATAGCGTTCATTGTTGCAGGTGTGCTGACTATAATTGGCTGCATTTTTACCACGGGGACGCTTTGCCTGATTATTTGCATCGGCTCAATAACGCTTGCATCCATAGCGGCCAGCATTTTCCCGGCTATTATTTTAAGGAGAGTGAATTAAGATGAAAGTTATCGACCTGACGCATTCGTTAAACGGGAGTATGCCCGTCTATCCGGGCATCGAGCCGCCCAAATTCACGCAGTCAAATTTCTATGAAAAAGACGGGTTTCGGGAGACTTATGTCCAGTTTTTTACCCATACCGGCACTCATGTTGATCCGCCGGCGCATCTTTACGCCGAGGGACGGACGCTGGATGCCTTCCCACCGGAGCAGTTTATCGGCAAGGCGCTGGTTATTGACTGCCGCGAGCTTAAGGAGGGCGAGGCGATCACCATGGAGCAGCTGAAAAAATACGGAGAGCTGCCGCAGAAGGCGGATTTCCTGCTGTTTAACCTCGGCTGGGATAAGCGCTGGGGCATAGAGGCCTATTTTGGCGACTATCCATGCGTAGATGATAAGCTGCTCGAGTATATAATAAACGGAAATTTCAAGGGCATCGGCTTTGATGTCATTGGGCTTGATCCGATTGCCGATGTTGAGCTTACGCGCCACAATAAGCTGCTCAGAAGCTGTGAGATTCTCAATATTGAAAATCTCAAAAATCTTGACCGCTGCGGCGATGGGCTGTTCTGGTTTGGCTGCTTCCCGCTGAAGATCGAGAACAGCGACGGCGCACCCGTGCGGGCAATGGCGTGGTTTGAATAACGAAAAAATGGCAGCGACGGAAGTCCCTGCCTTTTTCGTTCAAATTAACCGCCGGTTGAGTTTTAGAGCGCTTTTTCGTAAAACGGCTCCATTGAAAATTCCCCGCTGTCGCATATAATAATAAATGAAAGGCGGGCGAACAGATGGAAATGAAAATTGGACAAAAAATTTTTGAGCTGCGCAGGGCAAACGGTATGACACAGGAACGGCTTGCCGATGAACTCGGTGTATCGGCTGCGGCGGTCAGCAAGTGGGAGACGGACAATTCCTACCCGGATATAACGCTGCTTTGCCCGCTGGCAAGGGCGCTGGGGACAAATGTGGATACACTGCTGCAATTTGAGCAGACTTTGCCTGACGAAGCGGTTGTCGGTATGGTCAACGAAATAATGGTAAAAATTCAGAGCGAGGGTTACGAGCCGGGCGAGCAGCTGCTTTCCGAGCGCCTGCGGCAATATCCTAATTCCTCAGCACTTAAATTTAACACCGCGCTTATTATGGATACGCTCTGCATGATTTACCCCGATGCTCCGGAGGAGAAAAAAGCAGATTGGCGAGAGCAGAAGCACACTCTGCTCTCAAAGCTGCGCGAGACAGGGCGAGGAGCTTATTGGGAAATATCAACGCTGAATTTGGCGGGCATGGCGTTAAATGAAGGGCGCTTGGACGAGGCTGAGCAGCTTTTGAAGGAGCTGCCGGGGCAGACGACGGATGCGAGCCTGATTTGGGTGCAGCTTTACATGAAGAGGGAGGACTATGCCAAGGCACGGGATGCGGTGCAGAAAAAGCTGTTTTCGCTTGTGATGCAGATTGAAAACTGCCTCGGCATAATGTCGGACAAGCGATTGACGGGAGACAATGAGCAGATTCTTGAAATCTGCCTGGTATATAGGGGCGTGGCAGACCTGTTTGGGTGTGGTGCGCTGTATGAGGGGCTGCTCATGGAGGCATATCTCCGCCTGGGACGGCTTGAGGATGCTGTCGCGAGCTTCGAGCGCTATGCGGAAGGTCTTGACAGGAAGGGGCTGCCGCTCAAAAAAGCGCTCTTCGCCCCGACTTTTACGGAAAATCTGGAGCAGCCCACCGCAAGCAAGGGTATGCTTCGGGCGGTGATAAAAGCGATGGAGACCGAGGAATATCGGGTGCTGATTGAGACGCCGCGCGGCAGGGCCGCCATGGAAAAGCTGAAAAACGCACTGGAGCGGCAGGAATAAGCGAAAGGTCAGGGACTTTGTCCCTGCCTTTTTTCTTGACAAACAGTATTTGCGTGCTATAATAAGAAACATAAGTTGCGCAACGAAAGTTGCTGAAAGCGGAGGGATTATTGTGCCGCCGAAATTCAAGTTCACAAGAGAAAAGATAATAGCCGCGGGCGTGAACGTTGTGCGGAAAAAGGGTATGGAGGGGCTTACCGCAAGGGGCCTTGCGGCGGAGCTGGGCTCATCGCCAAAGCCGATATTCGGCCTGTTTCAGAACATGGACGAGGTGCAGGGCGAGGTCATCCGCGCGGCCGACGCCATATATCAGGCGCGCATTGAAAAGAGCATGGCCGAGGGGCGCTTTCCGCCATATAAGGCCAGCGGAATGGCGTACATCCACTTTGCCAGAGACGAGAGGGAGCTTTTCAAGCTTCTGTTCATGCGAGACAGAAGCGGGGAGATAATCAGGGAGGACAGAGAGTCAATCCGGCCGCTGCTGGACCTCATCATGCACAATCTCGGCATCAGCGAGGATGAGGCCAACATGTTCCATCTTGAGCTGTGGGTATATGTCCATGGCATAGCCACGATGATTGCCACATCATATCTCGAATGGGACGAGGATTTTGTCAGCCGGACGCTGACCGACGCATTCGAGGGGCTAAAATACCGCTACACGGGAGGAAAGCAATAATGCACGCGATTGAAACCAGAAGCCTGACCAAAAAATACAAGGACCTGACCGCTGTTGACGCGCTGAATCTCAGCGTGGAGCAGGGGGAACTGTTTGCCCTGCTGGGCGTAAACGGCGCGGGCAAGACCACCACGATAAAAATGCTCACCTGCCTGACAAAGCCAGACGGCGGAGACGCTTTTATAAACGGAAACAGCATCCTGACGAACCCCGCCGCGGTGAAAAACATCATCGGCGTCTCCCCGCAGGAGACGGCGGTCGCGCCGAACCTGAGCGTGAAGGAAAACCTTGAGCTGATGTGCGGCGTGCACGGCTTTGACAAGCGGAAAAAGGAAGAAAAAATCCGGGAGCTTGCGGAGCAGTTTGATTTGACCGGCATCCTCGGTAAAAAGGCGGGGAAGCTCTCAGGCGGTTGGCAGAGGAGACTGAGCATTGCTATGGCCCTCATCAGCGAGCCGGAGATACTTTTCATGGATGAGCCGACGCTGGGGCTTGACGTGCTGGCGCGCAGTGAGCTTTGGGACAATATCCGCGCGCTCAAGGGTAAGATAACTATTATCCTTACCACCCATTACATGGAGGAGGCCGAGGCGCTGTCAGACCGCATCGGCATCATGCGCGACGGCAGGCTCCTCGCCCTCGGCACGGCGGAGGAGATAAAGGCGCAGGCGGGCAAGGAAAAATTTGAGGACGCTTTCGTGGCGATAGTTAAGGGGGCGGCGAAATGAGAATGATGACATTTTCCGGCAGGACGGCGAAGGAAATTATTCGCGACCCGCTGAACCTCTTCTTTGGACTGGGCTTTCCGCTGATTCTCATCGGCCTGCTGACGGCGATTCAGGCAAATGTTCCCATCCCGATGTTCGAGCTTGCGCACCTGACCCCGGGCGTGACGGTGTTCGGCCTGTCGTTCATGACGCTGTTTTCCGCGCTGCTGGTGTCGAAGGACAGGGAGAGCGCCCTGCTGCAAAGGCTTTACACAACGCCCCTCACGGCGGCGGACTTCATATTTGGCTACACGCTGCCGCTGCTGCCGATGGCGATCGCGCAGAGCCTTATCTGCTACATCGCGGCGGTGCTGCTGGGGCTGAAAATCGACATTAACCTGCTCTTCGCCCTGCTTTTCAACATTCCGGTGGCGTTGTTTTTCATCGCGCTGGGGCTTATCTGTGGAAGCGTTATGAGCTCAAAGCAGGTGGGCGGCGTCTGCGGTGCGCTGCTGACAAATTTGTCGGCGTGGCTGTCGGGCATATGGTTTGACGTGGCGCTTGTGGGCGGCGTGTTTGAAAAGATAGCAAATGTTCTGCCGTTTATCCACGCGGTGGAGCTTGAGCGCGCGGCCTTTGCCGGAAACTTCGCGGACATTTTCCCGCACCTCTGGTGGGTGCTGGGATATACCGTCGTTGCGGTAGTCGGGGCGATACTTCTGTTTCTGAGGCAGATGAAAAGGCAATAAAAATAGGGCAGCTGCAAAAATTTATTGCAGCTGCCCCAAATTATATCAAATCGTCCCGCAGGGACACCATAACCGCCCATTCAAGGGGCGATTTCACCCGACTGAAGGTCGGATATCACACGCTTTAAGCGTATATCACCTGAACGCAGGTCAAATATCATTTGGAGCTATGCAAAAACGAGTTTTGCATAGCTCCAAATTTGTTATCGTTCTTCCCTGAAGTACGCCAGACCCAGGGAGGCGGGGGGCTGGTTTTCGCGTTTGTTGCGCATGGAGGTGATAACGAGGACGATGATGGTTATCACATAGGGGATCATCTTGTAAAGCTCCTTCACGGCGAGGTTCATGCCGCAGGGGATGTACATGTGCAGAATGTACAGCCCGCCGAAGAGGAAGGAGGCGAGGACGCCCACGTTGGGCCGCCACACCGTGAAGATGACCAGCGCGATTGCAAGCCAGCCGCGGTCGCCAAAGGCGTCGTTTGTCCAGATGCCGCCGGCATAGTCCATGACATAATACAGCCCGCCGAGACCGGCTATGACGCTGCCGATGCAGGTGGCGTAGTACTTGTAGCGGTTGACATTGATGCCCGCCGCGTCTGCCGTCGCGGGGTTTTCGCCCACGGCGCGGAGATTGAGCCCGGCGCGGGTGCGCTTGAGAATGTGCGCCGCGATAAGGGCAACAACGATGGCCGCATAGGCCAAAAAGCCGTAGGACAGGAAAATCTTGCCGAACCAGCCAAGCTTATCCGCAAAGGGGAGAGAGCGGCGGAAGCAGTTGCTGGTGTTGGAGAGGATGATGGAGGGCAGCTCACTGCCGGAGAGCTTTATGAGGGAGCCGCCGAAGAAGTTGCCGAAGCCGACGCCGAAGGTGGTCATGGCAAGACCGGTGACGTTCTGGTTCGCGCGCAGGGTGACGGTCAAAAAGCAGTAGATAAGGCCCATCAGCAGGGAGCCCAGCATGCTCGACAGCAGCGGGATAAGGATGCCGAGGAAGGTGTTCATATCGGCGGGGGAGGCGAGCGACTGCTCATACATGAAGGCGCCGATAACGCCGCAGATACCGCCGACATACATGATGCCGGGGATACCAAGGTTGAGGTTGCCGGATTTCTCGGTGAGCGTTTCGCCGGTGCTGCCGAAAAGCAGGGGGATGCCCTGAGCGATGGCTCTGGGAATGAAGGATATGAAATCAAACATCGGCTCAGCCCTCCTTCTTCGCGCTGCGGCGGAAGCTTATCTTGTAGTTGATGAAGAACTCGCTCCCGATGATGAAAAACAGGATTATACCTGTGAGAATATCGCCAAAGGACTGATTGAGGCTGAAATTCGTGGCGATTTCACCGGCACCCCTGCTCAGAAATACCAGAAGGAAGCTTGTGAATATCATCCAGATGGGGTTAAACTTCGCAAGCCAGGCCACCATAACGGCGGTGAAGCCGCGGTTATCAACAATGGAGGAGGTGAGCGTGTGGCTTGTGCCGCCGACCAGCAGCAGACCCGCCACGCCGCAGAGCGCGCCGGAGAGGAGCATCGTGCGGATGATGACCTTCTCAACCTTGATGCCGACATAACGGGCGGTGCGCTCGCTCTCGCCGACAACGGACAGCTCATACCCGTGCTTTGAGTAATTGAGGTAGACATACATGCCCACGGTGAGCAGGGCGACGATTATTACGTTGAGCAGATACTTGTAGCTGCCGATCTGCGGAAGCCAACCGATCATGGTGTTCTGGTTGATGATGCCGATGTTGCCCGAGCCCTTCGGGGACTCCCACACGACGGAGAAGTACGCCACGAGTTGGATGGCGACATAGTTCATCATCAGGGTGAACAGCGTCTCGTTGGTGTTCCACTTGGCCTTGAAGAAGGCGGGGATAAAGCCCCAGAGCGCACCGGCGGCGATGCTGGAAACGACCATGCACACGATGACCGCCCAGTTGGGCATGACATCGCGCAGGCAGATCATGCACGCGGCGGCGGCCAGAGCCCCGGCCAGAGCCTGCCCCTCACCGCCGATGTTCCAAAAGCGCATCTTGAACGCGGGAGTCACCGCGATGGATACGCAGAGGAGCATTGCGATATTCTGAAGCAGCACCCAGATTTTTCTGGAGGAGCCGAAGGAGCCTTTGAAGATGGCCACATAGACCTGAACGGGGTTTTCCCCGGTGACAACGGAGGTAATGACGCCGCAGACTATCAGCGCAAGGAGAATAGCGCCGCCGCGGATGCCCCATGAACCGTACCAGGGCAGCGCGCCGCGCTTGACAATATGGACCAGCGGCCCCTGAGCCTGTTTATTCATCGGCTTTGCCACCTCCCAGTTTAGTCATCATCATGCCCACATCGCGCTTGGAAGCGCCGCGGCCGGGCACAATGCCGCTGACCTTGCCGCCGCAGAGGACCAGAATCCTGTCCGACAGCTCCAGCAGCACGTCCAGATCCTCGCCAACATATATGACCGCGACACCCTCAGCCTTCTGGCGGTTTATCAGGTCGTATATAGTGTAGGAGGAATTGATATCAAGCCCGCGCACCGCGTAAGCCGTGAGCAGCACAGTCGGCGCGGAGGCGATCTCGCGGCCAACCAGCACCTTCTGCACATTGCCGCCGGAAAGCCGGCGCACGGGGGTGCTGATGCCGGGAGTGCTCACTTCAAGGTCCTTTACCACGTTCTCCGCAAGCTTGTGGGGAGATTTTCTGTCGGTGAAGAAGCCGCGCCCGCGGCGGAAGGAGCGGAGCATCATGTTGTCCGCAAGGTCCATATTGGCGACAAGGCCCATGCCGAGCCTGTCCTCCGGGACGAAGGAGAGCGTGACGCCCATCTGCTGAATGTCGAGGGGGTTTTTGCCCAAAAGCTGCTCGTGTGTGCCATCGTCCTCAATGTAGCTTATCTCGCCGCTCTCAACGGGCTGAAGTCCGGCGATAGCCTCCAGCAGCTCCTTCTGGCCGCTGCCGGAGATGCCGGCAATGCCCAGAATCTCACCGGAGTTTGCGGTGAAGGACACATCGTCAAGCTTCACGACTCCGTCAATATTGCGCACGGTCAGGTTCTTGACCTCAATGCGGGGCTTGGGGTCAACAGGCTCGGGCCTGTCAATGTTCAGCACCACAGGGTGGCCGACCATCATGTTGGTCATCTCCTGGGCGTTGGTCTGGGCGGTGGGCATATCGCCGATAAACTGCCCATGGCGCAGCACGGCCACTCTGTCGGAGAGCGCCTCCACCTCGTGCATCTTGTGGGTGATTATGACGATGGCCTTGCCGTCGTCGCGCATATTGCGCAGCACGGCGAAGAGCTTGTCAGTCTCCTGTGGGGTCAAAACGGCTGTGGGCTCGTCGAGAATGAGGATATCGGCCCCACGGTAGAGAACCTTGATTATCTCAACGGTCTGCTTCTGGGAGACGGACATGTCATAGACCTTCTGGTAGGGGTCGACCTCAAAGCCGTAAGCGTCGCATATCTCGCGGATGCGCTCGGCGGCCCTGGCAATGTTGAGCTTGCCCGGCTCCTTGAGGCCGAGGATGACATTCTCCGCCGCCGAGAGCACGTCCACAAGCTTGAAGTGCTGGTGGATCATGCCGATACCCAGGTCAAAAGCGTCCTTGGGGGAGCGGATAATAACGTCCTTTCCGTCGATGCTGATATCGCCCTCGTCGGGGAAATATATACCGGAGAGCATGTTCATAAGCGTGGTCTTGCCGCTGCCGTTTTCGCCCAGCAGAGCAAGAATCTCGCCCCGGTATATGTCCAGCCAGACCTTGTCGTTTGCAACGACCGGCCCGAAAGTCTTTGTTATATTGCGCATTTTTACTGCGGGGGTTTTGCTGTCCAAAGGCTTCACTCCCTGTCTGTATAGTCTGTAAAGATTGAAAACAGCCCCGAATTTCAGCGGAGCCGAAGATACCTCAAAGGGCAGCGCGGCGGCAGAGTGTCGCTGCGCTGCCCTTTAGGGTAACTGCACATGGGAAGCCTCTTTTGAGGCTTCCCATTGAGTTTGAAAAACTTAGGCGTCGATATTGGTGATGCCGTCGATGTCGATATCGAAGTAAGGAGCAGAGCGGTACTCGGACTCGTGGAAGTAACCGTCAGCAATGACATTGGTGTCGGGAGCGAAGTCGCCCATATCGTCAACGTCAGCCATGTACTCGGTGAGGGTCTCACCGCCAACGGTGAAGGTAGCGGTATCAAAGACCTTGAGGGAACCATCAGCAAGAGCGGCCTTGACTTCCTCGAGCTTCTCGGCAGTGCCGGGAGCGGCGGCGTTCTCGTTGAGCTCGGTCATGCAGACAGAGTCAGTGGCGATGGTGCCGGTCCAGTCAGCGGGGATCTCAGTGCCGTCCATGACGCACTGCATGGCGTAGACCATGTAGGGAGCCCAGTTGATGCGGGAGGCAACGATGTAGGTGTTGGGGCAGGCATCAGCGGCGGAGCCGTTGTAGAAAACAAAGGGAACACCCTGCTGCTCGCACTCGTTGGGAGCGCCCATGGAGTCAGCATGCTCGGAGATGACAACACAGCCGTTGCTGATGAGCTTGTTGGCAGCTTCCTGCTCGAGGGTGGGGTCATACCAGGAGTTGGTGAAGGTGACTTCCATGGTAGCGGAGGGGCAGACGGAGCGGGCGCCGAGGAAGAAGGAGGTGTAGCCGGACTTAACCTCAGCATAGGGGTAAGCGCCGATGTAGCCAAGCTTGGCCTGATCTTCGGTGATGGTGCCTTCCTCGATCATCTGGTTGAGCTTCAGACCGGCAGCAACACCGCCGAGGAAGCGGCCTTCATAGATGGAGGCAAAAGCGTTGTGGTAGTTGGGAGCATCGTTGGTGTGGGCCTGGGTGCCGGTGGCGTGGCAGAACTGAACCTCGGGGAACTCACGGGCAGCCTGGAGCAGGAAGGGCTCGTGGCCAAAGCTGTCGGCGAAAACGAAGTTGCAGCCTTCGTCAACCAGCTCAGCAGCGGCATCGTAGCAGGTCTCGTCCTCGGGGATACCGGTCTTGAACAGGTACTCAACACCGAGAGTCTCGCAAGCCTCTTTGGCAGCGTTGATGAAGTTGAGGTCGTAGGTGGAGTTCTCATCGTGCAGGAAGATGAAACCGGCCTTAACGGTAGCGGCCTCGGCGGGAGCCTCGCTCTCAGCGGGGGCGTCGCTCTCAGCGGGAGCCTGGGACTCGGCAGGAGCGGAATTACCGCAGGCGCAGAGTGCAAATACCATAACAAGTGCAAGCAGCAGTGCAATGATCTTTTTCATTCTCTGATCTCCTCATAAGAATTTTTTAATTTATCTTCACCGCCGAAGCGGAGAGATACAAAATAAAACGCACCGGTCAAACAAGTCTCGACCGATGCTCAAAAGCAAGAACGGGGAACGAAAACGCGCACCCCGAAATTGTGATCGATAGTCCGGTCATTTACGGCGACCGGGTAGAGACTTCAAATCCATATCATTTGTTATATATCGAAAGGTATTAAATTCGCTACGCTTATAATCTATCAGTCAGGCACGAAAATGTCAAGCCCGCTTTTTCTACTATTTTACCATTTTCAACCCGCAATTTTTGTGAAAAAGCTACAAAAACCGCTCAGCAGAAAGTGATGGAGCAATCATCGCCCATCGCGGCAATGCGGGCGAGGGACTCAATGCGGTAGCCCTTATCGCGCAGCATGTTCCCGCCGCCCTGAAAAACCTTCTCAATGGCGATGCCCGCGCCGACAACCCTTGCCCCGGCCTGCTCGGCAATGTCGATAAGCCCCACGAGCGCAGCGCCCGTCGCGAGAAAATCGTCAACTATCAGCACGCGGTCATTAGCGCTCAGGTATTCCTTGGAGACGATGACGGTGTTGGTGTTTCCATGCGTGAAGGACTCGACCTGCGCGCTGTACACATCGTCCGCTATGTTGCGGCTCTTGCTCTTCTTGGCAAAGACCAGCGGGCAGCCCAGCACGTAGCCCACCATCGCGGCAATAGCTATTCCGGAGGCCTCAATAGTGAGTATCTTGTTGATATTCTCCCCGGCGTACAGGCGTTTGAGCTCCTGCGCCATCTCCCAGAGCAGGGCGGGGTCGATCTGATGATTCAAAAAACCGTCAACCTTCAAAATTCCGCCGGGCTTTATCTTCCCGTCGCGGAGAATACGCTGTTCAAGAAGCTCCATAATTCGACCTCCGAATAAAATAATAGCGCCATTATAAACTGATGCGGAAATATATGCAAGAGCGGATTTTGCGTATCCATCTGCGCCTGCGCTCTTGTAATTTGCCAAAGCCTGTGTTATTCTGTCGACGGTACTTTTTTGAAGTACCGGGCGCTGCACAACGGCAGGCGGTTAGTCACACCACCCGAAAGGGGGTGAGGCCATGCGACTTACAATAACTCTGACATTATGGAACGTAATGTTTCAGTTTATTGTGAAAAGCAGAAACCGCCACTCCCACAAGTGACGGTTTCAAAGAAAACTATTACTTAAAGAGCTAACCGCTTGTCGCAGCGCCTTTTCTATGCTTATTATAACGCCCGCATCGCGCTGTGTCAAGTGCGGCGCGGGCGTTTACTGCGTCCCCATAATACCGAAAAAAGCCCGTCGATACGACAGGCTTTGTTTCGGGTAATGTTAAATTACACAGCGCGGGTGACCTTACCGCTGCGCAGGCAGCGAGTGCAGACATAAACATGCTTGGGAGTTCCGTCCACAATGGCCTTGACGCGCTTCACATTCGGCTTCCAGGTACGGTTAGAGCGTCTGTGAGAATGGCTGACCTTTATGCCAAAGGACACATCCTTATCACAAAACTGACATTTTGCCATAAACTGAAGCACCTCCTTGCTTGTGTTTTGCTGCTGTCTTTACAGACAGCTTATATATAATAACAGAATGATGCACGGATTGCAAGCAAATTTTTCATCAAATTTGCGCTTTTTGATACCTTTTTGCCCTCCGCATATTTTACGCCCGGATGCGTGGAAAATAACTTGCCAAATTTGAGTAAAATGGTTAATATACTGATATAGAAACAGTTCCACCGAAAGTAAGCGATGAACAAATCGGTGAGAGTGATTTGTTCATCGCTTACTTAAACAAAAGGAGGATGTACATATGAAGAGCAAGTATTCCGTCAAGCTCAGCACCCTTGTCAAGGAGCACAATCTCATGCCGCTGCACACCTCAAAGGATTACGACACCGCCGTCATAAGAACGGCGGACGTCAACCGCCCCGCGATGCAGCTGACGGGCTTTTATAATTACTTTGACCCCAAGCGCCTTCAGATTATCGGCCGGGTTGAGAGCACCTATCTTGACTCCATCAGCCCCGAGCAGCGCTATGAGGCGCTTGAGCGCTTTATGAGCTATGACATCGCTGCGCTGGTCATCTGCCACGGGGTTCCCCCATTCCCGGAGTGCCTTGAGCTTGCGGAGAAGTATGACCGCAACGTTTTTATAACCACGATGGACACCTCGGAGTTTCAGGCCGACGTTATCCGCTCCCTGCACAACTATCTCGCCCCGCGGCTGACTACTCACGGGGTCCTGGTCGAGGTCTACGGCGAGGGTGTGCTGCTCATGGGCGACAGCGGCATCGGCAAGAGCGAGACGGCGCTGGAGCTTATCAAGCGCGGCCACCGGCTTGTTGCGGATGACGCGGTGGAGATAAAGCTCATCGGCAAGGACACACTTGTCGGCAGCGCGCCGGAGATTATCCGCTATTATATGGAGCTGCGCGGCATCGGCGTTATCAATGTGCGGCACATTTACGGCGTCGGCGCCGTAAAGCCCGAGTGCAACATTGACGTTGTGGTGAAGATGGAGATGTGGCGGGAGGGCAAAGCCTATGACCGCCTCGGCCTTTCCGACGAGACGGAGGAGATTTTGGGCGTCAAGCTCCCCGCGGTGACTATCCCGGTCACGCCGGGCAGAAACCTCGCCGTTATTCTTGAGCTTGCCGCCATGAACAACCGCCAGAAGAAGATGGGCTTCAACGCCGCCCAGACCCTCGCCGCCGAGCATGACAGCGCGGTGGATCTGGGGCTATTGTAAAAGGAGAAGATTATGCAGCAGCTTGAAAACGCCATTTCTCAGATAAAAACCGCCCTGCCGGGGCTGACTCTTTTGGAAAACGAACCCATGAGCGAGCACAGCTCATTCAAGATCGGCGGCCCCGCCAGAGCCGTGGCTTACCCGAGGGATGTGACATCCCTGAGCAAAATCTGCGCCATTTTGAAGGAAAATCAGCTTGCGCCGCTCATGCTCGGCAACGGCACGAATATCCTCTTCCCCGACGAGGGGCTTGATAAGGTCTTCATCATCGGCACCGAGAAGCTCGCCAATATTTTTCGCCTGCCGGACGGGGCCGTGTATGTTGAGGCGGGCCTGCCGCTTGCGCGGCTTGCGGGCTTTGCCCAGCAAAACGGCCTTACAGGGCTGGAGTTTGCCGGCGGCATCCCCGGCACGCTCGGCGGCGCCTGCGTGATGAACGCCGGGGCCTATGGCGGGGAGATGAAGGACGTTATAGAGAGCGTCGTCTGCTACTACCTGCCCGAGCAGCGGCTCTATGAGCTTTCAAAAGAGCAGTGCAGCTTTGAATACCGCAGCAGCCTTTTCAAAAAGCTGGGCGGCTGCGTCATCCTCAGCGCGGTGCTGCGCCTTGAGGAGGGGGACAGCGCCGAGATTGCCGCGAAAATGCGCGAGCTTGGCGAAAAGCGCCGCGAAAAGCAGCCGCTTGACCTGCCGTCTGCCGGCAGCGCCTTCAAGCGCCCGGAGGGGAACTTTGCCGCCGCCCTTATCGACAAGGCCGGGCTCAAGGGCTTTACCGTGGGCGGGGCGCAGGTCTCCGAGAAGCACGCGGGCTTTGTCGTCAACAAGGGCGGCGCCAGCTCACACGATGTGCATGAGCTGATGATGCAGGTACGCAAAAAGGTGTATGAGGACAGCAATGTCCTGCTTGAGCCGGAGATAATCATTCTCCCGCCGGACTACTGCCTGGAGGATCACGGCCCCGCGCTGCACGGCAACCGCGTAACGGTCATGGAGCAGGAAGAGGAGAAATAGAAAATGGAATTTCTTATAATCACCGGCATGTCCGGCGCGGGCAAGAGCCGCGCCGCCGATGTGCTGGAGGACCTGGATTATTACTGCGTGGACAATATGCCCGTCGCGCTTATCCCGCGCTTTGCGGAGCTGTGCATGGACACGCGCGGCCGCTATGAAAAGGTCGCGCTGGTGACGGATGTCCGTGAGAAGGATGGCATACCCTCCCTTTTGAAGATAAAGGAGGAGCTCGCGCACATGGAATGTCAGGTGCGCATCCTCTATATGGACGCCGATACCCGCACCCTCGTGCGCCGGTATAAGGAGTCCCGCCGCCCGCACCCACTGATGACGCGGGGGATAACGCTTGAGCAGGCGGTGCAGAAGGAGGAGGAGCTGCTGAGAGATGTAAAGGCGCAGGCGGATTTTGTTGTCGACAGCTCAAGGCTCACCCTCGGCATGCTGCAAAACCACCTCTTCGCGCTCTTCGCCGCCGGTGGAAAAAAGCGGGATATCAACGTCACCGTCATGTCCTTTGGCTTCAAGCACGGCATACCAATGGAGGCGGACCTCGTCTTTGACGCGCGCTTTCTGCCGAATCCCTATTATGTGGAGGAGCTTCGCCCTCTCAGCGGGCTGGACAGGCCCGTGGGCGAGTTTGTGTTCGGCTGCCAGCAGACGCGGACTTTTATGGAGAAGATTCAGGATTTAATAGATTTTCTGCTGCCGCTGTATATCGAGGAGGGCAAGGTGGGCCTCACCATAGCCATCGGCTGCACCGGCGGGCGGCACCGCAGCGTCGCCATCGCCAGCGCCCTGAACGATTATTTTGTCGCCAAGGGCATAAGCTCTGAGAATATCAACAGGGACCTGAATAAATAAGGAGCGCCTATGTCGTTTTCATCGGACGCCAAGGCAGAGATCTGCCAGCAAAAGATAGACAAAAAATGCTGCGCCGTGGCGGAGAGCTATGGCGTGCTGCTCTATTGCAGCGCCTATTCCGCCCGGGAGCTGCGCATAATCACCGCAAGCCCGGCCTTTGCCCAGCGGCTTCCAAAGCTCTTCAAGCGGGCCTTCGGGCTTAGCTTTGATGAGCTTCCCAAGGCGGGCAGCGGCAAAAAAAGCCTTGTCATAAAAGACAGGGATAAGCTCGCGCGCATATTTTCCGCCTTCGGTGAGGATTTGGACAGCACGCTCACCCACCATCTCAACTATGCCGTGGTGGAGGAGGACTGCTGCCGCACGGCCTTTGTCCGGGGCGCGTTTTTAGCCGGGGGCAGCGTTACAGACCCCGAGAAAAACTATCACCTCGAGCTTGCAACGCCCCACCACAGCGTCAGCCGCGAGGCATACTCCCTGCTGCTGGACATGGGCTTTGCGCCCAAGGAGACGATGCGCGGGGCAAACTCCCTGCTGTACTTTAAAAAGGCGGACGCTATCGCCGATTTCTTTACCAAGCTCGGCGCGCCGGTGACGGCCATGAACATCATGACCGCCAAGGTCGATAAAGAGATGCGAAACACCGTCACCCGACAGATAAACTGCGACTCGGCCAACGCCGACAAGACCGTCGCCGCCGCGCAGGAGCAGCTTGAGGCCATCCGCCGCATCGCCGGGGAATACGGGCTGGACGCGCTGCCCGAGCAGCTCAGGCAGGCGGCGCTGCTGCGCATAACCAACCCCGAGGCGAGCCTTGCCGACCTTGCGCGGCTTTCCTACCCGCCGGTGACAAAAAGCTGTCTGTCGCACCGGCTCAAAAAGATAATGACTTTCAAACCAGAGTAAATGCTGAACAAATCGTCCTCACCGATTTATTCATCGTTTACTGGAGGAATAAAACATGGCCTTTGTTCATCTTCATGTGCATACCGAATACTCCCTGCTTGACGGCGCGTGCCGTGTAAAGCAGCTTGCAAAGCGCGCCAAGGAGCTGGGGCAGACCGCTATCGCCGTCACCGACCACGGGGTCATGTACGGCGCGGTGGAGTTTTACCGCGCCTGCAAGGCTGAGGGCGTCAAGCCCATCATCGGCTGCGAGGTGTATGTCGCCCCACGGAGCATGGGCAGCAAGGAGCACGGCGTTGATAATAATTACTCCCACCTCATTCTCCTCTGCAAGAACGAGACGGGCTACCGCAACCTCTGCTACATGGTCAGCGCCGCCTTTACCGAGGGCTTTTATATAAAGCCCCGCATCGACTGGGCGCTGCTGCATCAGCACAGCGAGGGACTTATCTGCCTGTCCGGCTGCCTCGCCGGAGAGATAGCCCAGGATGTTGTGCGCGGGGACTATGAGGCCGCGAAAGCCAAGGCCCTTGAGCTACGCGGGCTTTTCGGGGAGGACTTTTTCCTTGAAATTCAGGACCATGGCATCCCGGAGGAGCGCCGCGCGGCGGAGGGCATCATCCGCATCCACCACGAGACGGGCATCCCCCTTGTTGTCACCAATGACGCGCACTATATTAACCGCGAGGATGCGTATTATCAGGATGTGCTCATGTGCATACAGACCGGCAAGACCGTGGACGAGCCAAACCGCATGCGCTTTGAGACGCAGGAGCTCTACCTCAAAACCGAGGACGAGATGCGCGCGCTCTATCCCGACTGCCCGGACGCGGCGGACAACACTGCCATAATTGCCGAGCGTTGCAACTACGATTTTGAGTTTGGCCACTATCACCTGCCGCGCTTCAAGCTCCCGGCGGGCGAGAGCGACAGCTTTGAATATCTCCAAAAGCTCTGCGAAAAGGGCTTTGCCGAGCGCTACGCAGGCCGCCCCGAGGTGCATAAGCAGCTCGATTATGAGCTTAACATGATCCACCAGATGGGCTTTGTGGACTATTTTCTCATCGTTTCGGACTTTATCGGCTACGCCAAGGGGCAGGGCATTCCCGTCGGCCCCGGGCGCGGCAGCGCGGCGGGCAGCGTCGTGTCCTACTGCCTGCATATAACCGATGTTGACCCAATCAAATATAGCCTCTTCTTCGAGCGCTTTTTGAACCCCGAGCGCGTCTCCATGCCGGATATCGACGTGGACTTCTGCGTCAACCGCCGGGGCGAGGTCATCGACTACGTTAACCGCCTCTACGGCAATGACCATGTGGCCCAGATCGTTACCTTCGGTACCATGGCCGCGCGAAATGCCGTGCGCGACGTGGGCCGCGCCCTCGCCGTCAGCTATGGCGAGACGGACGCGGTCGCAAAGCAGATACCCTCCGGCCCGGGCGCGCTGAACATCACCATTGAGGAGGCCTTGCAGCTCTCTAAGCCCCTGCGTGAGCTGTATGAGGGGGATGAAAAGCTAAAGCATCTTGTCGATGTGGCAAAGGCGCTCGAGGGCATGCCGCGCCACGCCTCCACCCACGCCGCCGGTGTTGTCATCACCGAAAAGCCGGTGTATGAGTATGTGCCGCTTGCGAAAAATGACGAGTCCGTCGTCTGCCAGTACACCATGACAACCCTTGAGGAGCTGGGGCTTCTCAAAATGGACTTTCTTGGCCTTCGCAACCTCACCGTGCTGGAGGACGCGGCAAAGCTTGTCCGCCGCCGGGAGCCGGAGTTCTCCATTGACAAAATACCCGAGGACGACAGCGCGGTTTTTGACATGATCTCCGAGGGGCACACCTGCGGCGTGTTCCAGCTTGAAAGCACGGGCATGACCTCCGTCTGCCTCGGCCTCAAGCCCAAGAGCATTGAGGATATCACCGCCGTCATAGCCCTCTACCGCCCCGGCCCGATGGACAGCATACCCAGATTCATCGAATACTCCAACCACCCGGAGCGCATAAAATACAAGCACCCGCTGTTAAAGCCAATTTTGGAAGTTACCTACGGCTGCATCGTCTATCAGGAGCAGGTCATTCAGATTTTCCGCTCCCTCGCGGGCTTCTCGCTGGGGCAGGCAGACATGATCCGCCGCGCGATGAGCAAGAAGAAGCACGCCGTCATTGATGCCGAGCGCGTGGCCTTTATCCATGGCGACGAGAGCCGGGGTATAGCCGGCGCACTCAAAAACGGCGTGAGCGAGGATGTCGCCAACAGCATATACGACGAGATTCTGGACTTCGCGAGCTATGCCTTCAACAAGGCCCACGCCGTGTGCTACGCGATAGTCGCCTACCGCACGGGGTACATGAAGCGCCGCTATCCGAGAGAGTATATGGCGTCGCTCTTGACCTCAGTGCTCGATAACAGCGGCAAGGTCGCCGAGTATATCGCCGAGTGCCGGGACATGGGCATCAAGCTCCTGCCCCCGGATGTCAATGAGTCCGAGGCGGACTTCACCGTCGCGGGCGAGAACCTGCGCTTCGGTCTGGTGGCCATAAAGGGCCTTGGGAGAAATGCCGTCAGTGAGCTTGTGCACGAGCGGGAGGAAAACGGCGCGTTTACGGATTTTGAGGACTTCTGCCGCCGCATGTACGGCAAGGATCTCAACCGCCGCGCTGTTGAAAACCTCATCCGCAGCGGCGCGTTTGACAGCATGGGCTATAAGCGCAAGGCCCTTATGCAGGTCTGCGGCACGGTGCTTGAAGCCGTCAGCCGCAGCGAGAAGGAGAATATCTCCGGCCAGTTTGACCTCTTCGGCGGCGGCATGGACGACAGCCCCGCCCCCCCTAAGATCACCATTCCCAATGTCGAAGAGTACAGCGCGCAGGAAAAGATGCAGATGGAGAAGGAGACCACCGGCCTCTATCTCACCGGTCACCCCATGGACCAGTATAAGGACGCGGTGCGCCGGGCGGGCGCTGTCTCCGTCGGCGCGGTGATGAACGATTTTGCCGCCGAGGACGGGCCGCGCTCCTTCTCTGACGGGCAGTATGTCACCCTCGCCGGGGTCGTTGCCAGCATCAAGACCCGCACAACGAAAAATAACTCTCTCATGAGCTATGTCCAGCTTGAGGATGACACCGGCACAATGGAGCTTGTAGCCTTCCAGCGTGCGCTCGATAACGGCGGCGGGTATCTCGCGGAGAATAACGCCGTCATCGTCCGCGGGCGCATCACCGCGCGGGACGAGAAGGAGCCGCAGCTCACCGTGGACACCATCCGCCCCATAAGCGACCTCAACGCCCCCGCGACCTCCGCACCGCCACCCCCGGCGCAGAAGCTCTGGGTAAAGCTCCCGAGCCTGAGCGACCCAAGGCTCAAGCGCATTGAGCTGATTCTCACGATGTTCCCCGGCAATAACCAGCTCATCATCTACGGCGAGCGGGAGAAAAAGCGTATCGGCTCCCCCTGCCTTATCCACGAAGGGCTGATTTTAGAGCTTGAGGAAATGCTCGGCAAGGAAAATGTTGTGGTAAAATAAATCAATCCCTCCGGCTTCGCCGGAGGGATTAAGAGAAAGCAGCTAAACAAATCGGAATTTGTGGAGAGATTTCCTGAACTTTCCTTATTTTACAGGCTTTTCAGCCCATT
>URPA01000037.1 GCA_900549545.1 uncultured Eubacteriales bacterium
CCTTACGCAGGGGAGCCTTGGTGCAGTGCAAACAGTTAGACAATTTCCGATTTGTCGGTCTGCTTAACTGCTTTTTAACACCGCTTTCTTCCCGGCGGGCGGCCTGTTTATCAGCGCCCCAGCCGCCAGTTCTCCCTCGGCTGCCAGCCGGGGAGGGGGAGGCGCTGCATCGCGCCGAAAATCTTGGACTTCATGTCCGGGTAATCGACGCTCATTGCGGCGAGCAGTGCTTTTATCTCATGCCGTTTGCTGGTCTTGTCCTGCGGGCATGGGTTTTCGACTATCGGCACATTCAGTGCCTCGGCCAGATTGCTTATTTTCTGCTCCCCGGCGTAGATAAGCGGGCGGATCTGCGTCACGCCGGAGCGGTCAAGATATGTCACCGGGCGAAAGCAGCTCAGGCGCCCCTCGAACAGCAGCGACATCATAAAGGTCTCAACCGCGTCGTCAAAATGGTGCCCCAGCGCGAGCTTGCTTATGCCGCGCTCACGGATGGCGTCATTGAGCGCGCCGCGGCGCATCTTTGCGCAGAGGGAGCAGGGGTTGCCCTCCTGCCGCACGTCAAAAACTATCTCCTTTATGTCGGTTTTCACGCAGGTGTAGGGCACCTCCAGCTCCTCGCAGAGCTGCTTTACCGGCGTGTAATCCATGCCCTCAAAGCCCAGCTCAATGCTGATTGCCTCGAGCTCAAAGGGCTTGTCGTAAAAGCTTTTCAGGTGCCGCAGCGCCAGCAGCAAAAGCATGCTGTCCTTCCCGCCGGACACGCCCACGGCGATTTTATCCCCGGCGGAAATCATGTCATAATCGTCCACCGCGCGGCGCACGGTGCCGGTAAATTCATTGAGTGCTTTATACATTGCCAGACCTCGTTTAATACTTAAAAATCGTTTTGAGATTTAGAGAGATTTTGAGAGAATACAAGAGATTTAAAGAGATTGCGGCGCGAGAATTAAAAAAGCCGTTGACACGGACGCTTCTATGTGGTATAAAAATGGAGCGCGTGTAAAGGTATTGTAACAATGCGCGCCCGAATTGTCAAAATATTTAATTCTATATGGAGGCACAAAATATGTCTACTACTATGGTAACCAAGGAAACCGTTACCCGCAAGTGGTACGTCCTTGATGCTGCCGGTAAGCCCCTGGGCAAGACTGCCGCTCTCGCGGCGGACCTTCTCCGCGGCAAGCTCAAGACCGACTACACCCCGCATGTTGACTGCGGCGACTATGTTATCATCATCAACGCCAAGGACGCTGTCCTCACCGGAAAGAAGCTGGAGCAGAAGTACTATCGCACTCACTCCGGTTATCCCGGCGGCCTGAAGGAGACCCAGTATAAGCACCTCATGGCGAACAAGCCTGAGCTTGCAATGCGTCTGGCAGTCCGCGGTATGCTTCAGAAGAACACCATCGCTCAGTGGCAGCTCAAGCGCCTGAGAGTCTTTGCCGGTGCTGAGCATAACCATGCCGCACAGAAGCCCGAAGTCTGGGCTCGCTAAGAGGAGGTAAAGAAATATGGCAACTTATAAGTGCAAGCGCCCCTATATGTACGGCACGGGCAGGAGAAAGTCCTCTGTCGCCCGCGTTCACCTCATCCCCAATGGCACCGGTGCTATCACCATCAACGGCAGAGACATTGACGATTACTTTGGTCTCGAGACCCTCAAGCTCATCGTCCGTCAGCCCCTGGTCGCCACCGCCACTGTCGGCAAGGTTGACATCGAGGCTACCGTCTCCGGCGGCGGCGTCTCCGGCCAGGCCGGCGCCATCCGTCACGGCATCGCCCGCGCTCTGCTCCTCGTTGACGAGAGCTTCCGCGCTCCTCTGAAGGCTGCCGGTCTCCTGACCCGCGACCCGAGAATGAAGGAGCGTAAGAAGTACGGTCTCAAGGCAGCCCGTCGCGCTCCGCAGTTCAGCAAGCGTTAATCGGCTGGATATTTACAATCAAAAAGGCTCAAAAACCCCGGAAATACGCCATTTCCGGGGCTTTTCTTATGCGATTTGCTTCGATTCGGCTTCACTGATTTCGGCGAAACAGGTATTATCTCGCTGAATATATTCTGTCAGGCTTCCCCAGTATACGAAAGGAACATCTTTAGTCAGTATTTGCTTTTCTTTCGGGATCCGAGCCAAAAGGATATTTTGCGCAATTTCTGTTTGCTTGGAATAGAACCTGGGGTTAACTATGTAAAAATCTCCAAATCTTTCACAAATTACGGTTTCAAAAGAGATGATTTTATCGTTTACAATCCGAAGGGGACCGGGCTTTCGCGTTGTCCAAGTACGCATACTGGTTTTGCCTGCAAGGAAGGCATCAATCAGATTATCGGGAGTGACAAATTTCATTTTTTACCTCTTTCTCTCTAAAAAATAATGTAATTCGGGTGTTTCCCTACATTTTACAGGTTGCTGTAATAGTCAAAGTTTTTGATCACATCGACAAAATCAACATTATTCTCGGATGCTAAATACATCACATCATCCAAGCTGTCAATAGGCATACACTGCTGAGCCATTGCTTCCGCTATCTCACATATATACGGAATGTCCCAATCGACGAATTGAGCGATGTCATAATTTAAATAGAGCTCAAAAAAGCCCTGTGGCAAATCATCAAAGCGATAATACCCATTGCTCTCAAGCTCACACTTAAGTTCTGCTGCCTGCTGAAATGGGATCCTATATTTTCGGGCAAGGAATATTGCTTCCGAGTCGTCTTCTGTATCATCCAAGGCATCCTCGTCGTATTCTGCACTATTCTCGTATTCATCTTCTACATCTATCAAGCTATCCTGCTTCTCCTCAAGCTCCCAAATGCTCGGATATTCAAATTCGCAAGATTCTTCAGGAAAATTATCAAAGTCCATAAGTTCACCCACTGTGGTTTCCCAATCTTTTTTATATGACTCATAATCTTCTATCGCTTCGATTATAGAAACCCCATACGTTGACGCGATATTTACTATGTCGGCAAAATCAGCAACTACTTCTTTGTGTAGCCTCCCCCGTCGGTTCTACATGCGTGCCAGTTAAAACCATTGGGTATAAACTCCCAAACAAAGCGAGACTTCCGGAGAAGTCTCGTTTTGTTTATACTATGGACATAAACCGATGAGAGTGGGTGATAACTTGCGAAAAGCGCTTTTTATGTCAGCGGAACACAGGAGCTCCTGACGACGAGCTTCGTGCGCAGCAGTATCTGCTGGCGGCAGATGATGGGATTTTTTATCATTTCCAGCAGGGCCTCCGCCGCGACGCAGCCTATGTCCTTGCTGTTTTGCGAAATGGTGGTAAGCGCCGGGGTGACATATTCGCAGGCGTCAATATCACCGAAGCCGATAACGGATAGATCCTGCGGGAGCTTCAGCCCCTGCTGGCTCAGATAGCGCATAAAGCCGATGGCGATAGGGTCGCTGCCGACGCAGGCGGCGGTTGGGCGCTTTTTCAGGCTGAGCAGCCTGCGGCCCAGCTCCTCACCGGAGCGCTCGGAATACTCGCCATAGAGCACGAACTCCGGGTCGGGCTCAATGCCAGCCTTATGCAGGGTGTTCACATAGCTTTGATAGCGCAGCTTTGTGTTTCGGTAATCCGGGTTGCCGCCGATGAAGGCGATTTTTTTATGCCCGAGCTCCAGAAGGTAGTTGACGGCAATTTCAATTGCCTGCTCCTCGTCGAAATTGATGCAGCTGGCATGCTTGCCGCCCATAAAGCGGTTGATGAAGATAAAGGGCTTGCCGAGCTCGGTCAGCAGGGGCAGCAGCTTGTCCTCCTGCTCCTCGCTGGTGCCGAGGATAAGAAACCCGTCAATATTCAGCGCGGTGATACCGGACATGTTGTCCTCCAGCGGAATCGTCGTGTTCCCGAGACCGTGGCTGCTTAAAACGCTTATGAAGCTCAGCACGATTGTGTACAGAGACGGGTGCTCAGCCAGTTTCATGGCCGAAGCTGTGGGCATAATAATACCGACCGTGCCGCCGGTCCACTTCGCGGGGCTGGACTGCTCCACGCTCTCAAGCCGCTGTATCGCGGAGAGCACCTTGTTGCGCAAAGAATCCTTTACAGGCACATTGCCGTTTATAACGCGGGAGACCGTGCTCGGCGAAACCCCGGCCAGGGCAGCTATTTCTCTGACGGTTGCCATCTGTTTTACCACCTCAAGTTTTTTCCTTTTATTTTCCTGCTATATTTATACGATATACGCGAAACAAAATCAATTGACAAAATGCACAATCTTGAAACAACTGAAACTACATGTTTCACAAACATTAATTTTGCTATTGCTAATGCGGAAAAAACGTGGTATTTATATATTAACAAGGCCGTAAAAAACAATTCCGGCCAAGACGAAGAGAAGATTCAGGGACAATCCTGAAACAAATTGAAACAAACGAGGAGGAAAAGAAATGAAGAAACTGTTAGCACTTTTGCTCGCCCTGTGCATGGTGTTCGCGCTCTGCGCCTGCGGCGACAGCGCGCAGCCGGCACCGACCCAGGCCCCGGCAGAGAATAACGCCCCCGAGAGCGAAGCGCCCGACGCGGAAACCCCGGAGGATATAGCCTGGCCCGAGGAAGCAATTGAGTTTGTTATTCCTGCAAACCCCGGCGGAGACACTGACCTCACTTCCCGCGGCCTCGCCGCATCCCTGACTGAGACTCTGGGCCAGACCGTCAGCGTCCTGAACATGGCCGGCGGCTCCGGAACAGTGGCCATCAACGAGCTTATGGGCAGAGAGGCCGATGGTTACAGCGCTCTCTATTGGCACGTTGACCTGCTGCTGGGAAGCCTTCTTGATCGCTTTGAAAAGCCCTGGGACGAGATGTTTGATATCTGCGCAGTTACCGGCGGCGGCAGCTCCACGGCGATTTTTGTCAACAGCAATTCTCCCTGGACCACAATCAACGAGCTGTTCGACTATGTGAAGGAGCATCCGGGTGAGGTCTCCATCGCCACGGAGACAGGAGCTTCCACGCACATGCTCATTGTTGACATGGAGGAGAAGGGCGGCCTTGAGTTTAATATCTGCTCCATAGGCGGCGGCGCTGACCGCGCGACCGCGCTGCTCGGCGGTGATGTTGACGTGAACGTCTCCGTGTACGGCAGCTGCGCACCCTATGTTGAGAGCGGTGATATGCGCTGCCTGGCCGTTCTGGCTGAGGAGCCTGTCGAGGGGCTTGATGTACCCACGCTGAAGGAGGCAACCGGCATTGACACGGTGTGGACGCACTTCTACGTTGTGGCTTTCCCCAAGGGAACCGATCCCGCCATCGTCAATAAAATGGCCGAGGCGATAAAGAAGGATGCCTACACTGAGAATTACACTGATGTCCTCTCAAATTACTTTTTCAAACCCGATGTAAAGACCGGACAGGAAGCGCTGGACTATGTCTATGAAATGCAGGATTATTTCCAGCTGCTTGTAGACCAGTATAACGCCCGGTACAACTGAGTAAGCGATTTCTGAAAGGGAGCGCGCAGCAGGGCGCGCTCCCTTTTTAGAAAGAAATTCCTTAACATGGAGGAATAAAAACATGACTGAAAGAACAAAAGGCTTTTTGTCATCCGCTGTTGCATGGGCTGTGGCAGCGTGGATATTTATATTTACCCGAAATCTCTCCAGCGGAACAAACAACCTCATAAAGCCGGAGTTTATTCCGCGGGTAGTCGCAATAGGGCTGATTCTGCTGGGAATAGGAATGTTCATTCAGGCTTTGCGGATAAAGGTAAGCGAGGAAGAGAAGAAAGCGCTGGAGGAGAAGAGGGCGGCCAGGAAAGAGCTCCCACTCATTGAACGGCTTACGCCGTTTCTGACGCTGGTGCTTATATTTCTGTTTTTGCTGCTGGTAAAAAGTCTGGGCTTTACTGTGTGCGCGACTATTTATCTCACCTTGCAGATGACGCTGTTATCCGGCGATTTTTCGCTGAAAAGCTGGCTTAAATATTTCGTTATCGCGCTTGTTGCGTCGGTGGCGATACTTTTCATTTTCCGATACGGCTTCAAGCTGAAGCTGCCGGTCAACGCGTGGAAATTCTAAGGAGGCGAAAATATGGAAATGTTTGCAATAGGCTTTTCTCAGATATTTAATCTGTCAAGTCTCCTTTGGATACTTGCGGGTGTGCTCCTTGGAATTATCTTCGGCTGCATTCCGGGGCTGACAGGCTCCATAGCGCTTGCCCTGTGCCTGCCGCTGATTTATACGCTGGATGTTATACAGTCAATGTGTCTTATCATGGGCATTTACATTGGCGGCTGCTCCGGCGGGCTGATTTCCGCCATACTCATAAATGTGCCGGGAACGCCCTCAAATATAGCGACGTCCTTCGACGGGCACCCGATGGCCGCCAGGGGTGAGGCGGGAAAGGCCCTCGGAACAGGCATTTTTTACAGCTTCCTCGGCGGCACATTCTCCCTCATCGTACTCTTCTGCATTGCCGGCCCCCTCGGCAGAATTGCTGTCAAGCTTGGAAAAGGCAATCTGTTTGCCCTCACGTTTTTTGCGCTGACCCTGGTTTCCGGCCTGTGCGGGAAGAACATTCTGAAGGGGCTTGCCATGGCCCTTATAGGTGTGGCGCTTTCGATGATTGGCATTTCCGCCGTTGACGGGACACCGCGCCTGACAATGGGCATAAGCGAGCTCAACGCGGGGCTCCAGATTATTCCGGCGCTTATCGGCCTCTATGCCATTTCCGAGCTGATAAAAAGCACGGCGAAGGCGCAGCGGCAGCAAAAGGTGAACACAAATTTCAAAATCAAGGGCTTCGGCTTCAGCTGGAAGGAGTTCAAGGAGCAGCTTGGCAACTTCTTCCGCTCGGCCCTTATCGGGACGGGTATAGGTATTCTGCCCGGTATCGGCGGCATGACCTCCAACCTTCTGGCTTACATGGCGGCGAAAAACACCTCCAAGAACCCGGAGAAGTTCGGCACCGGTTATTTGGGCGGTATTGTTGCCCCTGAGACGGCAAACAACGCCTCCGTCGGCGGCGCGATGGTGCCGCTGCTGGCACTGGGTATACCAGGGGACGGCTTCACCGCGGTCATACTCGGCGCGCTTATGCTGCAAGGCTTGACCCCCGGCCCGCTGTTCATGATAAAGTCCGCAAATGTCGCCTATGCGATATTTGCCGCGCTTATCGTTGCGAATCTGCTGACGGTTTTCGTGGAATATTTCTTTATCCGCGGCTTCGTCCGCCTGCTCAGTGTGCCGAAGCATGTGCTGATGAGCATTGTTATCGTTCTTGCCATGGTGGGCGCCATTGGTATAAACAACCGCATTTTCGACGCGTGGACGGTTCTGTTTTTTGGCGTTCTGGGCTTTTTGCTCACAAAGCTGGACTTCCCGCTGACGCCGCTGATTCTCGGCCTTATCCTTGGCGCGGACTGCGAGGAATACCTGAGAATTGGCTTGCAGATATCCAAGGGGAGCTTTATTGGCATGTGCAAAGACCCCGTGACCATTGTGTTTCTGCTGCTGTCGGTTCTGTCCATAGCTATTGCTCCGCGCATGGTTCGCAGGGCGAACAGAGGGCCCCAGGGCAAGGAAATGAAGGAGGACGATTGACTATGGCGGATAAAAAAAGAGTGCTTATTCCCATCCCGGTAAAGCCGGCGGCTGAGGAGTATCTGACTGAGCGCGGCTATGAGGTCGTATCCGACACCCCGACGGATGAGGCCTGGCTCAAGGAGCATATCGGCGGATTTGACGCCGCTATCATCAGGGGAACGCCGATAACGGAGAGCATTCTCGCCGCGGGTTTACCCCGGCTGAGGCTGATAGTCCGCCACGGCATAGGCTGCGACAATGTGGATGTTGCCGCGGCGACAAGGCTTGGCATTCAGGTGACATTTACACCCGCGGCCAGCATAAACGCTGTCGCGGAGCACACCATGGCCCTGATTCTGGCGCTTGCCAAGGAGATAATTCCCGGCAGCCGCATGACAAAGGCCGGGCAGTGGAGGGATTTTCGCCGGGATTATGAGGGCGTTGAGCTGATGAGCGCTACTCTTGGGCTGATAGGCGTGGGCCGGATAGGCAGCAATGTGGCAAAGGCGGCGGCCTATGGCTTTGGAATGAAGGTGATAGCCTTTGATCCATATGCAAACCCCGACACTACCGACCCCTGCATTGAGCTTGTCGGCAGCCGGGAGGCTGTGCTGGAGCGGGCGGACTTCGTCTCCGTGCATATGCCGCTCACGCCGGAGACAAGGGGCAGCATTGACAGAGAGTTTTTTTCGCATATGAAAAACGGCGCCTTCTTTATAAACAGCGCCCGTGGAGAGATCGTGAACGAGCAGGACCTGGCACAGGCGCTCAGAAACGGCGATATCCGCGGTGCGGCGCTGGATGTCTACTGCACGGAGCCTCTTCCGGCGGATAATCTTTTCAAAGACCTCGACAATGTAATCTGTTCGGCCCATTTTGCCACGATAACCGGCGCAACACAGGACAGACTCGCGCTGCACTCGGCAATAAGCGTGGATGAAGTTCTCTCCGGTGGGAAAATAAGCTGGCCGGTCAATCATCTTTCATGACTTTAGGAGCAATATGAAGAACAATAATTCTCAAGAATGGAAACACCCCGGCAACAGGCAGGAGCTGCTGCGCGCGGCGCTCTTGCAGGCCATGGGTTATACAAACATAGACATTGAAAAGCCGATAATCGGCATTGTCAACACCTGGGCGGAGACAAACCCCGGCCATCTGCACTTTCGCCAGCTCAGCGAGGCTGTAAAGCGCGGCGTGTGGGCGGCGGGCGGCTTCCCGCTCGAGGTAAACACCCTGTCCATATGCGAGGTGTTTTTTGACCTGTCCAGCCTGATATACAGGAACCTTCTGTCTATCGAGACGGAGGAGCTGATGGCCCGGCACCCATTTGACGGCATCGTCCTGATAGGCGGCTGTGACAAGAACATTCCCGCACAGCTCATGGCGGCGGTCACGGTGGACAAGCCGACAATTTTCCTGCCGGGAGGCGCGATGCTGCCCGGAAATTACAAGGGCGAGACTCTCTGCTGCGGAACTGACACCTTCAAGCTCTATAACCGTTACATCAACGGCGAGCTTACCTGGGAACAGATGATGGACAGGGCGGGCTGCCTATACGGTTCGGCGGGCGCGTGCCCCATCATGGGGACAGCCAACACCTGCCAGACTGTGGCCGAGGCCATGGGCATGGCTCTGCCCGGGACGGCGGCATCTCTGGGTGTTTCAGCCGAAAAGTCGCGGCAGGCGGAGACGACCGGGCGGCGTATTGTGGAAATGGTAGAGGAAAACCTCTGCGTTCATGACATCATAACCCCGGCCTCTGTGCGAAACGCCATTCGCGTCCTGATGGCCTGCGGCGGCTCAACAAATCTGCTTATTCACCTGAAAGCGATAATGCACAGAGCGGGGTTTGACATTGACCTGATGGAGTTTGACGCAATCAGCAACGACACTCCGCTGCTCGTCAACGTCAAGCCGCACGGCACCAATCCTGTGGGGGCGGAGTTTCATAACGCGGGCGGAGTGCCCGCTGTGATGAAGGAGCTCTCAGGAAAGCTCGATTTGAGCTGCATGACGGTGACGGGGAAGACCGTGGGCGAGAACCTTGAAAATGTTGACTACGCATACGACAGAAGCGTGATTCGCCCGATTGACGACCCCATCTCCCCGGTGGGCGGCATGTGCGTCCTCAAGGGTAATCTGGCACCCAACGGCGCGGTCATAAAGCGGAGCGCTGCCACGGAGCGGCTTTTGCACCACAGGGGCCGGGCAAAGGTTTTTGATGACCTTGCCGTTGCCGAAAAGTGGCTGGCCGACCCGGAGAGCGATGTGGATGAGGATACGGTCATTGTCCTGCGCGGCTATGGCCCTAAGGGAGCGCCGGGTATGCCGGAATTTGGCAACTATCTGCCCGTCCCGCCCGCGCTTCAGAAGAAGGGAATTTTCGACTACCTCCGCGTGACGGATTCCCGGATGTCGGGCGGCTGCTTTGGCTCAATAATCCTCCATGTCTCTCCGGAGGCTGAGCTCGGCGGCCCTCTTGCGGCGGTCAGAGACGGAGATATTATCCACGTGGAGGCGGATGAAAATCTTATCGAGCTTGAGCTGAGCGATGAAGAAATCGCCCGCCGTCTGGAGCAGTTCAACCCGAAGGGACACCCGGATATAAAGCGCGGCTTCGTGCGTAATTTTATTGACCATGTGAATCAGGCGGATCAAGGCTGTGACCTGGATTACATGTGCTATGTCGAGGAGGAATAAAAGTGCAGGTTGATCTCAAGGGCATTTGCCCGATTGTTGCCACCCCTTTTACAAAGACGGGGCTGGTGGATTATGAAAGCCTCGAGCGGGAAGTGAGCTTCATGGCGGATAACGGCTGCCACGGCGTGACGCTTTTCGGAATAGCCGGGGAGTATTACAAGCTCTCCGACGAGGAGAGCGAGCGCATGGTGCGCGTGGTGGTGGACACCTGCAAAAAGAAGGGAATACCGTCCATCATCTCCGTGACCCAGCACTCCACCGAGCTTGCCGCGCAGAGAGCCAGGCACTATCAGGACTGCGGCGCAGACAGCCTTATGCTCCTCCCGCCCTTCTTTCTCAAGCCCGGCGCGGGGGCCATCTATGAGCACATGAAAAAGGTGTGCAGCGCGGTGGATATCCCGGTCGTGGTGCAGTACGCCCCGGAGCAGACGGGGGTCGCCATCGCGCCGGAGATAATGGCGAATCTCAGAAACGATGTCAAAACAGAGCTGTACTACAAAATTGAATGTAAGCCCGCCGGAGGGTACATTTCCAATCTTCTGCGGATAACGGACAACGGGGTAAAGGTCTTTATCGGCAACGCCGGATACCAGTTCATAGAGTGCTTTGACCGCGGCGCGATCGGCGCCATGCCGGGTGGGTCCATGTTCGACTTGTACCTTCAGATTTATGACAGATACATCTCCGGGGACAGAGAGGGCGCGATGGAGCTGCACGGCTCGGTGCTGCTGCCGTTTTTGAACCACATCCGCCAGAATGTCGAGATGATAATCGCCTACGAAAAGCGGATAATGATGCGCCGCGGCATGATTGCCACGGACTACTGCCGCAAGCCCGATTTCGCTACCGACCCCGTTTTTGACAAGCTCTTTGACGAGTTTTATGAAAAAACCCTGCCCTATCTGAAAGGAAATTAAAATGCGCGAGACTGTTATTGAGTGGATAGAGAGAGAAAAGCTGGTCGCCATTGTGCGCGGCATGGAGCCCCGGCAGTGCAGCGCGGTGGCAAAGGCACTGTATGAGGGCGGCGTCCGCCTGATGGAGATTACATACGACCAGAAAAACCCGGCGCACTGGCAGGACACCGCCGCCGCGATTGGCGCGCTGTCCAGAGAGTACGAGGGGCGGATGCTTATTGGCGCCGGGACTGTGACCTGCCCGGAGCTTGTGGAGCTGACCGCCAAAGCCGGGGGGAAGTTCATTATCTCCCCGGATACGGACGAGGCCGTCATCAAGAGGACCCGGGAGCTGGGGCTTGTCTCCATGCCCGGGGCCCTGAGCCCGAGCGAGATAAAGGCCGCCCACAACGCGGGAGCGGATTTTGTGAAGCTCTTCCCGGCGGGCAGCCTTGGCAGCGGATATCTCAAGGCCGTGAAGGCGCCGCTGAGCCACATCAGGCTCATAGCCGTGGGCGGAGTGAACGAGGATAACGCCGCGGAGTTTTTGAAGGCCGGGGCCGTCGGCCTTGGCGTGGGCGGCAATCTGGCAAAAAAGGCGTGGATCGATGCCGGGGAGTACAGTAAGCTCACTGACGCCGCAAAGGCGATCGTGGCCGCGATCAAAGCGGCGGGATAAGCGCCCGGAAAGGAGAAAAAATGGCAAGAGTCATCAGCTTTGGCGAGATTATGCTCCGCCTGAACCCGGAGGGGTACCAGCGCTTTGTGCAGGCGGACAAGTTTGAAGTCAGCTATGCCGGGGGCGAGTGCAATGTGGCCGTCTCACTGGCAAACTACGGTGTGGACGCGGCCTTCGTCACGAGGGTGCCCGCCCATGAGATAGGCCAGAGCGCAATAAACGCCCTGCGCCGTTACGGTGTGGACACAAGATACATGCTGCGCGGCGGCGAGCGGCTGGGCGTGTATTACTGCGAGAAGGGGGCCTCCCAGCGCCCCTCGAAGGTCATTTATGACAGAAAAAATTCCGCCATCGCCCAGGCACAGCCCGGAGATTTCGACTGGGATGAGATTTTTGACGGGGCGGACTGGTTCCACTGGACTGGCATCACCCCGGCGCTGGGCGGCAGACTGCCGGAAATCTGCATGGAGGCCTGCAAGGCGGCAAAGGCCAGGGGGCTCACAGTCTCCTGTGACCTGAACTTCCGAAAGAAGCTGTGGACCAGCGCGCAGGCAAACGAGGTGATGAGCACTCTGATGCCCTATGTGGATGTGTGCATCGCAAACGAGGAGGACGCCAAGGACGTCTTTGGCATCGCGGCGGAAAATACGGACATCTCAACCGGCAGGCTCGATCATCAGGGCTACATCTCCGTTGCTGGGCAGCTTTGCCGGCGCTTCGGCTTCAAAAAGGTGGCCATTACCCTGCGCGGCAGCCTCTCGGCCAATGACAATGACTGGGCGGCCATGCTCTACGAAAACGGTGAGGCTGTGTTCTCGCCCAGTTACCGCGTGCACATTGTGGACAGAGTAGGCGGCGGCGACAGCTTTGGCGGCGGGCTGATTTACTCCCTGCTGACGGGCAAAAGCAATCAGGACGCCATCAATTTCGCGGTTGCGGCGTCCTGCCTCAAGCACAGCATAGAGCATGACTTTAATCTTGTATCCGTGGCGGAGGTGGAGGCCCTTGCCGCGGGCAACGCCTCCGGCCGCGTGCAGCGCTGAGGGAACAATCTGACAATATTGCTGAGGGCAGGGCCGCAAAATTGGCGGTTCTGCCCATTTTAGAACAAAAAACTTGCTTAATAGTCAGAGTAGACTTATAATAGTAACGAACTGAGGCAGGAAAAGATAATGAAAAACATCTTCATTCCCTATGGAAAGGGCAGTATTCCGTGCAAGGTTCCCGTTGACGCCGTGCTTCGCAGCCGCGTTGACGAGCTGAAAAGTGAAAAATCCGGCATCGAGCTAGTGCGGGAAGCAATGGACAGGCCGATAGGTTCACCCCGGCTTGCCGAGCTTTCAAGAGGAAAGAAAACCTGCACCATTATTATATCAGACCACACCCGGCCCGTGCCCAGCAGGGACATACTCCCGCCCATGCTCCGGCAGCTGCGGGAGGGAAACCCCGATATCCGCATAAAGCTCCTCGTGGCAACCGGCTTTCACCGGCAGAGCACAAGGGAGGAGTTAGCCCGCAAATTGGGGGAGGAGCTTGCAGGCCGGGAGGAAATAATCGTCCATAACGCATTTGATGCGCAAAGCAACGTGAAAATCGGCACGCTGCCCTCCGGCGCCCCGCTTGTGATTGACAGGGCGGCGGCTGAAACGGAGCTGCTGATAGCGGAGGGCTTTATAGAGCCGCACTTTTTCGCGGGCTTTTCCGGCGGGCGCAAGAGCGTGCTGCCCGGTGTATGTGACAAAACAACCGTTCTCGGCAACCACTGCGGCGCTTTTATCGCCTCGCCCTATGCGCGCACCGGGGTTCTTGAGGGAAACCCGCTGCACAGGGATATGCTTGCCGCGGCGGAGATGGCAAAGCTCGCGTTTATAGTAAATGTTGTGATAGATGAGCAGAAGAAAACCGTGGCCGCCTTTGCCGGGGATTTCCGGCAGGCGCACGAGGCTGGGGCGGCCTTCCTGCGGAGGTATTGCGAGCTTGAGGCCGTGCCCGGGGATATTGTGATAACATCCAACGGCGGGGCCCCGCTTGACCAGAACATTTACCAGTGCGTCAAGGGCCTGACTGCGGCCGAGGCCAGCGCCGCGCCGGGAGCGGTGCTTATCATGTGCGCCGAGCTTGCTGACGGTACCGGCGGGGAGGGCTTTTACCGCTCCCTGCGCGACTGCGAGAGCCCCCGGGCGCATTTTGAGCAGTGCGCGGCAACACCGCAGGCGGAGACTATCCCTGACCAGTGGGAGAGTCAGATTCTGGCGCGGATACTTATGAAGCACCGCGTGATATTCGTTTCCCGCCCGGAGATGGAGCAGACGATCCGGGAGATGAAGATGGACTTCGCGGCGAGCATTGAACAGGCTGTCGCCATGGCCAGAGAGGAAAAAGGTAAGGACTCCAGAATCACGGTAATTCCCAACGGAGTGTCCGTGATCATTAAATAATATGAGGAGGTAACAGCGTTTGAGTTACAACAAAGTAAGCCCCGAAATGGCTGAGCAGCTGAAGGAGCTGCTGGGGGAGAAGCGTTTCCAGTATGGGGACGCGGTGAGGGATGCGTACACTCACGATGAGATGCCCATTTACGGCAAGTATGCGCCGGAGGCCGTGTGCTTTGTGGAGACGACCGAGGAGGTTTCGGCCATCATGAAGCTTTGCAGCCAGAATAAGGTCCCGGTCACGGTCCGCGGCGCGGGCACCGGCCTTGTGGGCGGCTGCGTTCCCATCCATGGCGGCATCGTGCTGTGCACCGAGCGCATGAACAAGATTCTGTCCTTTGACATGAAGAATCTCGTCGCCCATATCCAGCCCGGCGTGCTGCTGTGCGACCTGGCGGCGGAGGCGCTGAGCAGGGGGCTTATGTATCCCCCCGATCCCGGCGAGAAAACAGCCACCGTTGGCGGCAACGTCAGCACCAATGCCGGTGGTATGCGCGCTGTGAAATACGGCGTGACCAGAGACTATGTGCTGGCCATGACCGTGGTGCTGCCCAATGGCGAGGTTATGAAGCTCGGCAGAACCGTGTGCAAGACCAGCTCCGGTTACAGCCTGCTGCACCTGATGATAGGCTCCGAGGGCACGCTTGGCGTTATCACCGAGCTTACAATGAAGCTTATCCCCAAGCCCCTGATGAACGTGAGCCTTATCCTGCCCTTTAAGGATATCGCCGCCGGTATAAGCGCCATTCCCGAGATTAAGCTTGCAAACCTCGACCCTCAGTCTATCGAGTTTATGGAGAGGGACATTGTCGATTCCTCTGCCGCCTTTACCAACACCCCCGTGTTCCCCACGGTGGTCAATGGCCAGCGGGCCGAGGCGTACATCCTCGTTACCCTCGTGGGCGACAGCGAGGCCGAGCTTACCGCCAAGATGGAGCGTCTGGGCGAGGTCGCGGAGAGATGCGGCGCTTATGACACGCTTGTCGTCTGGACCGATGGTCTTAAAAAGGACGTCTGGGCCGCCCGCAGCGCGTTTTTGACCGCTATCGAGGCCGACACCAAGTACCTCGACGAGATGGACGTTGTCGTCCCCGTTGACCGCATTGCGGAATTTCTTGCCTATGCCCGCAAGACCGCGACCGAGGGCGGGCTTACCCTGCGCGCCTTTGGCCACGCCGGCGACGGGAACCTGCACATCTACTGCTGCACCAATGAGCTGGAGCTGGACGAGTTCAAGGTCCGCTCCAAGGCCATCATGGACAAGTGCTATGATATGTGCAGCCGCATAGACGGCCAGGTCTCCGGTGAGCACGCTATCGGCCACGCCAAGAAGGAGTACCTGCGCTCTTCCGTGGGCGAGACGGCCTACGGTCTGATGGGTGCTATCAAGAAAGTATTCGACCCGGACGGGATCCTCAATCCCGGCAAGGTCTGCAATTGAGGAGGTGTGGACATGCTGAATATTCTGGTATGTGTAAAGCAGGTGCCTGATGTGAATCTGGTCAAGATTGACCCGGTGACCGGCAGCCTTATACGCAAGGGCGTGCCCGCGATTCTGAACCCCCTGGACGCTAATGCCCTTGAGGCGGCGGTCCAGATGAAGGAGCGCTGCGGCGGCAGCGTGACGTGCATCACCATGGGCCCCGACCAGGCGGAGGAGGCCCTGCGCGAGTGCCTTGCCGCCGGGGCGGACAAGGCCGTGCTGCTCTCCGACAGAGCCTTCGCCAACGCGGACACTCTGGCCACCAGCTATGTCATAGCCTCCGCCGCGAAGGAGCTTGGCAGCTTTGACCTGATTTTCTGCGGCAAGGAGTCTCTCGACGGCGCCACCGGCCAGATGGCCTCCCAGCTTGCAGAGCGCTTCGGCGCCTCTCAGCTCAGCTGCACCAATGAAATTCTTGACTTGAATGATAAGGCCATCACCGTCAAGCGCGAGCTTGAAAACGGCGAGGAGACCACGCAGGCGCAGCTTCCCTGCCTGCTGACCGTGGAAAAGACCAATTACCACCCCCGCATCCCCAACCTCAAGAGCTGGAAGGCCAGCCGTGTGGAGGAGATTGCCCGCTTCAATTCCCAGACCATTCCCGGCCTTGACCCCGAGCAGATCGGCGACCCCGGCTCACCTACGAAGGTGCCCCGCACCTATCCGCCCGAGGCCGGCAGCAAGGGCCAGATGGTCGACGAGGGCAGCGTGGAGAAGAGCGCTGCGAAGCTTTCCGCAATCATTAAGGAGGTGCTGCAATGAAAAACAAGACTGAGTACAAGGATATGTGGGTTTTCATTCAGCATGACGGCAAGACCGTCGAGCCCGTCTCGCTGGAGCTCTGCTGTGAGACCCGTAAGCTCTGCGACGCGGCAGGGGAGAGCCTTGTCGCCGTGATGGTGAACGGTCTGCCCGAGGAGGAGCTTAACAAGGTGCTCGAGTGCGGCGTGGATAAGATAATCCGCGTTTCCGGCACGGGCTATGACAGCCTGAATGTCGATGCTTATACCAACCTCTTCACCGTGCTCTGCCGCAAGTATGAGCCCTCCGCCGTGATGGTTGGCGGCACTATCTTCGGCCGTGACTTTGCGCCGCGCTTTGCCTGCCGCCTGCCCACCGGCTGCACCTCTGACGCAACTGAGCTTGTGTATGACCCCAAAACCGGGGATATCGAGTTTGTTGAGCCCGCCGTCGGCGGCAAGATGATGGCCGTCATCACCGTCCCCGTGATGCGCCCCCAGGTCGGCACCATCCGTCCCGGTACCTTCAAGTACGTCCCCGCCGGGCGCAGAGAGGTGAGCGTCGTTGATGAGACGGTGGACTTCCCCGTGGAGAACATCCGCACCCGCGTTTTGAGCTTCGAGGCCGCCTGTGAGGATGACAGCCTGAACATTGCCGACGCCGAGGTCATAGTCTGCGTGGGCAACGGCCTCAAGGGCGCGGACGCCCTGCCCAGATACCGCGCACTTGCGGAGAAGCTGGGCGGCAAGCTTGCCTGCTCCAGACCTGTGTTTGACAGGGGCATCCTGCCCTATAAGCTCGTTGTCGGCCAGTCCGGCGCAGTGGTCAAGCCCAAGGTGTATATCGCCTTCGGCGTCTCCGGCGCGATAAACCATGTCACCGGCTTCTCCGATGCCGACATGGTCATTGCCGTCAACTCCGACCCCGACGCCCCCATCTTCAACTACTGCGACTACGGCTTTGTTGGCGATATGGACGAGGTCTGCGACAATCTGCTCAAGAATTTTGAGTGATAAAAATGTTGTATGGGGCCGGATTTTCCGGCCCCATTTTCACAAATTTGGATTTATTTATGGAAAAAACTGCTCTTATTATGATAGATATGCAGCGCGGCTTTTTGGATGAAAGCTCGCCCTGCTACATCGCCGGGGCGAAGGCCACAGTGCCCGCCTGCTCCAAGGTGGCCAAATTTTGCCGGGAAGCGGGCGTGCCCGTCTTTTTCGTGACGCGGCTTTACCGCGAAAACGGCAGCGACGTGGAGCACACGCGCTTTGCCTCGTGGCTCGCGGGCGGCAAGCCCATTTCCCCGGGCTGCGGGGAAAATATCTCCTCCGCGTCCCCGGCGGAGCTTGAGCCGAAAAAAGGGGATTACCAGATTTTGAAGCCCCGCTTCTCCGCCTTTTTCGGCACGGAGCTTGACCTTATCCTGCGCCGTCTCGGCGTGCGCACTCTGCTCCTTGCGGGGACGACTACGCCCAACTGCATCCGCACCACCTGCTACGACGGCATATCCCTTGACTATAACATCGCCGTTTTAAGTGACTGTACCTCCTCCGCGACGGAGGAGATACAGCGGGCAAACCTTCTGGATATGGCGAATATCGGCGCGCAGATACTCACAAGCGCGGAGCTTATGAGCGGCGCGGCGCTCAAAGACAGCCTGACCCCGGCGGAGGAATACGCGAGAGGGTAAAAACCGGTATATAATAAGGAAGTCAGCACCCGCTGAGAGACAATTGTTTTTCGGCAGGTGCTGTTTAAAGACAAACCGGAAGCTGTAAGGGAGCATACTATGTCGGTCAATATAGCAGAAACATTTGAATTGCTGTTCGATAAAAATAACAAGGTTGCATATGAGGCATTACAGGAATTGCAAAAAGAAAGTGTAGAAACGGATTGTGTCTATCCTTATATGGATAAATTAAGTGATATGCTTGACAGTGATAATTCATATGTTCGTACAAGAGGGCTTACATTACTTGCCTATAATGCAAAGTGGGATAAAGATTATAAGATTGATGAAATCATTGATAAATATTTACAACACATAACAGATGTTAAACCTATTACTGCACGACAATGTATTAAGTTGCTGCCGATTATTGCAGGGTATAAACCGGAATTGAGGGATGATATTATTTCCGCGCTTCATAAGGCAAATATCTGTATTTATGATAGCAGTATGCAGACATTAGTCTATAAGGATATTCTAAAATCACTAAAAGATATACAAGAATTATAAAAACACAAATTCCGGCTTATAGAATTGGACAAATTGGGAGTTGTCTAACTGTTTGCACTGCACAAAGGCTCCCCCTGCGTAAGGGGAGCTGGGCAGCGAAGCTGACCGAGAGGTCGTTACCTGTGCTGCGATTAGCTTTATTGCTCATAATATCGCGCATTTACAATCCCTCAGTCTCGTCAGAACAGGCTCATACCGCTCTGTTTCCCGCTGA
>URPA01000038.1 GCA_900549545.1 uncultured Eubacteriales bacterium
AACCACCCTAATTGAAACGAGTAAAGAGGAGTGCCTCTTTACAATCTCCCGTGCAGAGCGGGAGATTAAGCGGAAAGTTAAAATTGCTGTTTGTTTAGGAGAATAAGAGAGCAGATTTGCACAATTTCAAGGCTCCCTTGTGTAAAGGGAGCTGGCGCGGAGCGCCTGAGGGATTGTGAATGTGCTATTTTTTGAGCAGTGAAGTTAATCACAGCACGGGTAACGACCCCTCCGGTTTGCGCAAAGCGCAAACCACCTCCCCTTACGCAGGGGAGGCAAGGGATGGCTGCGCCGCGTTCACTTCACCAGTACCGCGCCGGGGTAATAGTGGGCGAGGATTTCAGCGTAATCCGCGCCGGATTTGGCCATGACGTTTGCACCGTACTGGCTCATGCCGACGCCGTGGCCGAAGCCGGTGACGGTGAAGATGAAGCGCCCGCCGGTGTATTCAAGGGTGAAGGCCGTGGAGCGCAGGGAGAAGAGGCTGCGCAGCTCTGTGCCCTTTATCTGCACTCCGCCAAGCTCCGCGCTCTCAACGCGGCCGCTCCCGTCGCGGGTAATTTCGCCTATCCACTCCGCCTCGTCGCCGGAGAAATCCGCGTCCGGGCAGGCGGAGAGCACGGTGTCCCTAAAATCCAGCGGCGCGCAGTCAAGGCGGCTTATGTAGTTGGGCACGTCCTCGGCCGTCTCGGGGCTGTCCACGCTGACAAGATACGGCCGCGGATTCCAGACCGCGCCGCAGTCCTCGGTCTTTCCGGCGGAGGAGGAGTGAAACGCGGCAAAGACCGGCGCGCCCTCATAGGCGAGGTATTGCCCGCCGGTATCACTGACGGCGGCTTGGAGCTTTTCAAGGTTCTTATCAAAATCCGCGCCCCAGTTCTCGCGCATTTTTTCCTGACTTATCCACGCCTGACAGCAGCCAAAATCGGCGCAGACCTGGGCGCTGCCGTGCTTGTCCCCGGCGGCGCAGTACATGGCGTAGGTCCGGGCGGCCACCGCCTGCGCCTTCAGCGCCTCTGGCTCAAAGCCCGCCGGCATCTCCGCCGCGAGCACGCCGAGGACATACTCGTCCATGCTCATTTTCTGCTCCGTCCCGTCACCGAGCAGCAGGACTATCTCCTCCGGGGCGGGGGTTTCCGCCGCTGTGGGCACAATGGCGGGGCTTGTCTCTGGCGGGATGCTCTCCTCCGGGAGCGTACCCGGCTGCGGCGGCGCGGGGAGCGGCTCACTCTCCGCCGACAGGGCGCTTTCCACCGGCGCGCTCTCCACCGGCGCGGCCTCCGATTGGCCGCGAAGCTGCATAAAGGGCACAAAAAAGGTGATAAACAGGGCGGTATAGGCTAACAAAACAGTTCTTTTCACGGGATTGACCTCCGTTTTCGGGCTGCCGCACTTGACGGCATTTGTAAAAAAGTATAAAATCAACCATATATCTGCGGCGGCTGTCCGCCTACACTATTGATATTGGAACGGATTTGAAATTATGCAGGATTATATCGACAGAGAAGAGGACCTGCGCCAGCAGGCCATCGAGGAGCATAAGCGCAAAATGGCGGAGGATCAGGCCCGCCTTCAGCACCGGAACAGGTGCATTGCCTCCTGCTGCTATGTGGTGGGCGGCGGCGCTTTCGGCGTGTTTATCCGCTGGCTCCAGGTGCAGACCGCCTTCACCGAGGACGGCCTTGCCAACAAAAGCGCGTTTAACCTCCTGCTGCCCATATTCGTGCTGGGCTGCATCTACGCTTTTCGCCGGCTTTTGAAGCAGCGGGAGCGGGAGGGCTTTGTCCTGCCGGAGGATTTTCAGAGCGCGCTTGTCAACCGCGGGCTGATTTTCACGGTGCTCCGCTGGGCTGTCGGCGGGATAATGTGCATCGGCGCGCTGCTGCTTTTCAGCGAGAGCGCCACGGATAAAAACACCGAAATGGTGAAGGTCCTGGCGGCCACGGCGTTTTTGAGCGGCGTTTCTTACCCCCTGCTGCTCACGGTTGCCAGCCGCGAGGGGCGCAGGCCATATTTCTGCCGGCTTTATGCCACGATGCCGATTGTGATGTTCAGCGTGTGGCTTGTCGTCTGCTACAAGACCAACGCCATCAACAGCGAGGGCTGGTCCTTTGTTGTGGAGCTGCTGGCGATAATCGCGGCGCTGCTGGCCTTCTTCCGCATGGCGGGCTTTGCCTTCGGCGTTGCGGACACGAAAAAGAGCATGTTCTACGCGATGTTCGGCGGCACGATGTGCATTATGGCCCTGGCCGACGAGCGGCACACCGGTATGCAGATCATTTTCCTCGCCGCGGCCATGATGCTGACCTTGTACGGCGCTATAATGACCAACAACTTCCGCGTAAAAAAGAAGGAAGCGGCGCCCCCTCCGGACGATGGCTTCGAGCGGCTTTGATGAGGAGCGTCTTCCCGAGACGGAGGAGACTATCCATGCGCTCAAGGGTGCGTCCGGCTCTCTGTCGTTTACGCCGCTGTTCGAGGCTTATTCCGAGGCCATGCGCCTCCTGCGGGAGAATCAGCCACGGCAGGCAGAATCTGTCATTAAGGAGCTTGAGCCGCTCAAGAACGATATTGTAAGCTGCATAGACAAATACTCGGCCTGACAACCGGGACTGAAAGGAGATGCGGAAGCGATGGAAGAAAAAAAGACGAACCGGACAAACACGATAAAGCTGCTGGGCGGCTTTGCCTTGGCGGTTATTGTCAGCATCTTTGTCTTTATATTTCTCACAAAATATATGTCGCATCGGTCGGAGGAGACGCTCAGTGAAGTCAGCAACATCTACATGTCTGAGATAAACCACCAGATAAAAGAGAAGTTCAGCACGGTCACAAATGTCCGTCTGCTCCAGCTTCAGGGGCTTTATAAGCGCACGCCGCCGGACGCCAAAATGAGCCGCGAGCAGCTGCTCGACGAGCTGCGCATCAGCGCCGAGGTGCGCGAATTTTCCTCGCTTGCCTTTGTTTCACGCAGCGGAACTTTGGAAACGGTTTACGGTGACGGGCTGAGCGTCGATATGGAGCAGATATTCAGCAGCCTTGAAGAAAATAACAGTATTCTTTCCCGCAGACACAATCCAAAGGGCGAGGTGGAGCTTGTTCTCGGACTGCCCGCCGAATATAAGATGAACAGCGGAGAGACCAGCGACGCTATTATAATGAGCATACCCATGGAGTATCTGGACGAGGCGCTGTTCCTGGCCGATACCGAATCGGGGACGAAATTTCGCATAATCGACGATCAGCAGCACTTTGTCACAAACGATGGTGATTTCCTCGCATATATGCTGGAGAATTACCAGCCGGCCGGCAACGAAACGGTGGAGAGCTTTATCGGTAAGCTGACCGAGAGGATGGAAAATCATGAGCCATTTTTTGGCGTCCTTCTTCAGAACGGCGTTGACACGCACATTTATTGCTCGCCCATTGAGGGCAACTCCAACTGGTATCTTATCTCAGCTATGCCGGAGACTGTGTTGAGCCAGGCCATAAACGGTCTGGACTATGTCAGAACGAGCATGATGCTGCTGAGCATAGCGATTGTGGTTGTGAGCATGCTGATGGTCTTTATGATGTACTACCGTATGACGCGGCAGCAAATGCAGGCGCTCGCCGAATCCCGTAAGGAGGCTCGGCGCGCAAGTCAGGCCAAGAGCGAGTTCCTCTCCAGCATGAGCCATGATATACGCACGCCAATGAACGCCATAATCGGCATGTCGGAGCTTGCCTCCCGAAATTCCGGCGATCCGGAGGCTGTGGAGGAATACCTCAGGAAGATCCGCATTTCCAGCAAGCACCTGCTGGGGCTTATAAACGATGTGCTGGATATGTCCAAGATAGAGAGCGGCAAGATGCAGATAAGCGCCAGCGATATGTCCATCAAGGACACAATGGACGATATTGTCAATATCATTCAGCCGCAGATCAAGGCAAAGAGCCAGTATTTTGACATTTTCATTGAGAACATCATCTGTGAGAATGTCTGCTGTGACTCGGTGCGGCTCAATCAGGTGCTTATAAACCTGCTCTCCAACGCCGTGAAATACACTCCTGAAGAGGGGCGCATCGATGTGCATACCTATCAGGAGGCCTCCCCCAAGGGCGATAACTTCGTGCGCACCCACTTTGTGGTGGAGGATAATGGCATCGGCATGTCCGAGGAGTTCCAGAAGAAGATTTACGACACCTTCTCCCGCGAGGAGACGGAGTATACCAACCGCATAACCGGTACAGGTCTTGGCATGAGCATCACCAAGTCCGTTGTTGACCTGATGGACGGTACGATAGAGCTTGACAGCGAGGTGGGCAGAGGCACAAAGTTCCACGTCATTCTGGATATGGAGCGCAGCAGCGTGACCGAGGCCGACATGAAGCTGCCCAACTGGAATGTGCTGGTGGTGGACGATAACGAGCTGCTGTGCACCAGCGCAGCCTCCAACCTGCGCGAGCTTGGCACGAACGCCGAGTGGACGACCGACGGCTACAAGGCCGTTGAAATGATCGAGGCGCGCCACGAGGCCGGGGACGATTATCAGTTCGTGCTGATAGACTGGAAAATGCCAAATCTTGACGGGATTCAGACCATTCGCAGGATTCGGCAGGGCGTTGGCAAGCAGGTGCCCGTGTTCCTGATTTCCGCCTATGACTGGAGCGATGTTGAGGAGAATATCGGCTCGCTTGAAATTGAGGGCTTCATCGCAAAGCCCCTGTTCAAGTCGACGCTCTATCACCGCCTGTGCCAGTATGTGGAGGGCTACACCGCCGAGGAGAAGCCCGAGGATGAGGTCGACTTCACCGGTAAGCGCGTGCTGCTGGCCGAGGATATTGACATCAACTGGGAGGTCGCCAGCGAGATTCTGTCCACGACCGGGCTTGTACTCGAGCGCGCGGAGAACGGCAGGGTCTGCGTTGACATGTTTGACGCTTCCCCGCTGGGCTATTATGACGCTATTCTCATGGATGTGCGTATGCCCGTCATGAACGGCTATGACGCCACCCGCGCTATCCGCCAGCTCGACCGTGAGGATAAGGATCTGCCCATTATTGCCATGACCGCCGACGCCTTTACCGATGATGTGAAGGTCTGTCTTGAGTGCGGCATGGACGGGCACCTTGCAAAGCCCATCGACCTCAAGGAGTGCATCCGCGTCCTGCGGGAGTTCCTGTTCAGGGATAAAAAGTGAATTGAACAAAAACAGCCCGCCGAAAGGCGGGCTGTTTTGCGCTTTGCTGGCAGCCAAGAACCCGCTTTCCATTGGAAAGCGGGTTCTTGGTATATGCAATATAGCTTATGAATCAGTCGGTGACATAGGGCAGGAGTGCGATCTGGCGCGCTCTCTTAATAGCCTCGGTCAGCTCACGCTGATGCATGGCGCAAACGCCGGTGGTGCGGCGAGGCAGAATCTTGCTGCGCTCGGACATGTAGCGGCGGAGCTTCGCGGTATCTTTATAATCGATAACGGTAGCCTTGTCGACACAGAACTGGCACACTTTTCTGCGCTTGCGATTCTTGGGATTATTCTTATCGAAAGCCAAAGCGGTATCCTCCTATTAAAAGTATTTTAGTGAAGTGAACGATGAATAAATCGACGAGAGCAGATTGCGAGAGAATTTGTGTTCTGATGAAGTTGGGCTTTCGCAGACAATACTTTGTGTATGGCAAGAAAGACCGACAAAATCAGGGCGCAAATTGTCCTCAAGATGCCGAGACGATTTGTTCAGCGGTCACTTAGTTCAAAACGGCAGCTCGCCGTCATCGTCATCCAGCTCGGAGAAGCCGCCGGAGACAGGGCTTGCGCCCATGCTGCTGCGGTTATCGTCATAGCTGTTGTAAGAGCTGCGGCTGTCGCTGCGGGGAGCGTCGCCATCTCTGCGGCGGCTCTCGCCGAAATAGACATTGTCAACATTTATTTCCGCGCTGCGGCGCTTGTTGCCCTCGCGGTCGGTCCAGTCACGGATCTGAAGCCGCCCGGAGACGACTGCCATGCTGCCCTTCTGGAAATATTTGCTGACAAATTCAGCGGTCTGGCGCCATGCCACGCAGTCGATAAAATCGGTCTGCTTCTCGCCGCCGTCCCTGCTGCCGAAATCCCGGTCAACAGCAACGGTGAACGATGCGACAGGCGTCTGGGACTGGGTGTATCTGAGCTCGGGATCCCGGGTCAGGCGGCCCATAATAACAATGTGATTAAGCATTTTTTGCCCTCCTTACTCTGCGCGCAGAGTGATCAGGCGACGCAGGATACCGTCGGTGATGCCGAGAACACGATCCAGCTCCGCGGGGAAATCAGGATTGCTGGTGAACTTCATCAGCACATAATAACCCTCAGAAATGTAGTTGATCTCGTAAGCGAGCTTGCGCTTGCCCATCTCCTCCAGCTCGTCCAGAGTGCCGTTAGCCTCCACAAGTGCCTTGAATTTCTCAACGACTGCGGCGGTCTGCTCCTCGGTGAAGTTGGGGTTGATGATGTACATCACTTCGTACTTTTCGGTTGCTTTTGCCATAATTGCACCTCCTTCTGGTCTGATGGCCCCCACATGAAGTGAGAGCAAGGATAACCCGTCCATCAAAGACAGGCTATATAAGTATACTTGTTTTTACCGAAATGTCAAGGATTTTTTACCAAAAAACTGACTTAATTCAAAGCCTCTGCCTTTGAATTCAAAAGGGGATTCACTCCGAACCGCGCATTTTTGCCCGCGTGAGAAGGGCAAAAATACACTCTCTCCGTGCAAAGTGTTTTTTCCGAGGTACGTGCCCCCGGAAAAAACTTATTTTAACCGAACTGAAGCCCAGCGTAGCGGGTTCAGTTCGGAGAGGAAGATGGCGCTGATGGATATGCAGCTTTCACCACGCTTGGTGGAAGCGAAATGTAATCAGTGTCATCTGACGAGCGAGCGGCGAACTCTGCGAGGCTTTGTCTACGCATTTAATAAAACGTGTGCAAACCACCTTAAAATTGCATAAGCGGGGCGGAGCCGTCGTCCTGAGTTTTGGTGATGGAGCGGATCTGCGCGGTGTAGCTGTAAGTGTCGCTCACATGGACGGTGAAGCTGTCCCCCACCTTTTTGCCCAAGACCTGCTGCCCGAAGGGGGATTCCTTGCTTATTAGCCCCTTGCGCGGGTCGCAGCGCACGGTGGTGACGACCTGAATGATCTCCGTCTCGTCATCCTCGGGTATGTAAATCTCCACCTTGTCGTACAGGCCCACCTGATCTCCGGCGGACTTATCCTCGATTATTCTGGCGGTTTTTATCATGCCCTCGAGGTATCTTATACGGCTGCGGTTTTTGTTCTGTGCCTGCTTTGCCGCCTTATACTCAAAATTCTCGCTCAGATCGCCAAAGGCGCGTGTGCGCTTGACCTCCTCAATAAGCCCGGGCATAAGCTCGAGCCTGCGGTAGTCAAGCTCCTCCTGCATCTTTTTTATATCCTCTTTTGTAAGCTCGTCATGCATAATTCGCGCTCTCCTGCATTATATATCAATATTGATGGAGTTGAGGCCGTTGCGCTCAAACTCCGAGAGGTATTCCTCCATGCGCACGGTCAGCGGCGCAAAATCCTCCGGGTCGCTGTCCTCAAGGCCCAGATCGCGCCTTGCAAGCTCCTCGGCCAGAATGTCATAAAACACCGCGTCCTCATAGTCGGCAATGGCCTCATGTATGCCGCCCTCCTGAAACGCGCGGGAGGGGTAGATGCGCCCCTGCCACTTTTCGGCGAGCGCCGGCATGCCCGAGGAGAGACACATGGAGAAGAGCTTCTCCTCCAAGAGGTCGTAATCCTCAAAGCGGTCATCGCCCCGAGCGGAGTTCAAAACCCAGTTGCCCACATAGACCATATCCAAAAGCCGCCGGAATTCCTTGGCGGTAAGCTCAATTTTCATGCCCTAACCTCCCATCGAAGTAGCATCGTTTTATTATATACCTATTATAGCAAAGCACAAGCCCAAAATCCACTATCGGCGAAGAACAAATTTTTCTTGTAATGGCAGGATATTTGCGGTATATTAAATACTTAGCACAGAAACAGGAGAACAGCATGGACAACAGACCTATTGGAATTTTTGACTCCGGCCTCGGGGGGCTTACGGCGCTCAAAGCGTTTCGGGAGCTTATGCCGGGGGAGGATATAATATACTTTGGCGACACCGGGCGTGTGCCCTATGGCTCAAGGCCGGCCGGGCAGCTTCGTGTTATGGCCCGGCAGGATTTGGATTTTTTGGCGGATAAGGGCGTCAAGGCCATTATCGCCGCCTGCGGCACGGTCTCCAGCATCGCGCCTGAGCTGCTGGCGGAATATAAGCTGCCCACGGTGGGCGTTGTGCAGGCCGGGGCGGAGGCGCTTTCAAAGCACGGCGGCAAGGGGCCGCTCGGCGTTATCGCAACGGTCGCGAGCATAGGAAGCGGCGCGTACCAGCGCACGCTCGCTGCGCTCTGCCCGGAGCGGGAGGTCATCGCTATTGCCTGCCCGGAGTTTGTGCCACTTATAGAGAGCGGACACAGCGCCCCGGAGGACCCCCTTGTGCGCTCGGCGGTGGAGCGGCAGCTCAAGCCCATAAAGGACGGCGGAGCAACGGCCCTGCTCCTCGGCTGCACGCATTTTGGAATAATCGGCGCGGCTATCGCGGATTACCTCGGCGCGGACGTGGAGCTCGTGAGCGCTTCCGTCAGTGCCGCCCAGCGTTTGAGCGGCCTGCTCCGCGACAGAGACATGACCGGCGGCAGCGGCCGGGAGATATATTACACCAGCGGCAGCGGAGCGGAGTTTTCCCGCCTGGCGGGGGCCCTGCTCGGCAGGGAGGGCATTGTTGCCGGTGAAGTCCCCGCTATGGAGGCCTGATATAATGAAGGATGTACTTATAAATATAGACAGTACCCACGTCTACGCTCAGGGCGAGGACGACAGTCTTGAATTTACAACCGACGGGTATTATTTCTTCGAGGACGATGTGGCTTGCCTGAGCTACATGGAGAGTGAGGTCACCGGTCTTGAGGGGACGCGCACCAGCATGATGGCCTACCCTGACCGCGTTGTGCTTGACAGGGACGGGGTTGTCACCAGCCGGATGATTTTCCGGCAGGGGGAGAAGAGCTCGTTCATGTATAACACCCCCTACGGCGCGATGGCCATGGGCATCAGCACAGGCAGCATCCGCCGGGAGATGGATGAAAACGGCGGCAGCCTCTATATTGATTACTCGGTTGATGTGGAAAACAGCGTTATTGCGAGAAACAGCTTTCATATAACTGTAAAAGAGATTGGAGAAGAGACAGATGGCTAATTTGATTCAGAGCGCGAAGGACAGCGTTAACGATATTTTGCAGGCGGCCTACCTGAAGGCGGCCGAAAAGGGGCAGCTGCCCGCCGGGGCGGAGCTTAAGGGCGGAGTGGAGATACCCAAAGACCCCCGCAACGGCGACTATGCCGCAAACCACGCCATGGCCGGCGCGAAGCAGCTGCACATGGCACCGCGCAAGATCGCTGAGGCTCTGGCTGAGAACGCTGAGCTTGAGGGAAGCTGGTTTTCCTCCGTCGAGGTGGCGGGCGCGGGTTTTATCAACTTCCGCCTGTCGGACAAGTGGTACGCTGATGTCCTCGCCGCGCTCAGCGCCGAGGGCAAGGACTATGGCTGCGTGGACGAGGGCCACGGCAAGAAGCTGATGGTCGAGTTTGTCTCCGCAAACCCCACTGGGCCCATGCACATGGGCAACGCCCGCGGCGGCGTGCTGGGTGACGCGCTGGCAAGCGTTCTCGACAGAGCGGGCTACAATGTCAGCCGCGAGTTCTATGTTAACGACGCCGGCAACCAGATAGAGAAGTTTGCAACCTCCATCGACGCGAGATACCGCCAGATAATCCTGGGCGAGGAGCAGGTCGAGTTTCCCGAGGACGGATACCACGGGGAGGATATAAAGCTCCTTGCCAAGGCATTTTACGATGAGCACGGCGAAGAGTTCCTGAACAAGAGCGAGGCCGAGCGGCACGCGGCCATGGCGAGCTTCGGCCTTGAGCGGAACATCCCCAAGATGCAGGCCGATCTCCGCCGCTACGGCATCGAGTACGACAAGTGGTTTTTCGAGTCGGAGCTGCACGAGAGCGGCTATGTGAAGGACTCCGTGGACAAGCTTACCGAGCTTGGCTACACCTATGAAAAGGAGGGCGCGCTGTGGCTCGCCACCTCTCGCATACTGGGCGAGAAGCTCAAGGCCAAGGGCAAGAGCGATGAGGAGATAGCGAAGCTCGAGCTCAAGGACGATGTGCTGCGCCGCGCAAACGGGTTCTACACCTATTTTGCCGCCGACATCGCCTACCACCGCAACAAGTTTGAAAAGCGCGGCTTTGAAAAGGTCATCAACGTCTGGGGCGCGGATCATCACGGCCATGTGGCCCGCCTCAAGGGCGCCATGGACGCGCTGGGCCTTGACGGGGAAAACCGCCTTGACATCGTGCTCATGCAGCTTGTCAAGCTCACCCGCAACGGCGAGGTCGTGCGTATGTCCAAGCGCACGGGCAAGGCAATTTCGCTCACCGACCTTTTAGACGAGGTGCCTGTGGACGCCGCGCGCTATTTCTTCAACTCCCGGCCGGAGACCCCGGTGGAGTTTGATTTGGAGCTTGCCGTCCGTCAGGACAGCGAAAACCCCGTGTACTATGTGCAGTACGCCCACGCGAGAATATGCACCCTGCTCGCAGCGCTTGAGGCGCAGGGAAATCACCTGCCCGCGCTTTCGGACGTCAACACCGCCCTGCTCACCGACGACACCGAGCGGGAGCTTATAAAGCAGCTTGCCGCCCTGCCGGAGGAGATCCGCCTTGCCGCGCGGGACTATGACCCCAGCCGCATGAACCACTATGTGACCGAGCTTGCCTCGCGCTTTCACAGGTTCTACACCGTCTGCCGCATAAAGGACGCGGAGCCGGGCCTGCTTGAAGCCCGCCAGCTCCTCGCAGACTCCGTGCGTAAGGTGATAGAGATCGCCCTCGGCATTATCGGCGTCAGCGCCCCGGAGAAGATGTGATATTGCGTATAGAAAACCTCTGCCTTGTCGAAAGACGTGGGCAGAGGTTTTTGCTTTATTGCGGAGCAGTTGCGGCTTCAGCCGCAACAACTTGCTTCCCCCAATGGAGGAAGTGGCGAGCGGCGCGAGCCGATAGGGGGGATGGTCTGCGCTTGAGTTTGTGTACAACCCCCTTCAGGCTTGCCGCTTTGCGACAAGCCAGCTCATCTCCGCGCTAAGAGCCGCCTTACGGCGGTTGCGCTCCGAAACGCGCCTGCGGGCGCAGCCCCCAAGGGGGCGCCAAGATTAGTGCGGTGTTTATCTTTATGCTGTTTCTTTTGATTTACACCGCCCAAAGGCCTCCCTGTGTAAGGGAGGCTGTCAGCCATCGGCTGACTGGAGGGTTGTTACCTGTGCGGTAATTAACTTTACTGCTCAAAATATCGCACATTTACAATCCCTCAGTCACGGCTTTGCCGTGCCAGCTCCCTTAGTTCATGTGAGATAAAGAAGTAAAAGAAGTGTAAAAAATTTTGCCGTTCCCTGTCCGGCTGACTGCCGGACGGGTCGGGCTTTAGTCGGGCAACTCTACCTTGCCGACGAAAGAGTAATAGATTTCGATTTCCTGTCTGCGGAGCTTCCCCCGGCGTTTCCCGTCAAGGGATTCCGATTCGTGGATTACGATTTTCTCCACAAACTCCCGTAACAGGGTAGGGGTGAGTTCCTCAAAGCTGGTGTACTTGCGTACCACTTTCATAAACTTTTCAGCGTTTGCCGTGGCTTCCAGCGTCCTTGAAAGCTCGCCCTGCAGAACGGCGGCTTTCTCTTTCAGTTCCTTTTGCTCGGCTTCATAGTCTGCCGAAAGCTCCGTGAAACGTTCGTCCGATATGCGCCCGGTCACGCTGTCCTCATACAGCCGCTTGAAGATAGCGGAGAGTTCCGCAATCCTCTTTTCTGCCGCTTCCAGTTCTTTCTTCTTGGCGGCGTTCCGGCGTTTGCTCCCGTCCTCGGTCTGCTCGGTCAAGAGCTTCATAAACCGGGCTTCGTGCTTGGCGGCGTAGCTGGTGACTTTCCGCAAATTCTCCGTCACTCCCTCGGTCAAAAGGTCGGTGCGGATAAAGTGCGCCGTACAGTCACGGGTGCGCTTCTTGTAGCTGCCGCATATGTAGCAGTCCTGCCGCCGCTTGTCCGTCTGATACCTCTGCTGGTACATGACGCTGCCGCAATCGGCACAAAAGAGTATGCCGGAGAACAAGCCCACTTCATCATAGCGGTTGGGGCGTTTGCGCTGCTTGCGTAGCTCCTGCACACGCTCCCATGTGTCACGGTCTATGATTGGCTCGTGGTGGTTCTCAAAGATTGCCTGCTTTTCTTCGGGGTTCTCCTTGCTCTGCTTTACCTTGTAGGACACTTTCTCGGTCTTGAAGTTCACAAGGCAGCCCGTGTATTCCCGGTTTTCAAGGATATGCGCCACGGTGTTTGTCGCCCACTTGCACTCATAGCCGGGGTGGTAGCGGCGGGTGCTTCCCGTCCGGCGGTATTCCAGCGTTCCCGGCGTGGGTGTCTGCTGCTCCGTAAGCATACGGGCTATCTTGGTCGGACCGTTCCCGGCAAGGCAAAGGCTGTATATCTGCTTCACCACGGGGGCGGCTTCCTCGTCAATGATGAAATTTTCGTCCTCGTCCATGAGGTAGCCGTACACGGGCTTGCTTGTGACGGGCTTCCCGCTCATGCCTTTTGACCGCTTCACGGCTCTGATTTTCTTGCTCGTATCTCTCACCAGCCATTCGTTAAAAATGTTACGCAAAGGGGCAAAATCGTTGTCGCCCTGTGCGCTGTCAACGCCGTCATTGATTGCAATAAAACGGACGTTTTTCTGTGGGAAAATCATTTCCGTGTACATTCCCACTTGTAAGTAGTTGCGCCCTAACCTTGACATATCCTTGACTATGACCGTTCCCACAAGCCCCGCTTCAATGTCGGCAAGCATGGACTGGAAGCCGGGTCTTTGGAAATTCGCCCCGGAATAACCGTCGTCCGTGTACCATTTCAGATTCCCGAAGCCGTTCTGCTTTGCGTAGTTTTCAAGGATTCGCTTCTGGTTGGAAATGGAATTGCTCTCGCCTTGCAGCTCGTCCTCATGGGATAATCTCGGATAAAGGGCGGTAATGAGTGTTTGGGTGGTCTGTCTTGACATAATATCCTCCGTTTCCGACAGCCAGCCCACTATTCCGTATGTCTATTATACCATAGGTTGGGGCTGGCTGTACAGTCCTTTTTGCTACTTTATGGCACATAATGTCGAATTATTTTCAACAGGGAATGTCACTTTACATAGCGTGGGCGGCTCGTTCCCCGGCTGCGCTTTCGGCTTCCAGCACTTTCATCATCTTGTCGGCGGCGGTGGCGGTAGTGCCTTGCTTGAAATAGCCGGAAACTACAAGGACGGTGTTCCCTCTGCGTACCTCGGTCACGCAATCCGGGCGGCGGGCGGTAGTGGCGGTGCTTCTGTTGGGGGTGTCGGTCATAGGCTCTCCTTTCTGTTCAGCAGCATTTTAAGGCGTTCCATTTTCGCCTGTGCTTTGGCTTTTCTGAAATTCTCCCCGGTAATGCAGACGGGGGTACACATTTCAATAAGGCGGTCATAAATGCGGGCGTGGGCGGTGTCCTCCGGGTTCTGCAATTCTTCCAGCGTCAAATTCGTTGTGACAATCAGCGGCTTTTGGCTGCGGTATCGGCTGTCAATCACGTTATAGACTTGTTCAAGCCCGTATTCCGTGCCACGCTCCATGCCGAAATCGTCAAGGATAAGCAGAGGGAAGCTGCAAAGGCGGGCTATGTATTCGTTCCTGTCCTTGTAGCTGGCAGCAAGGTCATTGAGGATAAGGGCAAAGTTCGTCATGCACACGGAAATTTCTTTCTCCATGAGGGCGTTGGCGATACACCCGGCAAGGCAGCTCTTGCCCGTGCCGACTTCTCCCCACAAAATCATTCCGTGGTTTCCGTCCTTTATCTGCTCCCATTGTTCCACATAGCGGCGGGCTTTCTCCATTTGGGGGCATTTGCCGTTGTCGTTGCCGAAAGTCCATTCCCTCATAGCCGGGTCGGTGAAGCCCTTTCTTTTCAGCCGTTCCACTTCCTCCCGGTGCTTCTGCTCCCGGTCTGCGGCTTCCAGTGTTTCCCGGCGTTTCCGCTGGCAGTCACATTCTTTGGGGTGTCGGTCACGTCCGAAAAAGGTCTTGCCCTCCGGGAAGTAGGCTTCTTTGGGCTGGCGGCAGCTCCCGCAATATAAAAGCCCGTCCTCTCCGGTGTAGTCCTCCGGCTCTGCTTCCTGTACCGTGGCAAGCCGGAAAATAGCGTTATCATAATCATTCATAAAATCGTCCTCCTTGTTCATGGTCTTTTACGTCCTGTTTACAGGACGTTCTATCGCTGTTATCAAAGGCTCTCGCCCTCCTTGTAGGTATAATCGGGGATTCCCTTTTTCGGCTTCTCCTTTGCCTTATCATCAGCCGCCCAACGCCGGATAGTGGCGGCATGGTTCTTGTATTTCTTCCCGGTGGAAGCGATATAGCCGGATAAGCGGTCAATGTAATACTCCCATTTGCCGGGAAGCTCCTTTTTAAGCTCCGCAAGCTCTTTTTCTGACAGGAATACATTTCCGTATCTCCCGAAAGGGGCGGGGACGGTCTGTCCTGTCTTTATCTCTCCCTCTCTCTTTATCTCTAACTCTATATCTATCTCTTTCTCTATCTCTATCTCTGGTGGACAAATGTCCGCCCCATATGGTGGACGTTTGTCCGCCACGGCTTCCGGCAGGGCTTTCTGTTCCTGTAAAGCCCGCCTTGCACGGCGTTTCCGCTCCCCCTCGGTAGAGGACTGACCGATTAAAAGCTCAATGTTGCTCATGTACAAAGCCCCGTTCTGCAAGGGTTCTACAAGCCCCAGCTTCATAAAAATCTGCAAAGCCCTCTCGACTGTGCCGACTTGCTGGCGGGTGATTGTGGCTATCATCGGTGCGGTGTAGGGGATATTCTCGTCAAGCTGGAGCTTTCCCCCGTTTTTCAGTGATTTTAGGTACAGCTTCAAGAGAATGTTTGAGTAGAGCATACCGTCCTGCATACTTTCCAGCAGTACGATAGCGTCCTCGTCAAAATAGCTCTCTTTCAGCTTTAGGTAGTAATATTTGCGGTTGTCTGCCATTCGTTCCTCCTTATGGTCTGTTTTGGGCTTCTGTTACGCTTTAGAACGCCGTTTTGAGGGGTAAAGGATATAAATATCGCCTACCCTTTGAGGGCGGTCAAAAAAGCCTTGATTTACGGGGGCTTTCCAGTTCCTAAAGCGTGACATAGTAGCCTTTGCTTCCGCTTGCGCTGTGCGGCATGGATTCTTTTCATGCGTCCGGCACAATCCGGGCAGTATTTCCCACGGTTTGACTTGGGGAGAAAATACCCGCCGCACTCGGTACAGCGTTTCCTGTCTGCCCGGTGGAGTAGGGCGGCTTCCAGCTTCCCGTCCAGCGGCAGCACGGCGGCAATGAACCAGCGACAGAGAAGCGAATAGCTGATACTCTGCACACAAACGCAAGGCTCGCCGTTATCCAGCAAGATACAGTTGCCGTTATCGTAGTTGCAGCACTCATGCACAAGCCGGCACGCCGCCCGGTACTGGCGGTAGTCCATTCTTGGGATTTTATTTTTCATGGTCTTTTCCCTTTCTGCGTTCCGGCTCACGCCTTAAAATCTGCTCGATATTGCTTTTGACGGTCTGCAATTCCCGGACGTTCTCTTTCTTCTCCCGGTACTCGTTGTAAAGGGCGTTTTTCTCTTTGGTAAGCTGCTCAATCTCGGTCTGTAATGCTTTGGACGCTGGCAGCTTGGAGATTCCCTTTGCCTTGAAATACCGGGCGGCAGATTCGGAAATGATAAATTCGCTTTCGTGCTGCTCCCGATAGGCTCGCTTTGCTTTCTCCGATTTCTGCGCCCGCAATCCGTCACGGGCTGGCTTGGTCTTGATGTAGGCTAATAGCTGCTTCTGCAAGTCCTTTTTCTCCCGCAAGGTGCTTTCCACGGCTTTCAGTTTCCCGGTGGTTTCATGCAATCCGGCACTGGCGGCGGCAAGGGCGGCTTCCAGTTCCTCCGGGGAAGAAAAGCCGGATTCCTCGTAAATGCTCATGGTCGCCGCCATTTGCTTTAGATTGTGAACAGCCGCCCAGCGGTCATATCCTATGCCCTTGCCCTCGGCTCGCTTGGCTTCCCGGTCTACCATGCGCTGTACGCTGTCCTGTTTCGGTGCGTTTATGGCGGCTTTGTTGCGCTGTAAACGGTCTTTTATGCTGTGGGGGTATTCCTGTTTGGGTAGGGGCTTTTCGGCGGCTCTTGCGGCGTTCTGTGCGTTTTGGGTGAGTGTTTCCAGTACGGCAGCACGGTCAAAATCATCACCCAACTTCCGGGCGGTGATTGGCTTCGTCCTGTCCGGCGTGAGGTACGACAACCTCCCCCGGCTCTCCTTGACGGTCACGCCTTGCTGTAACAGCTTGCCGGAGAAGTCCTCAAAAGAGATAGCAGAGGACAGGGCGGTGCGGATCACGCTGCGTAACCGCTCCTTGTCGGTTTCAAATTTTGTGACTTTGGGCGGCTCACCTGCGGCGGCAAGGGAAGCGTTCTCTTTATCCAGTGCGGCTTGTCCTTTCCGCTTCGCCCAATACTCACGCTCGGTAATGCGGTTCTTGCTCCCATTGAGTAAATCAATCTGATAGAGATTTTCCCGGTGGCACATCTCCATGACTTCCGCTTTGAAATATTTCATAGCTGCGTCCGTGCAGCGGTGCTTGCAGCCCTCCCTTGTGTCCGCTGGTCTTTCCATGTAGGGCAAGAGCAGCACTTCCGCAATCCGCAAAGAATTGATTACGATATGCACATGGATATTTCCGCTGTGGTTATGCCCGTCCGGGTGGGTGCATACAAGGGCTTGGTGTCCAGAGAAATGCTCTTTACAAAACTGCTCGCCTAACTGCTGCGCCCGGTCTACGGTCAAGCCGTTGTCCTGTGCGTCACGGGGGTCAAAGCTGATGATATAGTGGTGGCTCTTTACGTCCTCCCGTTTTTGGTTCTTGCCGTATTTCAGATTGGAGCGCATACACGCTATGGCGAAATCCTCGCCGCCGCAATTCAGAGAGGAAATGCGGTAATCGTCACGGGGGATAAGCCGCCCGCTTTCATCAAGGGTGGGCTTCATGGTAAATTCGTCATGCTCAAAGGTTAGGTACTGCTCGGCGGCTCCATAGTCGGCATTTTTAGAGCTGATATGTTTGAATGTTGCCAACGGCTTCACCTACTTTCTGCAAGACTTCAAACTTCAAGGCGGCAAGCTCGGCTATGGCAGCTCGTACCTCCCCAGAGAGGGCGTTATAAGGTGCGCCGTACTCGTTCAGACAGCGGGCAATCTGATTCAGATTCCCGCCGATTTTCCCGTACTCGGCTGTGAGCTTCCCAACGGCAGAAAGCAATTCATCATTGACCGGGGAAACGGTAATGACCGGGCGTATGCGTGACTTGATTAGTGCTTGCCGGATATATTCGGACTGGCTCATTTTGCAGAGTGAAACCCGCTCGGAAAACTCTGCAAATTCTTCCTCTGTCAAGCGTGTCTTGATTACCCGGTGGCGGTGGGGCGTGTTATATTTTTTCATGGCTATTAACCTCCTTTCGTGGGTGGATTTTTTCAAGCGGCGCAAGCCGCAAAAAGGCGGGCTTGGGGTGGCAACCCCAACAAGATTCCCATAGGACAAAATGAGCGGTAAGCGAATTTTGGTACTATGGTAGAATCTTGCTCTAAGAAAGTGGCAGCTTCCGGCATCCTCTATCTACCACTACAACTCCGGCGGGGCGTTCTGGCTGCCTTTTGCTATATCAGTGCCGCAAAAGGGAAATATGCCAACTCTGCGGCTCATTAACAAAGCGATTGAAGCGGCGGTTTCTGCCCGCTGTTTCCCTATACGGGGAAGAAAAATTTTTGCCGACTCTGCGGGCGACATTTTTGTAAAAATCTCTCTCACTACCTACAACACCGAACAGGGCAAAAATGACGGAGATTTTCAGAAATTTTTATCTTATTTTCCCTTTTCGTGGGGTAATACAGGGGTTTTCCAAAAACGCCGAATAAAACAGGAAATTTTTTCTGGTTTGTTCTGCATAAGTAATGCAAAAAGGGCAATTCCGGCAACTGCAAAGCACAAAAAAAGCAGGAAACCTTGTTGCTGATTTCCTGCTCGGTGTGCCGCCCTCTGGCGGCGGTTATTCAGTTGTGAGTTTATCGGTCAAGCCGGAACTTGAATAGGCTTTCTATCAGCTTCGTCTTGATGTAGTCCTCCATATCCACATTATAATGCCCGTAGATGTGGGAGTAATAGCGGATATATCCGGCATAATGGGCAAGAACGGTGTTGACCGCTTCCGGCTCTCCGTTGGTAGCCTGTATGATTGTTTCATAGGGAAGAAGCCTGCTCATGGGCTAACACCTCCATTTCCTCCCGTAGTCGGCGCAAGTCAAGATAAATGTGCCGTCCGGCTGTGCTGCGTGTCCGTCCGTATCGCTTGCCGATTTCCGCATGGGTTAGATGTTCAAAGAAGTACAGGAAGATGATTT
>URPA01000039.1 GCA_900549545.1 uncultured Eubacteriales bacterium
ACGACCCCTCAGTCAGCTTCGCTGACAGCTCCCCTTACGCAGGGGAGCCAAGGGGATTTACACTCCCACTTTATTCGCCGCCTGCAATCGGCAAACTCTGCGAGGCTTTGTCAAACTAAGCCTTGACGCATCCAATCGTCACGAAGTGACACCGCAATTATTCATTATTCACTATTCACTATTCATTTTTTCACGCCGCCGGTGTGCGGCAGAATGGAGACTACAATGGATTTCAAAAAACTGCTTGACTGTGAGCTGTTCCTCTTTGATATGGACGGCACTCTTTACCTTGGGGACGAGATATACGACGGGGCCATTGAGCTGATGGAGGACCTGCCCCGCCTCGGCAAAAAGTATATCTATCTCACCAACAACTCCTCCCGAGCGGGTGAGGATTATATCACCCGCCTGAGAAAGCTGGGCTTCCCCTGCGAGGCGGAAAACGTCTTTACCTCCGGCATGGCAACGGGCCTGTTCCTACGCCGCACCAGACCTGATGCAAGAGTCTACCTTGTCGGCACCGCCGCCTTCCGCCGCGAGCTTCTGAGCTATGGCGTGAACCTTGTCGAGGAGGACGCGGACACCGTTGTCGTCGGCTTTGATACGGAGCTTGTGTATGAAAAGCTCGACAAGGCCTGCCACTTCCTGCGCCGGGGCGCGGCCTTCATCGCCGCCAATCCCGACTGGGTCTGCCCCATGCCCGCGGATGAGGTTCTGCCCGACTGCGGCAGCATCTGCGCCCTGCTCACCGCCTCCTCTGGGGTCGAGCCGTTTTACATAGGCAAGCCCAACCGCGCCATGGTGGACGAGGTCTCCGCCATGACCGGCATTGAAAACGCCCATATCTGCGCCGTTGGCGACAGGCTCTATACCGATATCGCCGTTGCCCAGAACGCCGGGGCCGTCTCCGTGCTTGTCATGTCCGGCGAGACGGACGAGGAGATCCTCGCCGCCGCCGAGCGCAAGCCTGACTATGTCCTCCCCTCCGTAAAAGAATTGCATCAAGCACTCAAAGGTGAACTGAAACTCTGAACATGTATACCCTTATCCGTATTGCCCTGCCTATAATCTGCGCGGGGCTTATAGTCCTGTTCTTTGCGGGGCTCCCAAATCTCAAGCATTGCGCTCTGCCGGGCATCATCCCGGCGGAGCGCCGCTTCACGCGCAAAGATGCCGCCCCGCTGCTCGCAATAACGCTTATCTATGCCATCTTTGCCTTCACCGGCCTCGGCAACCGCCAGTCGCCGGAGAGCTTTGCCCCCATGGCCGATAACAGCGCCGTCATCACCCTGCCCGAGGGCGCACTGCCCTCCGGCATCATGCTGTTTTCCGGCGTCGGCAGCGGCACTTATGAGATAGAATACAGCGAGGATGGCGTAAACTATACCCACGCCGCGAGCTTTGAGCAGGGCTATAACTCCGTCCTCAAGTGGAACAGCGTCCCCATTGAGACGGAGCTTGTCCCCCGCTATGTGCGCGTAAGCTCCACCGGCGGCAATGCCTATCTCGGTGAATTTACCCTGCTTGACGGGGACGGTGTGCCCATTTCTGTATCGGGCTGCACCGCGCCGGAACTATGCGACGAAACCGCCCTCACTCCCGTGAAGCAGACCTATTTTGACGAGATTTACCACGCCCGCACCGCGTGGGAGCATCTAAATAATGTCTACCCCTATGAGGTGTCGCACCCGCCGCTCGGCAAGGAGATAATGTCCCTCGGCATCGCCATTTTTGGCATGACGCCCTTTGGCTGGCGCTTTTGCGGAACGCTCTTCGGAGTCTTGATGCTGCCGGTGATGTATCTTTTCCTGAAGCGGCTCTTCGGCGGCAAGGCCATTCCCGCCGCCGGGACGATAATTTTCGCGGCGGATTTCATGCACTATGCCCAGACCCGCATCGCCACCATCGACACCTACGCCCTGTTTTTCATTCTGCTGATGTATTATTTCATGTACATCTGGCTGTCGGAGAAAAAGCACTGGGCTCTGGCGCTCTCGGGGCTGTTTTTCGGCATCGGCGCCGCCTCAAAGTGGACCTGCATCTACGCAGGGGCCGGGCTTGCGGTTCTCTGGGCCGCCCATTGGTTCAATGAGTTTGCCCCCGTTATAAAAACCCGCCGCAGAGCAAAAGCGGCGCTCAGTTCAGCCTGGGATAGCCCCGAACCGGAGCTTTCAAACCTTGAGGCCATTGAAAACGCCCCGCTTCCACTCGCCGCGTTTTTCAAAAATTGCCTGTTCTGCGTTGTTTTCTTTGTGCTCATTCCCTGCGTCATCTATTATTTTGCCTATATCCCCTATGGCGCGGCCCGGGGCATCACGCCGCTGAGCAAAGAATATCTGAGCATCGTGCTTGAAAACCAGCGCTTCATGTTCACATATCACGCCGGGGTTCACAGCGAGCACCCCTATTCCTCCCGCTGGTATCAGTGGGTGCTCAATATCCGCCCGATTCTCTATTACCTTGAGTATTTTGATAACGGCAGCCGCTCCTCGATAAGCTCCTTCCTCAATCCCGCTCTCTGCTGGGGCGGATTCCTTAGTCTGTTCGTTCTGGGCTATGAGTCCATCGCCCGGCGGGATAAAAAGGCCGCCTTTATCCTCATCGGGTACCTTGCCCAGCTTCTGCCCTGGGTTTTCATCACGCGCATAACCTTTGAGTATCACTATTTTGCCTGCTCGGCGTTTCTGGTGCTGTCGCTGTGCTATGTGTTCAGCATTCTCCGGCAGAACAGCCGCCGCTGGCGCGCCCTGACCTTTGGCTATGCCGCCCTCTGCGCCGCGCTCTTTCTGCTGTTCTATCCTGCCTTGTCGGGCAAGCCCATAGACAACACCTGGGGCCACGCCCTCCTTGGCTGGCTCCCCACCTGGCCGATATAAAATCAAAGCAGCCTGCTATCGACATTTTCCGACAGCAGGCTGCTTTTGCGCTCAAACAAGCGCTTTTGTCTCATATCCGCTCCCTTCCAAGTCTCCCTTGTTAAAGGTTCTGCCAGCAGACGTGTTTTGGAGCGCAAATGCTGTAAGTTTGCGCCAGTCTAACGGCTCCCTTGTGTAAAGGGAGCTGTCAGTGAAGCTGACTGAGGGATTGTAAACGCGTGATATTCTGAGCAGAAAACCAAGGTGTATAGCGTGAAGCCCCCGCTTTGCGCATCCCTCGACCCACATCTCCTTTTACCGGCGGAGGGCTATTGCAAATATGCGTGTAAGCCCAAAATTTGTATGCACCCTCTCGCTTCCCCCTTTGGGGCTGCGCCCGCAGGCGCGTTTCGGAGCGCAACCGCCGCAAGGCGGCTCTTTGCGCGGAGATGAAGTGGCAAGCCGGGACGGCTTGACGATAGGGGGCCGCCTTTCTCCGCAGTTAATTCAGCACCGCCTTTCTCCCAGCCTCCTCGCAAAATTTTCCCAAAAATTTTAGAAAAAGCAAAAATTTCCCTTGACATTTCCCGCTCCATCTGCTATTATAATCAAGCCGTAAGGGTGCGGCCCTATTTTCGCCGTCCCCGGCACAACTTAATATACAAATTACCCAGTATACCTCTTTTATATATATGGGGGTATAGCTCAGCTGGGAGAGCGCTTGAATGGCATTCAAGAGGTCAGCGGTTCGATCCCGCTTATCTCCACCATCAGACGGTGTACTGGGTAATCTTGTTTTTTTGACCTGCTTCTGAGCAGGTTTTTTTGCGCCCATTTTGCGGTCTCTCCCCGCTGACCTCTTGCGTTTGCTGATGTAAAATTGCAGCGTCCTTTCAGAACGATTGAAACAGCTTCCGGTATTGCCTTTTGTCAATGGCTGTGCTATTTTGTCGCTGGTGAGCCTCTCGCCCGCTAATAGGTGGGTGTGGAGGCTCACCAGATAAGCACCCGTTCTGCCTAATTTCAGAGTGGGTGCTTTTCATGCTCTCACGCGCGGGATATGCTGTGTTTCTTGTCTTTAGACATAGTATATTGTATAATAATGTCAAAACAGGGATGGTGAGGGCATGGCATACAGCGAGCTTATCAAAAGCTTTGAGAAAATCCGCGACTACATGCGGGAATTTTATATTTACGGCTTCAAAAGCCGCGAGGAATATACGAAAAAGAGTGCCCGCAGCTATGACGACGAGCGCCGCCGCATTGAAAGCTGGCTGGGCGGATATATGTCCTTCCGGCATACCGCCGAAGGGGAAAATGTTTTTTAGATTTACAATATAAGTGCAGCACAAAAAAGTGGACTCAAAGCAAGAACGCGCCTAAAATGGTGTTTGCGGACAACCAAGAAAAGGAGCGGAGCAATGAGCCACTACAAACACCTTAGCATAGAAGAGCGAGAAAGTCTATACCCCCGTCTGCTTAGAGCCGCAGCGCCGCAATATTTTTCCCCGAAGCGTGAGCTGAGCCACTATTTGAGCATGGCATCCGGCAATTTCCGGGAGTATTTGAAGGGCGATATGGTCAGAGCAAAAAAATATTTTTATGTGCTTCGCCCTGTCCTCGCCTGCCGATGGATTTTGGATAAGGGCACTCCCCCGCCCATGCTGTTTGAGGAGCTTATGGCGGCGGAGCTTGCTCCCGCCCTCCACGCAGATGTTGAAACACTTCTGAGCTTGAAGCGAAACGCTCCCGAGGTCAAAACGATTCCCAGAATCGACTCGCTAAACCTCTATCTGAGCGAGAGCATCGCGGAAATCAGCGCCCAAATCGTAAATCTGCCAGATGATACCCGACACGGCTGGGAGGAACTGAACCGCCTGTTTTTGTCTCAGCTTTGAATCAACTCTACACAAGCCCTTCTGGCACGAAGCCCCGCCTTGCAGCGAGGCTTCTTAGCCGGTCGGGCTTGTTTTTTGCTTCCAAATCACTCCCACTACGTTGGGTCGTGATTTGGTTTTTGTGTTCTCCGCATCTTTAGCGTAAAGCATACACGAAACGAAAATCCGTTCTCATAAGAAAACGGATTTTTGTTTCGTATTCTTCATTTTTCGTTACTCACTCCGCGTTTTTTATTTCTTATATTTTCTTAAATTTTCTTCCAATATTGCCTTTTATGCTATATAATTGTTTATGAAAAATCATGTTTTGCCCGCAAGCCGTTTTACTTTCATCAAACAGGAGGCGATTATTACGAGGAAAACTATACTCCCCATCCTCGCCGCGCTGCTGCTTCTCAGCGGCTGCGGCAATTTTGAGAAGGCGGCGGAGACCCCCGCGCCGTCAACAGCGGTGCAGGAAGCTCCCGCCATTGCTCCCGATGCGCCTGAGGAGGCCGCCGGGCCGGTCGAGACCCCGGCGCACCCCTTGCAGAGCCTTATTTTTGTAAACGGCAGGCTGTATTCATTGGTTGAGATCACCAGCCGCCCGTTTTTTGACCAGACGGAGTATGCGCTTTGCGGTGTGCTTAAAAGCAGCGTGAGCCGTTACGAGGAGCCGACAGAGGAGCTGACGACCAATGATGAGGTGCTTGTCGGCTGTGAGGTTCATGAGAGCAGCGAAGCGACAGACGCGCTTGCTGTCTATCTCGATGATAAGGACTGGATATATACTCCCTATGAGCCGGTGCCGGAGGAGGAGAAAACTTATTCCTTTGAAAGCGGCGAGGAGCTGGCCGCGCTTGCCGTAAGCTCAATGGAAAAGCTGGGCTACACGCAGATAGAGAGCGATAAGTACGAGCTGTTTGAGTTTGCCGCCATTCCCGAGGATTGCGGCAATTACATCGGCGTATTTGAAACTATTCTGGAAGCGCCGGACAGATACAGAGTTGTCCAGCTCTGGTACGGTACTGACCCATATCGTCTGCTCGTGTTGAGTCAGGAGCATCAGCGGGAGCTTGTCCATACCAGTGACAGGCTGGTTTATTGTGACCGCACGCGCTCGCAGCTCTCGCCGAAGTTCGCGTGGGTCGCATTCCAGACGCGCTATGTCGGGGCTTCGGAGTACAATTATCTCATTGCCGACCTGTTCTCCGCCAAGGACCTCTCCGACGGCTCGGGCGATTTTGTGGCGGACATTGTCGGCAAGGAAATTACCGACTACCCGGACTATGTGAGGGAGACGATAGAGTACCCCACCTATGAATATATCGGGGACTTTCCCACCAATGTGGATGTGGGGTGAAGCATGAAAAAATATCTTTTGCCCGTCCTCGCCGCCGCGCTGCTCCTCACCGGCTGCGGCGCTGAAAAGCCTGCGGAGAAAGCCCCACGCCCTGTCGCCCCGCCGACCGTGATTATCGCCGCTGACCAGCCCAGCCCAAGCCTGGAACCGGAGCCCCGGCGCACGGCTATTGACTGCCCTTACAGCAGCCTTGGCTTTGAGGGGCGGGATGTGAACGCCCAGCACTACCGCAGGAGCTATTCAACAACGGAGGCGGAGCTGATAAGCGCGGTTTGGAACATTATCAGCAGCGAGGAACGCGAAGAGGTATCGGACTATCAAAGCTGGGAGGACCCGATGAATCTGACCTTCCTCGGCCGAACGACCGAGCGGGTGAGGCTCCAGCCGGACGATTACTGCGAGCTGGTGGACTCCGGGAAGAAATACGCCCTCCCGCCGGGGAGCTATTCCGCTATATCCGAGCTGCTGACTGCGTACACAACGGAAAACTGCTCCTTCACCATTGATGAAAATTTCCTGAATATTGACACAAGCCTGCCGTTTTCGATTGAGTTCTATTATGGCCAGACGCAGCGTATATCAGCAATGCCCTACGAAACCGGAGATTTCACGGAGGACTGGGTGCTGATACCAACCGATATTCGCGACTGGGAGCACACCGGGCGCTTTGCTTACATTCAGGATATTTACACCAAAGAGGGCTTCGGGCCTGTGGAGCTGAGCGTCCATTTTGACGAGCTGCTCATAACCGTCAGCTGCGACGGCGTGAGCAAACTGTTCTCCACCGATCAGGCGACAATGGATTCCATTGACAGCCTGATTGAGAATTTGGAAAACGGATAAAAAAATATCGGGGAGCTTGAGCCAGACTCACGCTCCCCTGTTTTTTATGCCGAATAGTGTTCCATCATATAGCTCATCAATCGAAGCCCGTATATTGCTTTTAAATCCTCCATACACACTATTAACAATAATATCCCAAGTACTATCAGCGTGATGCCAAGCGCAAGCATCACCCAGCCAAAGATTCGCGCAATTTTTATTATGCGCAGGGTTTCACTCTTTGGTGTTCTGCCCGGGTCTTTGGCACAGCGGCGCTCTATCTTTTTTCTGAACCACCGCGGGCGGCGCTCATAGTAAATCTGAAACCACAGCGAGCCACATTCCGGGTGCTGTATTCCCTCGCGTACATAGCGTTGAATCGAGATAAATGTAATTCCGAGCACTATTTCTTCCAAGCCAATCATTAAATATGTGGAAATGTGATAAAATTGAAGCACTCCCAGCGTCAGATGATACAAATACCTGGATCCGAATAAAATAAAAATAAAGCTTATTATAGGGAATAAAATAACCAGGATTCTTTTTCTTGCTTGACGGCGTGAAAGCTGTTCATAAGTCCATGTTTTTTTGTTTTCCATATGCTTTTCCCCATAAACTATTGTCTTTTGCTTAAGTTTAGCATATATTTCCGTGGAAAACACCTTAAGAAATCTTAAAAGCCAACGTCATATCCGCCATTTTTATTCTCTTTCGCCCTTGCTATTTACATAAAAATTATAATGTGTTAAAATCCCTTTCGTTGTCACAGAAAGGGATTTTTTATGGAAAACAGACTTACAGAAAACAAAATGGGCGTTATGCCAATGAGCAGGCTGCTGCTGGACATGGGCGTACCCATCATGATATCGATGCTGGTGCAGGCGCTTTACAATGTAGTGGACGGGATGTTCGTCTCGCGCATAAGCGAGCACGCGTTTACCGCTATCTCCGTCGCCTTCCCGATGCAAAATTTGCTCATCGCCTTCGCGGTGGGCCTCGGCGTGGGCATGAACGCGCTGCTCTCCCGCGCGCTTGGCGCGGGTGACCCGGAGAAGGTCAGAGCCGCCGCGCTCAACGGGCTTATGCTGCAAGGCCTGAGCTATCTGCTGTTTCTGGTGGTGGGGCTGACTCTGGTGGAGCCATATATGCGCGCCCAGACCGATGTGGAGGAGATCGTCCAGTATGGCATTGTGTACCTGCGCATCGTGCTTATTTTCTCCGTGGGCATCTTCGGTGAGATAAGCTTTGAGCGCCTGCTCCAATCCACCGGCCGTGCGCGGTACTCGATGTACACCCAGCTCTCCGGCGCTATCTTCAACATCGTCTTTGACCCGATTCTCATCTTCGGCCTGCTCGGCTTCCCGAAGCTCGGCATCGCGGGCGCGGCCTACGCCACTGTCGGCGGGCAGATTTTCGGCGCGCTCATCGGGCTGTTCCTGTGCCTGAAGAAAAACCCTGAGGTACCCCTGAGCTTCCATGGCTTCAAGCCCAGCAAGCTGATTTTAGGGGAGCTTCTTAAAATCAGCATCCCGTCCATCGTCATGTCCTCGGTCTCGTCGGTGATGACCTTCGGCATGGATATTATCCTCAACGGCTTTTCCTCCACGGCGGTGGCGGTGTTCGGCGCTTATTTCAAGCTCCAGAGCTTTGTCATCATGCCGGTCATTGGGCTTACAAACGCCATTGTCCCCATCATCGCCTTCAACTACGGGGCGAACAAGCCGGAGCGGATACACTCGGCAATAAAATTCGGCATGCTGTACGCCAGCATCCTGACCATTTCAGGCTTTATCCTGCTGCAAACCATCCCGCACAAGCTGCTGCTGATATTTGACGCGAAGGAGTACATGATGCAGATTGGCATACCCGCCCTGCGCATAATCAGCACGCACTACCTCATTGCCGGAGTGTGCATAACTATTAGCTGCGTGTGCCAGGCCTTCGGTTACAGCGTATATAGCCTCTTTATCTCCTGCCTGCGGCAGCTTGTTGCCCTGCTCCCGGCGGCATATCTGCTCTCACTCACAGGAAGGCTCGACCTTATCTGGCTCTCCTTCCCGATTGCGGAGGTAGTGTCCATATCGGTGAGCCTCCCCATGCTGAAAAGAGTGCTGAGAAAAACGGGCATGGCAAAAGCAAAATAAAAAAACAGCACCGCATTTACTTGCTTCCCCCTCTGGGGGAAGTGGCGAGCTTGCGAGCCTATAGGGGGGGCTGCCTTGCACCAAATTGAGTCAGGCGCTCACAGCCCCCCTTCAGTCAGCTTCGCTGACAGCTCCCCCTCATGGGGAGCCAAGATGGTCGGTGCAAATTTCCAACAAAAAACCACAGGCGTTTGCCTGTGGTTTTTTGTGGCATTACATATTCTCCGACAGCAGCTTCAAAATCTGCACGGCGTTGCTGGCGGCGCCCTTTCTTATCTGGTCGCCGCAGCACCAGAGGGTCAGGCCGTGGTCATCGGTCAAATCATCCCTTATCCTGCCGACCCAGACGAGGTCCTGATTGGTGGTATCGAGCGGTGTGGGGTAATTTCTGCCCTGATAGTCCTCAATGAGCCTGCAGCCGGGGAAGGCGCGCACGGCCTCCTTCGCCTGCTCGATGGAGATCTTCTCCTCCGTGCGCAGGGTGACAGAAATGGAGTGCGAGCGCATGACAGGCACACGCACGCAGGTGCAGGTGACCTTCAGCTCCGGCAGGTGCAGAATTCTGCGCCCCTCGTTTTGCATCTTCATCTCCTCATCGGTGTAGAGATTATCAAGCTCATCGCCGATGTGCGGAATGACGTTCATGGCGATCTGCGTGGGGAAGGTGCTGCACTTGACCTCGCCCCCGGTGGCGAGAGCCTTCATCTGGTCCTCAAGCTCGTGCAGACCCGGCTGGCCCGCGCCGGACACCGCCTGATATGTGCAGGCGACCATGCTCTTTATCGGAGAGAGCTTCGCAATCCCCGCAACCGCCATAAGCGTGATTATGGAAGAGCAGTTGGGGTTTGCGATGATGCCCTTGTTGTTAAAGGCGTCCTGCCCGTTTATCTCCGGCACGACGAGAGGGACATCCGGGTCAAGGCGGAAGGCGGAGCTGTTGTCGATGTACACTGCGCCGCTCTTGACGATGGCAGGGGCAAAGCGGCGGGACATACCGTTTTTCACAGCGCCGAGGACAAAATCCATGCCCTCAAAGCTCTCGTCGGTGGCCTCCTCAATGGTGACCTCCTCGCCCTTGAAAATGACCTTTTCCCCGGCGCTTCTCGCGCTGGCAAGGGGCAGCAGCTTTCCCACAGGAATATCGTACTCCTCCAGAACCTTGAGCATCTCACAGCCGACAGCGCCGGTCGCGCCAAGGATGGCAACATTGAATTTTTTCATATTTTCTCCTCCTATTTCCTGTTAAATCAGCCCGCGAATCCGTCGTACAGCACGCGGATGGCGGTTTCAAATTTGTCGTTTTCAACGCCCACTATGATTGAAAGCTCATCCGCGCCCTGAGCGATGGTACGGATGTTGACGCCGTTGTCGCCCAGCGCCTGAAAAAGCTTGCCGGAGATACCGGGTCGGAAGGTCATTTTTCTGCCGACAGCGGCGACGAGGGCAATCCCGTCCTGCACATCCACCGTGTCCGGGGAGCAGGTCTTTTTAATATCGGCAATCACCGAGTACAGCGCGTCCCCCAGCGCGGCGGTGGACGCCACAAGCGCGAAGCTGTCAAGGCCGAGGGTTATATGCTCCACCGGCACCCTGTACCTGTCAAGCACCTCGAGCGCCTGACGGAGCGTTCCGCAGGTGCTGAGATTTCGCTTTGAAAGCGTGATGATGGTGAAGTTTCGCCGCCCGGCGATGCCGGTTATAAAGCGCTCGCGGCTCTCCTCGCGGTCGATGCTGTCGACTATCATGGTGCCCGCGTCCTGCGGGCGGTTGGTGTTTCTTATATTCAGCGGAATGCTCTTCTCCTTCACCGGCTGGACCGATTCCTCATGCAGGACGCTCGCCCCCATGAAGGCAAGCTCCCGAAGCTCGGCATAGGTTATGCGGGAGATGGGCTTTGGGTCGGGCACTATGCGGGGGTCCGCCATGAGTATGCCGGAGACGTCCGTCCAGTTTTCATACACCGCCGCGTCCACCGCGGCCGCCGCGAGTGCGCCGGTAATGTCGCTCCCGCCGCGGGTCATGACCTTGATTCTGCCCGTGGGCAGGCTCCCGTAAAAGCCGGGGATAAGCACCCGCTCATGCTCGGAGAGCGCCTTGTTGATGGCGGCGTATGTGCGCTCGCGGTCAATCTGCCCCTCGAGGGTGAAGAACACGCAGTCCGCCGCATCCACAAAATCAAAGCCCAGATACTCCGCCAGCAGCCGGGAGGTGAAATATTCACCCCTCGAGACCAGCTCATCCACCGGGAAATCGCGGCTGAGCCTCGCGCGAAGCTTCTGAAACTCCCCCGCCACATCATAGCTGAGCTTCAAATCGTCCCGAATCTCGGCAAAGCGCTGTTCTATACTATTCAAAATATCCTCGCAGGATACGCCGTAATTGAGATGTGCGTGGCAGAGGTAAAGTAAATCTGTGAGCTTATGGTCGTCCGCTGAGCGCTTGCCAGCGGCGGAGGATACCACCACCCGGCGCTCGGGGTCGGCATCAATTATCGCCTTGACCTTCTTGAACTGCTCGGCCCCCGCAACGGAGGAGCCGCCGAATTTTGCAACCTTTATCATCGTCAACGCCTCACTGCCTTATTGCCGCGAAGAAAACCTCTCCGCCCGCCTGCCTTATCTTGGCGGCGGCCTCGTGCATCTGTGAGACGGAGATAATCTCCGTCACCACTCTGGCGATGCCGCCCTCGGCCTCGACGCTCGCGCAGGGCAGCTCACCCGCCATGCTCTCCGGCAGGCGGACATAATAGGCGTGGCTGGCGGCGGAGTTGTCCGCCGCGACACGGACGCAGCTGTCCTTGAGCATGGCCTTATGGCCGATGGCAATGCAGCTTAAATCGCGCAGAACCGCGGAGGCAGTGGGATAGCGGCCCGCGCCCTGCCCCATCAGCACGATGGAGCCGGAGTTGAGGCCCTCATAGCGCGCCATGTTGAAATTTGCCAGCACCGAGCACTCAGCGGCGGAGCTTGTCAGCAGCACAGGCTCCACATAGGCGCAGAGCTTACCGTCGCTCTCGCCGCCGCTGACTATCAGGCGGCAGGTGTAGCCTTTGGCTTGAAAATGGCGGACATCGGCGGCGGTTATGTTTTCAATGCCCTCGTTCAAAAGCCCGCTCACCGGCAGCTTATCATAGCTCACCGCGCAGGCGAGCATAATTTTTCTCAGCGCGTCAAGCCCGGAAACATCGGCCGTGGGGTCAGCCTCAGCATAGCCGAGGCGCTGCGCATCGCTCAGCGCCTGAGAATACTCCAGCCCCAAGCGCTGCATAGCGTCGAGCATATAGTTCGTTGTGCCGTTGAGTATGCCGCCGAGGGAGAGAATCTTATCGCTCTCTCTGGCAATGGAGAGATTGTGCAGGAAGGGCACAGCGCCGCCGCAGGCCGCGCTGAAGATGAAGGCGGCGCCGCTTTCGCTTGCTATCGCCTGAAGCTCCGGCCCTTTTTCGGATACCAGCGCCTTGTTGGAGGTGACGAAGTGCTTGCCCGCCTTCAAAACCGCGCAGGCGTAAGTGAATGCGGGCTCAATGCCGCCCATGACCTCCGCCACCGCGTCAACGCTATTATCGCTGACAATATCATCAATGGACGTGACCTTAAAAGGCGCGTCCGCCTTTCCCGGGCGGACAAGCACCGGGCCAGCTTCAAGCCCGTTTGCATTTTGCAGCATCTCATAAACGCCGACGCCGACTGTTCCGAATCCCAAAACCGCTACTTTCATCTCTGCCTCCGAAATTTTTCTGTGTCCGTGTTTAAAAAACACTTGTATTTTTGACGTGGACAGTGTATCATATACCTGCTCTAAACGCAAGCGATATTTTGAGGATTTTCGTAAATTGGAGAGATTGAACAATGCTTGACAACTATCTCATCGTTCATAAGAACATTTTGCCGGATTATTACGAAAAAGTGCTTGAGGCCCGGCGGCTGCTCGACAGCGGCAAGGTCAGGGAGGTCAGCCAGGCGGCAAAAATGGCGGGCATCTCCCGCAGCACTTATTATAAGTATAAGGACTATATTTTTGAGCCCTCGGACATGGCTGAGGGGCGAAAGGCCGTGCTGTCGTTCATGCTCGAGCATGAGGCCGGGGTTCTCTCAGAGCTTCTGGCGCGCATCTCCGCCGCCGGGGCGAATGTTTTGACCATCACGCAGAGCCTGCCGATTCACAACATGGCGAGCGTCACCGTGTCGGTGGATATAAGCTCCATGCCCGGCCCCCTGTCGGCGCTGCTGAGCGATATTGAATCCTCCGCCGGAGTGGAGAAGGCCCGGCTAATAGCAGTCGAATAAAGGAGAAAAACTATGTTATATCAGAGCACAAGAAACGAAAATATCACCGCCAACAGTATTCAGGCGGTTTTGCAGGGCCCCGCGCCGGACGGCGGGCTCTATATTGACCCCTCGCTGGGCGAGCGCCCCTTTGACTGGCAGGGCTGCCTGTCCCTGCCGCCGCTGGGCATCGCGAAAGCGGTGCTGAGTCACCTTCTGCCGGATTTTGAGGACATGGAGGAGCTTGTAAACGCGGCCTATGAGGGAAAATTCCGCTCCGAAAAGCTGACGCCGCTTGTCCCCGTGGGGGAGGATTTTGTCCTTGAGCTGTTCCACGGGCCGACCTGCGCCTTCAAGGACGTGGCGCTTTCGATGCTGCCCCGGCTGATAACCGCCGCGAGAAAGCAGACCGGCGCCGCGGGCAAGACCCTCATCCTCACCGCCACCTCCGGTGACACCGGCAAGGCCGCGCTTGAGGGCTTTCATGATGTAAATGGCACGGGGATAATCGTCTTTTACCCCGCCGATGGGGTCTCCCCCATTCAGAAGGCCCAGATGGTGACGCAGGTGGGCAGCAATGTGAAGGTCTGCGCTCTGCGCGGCAATTTTGACGACTGTCAGCGCGGCGTGAAGGAGGCCTTCTTGAAGCTGCCGGAGACCGGGGTTCTGGACGCGGCGGGCTGTGCCCTCTCCTCGGCAAACTCCATAAACATCGGCAGGCTCGCCCCGCAGGTGGCGTATTATTTCATCGCCTACCGTGAGCTTCTTGGCTTTGGGCGCATCAAGCTGGGCGAGAAAGTGGATTTTGTTGTCCCGACGGGCAATTTTGGGGACATTCTGGCCGGGTACTATGCCCGCATGATGGGCCTCCCCGTGGGGCGGCTCATCTGCGCGTCCAACGCAAACCGCGTCCTGACGGATTTCTTCCAGACCGGCGTATACGACAGGCGGCGTGAGTTTTATAAAACCGCCTCCCCGTCTATGGATATACTTGTCTCCTCCAATCTTGAGCGGCTGCTCTTCCTCGCCTCCGGGGGCGACGCGGCCTTCGTGCGCCGCTGCATGGCGGAGCTCTCCGCGCAGGGATATTATAAGGTGGACGAGAGCATCATGCAGAGCATCCGGGTGGTCTTTTCCGCCTGCTGCTGCGACGAGGCGGAGACGAAAGCCACCATCGCCCGCGTCTGGCGGGAGCGGGGCTATCTCTGCGACCCGCACACCGCTGTCGCCTTCTCCGGGGCAGAGCAGTATAAAAAAGAGCGGCAGGGCAATGCCCCGCTGGTCATTCTCTCCACCGCCTCGCCCTATAAGTTCCCCTCCGCCGTGCTGGCGGCCATCGGCGGCAGCCTCACCGGGGATGATTTTGACCGCATGGAGGAGCTTTCGCGCATAAGCGGCGTGCCCGTGCCGGAAAATCTTGCCCAGCTCAGAGGCGCTGCGGTGCTGCACCGGGATGTGATTGACGCGGACGGGCTTCTTGACTATGTCTCCGCATGCGTGAAAAATGGGGAGGTCTGAGCCGTGAGCGAGAACAAAAACAGCGTCCGCGTGCGCGTCCCGGCAAGCTCGGCCAATCTCGGCCCTGGCTTTGACTGCTTCGGCATCGCGTGGCAGCTCTATGATAATATTGAGTTCTCCTTCGGCGGCAGCGGCCTTGAGATAAGCGGCTGCCCGGAGAAGTACAGAAACAGCGAGAACCTCGCCTATCAGGGCTTTGAGGCGGTGCGCTCCGCCTGCGGCGCGCAGGCCCGGCCGCTGAAAATAGATTTTCTTGACAGCGCCATCCCCGTCTCGCGCGGGCTTGGCTCCTCCGCCGCCCTCATCGCCGGGGGCGCGGTCGCGGCAAACGCGCTGTACGGGCTGAAGCTCTCCCGGCAGGCGCTTTTAGATATCGTCACGCCTGTGGAGGGGCACCCGGACAACCTCGCCCCCTGTCTATTCGGCGGCTTCACCGCCTCCACCATGGCGGGCGGTAAGGCGCTCACAGCGCCCTACCCGCTCAGCGATAAGCTGCATTTCACGGTTCTGGTGCCGGATTTTGAGCTTTCGACTCACGCCTCGCGCGCTGTGCTGCCCGAGAGCGTTCCGAGAGTGGACGCGGTGTTCAATGTCTCCCGCGCGGCGCTGCTGATAAAGGCGCTGGAGCTCGGCGAGCGGGAAATGCTCGCCCCCTGCCTTGAGGATAAGCTGCATCAGCCGTTTCGCTTCGCGCTTATAGAGGGCTGCGACACCGCCTTGGAGCTTGCCCGCAAGCACGATGCCTGGGGGATGTGCATCTCCGGCGCGGGGTCAACGCTGCTGTGCATCTCCGGTGATGTGGATTTTGCGGATAAGCTCCGCCCGGATATTGAGCGTGCGCTGCCCGGCTGGCGGGTCATCTCCGTTTTGCCGGAGAGCGAGGGCTGCGCCGTCATATAAACGATAATTCCGCCTCTCATTAACTCGTGTGCGCTATATGCGTACACGAGTATTTTTTTTGCATAAAAGTCCAAATATTTGTCCGCATCCGGCGTACTTTTCTATTGTAATTTGAAAATACTGGGGTTAAAATAAATTCATACCTGATAAAAAAGAAGGTCTAACCATGAATATTGAACTGCGCGAGATTGAAAAGGCGGCGGGGCGGCTTAAACCCATCCTGCACCGCACGGAGCTTGACCACAGCTCCACATTTTCCGCCATGTCCGGCGGGGACATTTATCTCAAGTGCGAAAACCGTCAGAAAACCGGATCCTTCAAAATCCGCGGCGCGAGCAACAAGATAGCCTCGATGGTCGAAAAGGGTGAGCGCTGCCCGGTCGTCGCCTCCTCGGCGGGCAACCATGCGCAGGGCGTTGCCTATGCCGCGCACATGTTCGGCATCCCGGCAACCATCGTCATGCCCAAGGCCGCGCCCATCGTGAAGGCACAGGCCACTGAGGGCTACGGGGCGAAGGTCGTCCTCTATGGGGACTGCTATGACGACGCCTATACCCACGCATGTGAGCTTTGCAAGGAGCAGGGCGCGCAGTTTCTCCATCCCTATAATGACCCCGATGTCATTGCCGGTCAGGGCACCATAGGCCTTGAGATTCTCTCGGAGCTGCCGCTGGTGGATATCATCCTCGTCCCCGCCGGGGGCGGCGGGCTGCTGGCGGGCATCTCCGCCGCAGTAAAGCAGATAAACCCCCGCGTGAAGGTCTACGGCGTGCAGGCCCAGGGGGCGGACGCTATCGCCCAGAGCTTCGCCGCGAAGGGCCATGTCACCACCGAGAGTGCCGCCACCATTGCCGACGGTATCGCCGTCAAGAATCCGGGCGAGCTGTGCATGGATATAATAAACCGCTATGCTGACGGTGTGCTCACCGTGTCCGACACCGAGATTGCCGACGCGATTTTGCTGCTCATGGAACGCTGCAAGCAGATAGTTGAGCCCGCCGGGGCAACGCCGGTTGCGGCGGTGCTGAGCGGGAAGATAGACGTGCGCGGCAAGCGGGTTGTCTGCGTCATGTCCGGCGGCAATATCGACGTCAGCTTTATCCAGAGCATCATCGAGCGCGGCCTCGCCGCGCGGCACCGGCGCATACGCTTTACCGTCACCCTGCTTGACAGGCCCGGGAGCCTTGCAAAGCTCCTCGGCATCATATCCGCCGCCGGGGCGAACATCCTCACTGTCGAGCATGATAAGCTCGCGACCGTGCTCAAGCCCAACGAGACCGACGTCCACATTGCCTGTGAGGTGGGCGGTCAGGCCCACGGTGACAGCCTCATCCAGACGCTTATTGACAACGGCTACACAGTACAGGTAAAACAAAATTAAAGGAGATTGTCATTATGAAAGTTGTTTCCACCGAGAAAGCCCCCGCCGCCATCGGCCCCTATTCCCAGGCCACGATATCCGGCGGCCTCGTGTACACCTCCGGCCAGATAGCCATCATCCCCGAGACCGGTGAGCTCGCCGCCGGGCTCGAGGCTCAGGCAAACCAGGTTTTCAAGAACCTGACCGAGCTTCTCAAAGCCGCCGGCAGCGATATGAGCAAGGTCATAAAGACCACGGTTTTCATCAAGCACATGGACGATTTTGCAGCCATCAACGCCATCTACGCCCAGTATTTCACGCAGCCCTTCCCCGCCCGCTCCTGCGTGGAGGTGGCAAGGCTTCCCAAGGATGTCCTCGTCGAGTGTGAGGTCATCGCAGAAGTATAAATCTTGAAATGAGCGTTGATGATGTACATCAACGCTCACTTTTTTGAAAGGAGATAAAAATGAACGAAGAAATCAAAAAACTGATAGCCGCGGCGGATAAAGCGATAAAAGATGAGCGCTTTGACGATTTGATGGAGTATTACACCGATGACGCCGTTCTGGTCGTAAAGCCCGGAATGGAGGCGCATGGAAAGGCCGCAATAAAGGAGGCTTTTATAAAAATCGCCGCGTATTTTGACAACAGCGTTGTACCCACGCAGGGGAACATGCTGATGCTTGAAGCGGGAGACACGGTTCTGGTTTTGTCCCAGACCCTGCTTGATGCCGACAACAGGGAGAGCTCCGAATACAGCATGGACAGGCGCGCAACATATGTCTACCGCAAGGTAGACGGCAGGTGGCTTTGCGCCATTGATAATTCCTACGGAACTACGCTGCTCGACTGAAAAAATCGCAGCCTCGCCGGAAAAGAACGGTGTCAATAAGGCCGTTAACGGTCACGCGATAATATGAAAGAAAACAGACGAACAAATTGGAAGTTGTATACTTCTAACCTATCAACACATTCAACTCAGCGCATAATCTTTCCGTCTTGCACGGGAGATTGTAAAGAGGCACTCCTCTTTACTCGTTTCAATTAGGGTG
>URPA01000040.1 GCA_900549545.1 uncultured Eubacteriales bacterium
ACGACCCCTCAGTCAGCCTTCGGCTGACAGCTCCCCTTACGCAGTGGAGCCTTTGTACGCAGCTATTTTTAATAAAAGCGTTATAGCGAACCGCACACCAAATCTCGGCTCTCCCTCTGGGAGAGCTGGCGTAGAGCGCCTAAGCGGGTAATCAGCACAATGCGCAAAAACTGTACATGACTAAAGTCCAACCGTTCAGGAGATACCCCTCCGTCTTGCTTTTACTTGCTCCGGCGTAAAGCTGCCCCCTATCGGCGCTGCACGCCACTTCCCCAGCAAGAGTAGGTACGGTTGTAGTTTTAGTGCCTTTGCTGAGGTTTTGCGCCAATCCTTGCCTGCCCTGCGTAAGGGGAGCCGATGGGACGGTGCAATTTTCTCCATTTGTTCGCTTGTCTTATCACAAAAAATCTCCGCCGAAGTTCGGCGGAGATTTAGAATTACAGCTTATTTTACATTGCTCATCGGGGTGAGCTTGAGGTACTCCTCCAGCGGAGCGTCCTTCATGCACAGCTCGATAATCTGCCTGCCGAGGGGGTCAAGCTCGTCGGTGAGGTACTGCTCAAGCTGCTCCTTGAAGAAGTCGGTGAGTATCTTCGCGCCCTTGTCGTAGCCCTCGAAGCCGAGCTTGGACTGAAGCTCAGGCCGCAGGAAGGTCTGACGGACATACTGACCGTCTATCTTCATCTCATCCAGTGAGTAGCCAAACAGCGGGCAGCGGGACTCAACCAGATGCTTGCGGCGCACGGTGCCGCCGCGGCGGGCCAGATACTCACGGGTGAGCCACTCGCCCATGAAGCCGACATGGTAAGCGCCGATATACTGGTTCGGGATGAGGATGTTCAGGGTCTTGGGGGCACCCAGCATCTGCTCCAGGAGCATATTGGCCTGCGTGACCTTTCTGCCGGTGGCAAAGGGCCAGTAGGAGCCGACGCCCTCAGCCTTGAGGCCGCTGCCGGCGTTGGAGTCGGCGATGGAGGGGTTCTTGAAGCCGCGCGGGGAGATAAGCCGCCAGAGCCACGCGATGGACACAGGCACAAACTGGACCATGCCCATGACGCCGTAGTTCGGGGCCATGACCGTGGAGGGCGGCATACGCACGCCGAAGGAGCGCACATCGACCTCCTGCGGCTCATTGCCGGGGATGATGTTGTTTATCATATCGCGCGGGATGATGACGCGGGGGTTTGTGCAGGGCTTGCCGGTGGAATCCATGACATGCTCCCAGATAAGGCAGGTAGCGCCGGGGGTGCCGTCCATGTTGAAAAACTCCAGCGGCTCGGAGGGATGGATGCTGATGCTCTCGTACACGGGGTTGTTGCCATATCTTGTATCCCCGTCCATACGCAGGAACCACCCGTCCTCCGCGTCAGCGATGACGAGATGGCCGGAATCGTTCTGCATGTCCTTGTGGGCGAGAATCATATCATCGGCGATGGGGTGAATCTTACAGGTTTCACCCATGCTCAGGTAATATTTTTCACCGCTGACGGTGTGGGTACCGAGAAGGATCTTATCCCCTTCCTTGTGGATTTCCTCAAGCATCTCGCTCTTGCCGCCGCCGGAGGCGCCCTCGTGCATGAAGACGACCTCGTTTTCATACGGGGACTCGAGCATCGCGGCGGAGGCGTGGTTGGTTATCCAGCCCTCATTCTCGCCGATATCCAGCAGCATGGAGAACACGCCCTTCTTCGCGGAGGGGCCGGGATAGAGGTTATAGGAAAACACCTCGTGGAGGTTTTCGCTGCGGTTGTGGACAACGACCTGCTTGCCGTTAAAATGCGTGTGTCTGAAGGGCGGGGCGACATAGATAATGGCGCGGGGGGTGTAGCCCTCCTGCACTTCGTCAATGCTGACAAAGCCCTGCATATTGGCAAGCGACAGCGCGAAGAACGCCGCGTTTACCGGGCAGACCATGAGGCTGTCATAGCCGTAATACTTGCCGCCCGCGTGGAAGGGCAGGACGATAAGCTGCTGCTCGCCGAGCCACTCCATAGTCTCCTTGCGGAGCTTGGAAAACTCATAGCCGTAGACATCCTTGAAGCGGGGCTTATCCGTCGGCAGGTCATCGCCGATGCGCATGCAGTCCGGGTCACGGCGGCGCATATAGTCCTCCATGAAGTTTACCACCGGGCCGTTCTTGCAGCGCAGCACCTCAGCCTCCTTGCAGATGCCCATGCCCGCGATGGGATAGGTCACATCGTAGCGGGAGCTGTGGGTGGGGCCGAAGCACATCTCCAGAAGCTGATCCTTGGACTCGGGGTAGCAGATGACACGGGTATTTTTAAGCACTTCTGCCAGGTCTGCGGGCAGATTAAACATGTTCAAATACAAATCTGTGAACATTTTACGCAACTCCTTTTTATTTGCCGGCGGGGCCGAAGCTCCTCCGGTCTTGTTAATTTTTTCATATTCTACCACGAAAACAGCGTTTCTTCAACGAACAAAACTCACACAATTGCACCGTGAAAAGCGGTTTTATTTAGCGTATTATGTACATTTTCTACAATGTAAATACATGCGCCGGTTTAATTGGGCAGCTAATGTGAAATATCTATTGACATACCCGGCGAATATTGTTACAATGAGTCGTCTCAATTGGATAGTATTTTGAGTTTATCCGAAGCAAGATGCGACCGCTGTCGAAAGGCAGCTAAGGCCAGACGGACAGCCGGGTCGAATGCCGAGAACCGCCGGTGCGGTGGCAACTTCTGTTGCCTTATTGATTGAGTTAAAAGCTCAAGTTTTATAAGTTGGTAACTATAAACCAGTGCTTGCAGAGCATACAAACTTGTGAAATGGTCAATAAGAGTAGTAAAAGTAATCTTTGCTATATAGACTCTCAAACCCATTGGGATCATAAGGCCCTTTAACGCGGGCCGATATATGATTTTTTCACGCCGCTGTATGCTTTTGCATGCGGCGTCTTTTCTTTTTGTGTGTAAATTTGGAGGGTCGGCCATGAAAAAAATAATCGAGCTTAGAAATGTCAGCAAGTCCTTCGACGGGGAGACCGTTCTGGACAAGATAAACCTTGATATATACGACAATGAGTTTTTGACGCTCCTGGGCCCCTCCGGCTGCGGAAAGACAACGACCCTGCGCCTTATCGGCGGCTTTGAAAGTGCTGACGAGGGCGATATAATTTTCATGGGCGAGCGGATAAACGACGTGCCGCCCCATAAGCGCAATGTAAACACCGTTTTCCAGCGCTATGCCCTGTTTCCGCACCTGAATGTGTATGAAAACGTGGCCTTCCCGCTGCGCGAAAAGCGGGTGGACTCGGATGAGATTGACCGCCGTGTAAAGGAGATGCTCTCCATGGTCGCGCTGACGGGCTTTGAGCGCCGGAGCGTTACCAGTCTCTCCGGAGGGCAGCAGCAGCGCGTGGCCATCGCGCGCGCGCTTATAAGCAGCCCCAAGGTCCTGCTGCTGGACGAGCCGCTCGCCGCGCTTGACCTCAAGCTCAGGAAGGACATGCAGCAGGAGCTTAAAAAGATTCAGAAGGCCACGGGGATAACCTTCGTCTTTGTAACGCACGACCAGGAGGAGGCGCTCTCCATGTCTGACACGGTGGTCGTCATGGCGGAGGGGCGCATCCAGCAGATTGGCACGGCAATCGACATCTACAACGAGCCGCAGAACGCCTTTGTGGCGGACTTTATCGGCGAGAGCAACATCCTTGACGGGGTCATGCTTGAGGACAGGCGCGTCGCCTTCTCCGGGCATATCTTTGACTGCGTTGACGCGGGCTTTGGTAAAAAAGAGTCGGTGGACGTTGTCGTCCGCCCGGAGGATGTGGACATTGTGCCGGAGGATAAGGGTATGCTCCGCGGCGTTGTCACCTCCGTCACCTTCCTCGGCGTGCATTACGAGATAATCGTTGACATCAATGGCTTCAAGTGGATGATTCAGACCACGGATTTTGTGGACGTGGACGAGCACATCGGCCTATATATCGAGCCGGACGCTATTCATATTATGAAGAAATCCGAGTATTCCGGAATGTACGGGGACTACTCCTCCTTCTCCAACGAGCTCGACGAGCTGTCTGACGCGGAAAGTGAGCCGGAAGAATGAAGAGAGAGCGCAGTGCCCGCAAAAGCGGGCTTCTTGAAAGGCTGATATTAGCGCCTTACTCCATCTGGGCGGCGCTGTTTATCGTGGTGCCGCTTATCTTCGTCGCGTACTACGCCTTTACTGACCAGAGCTTTAATTTCACCTTTGATAATATCACCCGCTTTTTCACCGCCACCTCCACTGTCACAGACGATGCCGGTGCGGAAAAAGAGGTGTACACCTATCTGCTCATCTTCTGGCGCTCGCTCAAGCTTGCGGTGATATCCACGATTATCTGCCTTTTGATGGGCTATCCCGCCGCATATATTATATCCCGCGCCGCGCCAAAGGTTCAGAAGGTCATGATAACGCTCATCATGATCCCCATGTGGATGAACTTCCTTATCCGCACCTACGCCTGGATGACCATTTTGCAGGACACCGGCATTTTTAACGGCCTGACCGGCCTGCTGGGTCTGCCGCCGGTTCACATCATTGGCACGGAGGCGGCAGTCGTTATCGGCATGGTGTATGACTATTTCCCGTATATGATTCTGCCTATCTACTCCGTCATGGCGAAGATGGACGTAAAGCTCATTGAGGCCGCGAGGGACCTCGGCTGCAACGGCCTTGGCGTTTTGCGCCGGGTCATCTTCCCGCTGAGTCTGCCGGGTGTTATCTCCGGCATAACCATGGTGCTCATCCCCTCCATCAGCACCTTTTATATCTCCCAGAAGCTCGGCAACGGCAAGTTCTATCTGATAGGCGACGCTATCGAGGGCCAGTACGTGGCGAACAACCTGCACTTTGCGGCGGCTATCGCCTTTATTATGATGGTGGTGCTTCTTGCGTGCATGGCGCTTATGCAGCGCAGTGCGGGCAGGAAGGCCGCGGCGTAAGGGGGCGGAGAAAATGAAAACTGCTTCAAAAATATATACCGCGATAATCATGATTTTCCTCTTCGCGCCTATCGCCATTTTGCTGGTGTTTTCCTTTAACGAGGGCAAGAGCCTCTCGGTGTTCTCCGGCTTCTCGCTCTATTGGTACAAGGAGCTTTTCCGCGATACTGACACGCTCATCACCGTCAAAAACACCCTCGTGCTGGCGCTGAGCGCCTCCGCCATCTCCACCGTTATGGGCACAGCCGCCGCCGTCGGCATTGACCGGCTCAAAAACCGGTACCTGCGAGCGACGCTGGACACCGTGACCAACATCCCCATGATTAACCCGGACATTATCACCGGTATATCCCTGATGCTGATGTTCGTTTTCGCGGGGCGGCTCTTCGGCATGTCCACAAGCCTTAGCTTCTGGTCGATGCTTATCGCTCACGTGACCTTCTGCCTGCCGTATGTCATATTGCAGGTGCTGCCAAAGCTCCGGCAAATGGACAGGTCTTTGCCCGAGGCGGCGATGGACCTGGGCTGCACGCCGTTCAAGGCCTTTTTGAAGGTGGAGATACCGGAGATTCTGCCCGGTGTCATCACCGGCATGATAATGGCCTTCACCCTCTCGCTCGACGACTTTGTGATAAGCTACTTTACCGCCGGCAACGGCTTCCAGACCCTGCCGATTCGCATATACAGCATGACCAAAAAGACCGTCACGCCAAAGATGTACGCGCTCGCGACCATTATTTTCTTCGTCATTCTCGCCCTGCTTCTTATCTCAAACCTTGCCGACAGCGACGAGGAGGCCAAACCCCGCAAGGCGAAAAAGCCCGCCAAGCGCTGGCAGAAGATTCTCTTCCCCGTGCTTGCGGCGGTGCTGGCGTGCTTCGTGTTTATTAAGAGCAGCGCCGGAAAAAAGGAGCTTGTCCTGAACGTGTATAACTGGGGCGAGTATATCTCCGACGGGTCGGATGATTCCTTTGACACCGTGCGCGAGTTTGAGCAGTGGTATCAGGACACCTACGGTCAGAAGGTGAAGGTCAATTACGACACCTATGCCAGCAATGAGGATATGTATAACCGCATTGCGGGCGGCGCTGTGAGCTATGACGTCATCATCCCCTCTGACTATATGGTACAGCGCATGGCAAACGAGGGCCTGCTCCTGCCGCTGGATTTTGACAACATCCCGAACTACCAGTATATAAGCGAGGATTTCCGTGGCCTGTATTATGACGTCGAAAATCTCTACTCCATCCCCTACACCTACGGCGTGGTCGGCATCATCTACAACGCCAACACCGTTGACGAGGCGGACGCAACTGACTGGGATCTGATGTGGAACGAGAAGTACGCCGGGGACATCCTGCAATTCAACAACCCGCGCGACGCTTTCGGCACTGCCCAGTACCGACTGGGGCTGGACGTGAACGACACCGACACCGCCCTTTGGGACAGGGCGCTTGAGGAGCTAAAGCTCCAGAACCCGCTTATAAAGAGCTATGTCATGGACGAGATCTACAACATGCTCGAGGCGGGCGAGGCCTCCGTCGGCGCGTACTACGCCGGGGACTACTTCACCATGCTTGACGCTCAGGCCGATGATGTTGACCTGCGGTTTTACTACCCGGAGCGCACGAATTACTTTATTGACGCCATGTGCATCCCCTCCTGCTGCGGCAACAAGGAGCTTGCGGAGATTTTCATAAACTACATGCTCTCCGAGGAGCCCGCTATCGCCAACGCCGAGTATATCTATTACGCCTCCCCCAACTCCCTTGTCTATGATAGCGAGGTATACAAGGAGGATATCGGCGAGGAGGCAGTTGAGATTCTCTATCCGGACAACGGCAGCTTCAAGGAGCGCTATAACGAGTTTGCCTACCGCAATCTCGACCAGTCCGCGCTTGACTACATGACCAAATTGTGGGAAGAGCTGAAGATAAACTAAACCGCCTGAAAGCCCCAAAAGCGCGGTGTAATGTGCAAGTAACCACCGTTCTAATTCTTGGCTCCCCCTTTGGGTAGCTGGCTTGGCGCGAAGCGGCAAGCCTGAGAGGGCGCTTGTTATAACTCACATCGGTGCGGTGAGAAACCATAACACATGAAAAAGCCAGCCCTGACGGGCTGGCTTTTTCAATGCAATTTACATAATTTTGTTTTCATAATTTAATTCACATAATGTATCGTGTATACTCATCAATTTCCGAGGAATAATATTCTCGATCAAACGCTTTTGAAAGCGAGGAAACGTGATGTTCAAACGCCTTGGAAAACAGACTGTTCAGCTTCCTTCTCAGCCTGTCATTACAGCATACGCCGCCGTCGGCGGCAAAAAAGAGGGCGAAGGACCGCTCAAGGCTGGCTTCGACCTCATCTCGGACGACTCATATTTCGGCGAAAAAACATGGGAGCGGGCGGAGAGCAGCATGATCCGCCAGTGCTTTTCCGCCGCCTGCGACAAGGCCAAAGTCTCCCCCTCCAGCCTTGACTATATACTCTCCGGCGACCTTCTCAACCAGTGCGTCAGCTCCGCTTTCGCCGTGAAGGACAGCGGCGTGCCATATTGGGGGCTCTACGGGGCCTGCTCCACCATGGCCGAGGGGCTGAGCCTTGGTGCAATGCTCATTGACGGGGGCTATGCAAACCTCGTCTGCGCTGCAACCGGCTCGCACTTTTGCTCGGCGGAGCGGCAGTACCGCTTCCCGCTGGAATACGGCGGCCAGCGTACCCCCACTTCACAGTGGACAGTGACCGGCGCGGGCTCCCTCATCCTCGCGAACGGGGCAGATGGGATATCCGTCACCCACGTCACCACCGGCGCAATAGTTGACGCGGGCATAAAGGACGCAAACAACATGGGCGCTGCCATGGCCCCCGCCGCCTATGAGACGCTCAAAGCGCATTTTGCCGACACCGGGCGCGGCCCGGATTATTACGACGCCATTTTCACCGGCGACCTCGGCAAGCTCGGGCGGGACACCGTGCAGGCGCTGTTTCGGGAAAACGGCGTGTACCTCGGGCCGACTTATATGGACTGCGGCGTGCTTATCTACGACCTTGCCGCGCAGGATGTCCACGCGGGCGGCTCGGGCTGCGGGTGCTTTGCCTCGGTGCTCGGGGCGCACATTCTCCCCGCCATGGAGCGCGGCATCTGGCGCCGTGTGCTCGTGGCGGCGACGGGCGCGCTCATGTCCCCCACGAGCTTCCAGCAGGGCGACAGCATCCCCGGCATCTGCCACGCGGTGACGCTCGAAATGAAGGGATAAGGTAGAGGACAATGGATATATTTTTTGACTATTTAAAAGCCTTTGCCGTGGGCGGGCTGCTGTGCGTCATCGGGCAGCTACTGATTGATTATACCAAGCTCACCCCGGCGCGGATCTTGACCTTGTATGTGGTTATCGGCGTCATTCTCGGCGCTCTGGGGCTGTATCAGCCCCTTGCTGACTGGGCGGGAGCCGGGGCCACCGTCCCGCTGACGGGCTTCGGCAACGCGCTGGCTCAGGGTGTTAAAAAGGCGGTGGCCGAAAAAGGCCTTCTCGGCGCTTTCACCGGTGGCTTCACGGCTGCGGCCGGCGGTACCTGCGCCGCCGTGTTCTTCGCCCTCCTCGCCGCGCTGATTTTCAAGCCAAAGGATAAAAATAAGTGATATATCAAGCTGAGCTTGATATGAGGTTTTCCTTTGGAAAATGATATTGCCCGCCGAAAGGCGGGCAATGATATATTCGCTGTTGCGAATATTGTTTTATGTGTTTAATAAAGCCGCGGCGGCGGAGCCGGGCATTGTCGAACCGTCGCCAACGTTATATTCATACTCTATCCCCTTTTCGGCGGCGAATGCTGCAAGATACTTATCAAGCGCGGGCTTATACACACGGCTTTTCTGCACGAGAGAACCCTCCGCGCAGATAAGGGCTGGCTTATCCTTTCCGCCGCCTGTGAGCAGCAATATAGCGGCGAGGTTTATCGCCATGCACTTGGCCGAGCGCTCAATAATAGTCTGCGCCACGGTCTTTATAAACTCCGCATCCTCGGGTGAGACGCCCTCCAAGCCCTCGCCGCAGGCAAAAGCATCCACCACGGCGGTGTCTATCCGCCCCATAGCGGCAACTCTTTCCCCTGCCGATTTGGAGACATAGCCCTCCTGTGCGGCTCGGATAACAGCAGTGGAGCAGACCGAGCCAAGGTACACCCCCGAGGTGAGCTTTTCAAAGTGCTTGAGGCCGGGGTTTTCGCTCTGCCTATCAAGCTCCTCATCCAGATCACCACGGGCAATGCCGTCATACATGCCGGACTCGTTGTTGACAATCATTCTGCCCGGTGCAAGGCCGGGGAGCTTTGTGATGCGGCCCGCGTCAATGTCGCAGCAGGTGTTTGTCCCCGTACCGCTGACCTGACCGATAAGGGCGCTGTACCCGGCGGTATCAAGCCCGGCCGAACCGCCGAGGAGCACAGCGGCGGTGTCATTCAGAAGGACCGCCCGCTTGCCGCATATTCCGCGGCGTTCAAGCTCCTTCAGCAGATCCGCGCAGACGCGCTTACCGGCAGAGTCCTTGATGACGACCTCCTTATCTATCCTGCCGACAATGCCGTCAAGCTCCGGGGTGATGTCGGCGGTGTATGAAAAGCAGTAGCCGATCACATCGGCATAGGCCATAAGCGGCTCAATTTTATCCGCCGTGAAGGCGATAAACTCCTCCCAGCTCGCGGGCTTTCCGATGCCGGGCATACCGGCCTTGGTGAGCCGCTCCACCCTGACGCCGTCCGCCGTAAAGCGCACAAGCGCCGCGCGGAAGTTCGTGCCGCCCGCGTCAATGACCACAACGGGCCTGTCAAGCGGCAAAGCGCCGTCTATGTACAGCCTTGTCGGTATCATGGGCATGGAGGATTTCTCCCCTCTCAGGCCGCGCTCCATATCCTCCGCCATGCGCTGGGCCTCTATATTTACGTCCAGACTCTCCGGGCAGATGCCGTGCTTATTCAAAAACTCTTTTGCCTTATCCATCTTTTCCTCCACACATTAAAAAAGGCGGCCAAAGCCGCCTTTTTTTATTGAAAAATTACTCCTTGACAGCCTCGACCACACCCTCGGCAAGGCCGGCAATGCCCTGTATCTCGCTGGGGATGATGATCTTGGTGGCCTTTCCGTCGGCAGCGGCGGTGAAGGCCTCGAGAGCCTTTATCTTGATGACGGCGTCAGTCGGGCAGGCCTCGTTAATCAGGCGGATACCCTCGGCGGTAGCCTTCTGCACTTTGAGGATAGCCTCGGCCTGACCTTCGGCCTCAAGAATCTGCTGCTGCTTTTTAGCGTCCGCGCGGAGAATGGCGGACTCCTTCTCGCCCTCGGCCTCGAGAATGGCTGCGCGCTTTTCACCCTCTGCGCGCAGGATGGCCTCACGGCGCTCACGCTCAGCCTTCATCTGCTTCTCCATGGCGTTCTGAATCTCCTTGGGTGGCAGAATGTTCTTAAGCTCAACGCGGTTGACCTTGATGCCCCAGGGGTCGGTCGCCTCGTCGAGGATGGCGCGCATCTTGGTGTTGATAATATCGCGGCTGGTGAGGCACTGGTCAAGCTCCAGCTCGCCGATGATGTTACGAAGCGTTGTCGCGGCGAGATTTTCGATAGCGCCCATAGGCTGGTCAACGCCATAGGTGTACATCTTGGGGTCGGTAATCTGGAAGTAGATAACGGTATCGATCTGCATGGTGACGTTATCCTTGGTGATGACCGGCTGGGGCGGGAAGTCCGCCACCTGCTCCTTTAAAGTTACAACCTTGGCGATGCGCTCAATGAAGGGCACCTTCAGGTGCATACCGGTGTTCCAGGTGGTCTTGTACGCGCCGAGGCGCTCCACCACATAGGCCTTGGACTGCTGCACGATGCGAATGCAGCGCACAAAAATGACGACAACAATCAGGAAAAGCGCTATGATAACATAAGGCATAATAACTCTCCTTTACTCTTTTCAGGTATTTTCTTCCGTCGGGGCAACAATGAGCTTGACCCCGTCGATGCGCAGGGCCTTCACCGTCTCCCCTTTTTTGATTTTCAGATTCTCGTCCGCACTGCGGGCCGTCCACGTCTTGCCGCCGACAACCACCGCGCCGGCGCCCAAAACATTGTCGATATCCTCCGTCACTATGCACTCTCTGCCCAGAACCGCGTCAGCGTTTGTGGGCTGGACCTTCGCATTGACATACTTCCTTGCAAGGGGCCTCGTCAGCGCCAGCGAAATGATGGACACCAGCAAAAACCACACAATCTGAAGCCAGATCGGCGCGCTCAAAAGCGCGGAGATGAGCGCCGCCAGAGCACCCAGCGCGAACCAGATAGAAACCAGACCCGGCACAACGCCCTCAATGATCAGAAGGATAATCATAGCGACAAGCCACACGACTGTCATGTCGATAAAAGCCACTATAAGCACCTCTTTCCGTTTCCTCGTGTCCTTATTATATACTAAAGCTGGGGTGTCTGCAAGTATATTTTTTCACAGGAAAGTGCCTGATTGCGAAGAAGATTTTTCCGTTTTTCGGCGCTTTAACTCTTTACTTTTTTCACGTGATGATGTAACATAGTAAAAAACATGTATTCAAGTATCTGGCTTTTGATAATTTCAATATATGGAGGCTAAAAATGAACAACAGACGCAATAAGCAGCGCAATGAGGAACTTTATAAGGCAATTCTCTCCCTTGAATCCGTTGACGAGTGTTTGAAGTTTTTTGACGACCTTTGCACCGTGTCCGAGCTTATGGCCATGGAGCAGCGCTATCAGGTCGCTACCTGCCTTAATTCCGGCATGATTTACAACGACATTCTGGCCGAGACCGGCGCTTCCAGCGCGACTATCAGCCGCGTCAACCGCTCGCTCCAGTATGGCCGCGGCGGGTACGAGATTGTTTTCAACCGCATGAAGGAGAAAAAAGCATGAACTGCTACGGCTCACTTGCCGGGTGGTACGATAAGTTCACCGGCGATGTGCCATATGAGCGCTTTGCGCAGCTTTATGAGGCGGAGTTTGCACGCTGCGGCGGCGAATTCCGCCTTCTGCTGGATTTATGCTGCGGCACGGGGACGCTCACGCGCATAATGGCCGAGCGCGGGTATGAGCTTATCGGGGTTGATGCCTCGGTGGATATGCTCATGCAGGCGCGGGAGAAATGCGCGGACCTGCCGGCGCCGCCCCTGCTGCTGTGCCAGAGCGCGGAGGAGCTTGATTTATATGGCACGGTGGACGCGGCGTACTGCTCGCTTGACGGGATGAACTACATCCCGCCCCGGCACCTGCCGGAGCTCCTGCGCAGGCTGCACCTGTTTATCCGCCCCGGCGGGCTGTTCATTTTCGACATTCGTCCGGCGGACTGGCTCAAAAGTCTTGACGGGCAGGCCTTTGTCGACGAGACGGAGGACGCGCTCTGCCTCTGGCGGGCGGAGTTTGACCCCGAGCTTCCCGCGCTGCGCTATGGGATGAATATCTTCTCCCGCAACGGCGAGCTCTGGCGCAGAAATGACGAGGAGCATATTGAGTACGCCCACAGCTTTGAGGGGCTGAGCGCGCTTTTGACAAAGGCGGGCTTTGAGAAGATTCACCTTGTCCCCGGCTTCACCGAGGCGGGCGACGGGCGGATATTTATCAGCGCCGCAAACCTGCCGCACTAATTTATCGCATAAAAAAGAGGTAATACCATGGACAGAATTATCCGCGCAACAGCGGGAGAAGGTTTAATAAAAATGGCGGTTGTCACCGCGAGGGACACCATACAGCGCGCCCGGGAGATTCACGGCTGCTCCCCCACCGCCTCCGCCGCTCTGGGCAGGGCGCTCTGCGCCGCGTCACTGATGGGGCAGGCCATGAAGGAGGAGAACGCCTCCCTTACCCTGCGCATTGACGGCGGCGGGCCTATCGGCGGCATTGTCGCCGTGTCTGACAGCGAGGGCTGTGTGCGCGGCCATGTGGGCGACCCGCATGTGGATCTCCCGCTTCGCAGCGACGGGAAGCTCAGCGTGGGCGCCGCAGTCGGACGGGACGGTATGCTCACCGTCAGCCGGGACATCGGCCTGAGAGAGCCGTACATCGGCTCTGTGGAGCTTGTCAGCGGCGAAATTGCCGAGGATGTGACCGCTTATCTGCTCTCAAGTGAGCAGGTGGCCTCCGCCTGCGCTCTGGGTGTGCTGGTGGATACCGACTGCTCCATCAAGGCGGCGGGCGGCTTCATCGTCCAGCTTATGCCCGGCGCGGAGGAGGAGCTTATCTCTAAGCTTGAGGACAATATTTTCATGATGGACCAGCTCACCACCATTTTGGACGAGGACGGGCCGTACGCCGTTTTTGACCAGGTTCTCAAGGGCTTTGAGCACCACATCGTGGAGGAGAGCGAGATAAGCTATCGCTGCTATTGCAGCCGGGAGCGCATCGCCGCCGCCATTGAGTGCGTCAGCCGCGAGGAGCTTGAGCAGATGATAGCCGAGGATGACGGCGCGCACTGCCGCTGCCACTTCTGCGGCACGGACTACGCCTTCTCCGCCGATGAGCTTCGTGAGATTTTAGCGCGAAAGGCCAGCGCCGAATAAGCCTTATTTAGGCAAAGCCACCCACATTGTCTGTTTTTTTCGCATGAAGCATATTTTTGTCCATTTTCTTTCTCATAGCGCCCTGCTATGCTGGTGTAAACAGAAAGGCCGGGGCTTCCCGGCAAATATAACAGGAGGAAAACGACATGAAAAAATGCAAATGCGAAGCCAAGGGCAAAAAGAAAATCTGCGTGTTCGGTAAGCTGCTCGTCGTGGCAGTGGTTCTTTTCGGCGGGTTTAAGTTTTACAAATCCAAGAAGGACTGATTAAAGTTTAGAGCGCCCACGCCAAATGGCGTGGGCGCTCTGTTTTGTCCGGCAGAGCCTTGCGCATAGTAAAAAACTTGCCAAAGCGTGTAAATTCGGTTATAATATCAAATCAAGTAAGAATTTGACAGGGAGTGCCACTGATGCCCAGCTTTACGAAAAACGCGATAAAGGCCGCTTTTATTGAGCTTTTGGAGGAATACCCGCTCAAAAAAATCACCGTCCGGGACATTGTGGAGCGCTGCGGGGTGAACCGCAACTCGTTTTATTACCACTTTCAGGATATCCCCGCGCTGCTGGAAGAGGTGATAACCGATGTCGCCAACACCATCATCGCCCAGTACGACAATTACGAGTCCGGGGAGGAGTTTCTTTGCAGCTGCATCGAGTATGCCTCCCAGCGCCGGAAGATGATGCTGCATATTTATAACTCCATGAACCGGGATATGTTTGACCGGGGGCTTGTGCGCGTGTGCGACTATGTGGTGGGCGTTTTTCTGGACGATATGCTCCGCGGCCGGGTAATCCCTGACGGGGACAGGCTCGCCATCGAGGGGCTTTACCGCTGCGAGTGCTTCGGGCTTATCAGCCAGTGGATGATGGAGGGCATGAAGAACGACGCGGCCGACATGGTGCACAGAATATGCACGCTGCGTCAGGGTATGCTGGAAGAGATGATAAACCGCAGCCTAAAAAACGCCGAGTGCGACAAATAATCGCCGTTTTTCGACATAAAACTACATATTTTTTAGGCAAGTGCCGCGTTATGTCCGTTTTTTCGACATGACGCGGCACTTTGCCCATTTCAAATTTCCGCCGCCTGTGGATAATTTAAGATAAGAGAAATTACAAGTAAACGATGATTAAATCGGCAAGAGCAGATTGCGAGAGAATTTGTGTTCTGGTGAAGGCACTTTTTTGCAGGAATACTTTGTGTATTTCAAGAAAAAGTGACAAAATCAGAGCTCAAATTGTCCGCAAGATGCCGTAGTCGATTTATTCAGCGGTTACTAAAGGAGGGGTAAATATGCGTTCTGTTGCTCCGATGCGGGCGGCAAAAATCGGCGGGATTGCGGTGTCGGTTCTGGTGTGCGCGCTGGGCGTGTTCATGATGTTCCGGCCGGAGACCTCCGCATACGCGCTGTGCATAGCCTGCGGCGTGCTTTTTATACTTCTGGGAGTCATAAAGCTGGTGGGCTATTTTTCAAAGGACCTTTACAGGCTTGCCTTTCAGTTTGACCTTGCCTTCGGCATTTTCATGTTCACCGTTGGCATTGTTATGCTCTCGCGCCCGGGAGAGATGATGAACCTTATCTGCGTCATTCTGGGCCTGTGCATATTGGCGGACGGGCTTTTCAGAATACAGACCTCGCTCAACGCGAGGCACTTCGGGCTGCCGCTCTGGTGGCTGATTCTTGTCTGGGCGATAGTGACGGGTGTCCTCGGCTTTCTCCTGCTGCTGCGCCCCGGCATTGGCGGCAGGGCGCTGATGATCCTCACCGGCGCCGCGATGACGGCGGACGGGCTGTTGACCATTGACACCATTGTCACATCAGTGAAGATAATCAAAAACCAGCAGCGGGACATTATTGACGCGGAATTTTACGAATAGAAAGGAGAAAATTATGGCTGATTATACGGTCTTATACAATCCTCTCGCCGGAAACGGCAGGGGCTATGAACAGGCGCTGGAGCTCAGGGCGCTCTACCCTGATAAAGAGCTTGACTTTGTGGACATGACCGGCGTAAGCGACTACGCCGCCTTCTTTGAGGCGCTGCCCAAGGCCGAGCCTGTGATAATCTGCGGCGGAGACGGCACGATCAACCGCTTTATAAACGACAGTCTTGCCGTCGGCGCGGAGCGGGAGATTCTCTACTATGCCACCGGCAGCGGCAATGATTTTCTCCGCGATGTGGGCAAAAACCGGGGCGGTGAGCCCTTCCCCATTAATGACTACATAAAAAATCTGCCCGTCGCCACCGTCAACGGCAGGAGCTACCGCTTTCTCAACGGCGTGGGCTACGGCATAGACGGCTACTGCTGTGAGGAGGGCGACAGACTGCGCGCCCTGTCGGACAAGCCCGTGAACTACACCGCCATCGCCATCAAGGGCCTGCTGTTTCACTACAAGGCCACCGACGCCGAGGTCACTGTGGACGGCGTGACGCGGAAATATAACAATGTGTGGCTCGCCCCCACGATGAACGGCCGCTATTACGGCGGCGGCATGATGCCAACGCCCGAGCAGGACCGCCTTGGCGATAAGGGCGAGGTCTCTGTCATGGTGTTTCATAACCCCGGCAAGCTCAAGACTCTCATGGCCTTCCCCTCCATATTCAGCGGCGAGCATATTAAGCGCCGCGACATGGTGGAGGTCTACACCGGGCACGATATAGAGGTCAAATTCTCCCGCCCCACTCCCCTTCAGGTCGACGGCGAGACAATAAGCGGCGTGACGGAATATACGGTATCAACAAAAAGCGCATAAAAGCTCAGCCCCGGATTGCTCCGGGGCTGAGTTACAGCAAGTCAAAAGCAGAAGATATTCGGCACTGTGTCCGCGCCAAAGGTCTTTTGCGCCATGCGGTACATCGCCTTAGCGTGTATTCTGTCATGCCATATAAAGCGGCGCAGAACCTTGCGCAGCGACCAGTACTCGCCGTAACTGCCGTGAAAAACGGGATTTTTAAGAAAACCCGGCATAACTTCCAGCGTCTCAAAACCACGGCGGCGGCAGTCGAGGATGCTGCCGTCGTTGTCGGTCTCCACGCCGATCTCACCAAAGTAGTAGGAATTGACATTCTTTGTGTGGATGTACATTTCCTCCGCCGTCCGGGGTACAGCGCCGTAAAAGGTCTCGCGCGCCGGAACGGAGCTTTCGTTCTTGGCCGGGACGGACTCATACAGGGCGAGAAAATCCGCCGCCGACTTGAGCGCAAACTCTTTCAGGCTCTTATATTCCTCCCATGTAAGCTCTCCCCGCTCACTATCAAACAGCACATCGGAGTCAGCATCGCAAACCTGAAGCTCACAGGCAGCCTCCTGAACGATCTGTACATCAAAGCTCTCCGGCACCGGTCTGCCCGCCCAGCGCAGATAGCCGGCAGCGTCCGCCGGAAGCTTAGCCACAGCCGCTTCCCTGCTCTCTCCCCGGCTGTATGCTCCCGGAATACTTGCCGCATAGAGCAGGGTATCATTCCCGTTGTGTTCCCAAACGCACCGTATCTTCATAATTACCTCGCTTGCTTTTTGAAAAATTTTAACCCTTGCGGATTTTTAATGAAATATTGCTGACGCAATATGAAATATCCTTCGGATATGATATATTCGGCTTGCGCCGAATGTGAAATAAAATTCGTTCCTTAATATGCGCAGCATATTTCACATTTGCGCAGCAAATATTTCATGGCGCAGCTATTTCATTCGTTCCGAAGGAACGAATTTCATTGAAAAAAGCACGCCAGAGGCGTGCTTTTTTCTGGAGGCGCCACCCAGATTTGAACTGGGGGTCAAGGATTTGCAGTCCCATGCCTTACCACTTGGCTATGGCGCCGTATACAGGATATGCGGGCGAAGATTGCGCCCGCATATCTCATTTTGGAGCGGGCAACGAGGCTCGAACTCGCTACCTCCACCTTGGCAAGGTGGCGCTCTACCGGATGAGCTATGCCCGCATAGACCCCGCAATTTGCGGGGTGGTGCCTCCGGTCGGAGTCGAACCAACGACACACGGATTTTCAGTCCGTTGCTCTACCTGCTGAGCTACAGAGGCATATACGATTGGTGGGAACAACTGGACTCGAACCAGTGACCCCCTGCTTGTAAGGCAGGTGCTCTAACCAGCTGAGCTATGCTCCCGCGTGACAGCTTCGCTATTATACTAAAAAAAACCGGAATTGTCAAGAACATATTTCCGTTTTCTCTAAAAAACTTTTGCAAGCCGGGTTTTTATAAGGCGCTCGGGTGTGTTGCAGGTTATGTAAACCTGTTGAGGGGGTGGAGTATTGTTCATTATTCATTAGCGGAGCGGCTTCATCATTCATTATTCATTACAAAAATCCGTTTTAATGAATGATGAATATTGAATAATGAAAAATGAAGAATACAAA